>NZ_JBLWTD010000021.1:0-54130 GCF_048270265.1 Maricaulis sp. | reverse complement strand
GAGCAGAGCGCCTTCCGAACCCGGGGCCGCGATCTCGTAGATGGCGGTCACGGCATGGCCGGACCCGACCTCGCCGGCATCAACCGCATCATTGTTGAAATCGGCCCGTTCGAGCATGCGGGTCTCATAGCCGATCAGACGATACTCAGCGATCCGGGCCGGATTGAACTCGACCTGGATCTTGACGTCATTGGCGATCGGGAAGAGCGCACTGAAACTTTCCTCGACCAGCATGCGCCGGGCCTCGGCGCGGCTGTCGATATAGGCCGCCGTGCCGTTACCGGCCTGGGCGATGGTCTGCATCATGGCGTCGTTATAATTGCCGCGGCCAAAGCCCATGACAGAGAGATAGATGCCACTCTCGCGCTTGCGGGCGACGAAGTCTTCCAGACGCTCATTCTGGGTGACGCCGACATTGAAATCGCCATCAGTCAGAAGCATGACACGATTGACGGCGTCCGCATCGAAATTGCGTTCAGCGAGATCATAGGCGAGCGCCAGACCGGCACCGCCGGCGGTGGAACCACCGGCCCGCATCCGGTCCAGGGCCTCGTGGATCTGCCGTGCATCGCGTGCCTGGGTCGGCTCGAGCACGGCGCCCGCGGCGCCGGCATAGACGACGATGGCGACGGTATCCTCGGGATCCAGCTCGTCGACCAGCAAATGCATCGCCTGCACCGCCAGTGGCAGCTTGTCGGGCGAATTCATCGAGCCGGAGACATCGATCAGGAATACCAGATTGGCGCGCGGACGCTCTTCCGGCACCAGTTCATAGCCCTGCACCGAGACATGCATCAGTTGCGTCGCCGGATTCCATGGATTGGGTGTCACCTGCACCTGGGTCGCAAACGGCTCGTCCATGCTTTCGGGCAGCGCGTAGTCGTAATCAAAATAATTCACCATCTCCTCAACCCGCACCGCATCCTGGGGCGGCAGGGTGCAGTCATTGAGATAGTCGCGCACGACAGCATAGCTGGCGGTGTCGACATCGATCGAGAAGGTCGAGACCGGCTCTTCGCTGGTGGCGTGCACGGTGTTGAGCTCGACATGCTCATAGCGTTCGCGATCAACCGTGCCCGGGCGCGGGGTCATGGGCAGCGGCGCATAGCCGCGCATGTTCTGCTCCATCGGCGCCGCGGCCATGTCTGCCCGTGCCACCGTCGAGTGCGGAGGCGGCGGGGGCGGTGGTGGTGGAGGTGCCGGTTGCGGTGCTTCCGCCTGAACCGCGCCAGTCGGAATGCGCGTACCGGTCACGACGATCATGTCATCCTCATCGCCCTGGCCGCGCGCGCGATTGCGGCAGGCGGCCGGGATCGCGTCGAGCATTTCCTGCTTGGCACCCTCGTCCTGCGCCAGCGCCATCGGCGCCGACTGTATCGAGGTGGCGGCCACCAGCACCGCGAGCGCGCTGCCCATCTTCAGATTCCGTGTCATGTCAGTCTCCCCTTCCCGTTCCCAGCTGTAGCATTTGCACGCATGAATTGATCGGAGGAAAGGCGAGATCGGGGCGATCTCAAGGCGCTTTCGTTCATCCTGGCGCCAGAAGGCAGAAGCATGCCGCGCCTCAATCCTGAGGATCGATCCGCCCGTCAAAGCCCAGCCCGGCGACCAGCGCCGCGATCTCGCCGATCACGGCGTCCAGCGCTGCATCATCGGTGGCGCGGGCGACGAGATGGGTGCCGCGCTTCACTTCGCCATCCTTGACCTCAAGGAAATACGGATAGCTGCCGATCGAGACGTTCGGATACCGCGCCTGCATCTCGCCCAGAGGAATGGCGATATCGCCCTCGCGCAGATTGTCAGCCTTGACCGAGCGCGAGCGGGTCACCGCGCCGCCATGCAGGCGATGGGCGACGTCTTCCAGCATGCCGCGGGTGATGGAGGGCACGCCGGCCATCACGAAGACATTCCCGATCTGGAAGCCGGGCGCGCCGGTGACCGGATTGACGATCAGCGAAGCGCTCTCGGGAATGCGCGCCATGCGTTTGCGGCTCTCGGTCAGCGGTGTCTTGGTCTTGGCATACCAGTGCTCGATCACTTCAAGCGCATCGGCACGGACATCAATCGGCACGCCGAAGGCGGCGGCAATGCTGTCGGCGGTGATATCGTCATGGGTGGGGCCAATGCCGCCGGTGGTGAAGACATAATCCACCCGTGCCCGCAGCGTGTTGACGGTATCGGCGATCACCTCGGCATCGTCGGGAATGGTGCGGCATTCCACGACATTGATCCCCAGCGGCGCCAGGAATTGCGCGATCTGCTGCAGGTTCTTGTCCTGGGTCCGCCCGGAGAGGACCTCATCGCCAATCAGCACCACGGCCGCCGTCACACCCGATGTCTTGCCCATGAGATTCAACCTCGTTTCCCTGTTCGCCTCGGGTATAGGTGGCGCAAAGGGAGAATGCCAAGCCATGAAATTCGCCACACCGCTGATCGAGGGCCGGCTGGTCTCGCGCTACAAGCGCTTCTTCGCCGATGTCGAACTGCCGGATGGTGAGGTGGTGACGGCACATTGCGCCAATACCGGCGCCATGGCGGGGATCAAGGATGCCGGCTTGCGCGTCTGGTTGTCGCGGGCCGACAATCCCAAGCGCAAACTGAAATTCACCTGGGAGCTCGTCGAAGCCCAGGACACGCTGATCGGGACCCTGCCCGGCCGCGCCAATGAACTGGCCGAAGAGGCGGTGCATTCCGGCATTCTCACCGAGCTTGGCGGCTATGCCTCGCTGCGGCGCGAAGTGAAATATGGTGAGAATTCCCGCATCGATCTCCTGCTCGAGAGCGAGGATCGTCCGCCCTGCTGGGTCGAGGTCAAGAATGTCCACTGGATGCGCCAGACGGGCCTGGCCGAATTTCCCGACGGCGTCACCAGTCGCGGCACCAAGCACCTCGGCGAACTCTCGGCCAAGGCGCTCGCCGGCGAGCGCGCCGTCCAGCTCTTCATCGTCCAGCGCAGCGATTGCACCCGCCTGCGCCCCGCCGACGATACCGACCCGGTCTATGGCGAGGCCCTGCGCGCGGCCCATGCGGCCGGGGTCGAGATCCTCGCCTATCGCTGCGAGGTGACACCGGCGGGCATCGCGATTACCCATCCGATGAGTGTGGAGCTGAGTTGATGAGCGATTTCCAGTGGGACCTGCCCGAGCCTTATGTGCACCGTATCAAGGTCGTGGCTGCCGATATCGATGATTTCGGCCATGCCAATAATGCGCGTTATCTGGAATGGGCCGATGCTGCCGCCTGGACGCACTGGGCCTCGAAGGGCTTCTCCCGCGAGGTCTGCGAAGCCGATGATCGCGGCATCGCCATCATCCGCACCGAGGCCGATTATCTCGGCCATGTCCGCGAGGGCGATGAGCTGGATTGTGCGGTCTGGATCTCGAAATCCGATGGCCGCCTGCGCGCCGAGCGGCGCTATCAGTTCGTCCGCCCCAGCGATGGCGTGACGGTGTTTCGCGCCCTGACCAAGGCCGTCTGCTTCCAGCTCTCCACCGGCAAGCCGGCGCGGATGACAGAGATCTTCAAGTCGCACTATTCGGTGCTGCCCTCGGTCGCCGCGGCACTGGCGGCGCAGGACTGAGCGCGCCCTAGAGCCAGCCCTTCTCCCGCGCCAGACGCGCCGCCTCGATGCGGTTGCCCGCTCCGAGCTTGGAGATGGCGCTGTGCAGATAATTGCGCACGGTGCCGCGTGCCAGACCCGTGGCGTCGGCCATGGCCGGGCTTTCCAGCCCGGCTTCAGCCAGGCGCAGCAGACGCCGCTCGGCATCATTCAGCGGATCGTTCTCGCTCCAGGCGCGTTCGGCCAGTTCCGGCGCAATGACACGCTCCCCCGCTGCGACGCGCCGTACGGCATCGGCGAGATTGGTCGAAGGCCCGTCCTTGAGGATGAAGCCCGCCACGCCCGCCTCGAGCGCACGGCGCAGATAACCGGGCCGGTCGAAGGTCGTCACGATCAGGACCCGCGCTCGCGAAGTTTCCCGCTTGAGCAAGGCCGCCAGTTCCAGACCGGTCATGTCCGGCATTTCGATATCGGTGAGCACGACATCGGGATCATGACGGCGAACCAGATCATGCGCCTCGCGGCCATTGGAGGCCGTGCCGACAATCTCGATATCGCTCTCCAGCCCCAGTAGCGCGGCCAGGGCCTCGCGCAGCATGGTCTGGTCTTCGGCCAGGACGAGACTAGGCATGGTTCTCTCCTTCGCCAGCAGGCAGCCAGACGCTGACCACGGTTCCTGCCCCTGCCGCGGTCGCCTCAACCGAGAACCGGCCCGACAGACCTTCAATACGCGCCGCCAGCCCGCCCAGCCCGCCTTCGCCGATCCGGGCACCGCCGCGTCCGTCATCGCTGATGGCAAGTTCGACACCATCGGCATCACGCCCCGTCCGGATCGTGGCGTGACGGGCGCCGGCATGGCGCAGGATATTGGTCGCCGCCTCGCGCACCACCATGGCCAGCGCCGTCGACTGCGCCCGCGTCAGATCCTCGGCGTCCAGCTGCAGCGAGACCATCAGGCCTGCGGCTTCCAGATGCTGGCGGGCTTCATGGGCGGCGGTATCGAGGCTGCGATCACGCAGACCGGCGACCGCTTCGCGCACCTCGGCCAGGGCCGTGCGCGAGATCGACTGGATTTCCGCCAACTCGCTGCGAGCCCGCTCCGGGTCGGCATCGAACAGGCGTGAGGCCAGATCGGCCTTCAACGTCACCACGGAGAGGGTATGACCCAGCAGATCGTGCAGATCGCGGGCGATCCGCTGGCGCTCGGCCTCGGCGGCGAGGGTCGAAGCCTGGCGTTGGCGCGCTTCGCTCTCGGCCTCCTGGCGCTGGCGCCGCGCGCCCATGGCCGCACCGGCCGCAGCGATTGCGGCCAGGATCAGCAGCGCGATCACATAGAAAAGCGGTTGCTGCATCAGCCAGGCGGTGGAGAGGATGGCGAGCGCGACGGTGACCAGACCGGCTGTGCGAAGCCGGGAGTGCGGCAGCCAGCCCAGCATGGCGGCGGCAAAGACGAGATAGACCGCGCCGCCAATCGTCACCGGCATGAAGGCGTAACCGAGCACGCCCGCCGCCAGCGCCCCGAGATAGACGGTCCAGTCGCGGCGGCGCAGGCTGAAAATGTAGAGAGCGACAAAGCCCGCCATCGCCGCCAGTGCGACCAGGGCCTGCTCGATGGTCGGCGGCTGGTAGAGCCAGGCGAAGAAGAAAAAGCCCAGATAGACCAGATGCAGCCAGGGCCGGTTTGGCGACAGCAAGGTGCGCATCCGCTCGATCATGGCATCTCTCCTCACCTGTCCGCTCGTCCCGGCTGCCACTCAGGCCGCGCTCGCCAATTGTCCGCGAAAACGTACCACTTCCCAGCGCAGGCCTGCAGCGGCCAATAGATAGAGGCCCGCGACCACAAACGGAATGGCTGTCAGCCGCAGCTCGGGGAAAGCGATCCAGATCGCCGTCACCGCCGCAACCCGGACCAGGGCATGCACCAGGCTGACCCGGCTGGCATAGGACCAGCCGATGATTGGCCAGTGCAGGCTCATCCCGATGGCGAGGCTGAGCGGTGCCGCCTCCGGGAAGCCGCCGATCAGCAGGAAGTGGATCGGCCAGAGCAGGTTGATGGCAATGATCGCCGCCATGGTGACGCCCCCGAGCGGTGATTTCGCTTTCATGAAGGGCGAGCGCAAGGGGCCCTGCAACAGGATACCGAGCGGGAAGATCAAACCCGAGCCCGCCGCCGCGGCGAAGGCCCAGTCGGGCGCCTCCAGAAAGAAGCCGGCAATGCCGCCGGCAATCCAGCAGAGGGCGCCGGCGACCGGCAGGGAGATACCGCCGCCCGCAGCCACGCAGAAGCGTTTGCGTTCGTGATCGATGACTTGCTTCAAATCGGTCATGGTGAGGTCCGTTCCTGTGCTGATTATGTCCCCACCTTGCCGTGCACCGCGGTCGACCGGCAGACACAGGCGTCACCCATCGCCGGTGACATCTGTCATGCACGGCTCCGCCACCCCGGACGCGACCAGCCCGCCCGGGCCGCGCCTGCGTCTCACGGATAATTAACATCCGCTCACATTGTGCGCGCACCCGCGCCCGCTATAGTCCGCGCCAACATCAACACCGCTTTTGGGGGAGGCTTTCATGAAGTTTCTGGCACCTGCATTGGCCTGTCTCGCGCTCGTCGCCTGCGGACCGAATACCGACAACACCGCCGAGGCCCCGGCCGCATTCATGCCTGACGTGCGCTCCGAGAATATCGAGGCGCATATCCGCTTCCTCGCCTCCGACTATCTGCAGGGCCGCGATGTCGGCACGGATGGCTATGAGATCGCCGCCAATTATGTCGCGGCACAAATGCAATTGCTCGGCCTCGAGCCGGCCGGCGAGAATGGCGGCTATTTCGCCCAGGTGCCGCTGCAGGACGTCACCGCCGACGCGGCCTATAACAGCTTCACCCTCGACGGCGAGACTTTCGCCCAGGGCGACGGGGTCTATGTCTCGACCAACCCGGCCCTGCTCGAGTCGGCCGTCACCGCACCGCTGGTGTTTGTCGGTTATGGCGTGTCGGCCCCCAATCGCGATCATGACGACTATGCCGGCCTCGACGTCACCGGCAAGATCGTGGTCATCGTGAATGGTGGCCCTGGCGGCCTGCCCAGCGAAGAGCGGGCCCATCACCTCTCGCCCAATACCAAGCGCGATGTCGCCGCCGCCCATGGCGCCGTCGGCATGATCACTCTGACCAGCCGGTCCGACGAACAGATGCGCGAATACGCGGATGGCAGTGCGAGCCTCCCGGTCACCAGCCTGACGCCAGCCACCGGCCCCTCCTCCCGTGAGCAGATCCAGGTGACAGCCGATGTCGGCTCAACCCTCAGCGCACGCCTGTTCGAGGGCGCTGAGATGAGCCTTGAGGAGGTCCGGGCGGCCATGTCCGCCGAAGAGGATCCCTCCTTCCCGCGGTTCGAGCTGCCACACACTGTGAGCATGCAGCAGCGCACGATCTCCGAACCCTTCACCGCACCCAATGTGGTCGGCATGCTGCGCGGCAGTGATCCGGTCCTGGCCGACGAGATCGTCGTGCTTTCGGCGCATCTCGACCATATCGGCACGGTCCACGACCATATGCGCGGCCGCGGTGGCTGCCGCTCCAATGACGGTGAGGATTCGATCTGCAATGGCGCGGTCGACAATGCCTCCGGCGTCTCGATCATGCTGGAGACCGCGCGCGCCTTCATGCAGGAGGGCACGCCGCGGCGTTCGGTCCTGTTCGTCGCCCTGGCAGGCGAGGAAAAGGGGCTGCTCGGTTCGGAGCATTTTGCCAAGAACCCGACGGTGCCGGCCGAAGCCATCGTCGCCAATGTCAATCTCGACATGCCGGTCATTGTCTATGAGTTCAACGACGTCCTCGCCTTCGGCGGCGAGCACTCCAGTCTCGGCGGGATCGCGGAACGCGCAGCGGCCCGGATGAATATCGAGGTCAGCCCGGATCCGATCCCCGAGCAATCCATCTTCGTGCGTTCGGACCACTATAATTTCGTGCGCCAGGGCGTGCCGTCCCTCTTCCTGATGACCGGCTTCTCCTCGCCGGATCCCCGTTGGGATGAGGGCGAAGGCTTCATGGGCTTCCTGAGCACCCACTATCACCGCCAAACCGATCAGCTCGACGGTGATCTGGAGGTCCTGTTCGACCAGGGCGCCAAATTCGCCAATGTCAATTATCTGATCGCGCGCGAAATCGCCGATAGCGACGAGCGCCCGGTCTGGAATGAGGGCGATTTCTTCGGCGATCTCTACGGCCACGCCGGCGAATAACCAGCAATAAAATACCAGTAATCCCAGCGCGCGCCGTTTCAAACGGCGCGCGCTTTGGCTATATGGGGGGAATACCGGAGGATTGCCCCTTGACGACTGCCTATGACAGCATTGCCGATTATGACGCCCCGTCGCCGCGCGACGGGCGTATCAAGCTGCACGGTGCGGAAGGTTTTGAAGGCATGCGCAAGGCCGGACGGCTGGGCGCCGAGGTGCTGGACATGCTGGTGCCGGAAGTGAAAGCCGGCGTCACCACCGAGCATCTCGACCGGTTGACCCGCGAATTCATCCTCGACCATGGCGCCACCCCGGCAACGCTGCACTATCGCGGCTACCGCCATTCGCTGTGCACCTCGCTCAACCATGTCGTCTGCCACGGCATTCCCGGGCCGAAGGCGCTGCGCGATGACGACATCCTCAATATCGACGTCACCGTCATCGTTGATGGTTGGCATGGCGATACCAGCCGCATGTACACGGCCGGCGAGCCCAAGCGTAAGGCCGAGCGCCTGATCGACATCACCTATGAAGCCTTGATGGCGGGAATCGAAGCCGTGAAACCGGGCGTCACCCTGGGCACGATCGGTGCGATCATCCAGGAATATGCCGAGGAACGCCGCTGCTCGGTGGTGCGCGATTTCTGCGGCCACGGCCTCGGACAGCTCTTCCATGACAGCCCCAATGTGCTGCATTTCGGCACCCGCGGCGAAGGCATCGTGCTCAAGGAAGGCATGTTCTTCACCATCGAGCCCATGCTCAATCTCGGCCGGCCCGATGTAAAAGTCCTCAATGATGGCTGGACCGCCGTCACCCGTGACAAATCCCTCTCGGCCCAGTTCGAGCACTCTCTCGGCGTCACCGCCGACGGCTATGAGATTTTCACCAAATCGCCCAAGGGCCTCGACAAGCCCCCCTACAACATCTGACGCCATGGCCCCAGCAGCGCGAAACGATGGTCACCGCGAGCGCTTGCGCCAGAAACTAACCTTGGCGGGTGGCGACGCCCTGCACGATTATGAGCTGCTGGAACTCTACCTCTTCCGCTCCATCCCGCGCCGCGATGTCAAACCGATCGCCAAGGCGCTGATCGCCCGCTTCGGCGATCTCGGCGGTGTCGCAGCGGCACCGGTCGAACAACTCGTCACCATTGATGGCGTCTCGGATCGCTGCGCCGCCGAACTCAAGCTGATTCAGGCGCTGTCCGCCCGCCTCGCCCGCGAACAGGTGATCGGCCGGCCCGTCATCTCATCCTGGGCGGCGCTGGTCGCCTATTGCCGCACGGCGATGCAACACGCCACCACCGAACAGTTCCGCGTCCTCTTCCTCGATCGCAAGAACAAGGTGATCGGCGACGAGGTCCTCGGCACCGGAACGATCGATCACGCCCCGGTCTATCCGCGCGAAGTGGTCAAGCGGGCCCTGGCCAATGAGGCCTCGGCGATCATACTCGTCCACAACCACCCCTCAGGCGATGCCACCCCCAGCCGGGCCGATATCGAGATGACGCGCACCCTGATCGAGGTCTGCAAACCCTTCGAGATCGTCGTCCACGACCATCTCGTGATCGGCCGCGAGAACACCGCCAGTTTCAAGACGCTGGGTCTGATGTGAAAGCTCTGGCCATGGCGGATCATTGCCCTAGCATGGGCGCCTGACACCGCAGCAAGAGCGCCTCGCCATGAAACGACTGATCGTCACCGCCCTCGCCTTTCTGCTGCTGGCCTGGGGTATATCCCTTCGGGCCCCTTCAGCGCCGCAGCACCAGATTTTCCATGGCGGCACCATCCGCACCATGGCGGGCGATGCGACCGTCGAGGCGGTCTATGTCCGCGACGGTGTGATCATCGCCGCCGGCAGCCGGGCCGAGATCGATGCGGCCGCGCCGTGGAATGCCAAACGCGTCAACCTGCTCGGCGGCACGCTGGTACCCGGCCTGATCGAGCCGCACACCCATCCCCTCGCCTCGGCGCAGCTGGGCGCGGCGGTCGATGTCAGCGGGGTGAGCCATGCCAGCCGCGATGAGATCATGGACACCCTGCGCCGGGCCGCCGGCCAGCGTGGGCTGACGCCCTGGATCATCGCCTTTGGCTGGGATCCGGCCATGCTCGACCCGCTGCCACCGCCGAGCCTGGCCGAACTCGACGCCATTGCGCCGGAGCGGCCGATGATCATTCTCACACAGATGATGCACGAGGCCTTCGCCAACTCCGCCGCCCTGGCCGCCGCCGGTCTGGGCAGCACCACGCCCGATCCGGAAAACGGCCAGTTTGAACGTGACGCCGATGGCAACCTCACCGGCCGTCTGATCGAGATCAGTGCCATCGGCCAGGTGATGGCGGCCATGCCGCAGGCCGGCGATGCGGCGATGAACCTGCTGCTCAACCTGCAATACGACGCCTATGCCCGCGCCGGCTACACCACGATCGGGGCGGCCAGTATTGTCGGCAATGCACGCGATCCGCTGGCCCTGCTGCATGACGTCGCCAGCCAACCGCGCGCGCCGGTCAATACCGTGCTCTACACCGCCCCGGTGCGCCGCGCCCATGCGCTCGATCTCTGGGCCACACCCAATCCGAACACCTCGCTCGCCGGGGTCAAGATCTGGATGGATGGCTCGCCCTTCATTGGCGGCGCGGCGCTGGCCGAGCCCTATCAGCGCTCACACTTCACCGAAGACGTGCTGGACCTGGCGCCCGGCTGGCGCGGCGCGGTCAATTACAGCCAGGCGGATGCCGATGCCCTGGTGCTCGCGGCCCAGCGCGGCGGCTATCAAATCGCCATCCACGCCCAGGGCGAACCGGCCATCGAAACCGCGCTCAACGCCATCGAGGCCGCCCGGCTCGCCGCGCCGGATCCCACGCTGCATCACCGGCTGGAACATCTCGCCCTGATCACCCCGGCCCAGATCGAGCGCGCCGCCCGGCTCGGCGTCAGCCTTGGCTTCTTCGTCGATCATGTCTGGTTTTACGGCCATATCCTGCCCGAGCTGGTCGGTCCGGAGCGCACGGCGCGCTACATGCCCGTCGGCGCGGCCTTTGCCAGCGGCGCCGTCGTCACCCTGCATGGCGACCATCCCGCCACCCCGATCGATCCGATGCGCACCCTGGCCACCGCCATCGAGCGCCAGCCACGCGGTGGCGGCGATCCGATCGGACCAGACCAGCGTCTCAGCCCGCAACGGGCGCTCGAAGCGATGACGATCAATGCCGCCCGCCAGCTCGGTCTGGAGGCGGAGATCGGCACGATCGAGCCGGGCAAGCGCGCCGATTTCACCTGGCTGGCGCGCGACCCGCTGAGCCTCGATGCCGGCGAATTGCGCACACTCGAGGTCCGCGGCACCTGGATTGCCGGCCGTCCGGTCGATACCCGCACAATCACCCTGCGCCATGCCGGATTGGTCCTGAAGGCAATCTGGTCCAGTCTCACCGCCTGACCCCCAGCCCTGGAGCGCCCCCATGCACCACGACTATGTCACCCATCTGGAATGCTCCGAGACCGGCAAACACTATCCCAAGGACAAGCCGCACAATCTCTCCGACGCCGGCAAGCCGCTGCTGGTGCGCTATGACCTCGCCAAGGCGAAGCGCGAGATTGATCGCGGCGCCATCTCGGCGCGCCGGGGCGGGTTCTGGAAATGGCGCGAGCTTCTGCCCGTCGCCGATGACAAGGATGTCTGCCGGCTCGGCGAGATCACAACGCCGCTGATCGATGTCCCCGCCACCGCGAAGGCCTCCGGCGCCACCGGACGCGTGCGCATCAAGGATGAGGGCCGTTTGCCGACGGGCAGTTTCAAGGCCCGCGGCCTCGCCCTCGCCGTCGCCATGGCCCATCATTTCGGCATCAAGCGCCTGGCCATGCCGACCAATGGCAATGCCGGTGCCGCCATGTCCGCCTATGCCAGCCGGCTGGGCATGGAGAGCTATGTCTTCGCGCCCGACGATACGCCCGAGGTCAATATCCGCGAGATGGCGCTGCAGGGCGCCCATGTCTTCCGCGTCAACGGGCTGATCCATCATTGCGGCGCCCTGGTCGCGGCCGGCAAGGACAAGATGGGCTGGTTCGATCTCTCGACCCTGAAAGAGCCCTACCGGATCGAGGGCAAGAAAACGATGGGCCTGGAACTTGCCCACCAGCTCGGCTGGCGCATGCCCGACGCCATCTTCTACCCCACCGGCGGCGGCACCGGCCTGATCGGCATGTGGAAAGCCTTCGACGAGATGGAACAGCTCGGCTGGATCGGCAAACGCCGCCCGAAAATGATCGCCGTCCAGGCCGAGGGCTGCGCGCCCATCGTGCGCGCCTGGGACAAGGGCGAACGCCATGCCGAGGAATGGCTCGACGCCACCACCGCGGCGATGGGCATCCGCGTGCCCAAGGCGATCGGTGATTTCCTGATCATTGATGCCTGCAAGGAAAGCGAGGGCTTTGCCATCGCCGTCTCCGAGGCATCCATCGAAGCCGCCCGCGTGCGCTGCGCCCGCGAGGACGGCCTCCTGCTCTGCCCGGAGGGTGCCGCCACCCTGGCCGCGATGGAGAAGGCCATGAATGATGGGTTGATCGAGCGCGATGCCGATTGCGTGTTGTTTAATTGCGGGTCCGGTTTGAAGTATGCGATGCCGGATGGGTCGAAGACGCTGGATCGGCATGGGGATGTGGATTGGGGGGCGATGTGAGTTTTGATTACCTGCAACATGCCCGAGATGCCGACACTCGAGTTGACGCCTTCTACTTGGCACTCAAGAATTACCACTTTGCCCACCGAATGTGGACTTACGCCAGCGACGACAGAATGCGCTTTGCGTTCGAAGATGACATCTTGGCTGGCGATAGTATGCCATTCAAACGAATGCGCGCCGACCAATTCGATGATCTAGAAGAACGCAGGATAACGGCGGAGCAAATTGCCGGAAACCAATTTGGGCTCTGCTTCATCGCGATGTTTGACTTCCTAGAAGCGCGCTTCGGCGATGGCGCGGTCCCCAAGAGCGTTCCACCGCAACTGAACGACATTTCGATTCTAATCTCAGCCGTGCGCAACGCATTTTCTCACAAGATAGGCACTCCGGTCTGGAACGTGAAGGATCCGAATCTCCGCCGAGAACTCAATGTCGAGTTTGCGCGGATTGACCTGGGGAAGCTCCACGGACAACCGGTGCACCCTGACCAGCTTGGGGGAGCCCTCAGCGTTGAGCGCGTCTGGAATGGTCTCAACGAGTCCCTCAATCGGCACCGAGAGTCTGTAGCGGACGCTGGCTCCACCTGATTTGACCAAACCGCCAAGCAGGGACCACCGGTACCCGGCCAACGCAGCCCCCCTCCCTCTCCGCGAGGGGGGTATAGAGATATCCGGCAGATATTCTATTGTTGACTATCAAACGTCCGAAAAATCCAACGTCACCAGGGGCTTTTGCAAAGGTATATCTATATGTTTGTAATAATCGATCAGTGCAAACGATAAAGTGTCGTTTTTGAACGGAATGGAAAACTTAAAATAACTTGGACCACCTGTGTATTCAGGCTCGTCATAAAAACACATATTCCTTTCCTGAAGTATATGAAAATCTCCTTGAAAATCATACCCCTTAGACAACCTTTCCAAAGTAGACGTTAGAATTGAAAAATCGCCCGAATCGCTGATTCCATCCGTCTGCATAATCCTATCAATCACGGTTGACAAAAAGTCTCTTGTAATTCTTGGAAGGCATGCAAGTTCATTTGAGCAATAAGCAATATTATCGATGAATTCACTATTTGTTATCTGATCGCCGTGCCCTTGCTTATTCCAAAAATCTGATATTTTCTTGCCGGAGCCAATTTTTGGGCTGGGAATGGCTTCAAAGAGTTTCTTTATTGACGTAGCGTACTCACCATTTTTTGTGGGTATCTCAAGTTCAATTCGAACTTTTGACGTAGAAATTCTACTATACTCATGTAGAGCAACAAGATTTACGAAATCCATGATTACCATATCTTTCAAATTATCACTTTCTTTCAGTGAATAAGAATTTTGCTTCTTGCCAGCAATAAAAATATATATGGTACTATACGTTTTCGTTTGTTCATCTGTAATTTTTGACAGAGTACCCTTTATTTTCTGGAGGGTTTTTGTGGATGTAATTTGGTAGGCTATACCTTTAGACTTATCACCTAGGTCAATACCTGGTTCATTGGACCTTATAGCGTTAAGGTTTGTGAGGTTAAATCCATATAGTTTGTTAAAAAATTCCCGAAAAAAGTCCTCTATATATTTGTTTAGATCATATATCCCCAGCGAGGATCTATTTTCTAAATCACGCTGAATTTCAGAAATATCATCGATGATCTCACCAATTAAAAAACCACGTTTCATACTTTCACCTATGCTACCATCTACGAGCCGAAGGGCTGGCGATTAGGCTCGCCAAATGAGGTTGCACCCTACACGTTCCTGTTGTCGTAGTCGCAAAGTCAGCCTTGCTGAACTCCTGCTGCACCAGAAGCCGCAATACCCGCCGCTCCGCTTCCGACCTACCTGCCTCCATCAAATCAAATACATATCCGTCACGCCCGCTCGAACCCTCCCCATGCACAACCCCTCTCGTCGGATCATAACCATCAGCGATGGCTCGGATGCGGGTGCGAATTTCCAGCATTCCATAGACGTAGTTGAGCATCGCGTTCACGGGATGCGTGGCGCGCCGATTGGTGGGCACTCTTTTCGCCCGTAAGGCAGAGCGAGATTTATATGTCAGCCAATCTTCCGGCACGGGCAGCTTCTCGAGGCTCTTCCAGCGAATAGGAATGGTCGACCAAGCCGCGAAGTAGGCGTTGGCCGCTTTGCCCTCCAAGCCCAATAGTGCGTCGACGGTGGCGACCGGTGCTAATTCCAGCTCGGCCAATACGGTTTCGGCTGTTCGAACCGCGCGGTCTTTCGCTGCGGAGGTTGGGAAAAAGGCGGCTAAGTTTGACAACGTGCCTTCGAGCTTCTTCCGGATAAGCGGAATTCCGAACGCTACGCGGGCCGCGTCGCCCCGTCGTGTCGCGATCTGCCAGGCGACCTTATCCGGATCAGCGGAGTAGCCACTCTGCCCCACGACAGACACGACGCGGCCATCCCAGCGAAGGCGAATAAGGGAAATATCCTGTTCGGCCAGCCAGTCGATGGCGTCGAGCGAAATCTCACCGGAGCCGTCTACCAATACAATGCGGGGCGGGTTTTCCAATCCGCCAGGAAAGAGACGATGTTCGTCCACGTCCTGAGGATAGTGCGTGAGTCCATCGCGGATTACGAGCGCGCCGCGATTGACGCGCATCGACATGCCGTTTCCAGTGAGGATGAGCGGATGTGCTTGGCGTTCGCGCCGCTTTCGCTTCGGAATGGACGCTTGGTATTCAGCTAGCCAATAGCGACAACGTTCCGCCCATTCGTAGTGGTCGTCGTTTCCTGGCGTTTCGACTTCGCGCACTAGGGACTGGTGCATCGCGCCCTCCGGGTTCGACATAAGGAATCTTAGCAGGCTATGGGCCCAAGGGAACTGCTATCAGCCAAAAACATCGCGGCAAACACGGCGAAGTCTGGCTGTTGTCCGTAGGGATGGGGCTGAAACGTCACCGGCTTTGCTCACAGTCGAAGGCTCAATCGTACGTGACCAGCTCTCAAACCGTCGGGCCGCGCGACGCACTGTGGTGTCTTCATCAAACTCAGCGGCCGCAAACGCCAGCCTGAGAAATATCGGACCGAATGTAACCGCGATTAGAGCAATCGTGTCTGGGGCTTGATGGTCGCCGATCCCCGTGCGCTCGACAAAGTTTCGAACAGTCCGGTAAGCGCGGATAGTCAGAACTTGAGTTGTCACCAATTGACGTTTGTCGGCAGTCCGAATGCAATCGGCCTCAAACTCCCTATCAAACAGGTTCTGCAAGGGCATATTGATGAAGTTGGCGATCTCCTGAATTCGATCCTCGCCTGGAGAAACACCAAAGCTTTCAGCAACCCCTTCGATTAGGACGTAGGCCTCATCAGATTCAATCTCCAAATTCGGGTCGAAATGCTTTCTGAATAGCTCAAGAATTGCTTGCGCGAGTGGCCGTTGATCGAATTCGCGTTCAAACTCTCCCAACATTTTTGCTGTTGGAAGAACCGGAACGATATCTCCCACACCACCACGTTTACGCTTTGCAAGACGTTCGATTTTTCGGTCTCTACGCTCGATGTGGCTGATCCAAGCGCGCTTCAGCACCTGCCAATCGATCCGATATCCACCCGCAGCGAGGTGGAAAATGGCTTCGCTGGCGATTGCCTCACGGCGCATGAGTTCGTCAGTCACTTCGGTGCGCTCAAGCAGTCCCGACTGGCGCCACTCACGCCTTATACCCCGTCCGCGTCCAAGGCTTTTTGCGATCAGGGGCGGTAGCAGCCCTTTCTGCCTCCAATCTCGCAGGACTCGGTCCGAAATTGTCCGTCCCTTGGCCTCCAAGGCGCGCTGCAGTTCTTCGGGGGTCATTGGGGTGCACCAAATACAAGTGACATTTATCCGGGCAATACCGGATTCCTCATGAGGCTAAGAGTCAAACCTTCAAACGAGGGTTAGACCCGATGGCCTCCAAGTGCCGAGACTACAAAGACGAATACCGTCGCCGCCTGGAGCGAGGGCAAGAGCGCGGGCTGAGCAACGCCCAGGCACGTGGGCATCCCCGTCAGGGTGAGCCATTGGCGTCCAACGCTTCCCGGCTCCCGAACAGCACATCCGAAATTGAAGCCGCAATCCGTCTCATGCGCGATGGGCACGGCATCGGGGCGGCCGCTCGTGAGGCCGGTGTTCCGGAAAAGCGTCTTCGCAAGTTCGTCCGCTTGCGCAACCTCGCCCTTCGAAAAGGCAAGGTTTGGACGGTCCACGATCCGCGCGTGCGGCGTGTACCTGTTCAGACCGACGGACGCGTCCAAGAAATCTTCGTGAACGGCTTCAAGCCCGCCTCAAGAGCTGGTCAGGCCTGGGACCGGCAGGGCCGGTTCACGCGCAACAATGACACCACCCTTCTGGCCGAACTTCGCGGCCAGGGCCTCACCGATATTCACGGCCGCTTCTATCCCTTTGAAACCAATCCGAACGCGCTCCACCGCATCGCGGCCGTGGAGGAAGTTGCGTTCCACGAAATCTATCAAATCGTCAGTTAGAGGAAAAAACCTATGACGAGTTCAACCAACATAAACAAGCGCCGTGAGGCCGACTACAAGCGGCTTCGGACCCGCAATCCAATCTGCCTATCCTGCGGGTATTCCGATCACCCGGCTGCAATGGAATTTGCTCACATTGCTCCGCGTAGATTTCATGATGATGGCGGGGTGCTGTGCGCCAACTGCCATCGGGAAGAAAGCGACAAGGAAAAGGATTATTCCTACGCGCCGATCACCAACAATCCGACGATGGAGACCATAGGGCGCTATCTGCTAGCGGTCGCCGAATGGTTCAAGCGGATCGCTGAAACATTCACTATTTTCGGTGAATGGCTGCTCGAACAGGCTGAGCACGTCCTGCCCTCCGAGCTGGAGGTAGGCCAATGAGTATCACCACACCTGATACGATTGCGCTTCGCGCCTATACGGAAAAGCCGAATGGAAAACCTGTTGCGCAACGCCGCGGCCGCAAGGGCTTGGACGAACCATCGCCCTGGGTGCTCATATTCGACACCGAGACCCGCACCGATCCGTCACAAGCCTTGCGCGTGGGCTTTTATCAGCTGCGCCATGAAGGGGAGCTCTTCGAGGAAGGCGCTTTCTTCGATGCGAGTTCTCTTAGCGACGCGGAAAAGAGTGACCTGAAGGCCTACTGCGAGTCCCGCAACCTTCGCCTGCGCACGCTGATGGATTTTAATGCGAACGTGTTTGTCGCCTATGGCTATGAGCTCAATGCGTCGATTGCCGGGTTTAATCTACCCTTCGACCTGTCCCGCATCGCAATCCACCACGGCCCGGCTCGCGGGAGCATGCGCGGCGGGTTTTCCTTCCAACTATGCGAGAGCCGGCATCTACCGCGCGTTCAGGTCAAGCACCTCTCAAGACGGGCGAGCCTCATCCAGTTTTCAGCGCCATGGAAACAGGAAACCCCGCGCGGCATGCGCAAGCACGGCCTGAAAACGCCGCGCCACACAGGCTATTTTGTCGATGTGAAAACCCTAGCCGCAGCTTTGCTTTCGAGAGGCCATACGCTTGAAAGCCTTTGCGAAGCCCTCGACGTGCCGACACGCAAAGCCGCGAGCGAAAGTCATGGAGGGCCGCTCACAGAGACGTATCTCGACTACGCCCGTGACGATGTCCAAGCGACTTGGGAATGCTATGCGGCCCTGGTTGAACAATACAGTCAGCACCGACTTTCCACCCCCGCCCACCGGATCATCAGTGAGGCGAGTATCGGTAAGGCCTACCTCAAAGAAATGGGCATTGACCCGCTTCTCGCCTCTCAGGACGTTCCGCGCGAGTTATTCGGATGCATCATGAGCACCTTTTATGGCGGCCGCGCAGAAGTGCGAATTCGCCGGACGGTCACGGAAGTCATTTATACCGACTTCAAGTCCATGTATCCCACCGTCAATGCGCTTATGGGGCTCTGGAGCTTTGTCATAGCGGACGGCTTTAGTTGGACGGACGCCACGGTCGAGACACGCGCCTTTCTTGACCGGGTGACGCGAGCGGATTTTCAGCACCGGGAGACCTGGTCAGAATTGATCACCCTGGTGAAAGTGCGACCGGACAAGGAGGTTCTACCCGTTCGGGCTGCCTATGACGGCAAGGTCAACACAATCGGGCTCAATTACCTGAGTTATGACGGCGGTATCTGGTACACGCTTGCGGATGTTGTTGCCGCGAAGTTCATTGGCGGAAAATCGCCTGAAATCTTGGAGGCTATTCGCTTTTCGCCGGGAAAGCCGCAAAGCGAGCTTCAACCAATCGAACTATTCGGAAATCCCGATTATCGCATTGACCCCAACAAGGATGATGCCTTTACCCGTTGGGTTGATCTGCGTGACGAAGCCAAAGCCAATAAAGACCCGATTCAGTTGGCAATTAAAATTCTGGCTAACTCAACATCGTATGGAATTTTTATCGAAATCTTGCGCGATAACGCGCCAAAGCCGGAGCCCCTAAACATCTTTGGTCCGGCGGGCTTTATCGGAGATATGCAAAGCACCGCCTTGGAGGAGCCGGGCAAATACTTTCATCCGCTATTGGGCACGTTGATCACTGGTGCGGCCCGCCTCATGCTAGCGCTCGCGGAAAGCGAGGCGTCGGCTCAAGGCCTGGGCTGGGTGTTCTGCGACACTGACAGCCTTGCCATGGCCCGACCGGATGGGATGAGCCGTGCGGAATTCCGTTTGCGTGCTGATCGGGTGAGTGAGTGGTTCAACCCGCTCAACCCATACCGCAAATCAGGCTCGATCCTGCAAATGGAAGACGTGAACTATGCAGCCGATGAAACGGGGAGGCTGGAACCGCTCTACGCCTATGCCGTTTCGTCCAAACGTTATGCACTCTTCAATACCGATGCAGAGGGCCGCCCGGTAATACGCAAGGCGTCGGCGCACGGCCTCGGCCATCTTGTGGCCCCTTATGGTGAGAACGATCCCGCGTCCGGCGTGCCCGATCCCGTCGCCCCCCTCGACCAGATGGGCGTGTCGCGCTGGCAGTATGATCTTTGGTATCACATCATTCGCGCCGCTCTTGAGGGGGAGCCGGACTACGTACCGCTCAACTATCACCCAGCGCTCGCTCAACCAGCCGCAAGCCGGTACGGCGCAACCAGCCCCGATTTGCTCGCCTGGATGCGTCACCACAATGAAGGCCGAGACTATTTGGACCAGGTCAAACCGTTCGGCTTCATGACCAGCTTCTCCGCGCTTCCATCTACGCAGCGGCCTATGCGCGAAGATCTCACCGCCGATCCCAACAGGCGCGGCCGTCCGATCAAACAGGTCACACCCAAACCAATCGCGCCATTTGAACGACACCCGGCCAAGGCGGCCGCCCAGGCGTTTGACCGGGAAACAGGGGAGCCGGTGCCGTCAAACCTACTGCAGAGCTATCAGGACTCCCTTGTGCGCTATCATCTCAGCCCGGAATCAAAATTCGAGAATGCGGACTTTTATGACCGAGGGGAGACGCGAAGGCGGCATGTGGTAGCGAGGCGAGTGGTGTTGATCGGGAAGGAAGCTAACGGGGTTGGAGAATTTGGGGAAAAGACAGACCCTACGGTCACAGCGCTACTCGAAATCTCAGTCCAAAAAGCATAAGAGGAATGTCTGCCGGGTTCCACCCTGGCGATTTGACCGAAGTAAGAAAATGTGACGCATGTGTTTCGTACAGGACACGCGCCCACCAATGTTTTGAAATGCGAAAAGAAGTTTGCAGCGAATGACCGACAAGCAATTCATAGACAGCAGCACCCCAAACCAACGTGAAGAGCTATTGGACCGCTTGAGATCGTCGGTGCCTGAAGCCTTCTCGGATGGAAAGCTGGACGTTGTGGCACTGCAAGTCTTGCTCGGCGACAAAGTGGAGGAGGGGCCGGAGCGATTCACCTTCACTTGGGCGGGCAAACGGGGTGCGATGGCGATGCTACAGGCACCGTCTGCCGCCACGCTGGCACCGGACCCGGAAAACAGCATCAATTTTGATCACGCTCAGCACGTCTTCATCGAGGGCGAGAACCTTGAAGTGCTCAAGGTGCTGTATCGGTCTTACTTTGGCCGGGTAAAGCTCATCTACATTGACCCGCCCTACAACACGGGCAACGACTTCATCTACCCCGACAACTTCGCGGACCCGCTGGACCACTATCTGAAACTGACGGGCCAGCGCACCGAAGACGGGGACGACACCACCAGTAAGACGGAAACGGCGGGGCGGCTGCATTCCGGCTGGCTGTCGATGATGTATCCAAGGCTGTCGCTGGCGCGTCAATTCCTGACGGATGACGGGGTCATATTCGTTAGCATAGATGACAAGGAACTTAGCAACCTTCTGAGGCTTCTTGATGAAATCCTTGGGGAAGAAAATCGAGTCGGTGTCATTTCTTGGAAGAACGTTACAGACAACAACCCGACCCTCATCAATAAAGACAACGAATTCATCGTTTGCTATGCAAAATCGAAGGCTAACTTGCCGCAGAGCTGGAAGAGTTCAGAGTCGGACGCCAAAGAAATCCTCGTAGACTTTTTTGAAACGAGGAAGGGAGAAGGCAAAACCCCCGAAGAAATAGAAAAAGAACTTGCAGCGTTCATCAAGGACAATAGGGAGTCCCTTGGCAATCTCACCCGCTATAAGTGGGTGGATCAAGACGGTATCTATACAGGCTCAGAGAGTGTTCACAACACAAAGCCGGGCGGCTACGAATTCAAAGTCATTCATCCTGACACAGAACAGCCAATGCGGATGCCTGCAAATGGCTACCGGTTTCCTGAAGATACATTTCGCCAGATGGAAAGGGACGAACTCATCCTATATGGCCCTGACCACAAACGCATCGTAAAGATCAAAAAATATGTTCAGGACTATCAGGACAGCTTGAGAAGCGTCCTTGTTATGGACGGACGCCTTGGAACATACGACGTGAAGAGGCTTTTTGGCGTTAAAGAGAATCTGTTCGACAATCCAAAGCCGGTTGATTTGCTGGCAAGCCTTACGTCTTTTGCAACCGATGATGACGATCTGGTTCTAGACCTGTTCGCCGGTTCGGGAACTCTTGCCGAGGCTGTCGCAAGACTGAATGCCAAGGAAGGCTCCGACCGAAAAAGCATTTCGATTCAAATGGCTGAGCGGATCGAGGAAAAGCATTTTGCCTTCAAGAAAGGCTTCAGGAGCATAGCGGAGCTTTCCCGAAAGCGTGCGGCTCTGGCCATTGAAGCAAGCAATGGTTCGGGCCTCCGCGCATTCAAACTCGCTAACGGAAACATGAAACGCTGGACCGGCGTCGAGGCCAAAGATCCCGATGTCTATGCTGCGCAGCTTGAGGCCTTCACCGACAGTCTCGCCTCCGGCTGGCAGCCGCAAAACGTGATCTGGGAAGTCGCCCTGCGCGAAGGCTACAGCCTGGCCGCCAAGGTCGAAGAGCTGGAAATCGGCACTGGCCCGACCTTCTGGCGCGTGTCCGACGAGGATCGCAGCTTCACCATCTGTCTGGACGAGGCACTGACGCTCGATGCCGTCGCCTCCTTGGGCCTGACCAAGGACGACATGTTCGTCTGCCGCGATACCGCGCTGGACGACACGCTCGCCGCCAACCTCGCCTTGCAATGCCGGTTGAAGGTGATCTGAATCCATGAAGTTCAAGTTCGATAGCGATCAGGAATATCAGGTCGATGCCGTCGAGAGCGTCGTGGGCCTGTTCGACGGTCAGGCATTCGTTAGCAATCAGCTCACAATTCCTACTGGCGCGACCTTTCAGGTTGTCCCCAACCGGCTGGACCTGACGCCCGACCAGCTCCTCGCCAACCTGCAAAAAGTTCAGGGTGATCGAGGACTGGACCAAGACGACAAGCTGGAAACGCTGACCGCGAAGGTTGAAACCCTGCGAGGCGAGGAAGATATCACCTTCCCCAACTTCTCGGTCGAAATGGAGACCGGTACCGGCAAGACCTATGTCTACATCCGCACGGCGCTGCGCCTGTACGAGACCTACGGGATGCGCAAGTTCATCATCGTCGTGCCATCGGTCGCCGTGCGCGAAGGCGTGAAGAAGACGCTGGAAATCACCAAGCCCCACTTCGACAAGCTTTTCGGCAAGCCACCGTATCACTTCACCGTTTACGATTCCGCCCGCAAGAGCCAGGTATCCGGTTTCGCGCTGTCTGACGGCATCGAGATCATGGTGATGACCATCGATGCCTTCAAACGCGCCGAGACCGTCATTCGCCAATCGCGTGAGGGGCTGGACCCGCCGATCTACCAGCTTCAAGAAACACGGCCTGTGTTGATCTTGGACGAACCGCAAAACATGGAAAGTGATCTGTCGGTTTCCGCTCTGGCCTCGCTCAACCCGATCTGCGCCCTGCGTTACAGCGCGACCCACCGCAACGCTTACAACGTGGTCTATCGGCTAACCCCGTTCGATGCCTACCGCCAAGGGCTGGTGAAGCGGATCGAGGTTGCATCGGTGGTTCAGCAGGACAATGAGAACCTACCCTTTGTGCGCGTCGAAGAGCTGAACGCCACCAAGCGAACCGTTGGCGCCAAGCTGAGCGTTCACAAGCTCATGGCGACCGGGAAGATCCAAGAAAAACCCATCACAGTTCGAAGCGGCGATAGTTTGGTCGAGAAGACGGGGCGCGCTGAATACGAAGGTTTCGTCGTTGACGAGATCAACCCCGGATCGGGTTTCATCCGCTTCGCAAACAATCAGGAGCTGGCCCTTGGCGGCGAACAAGGCTCCGACCGCGATGCGATCTTCGAGGCGCAAATCGCCTTCACCATCGAAGAGCATTTCCGTCGCCAGAGGCGCTTGAAGGAACACGGCATCAAGGTCTTGTCCCTGTTCTTCATCGACAAGGTGGACAACTACGCCCCCGACGATGGCAAGTTGAAGCTGATGTTCGTCAAAGCTTTTGACGAGATCAAGCAGCGGTACGACGAATGGAAAGACATCAAAGCCGCCGATGTACAAAAAGCCTATTTCGCCACAAAGACCAAGAAATCCGGCGAGGCGGAAATCTTGGACAGTACCGGCAAGACCAAACAGGACGACGAAGCCTTCAATCTCATCATGCGCGAAAAAGAGAGGTTGCTTTCCTTCGACGAACCGGTGGCCTTCATATTCTCGCACTCCGCACTACGAGAGGGTTGGGATAACCCCAACGTCTTCCAAATCTGTACCATGCGCGAGGTTGGCAGCGAGACCGAGCGGCGCCAACAGGTTGGTCGTGGTGTGCGCCTGCCGGTCAACCAGGATGGCGACCGCATTCGAGATGAACAAATCAACGTTTTGACCGTAATCGCGAGCGAAACCTACGAACGATTCGTTTCGGGTCTGCAAAGTGAGATCGAACGGGAGTATGGTAAGGAAGGTGTGCCCCCACCTCCGTCAAATCAGCGGAAGCGAAAAACCATTAGGCTGCGCAAACAGTTTTTGCTGAAACCAGAGTTCAAGAAACTTTGGGAGAAGATCAAGCACAAGACACGGTACTCCGTGAAGATCGATACCGCGACTTTAGTGAAAGAAACCGTTGCCGAGCTTGACGGCGCGACGATCAGCAAACCCCGCATCACCATCTCCAAGGCTAATGTCCGCGTAGATGCGGTGGAAGACTTTTTTGAGCCCATCGCACTAAGCGCTGCCAAAACCGCTGTTGATCTGGTAGGGCGCTACCCACTCCCGAACCTCATTGAAGTGATGGAGAGCCTCATGGAGAATACCTCTCCGTCGATGAGGCTCTCCCGGAGCACGCTTTTGAAGGTCTTTCAGAAGACTACAAAAAAGCACGAAGCCACCGAAAATCCGCACGACTTTGCCGTCAAAGCTGTGAGCATCCTCAAAAGTAAATTAGCTGAGCAGATGGTGCGTGGCATCAAGTACGAGAGAGACGGAACTTGGTATGAGCAGACACAATTCGTGGAGGAAATCGAGACTTGGGAAGACTGTATAGTCCCGAGTGCGGAAGTAGGCGGTGTTGGCGGGACGCATTTGTACAACGGCGTGCAATGGGATTCGGAGGGCGTCGAGAGGCCATTCATCGAAGCCTTGGAAAAGCGCACCGACGTCAAGCTCTACATAAAATTGCCTAGCTGGTTCACCGTCGATACTCCTGTTGGGCGATACAACCCTGATTGGGCCATCGTCATGAATGACCCGGATAGTGAAGGCGAAAAGTTGTATTTTGTCCGGGAAACCAAAGGCACGCACAACCTCGATGACCTCCGCCCTGACGAAAAGCGAAAGATCTTGTGCGGGAAGCGACACTTCACCGACGCCTTGGACGTCTCTTATCGTGTAGTCACGCAGGCGAGTGAGCTACCGTAGAAGACCGCTTCTCCACGCCCTCTCATAGTGAGATCAAATGCTGCAAAACGCCACTCAAGATAGGTTCGCACAATGACAACTGTGGCGATTTGGCTGTCCAAGCAAAACCAAAGCCCCTCGGCAATGAATATAGCAAGCGATAGTCGTCTTTCATTTGGACAGCATGGTACTTGGGATTCCGGTCGTAAGATCTTCGCGTGCCAGAACACAGCAGACGTTTTTGGATATGCCGGGGACAGCACCCTGGGCACGAGCTTGCTCTCGCAAATCGCGAGCACAGTGGATTACACCAATCTTCGGCGGATGACTGCCACACAGAAGAGGCAGGTGTGTGAGAAAATTATGGAGTCGGCCTCCCAAGGCTACTTCCGGCACCTTCATCTTGATCTGAAAATCCTCCACTGTTTCTACGATGAGGAACACGGATTCGTTGCCTGGCATTCGGAATTTGATTCTTCGACGACAATCTGGACCCATGTTCGGCTTAAACTGGTCGACAGATTGGAATCCGATACTGCTCTAGAGATTGGCGCATTCGGCAGCGGAGGAAAAAGCTTCGAAGAGCGATTATGGAGCCGCACTGGTTCACCGAATGGCGTCCGATACTCCAACACGTTCTTTAAAGCGTTGGCGGATGTAATCGATGAAAATGATGACCCATTCTCAGGCGGCCCAATCCAAATGGTATCTCTCGGCACACGGGGAGTAGCCAAGCCAGCCATTTTTCTTAGAGGACAAGATCACTTCCTGTTCGGCGTGAAGGTCGATCCGTCAATTCTGATGAAGGACCTCGAATGCTGGAACGAGCTTGGTGAATTCGTAGATCCGGTTTCTGGCAAGTTGAGGAGCCGGGCGACGCGCCGCCCCGGCTAGCACATTTTTCGACGGACTTCTCTATACCCCCTCCCTCTCCGCGAGGAGAGGGTGCCCGAAGGGCGGGTGAGACTTGTTCCGGGCAGCCAATCCGCCCCCGCGCCACCTGCGCTATAGTCGCGCCAACCTCGCTCTTTGACATTGTTGGCGCTTCAAAATTTCTCGCTGCCGGGCGACCGCTGAGCATGACCGTGAATGGCAGCCGGTGACAGGGTGCCACGGCCCTGCCATCCGCGAAATCACAAGCCTGCATGCGGCTCCACCCCCCCGCAGGCGCAATGGCAGGCTGGCAGACAGGGCTCTCCATTTCGCATAATTCTGTTCATCTTCGCTCGCCCCCTTCCCTCTCCGCGAGGAGAGGGTGCCCGGCAGGGCGGGGGAGGCGGGCCATGTGAACGGCTCAGGACTGATACCGCCCGCTGATCGCCGACCTCGGTGTTACCCCCCTCATCCGCCCTTCGGGCACCTTCTCCCCGTGGGAGAAGGAGGGGCGTTGAGTGTCCGGGTCCGCCCCCTCCCCTTGACCTTTCCCGCGCTGTGACGCATTTCCCGCGCTTGCTCACAACGCGCCGACGGAGCCGCCCATGATCCCCCGCTATACCCGCCCGCAAATGGCCGCCATCTGGTCGGACCAGAACAAGTACAAGATCTGGTATCTGATCGAGGCGCATGCGACCGAGAAGCTGGCGGAGCTGGGTGTGGTGCCGCAATCGGCGGTGGCGGCGGTGTGGTCAGCGAAGGATGTCGAATTTGATGTCGAGCGGATCAATGAGATCGAGGCCGAGGTCAAACATGATGTCATCGCCTTCCTGACCCATCTCGGTGAACATGTCGGCGAGCAGAGCCGGTTTGTGCATCAGGGCCTGACCTCGTCGGACGTGCTCGACACCTGCCTGGCCGTGCAGCTGCGCGACAGTGCGGACCTTCTCCTGCAGGGCATGGACCGGGTGCTGGCGGCGCTGAAGACCCGGGCGATGGAGCATAAATTCACCGTCTGTATCGGCCGTTCGCATGGCATCCATGCCGAGCCGACGACGATGGGGCTGAAATTTGCCCGCTTCTATGCCGAGTTCAAACGCAATCGCGCGCGGCTTGTTTCCGCCCGCGATGAGATCGCCACCTGCGCCATTTCCGGCGCCATCGGCACCTTCGCCAATATCGATCCGCGCGTCGAAGAGCATGTCGCAAACGCGATGGGCCTTTCCGTCGAGCCGATCTCGACCCAGGTCATCCCGCGCGACCGTCATGCCAATTATTTCGCCACGCTCGGCCTGATCGCCTCGGCGATTGAAAATCTCGCCATCGAGGTGCGTCATCTGCAGCGTTCCGAAGTGCGCGAGGCGCAGGAGTATTTCTCCAAGGGGCAGAAGGGCTCCTCGGCCATGCCGCACAAGCGCAATCCGATCCTGACCGAAAACCTGACCGGGCTGGCGCGCCTGGTGCGCTCGGCCGTCACCCCGGCGATGGAAAATGTCGCGCTCTGGCATGAACGCGATATCTCCCACTCCTCCGTCGAGCGCGGTATCGGGCCGGACGCCAATGGCCATCTCGACTTTGCGCTGCAGCGCTGTGCCGGCATGGTTGAAGGCCTGATCGTGCACGCCGATCGCTGCCAGGAAAATCTCGACGCCCAGGGCGGTATCCACAATTCCCAGCGCCTGCTTCTGGCCCTGACCCAGGCTGGCGTGAGCCGCGAGGACAGCTATCGCCTCGTCCAGCGCAATGCGATGAAAACCTGGGATGAAGGCGGCCAGCTGGTCGATCACCTCAAGGCCGATCCCGAGGTCACCGCCCATATGAGCAATGCGGCGATCGAAGCCTGTTTCGACGAGGCCTATCACCTCAAACATGTCGACACGATCTTTGCGCGAGTGTTTGCCGACTGACGCGACTATGCCTATCCTCCGGGCAAGCGGAGGAGGCATCCATGAGCAAGGTCTACGACAGCATTGACGAGCGGGTGACGGGCTTTATCGAGGCCCAGAAAATGTTCTTCGTCGCCACCGCGCCGTCGGGCCATGGCCATGTGAATATGTCGCCGAAAGGCCATGACACATTCCGCATTCTCGGCCCCCATGAAGTCGCCTTTCTCGATCTGGGCGGTTCGGGCATCGAGACCGTGGCGCATCTGCGCCAGAATGGCCGCATCACCTTCATGTTCTGCGCCATGGAGGGGGCCGCCAATATCCTGCGCCTCTATGGCAAGGGCCATGCGGTGTGCTTCGACGATCCGGGCTTTGACGAGAAACTCGCCCTCTTCCCGAAATATCCCAAGGCGCGCGCCGTCATCACGGCGCGCATCTCGCGCATCCAGGACAGCTGCGGCTGGGGCGTGCCGCTCTATGAGTTCAAGGGCGAACGCGACCAGCTGATCCGCACCAATGAACACCGCACCGAGGAGGAATGGCGCGAGCGCCGCTATGTCAGCAATGCGCTGTCGATCGATGGCCTGCCGGGGCTGGTGCGGCCGGAGGCGGAGGAGGCGTAACGCGAGTGTGATGGCGACCCGGGTGGCAATTTGCTGGCGGCCGCCTATCCTTCGCCCAGCAACGACACGGAGTTCCCGCATGCGCACCGCCCTCATCGTCCTCGCCCTGCTGGGTGTGTTTCTCGGTCCCAATTTTCTGCGCGGCGACTGGGCGGCGCAGGCCGAAGCGGTTGAGGAACGGCCGCGGCTGGTGGCGGCGATGTTCCGCTCGTCCTGGTGCGGGGCGTGCCGGATCCTGGAACCGCGGATCGATGATGTCCGTCCGGATTATGAAGACGCGGCGATTGAATTCATCCGCTTCGACTTCACGCTCGGCCAGCGTGAGCGCGTGCGCGACCTGGCCGTGGAGGCCGATATCACCGGGCTCTACGACCAGATGGTCGGCCGCACCGGTTTCCTGGTCCTGATGGACCGCGAGACCGGCACGGTGTTCGAGATTGTCACCACCAATTACGACCGCGAGCATATCCGCGAAGCAATCGACCGCTGGCTGTCAGTGACGACGGGTGAAGAGGCGGCTGGCTAGGCCTGCCGGCCCCGCAAGCGATCGCCGGAATTCAGGCTTGATTCCCGGATGTTTGACTGCATGCTGGCCGCAATCTTTCGCCGCTGCAGAGTCCGCCATGCCTCCCTATCGCGTCCCCTCAGGCCAGCGGATCGCCGCGCTTCGCGACGGCACCGCCATCCCCGATGAATTTGAACGGCATTATCTGGCCGCGCTGGAACGCGGCGCCACCCTTGAGAATGCAGCCAAGGCGGCCCGGGCAGCACTCGAGCCCGCCGCAAGCCAGGCCTCACCCGCCGAGACCATCGCCCCGCCGCCCGTCCTGGCAGCCCCCGTGAAGGCGCCGGAACCGCCGGAGCCACCAAAGATCGAGGACCTCGACCCGCCGCTCGACCTGAGCCGGCCCTGGTACAAGGCCGACCCACGGCACATCTCCAGTGTCCGCCGCGCGCTGCAGCCCGCCATCTGGGCGACCACCATCGTCATAGGACTGCAAATGCTCGCCAGCGTTGCCGGGTTCTGGACCGAGGAACCCGGCCCGGGCTACTGGACCGTGTTGATCGTCATGACCATCGTGTCGGCGATCACCGGTCTGCTGATGATGGGCGCCTATCAGGGTTCGGCCATCGCGGCATGGGTACTCCTGGCATTGCACGCCCAACCGATCGCCTCGGCGATTGGCGACCTGTTCAACAGCACGGATCTGTTGATGAGTATTGGCCTTGGTGTGGGTATAGTGCTGGCGGTGAGCCTGGCTGGACTATGGTCGGTAGCGGCCACTACACTGAGTGCATACCGCAAATCCCTCAAAGCCGCAGCCGCGGCCCTGCCCGGCGCAAACTGAAGCGCCCGACCGCTGCTCGCGGCCGGGCGCCTGTCCGGTCAATCAATAGCAGAGTACTGCGCGCCTAGCTTTCGGTCTGGACCTGGTGGCGGGCTTCGGCCAGCAGCTCGTCCATCTGCTTGCGCAGGAGGTGATCCGAGAGCTCGACCTTCTTGGCGTCGAGATCGGCGCGGATCTTGCGGAACACATCCTCGTCACCGGCTTCCTCGAAATCGGCCACGATCACCGTCTTGGCATAGGCCAGGGCTTCTTCACCATCGAGGCCCATCAGGCCGGCAGCCCACAGGCCGAGCAGCTTGTTGCGCCGGGCATTGGCCTTGAAGTCCAGTTCCTGGTCGTGGGCATACTTGTTTTCGAAACCGGATTCGCGATCATCAATGCCAGACATGGCGGCTCTCCTTGGGGATGGGTCGTTGGGTGATTGGTTAGCTTGCCCGCCGCGTGAAATCAATCGCCGTGGCACAGGCCATGCCGCACCGCAGCAAGGGATTGCGAATAATACAAAGGCCGGATAATTTAGCCCCTCAACGCGCGGTCCGGTCTCCGATTCGGGCCGCGTCGCGCATTTTCGGTCCGAACATGACCCGGACCCCGACTGGAGCGCCGCCCATGTCCCGCCGCAAGAAACTCTACGAAGGCAAGGCCAAGATCCTTTATGAAGGTCCTGAGCCAGGCACGCTCGTCCAGTATTTCAAGGATGATGCTACGGCCTTCAACGGCGAGAAGAAGGCAACGCTCGAAGGCAAGGGCGTCCTCAATAACCGCATCAGCGAATACATCATGGTCCAGCTGGCCCATATCGGTATCCCGACGCATTTCATCCGCCGCCTCAACATGCGCGAGCAATTGGTGCGCCAGGTCGAGATCGTGCCGCTGGAAGTCGTCTGCCGCAATGTCGCTGCCGGCTCGATCAGCAAGCGTCTGGGGATCGAGGAAGGCCAGCAATTGCCGCGCGCCATCGTCGAATTCTATTACAAGAAGGACGAGCTGAACGACCCCATGGTGTCGGAAGACCACATCACCTCCTTCAACTGGGCCAGCCCCCAGGAGATCGACGACATGATGGCGCTGACCCTGCGCACCAATGATTTCCTCTGCGGCCTGTTCGCCGCGGTGAATATCCGCCTCGTCGATTTCAAGCTCGAATTCGGCCGCCTCTATGAGGGCGATATGGTCCGCACCGTGCTGGCCGACGAAATCAGCCCCGACAGCTGCCGGCTGTGGGACATGGAAACCAATGAGAAAATGGACAAGGACCGCTTCCGCCGCGATCTCGGCAATGTCACCGAGGCCTATGCGGAAGTCGCCCGGCGCCTGGGTGTCATGAAGGACATGCCGCGCTCTGTCCCCGACGCGCCGGACGAATCGGGCAAATAGCCCGCCAGCCATCCGGCCTGAGAGCGCCCCCGCATCGCCGGGGGCGTTTTCATGTCTGAAGACGCCGCTCAACTGGCGCTGCTTGATTGCATCGGCAGGCCGCGCGCTTTATGCAGGGCGCATCCGAAGCAGGCCTCAAAAGCGAGTCGTTCCCGTGAAAGCGAAAATCCACGTCTACCTCAAGCCTGGCGTTCTCGACCCGCAGGGTGCCGCCGTTGCCGGTGCACTGCACAATATGGGTTATGACGAGGTCGCTTCCGTCCGTCAGGGCAAGCTGATCGAGCTCGACCTGACCAGCGATGATCCCGAAATCGCCCGGGCCCGCGTCGACGAGATGTGCGCCAAACTGCTCTCCAATCCGGTGATCGAGAGCTACTCGATCGAGCTGGAATAGGGGCGGCGTGGTCATGAAATCCGCCGTCATCGTCTTTCCCGGCTCCAATTGCGACCGCGACGCCCATGATGCGATCGAACGCGTCACCGGCACCGCTCCCGCCATGGTCTGGCACCAGGAAACCGCCCTGCCCGAAGGCACGGAATTCGTCATGGTGCCCGGCGGGTTTTCCTATGGCGATTACCTGCGCTGCGGCGCCATGGCCTCGCATTCGGCCATCATGCCGGCCATCATCGCCCATGCTGCCACCGGCGCGCCGATCCTGGGCGTGTGCAATGGCTTCCAGATCCTGACTGAATGCGGCCTCCTGCCCGGCGCGCTGATGCGCAATGCGCAGCTCAAATTCGTCTGCGAAGACACCCCCATCACCGTCGCCAACGCCAATACGCGCTTCACCTCGCGCTATGCGGCCAATGCCAAGCTGATCATCCCGATCGCGCATCATGACGGCAATTATTTCGCCGATGCCGAGACCCTGGTCCGCATCGAGAATGAAGGCCAGGTCGTCTTCCGCTACGGCGCCAATCCCAATGGCTCCGCCAATGACATTGCCGGCCTGATCAACGAGCAAGGCAATGTGCTCGGCATGATGCCCCACCCGGAACGCGCCGTCGACGCCAGGCATGGCGGCACGGACGGGTTGGCTTTGTTTGAATCTCTGCTTGGATCGGCCTGATCACATGACCCAATACGCCGAAAACATCACCGCCGAAATCGTCAAGGAACACGGGCTGTCCGAGGACGAGTACCAGGTCATTCTGGACCGGATGGGCCGGGCTCCGAATCTCGTTGAGCTGGGGATTTTCTCGGTGATGTGGTCGGAGCATTGCTCCTACAAGTCCTCGCGCCTGCATCTGGGCAAGCTGCCGACCAAGGGCGAGAAGGTGATCCAGGGGCCGGGCGAGAATGCCGGCGTGGTCGATATCGGCGATGGCCAGGCCGCCATCTTCAAGATGGAAAGCCACAACCACCCCTCCTATATCGAGCCCTATCAGGGCGCCGCGACCGGTGTCGGCGGCATCCTGCGCGATGTCTTCACCATGGGCGCGCGTCCGATTGCGCTGATGAATGCGCTGCGCTTCGGTGCGCCGGACCATGCCAAGACGCGGCAATTGGTTGACGGCGTCGTCGCCGGCATTGGCGGCTATGGCAATTGCGTCGGCGTGCCGACTGTGGGCGGCGAAACCAATTTCCACGCCGGCTATAATGGCAATATTCTCGTCAATGCGATGGCCGTTGGCCTCGCCGATGCCGACAAGATTTTCTATGCCCGCGGCGCGCAGCCAGGCCAGCCGATTGTCTATGTCGGCTCCAAGACCGGGCGCGACGGCATTCACGGCGCCACCATGGCCTCGGCCGAATTCGATGATGACAGCGCGGAAAAGCGCCCCACCGTCCAGGTCGGCGATCCCTTCACCGAAAAGAAGCTGATCGAGGCCTGCCTCGAACTGATGGCGACTGATGCCATCGCCGCCATTCAGGACATGGGCGCCGCCGGCCTCACCTCCTCATCGGTCGAAATGGCCGACAAGGGCGGGATCGGTATCGAGCTCGACATGGACAAGGTTCCGCAACGCGAAACCAACATGTCGACCTATGAGATGATGCTCTCGGAAAGCCAGGAGCGCATGCTGGTCATCATGAAGCCGGGCCGCGAAGACGTCGCGATGCGCATTTTCGAGAAATGGGAACTCGACGTCGCCGTCATCGGCCAGACGACGGATTCCAAGCGTATGGTCCTCACCCACAAGGGCGAGACCGTCTGCGATATCCCGATCGCACCGCTCGCCGATGACGCCCCCAAATATGACCGGCCCTGGTTTGCCCCTGAAGTGCGGGCCCAGATCCCGGCCGGCGACGTCGCCAAACCGGCACATATGGGCGAGATCTTGCTCAAATTGATGGGCTCCTCCGACATGGCCTCGAAGGCGTGGATCTGGTCGCAATACGACCGCCACGTCATGGCCGACACCGTCGCCAGCTCGCAAAACCCGTCTGACGCCGCCATCGTGCGCATCCACGGCACCAATAAGGGCCTGGCCATCACCACCGACTGCACGCCGCGCTATTGCCAGGCGGATCCGTTCGAGGGCGGCAAACAGGCCGTCGCCGAAGCCTGGCGCAATCTCACCGCCGCCGGCGCCGACCCGATCGCGATCACCGATTGCCTCAATTTCGGCAATCCGGAACGGCGCGAGATCATGGGCCAGTTCGTCGGCTGTATCGATGGCATGGCTGAAGCCTGCCGCGTCCTCGACTTCCCGGTCGTGTCCGGCAATGTCAGCCTCTATAACGAGACCAATGGCGCAGCCATTCCGCCAACGCCCGCCATCGGCGGAGTCGGCCTGATCCCCGATCTCGACAAGTACGGCCAGTTTGGCGGCCTGCAAGCCGGCGATATCCTGCTACTGGTCGGCGAGACCAAGGGCGCGATGGGCGCCTCGATCTATCTCAAGGAAATCGAGGGCCGCGAGGAAGGCGGCGCGCCGCATGTCAATCTCGCGGTCGAGAAGGCCAATGGCGATTTCGTGCGCGGCCAGATCCGCTCCGGCCGCCTGACCGCCTGTCACGACCTCTCCGATGGCGGCCTCGCCTGCGCTGCCGCCGACATGGCGCTGGCCTCGGATATCGGCATCAAGCTCGCCCATGAAGGCGATGTACCGATGCATGGCTTCCTGTTTGGCGAAGACCAGGCGCGCTATCTGATCGCCGCAAAGAAGGAAGACGCCATTGCCATCCTGCAGGATGCCAAGGCCGACGATATCCCGATCCAGGTGGTTGGTCTGGGCGGCGGCACGGCAATCACCGTCAATGGCGCCCACAGCCTGGAACTGAGCCGTCTGCGCAGTGCCTGGGAAGGCTGGCTGCCCGGCCTGATGAGCAAGGACGCGGTCGCGGCGGAATAGGCCGTCCGGCGCAGGGCTTCACAGATATCGGCGCACCCGGCCGCAATAGGCTAGGTATGCATTCGCGAATTCGCGTCTCAGATGGGGCTCCTCCACCCATGTGATGAAGACATGGATGAAGGCGGCGAACACGATTGCGCCGCCCAGAGCCAATATCGAGCCCGCCGCCAGCGCACTGCCCAGCATCAGTCCGAAATAGCCGACATATTGTGGGTTGCGGGAGCGGCGGTAGATGCCCTGTTCGATCAGCTCATCCTCGCGCAGGCCATAGACCCGCGCCCTGGAGCCATATTGCCGGCGTCCGAGATGGATCATCCACCACCCCGCCCCGGCCAGGGTCAGCCCGGCCGCCAGGCTGAGCGGCGACACGGCGTAGAGACTGCCCCGATCACTCAGGGCCAGCCCGAGGACCGACAAGGCCAGCCCGTGCATCAGCACGCCCGACAGGATCGCCACCGGCCATGACCAGCGGCCCATCCGGGCAAAATCGCGCCGGGCCAGCAGCATGAAGGGGATGGCGGCCAGGGCGATCAGCCCGATGCACACCAGCAGGGCGACGGTAAATCCAGACATGAAGAGGTCTCCCGGAACACTCGTTGAAACGATGTTCCGCAAGCCTAATCTCTCTAGCGACTAGAGCTTCAAGCCCCCAAATTCCGCAATGTCAGCGGCCCGAGGCATCGCCGATCATGTCCAGCTGCCGGTCCGATTCCCGGGCGAAATCGATGACCGTCTCAGAGGCATCCTGGAAGAAATCCAGGGTCATGTTTTCATAGACATCTGTCGGCTCATGATAGTGCGGATGATAGTCGACGCCGAGATAGATGAAGGGGATGCCCACGGCATGGAAGGCGCCGCTATCGGTCGCATTGGTCCAGTCTGCGCCATGGTCCTCGGTGGGCTCGTCAAAACCCGTCGGAAGATTGACCGCCGAGCGCTCGCGCACCGCCTCCACGATCGGCATCAGGAAGGGGTAGTGATAGGTGCCGACCGCCCACAGAATGCGCGGTTCCGACATCGCAAGCATGTCGAGATTGAGATTGAAGGCAATCGTCTCGATCGGCACGGGCGGGCTGGCGACGAAGGCCGCAGCCCCGCGCAGCCCCTCTTCCTCGGCATCGAAGGCCGCGAAGATGATGTCATGCTCGGGAGGACTGGCGGCAAAGTTCGCGGCCGTTGCCAGCAGCGCCGCCACACCGGACGCGTTGTCATCGGCGCCGTTCCAGATCTGACCGCCGCGCATGCCCATATGGTCATAATGCGCGCTCATCACCATCACCCGCTCGCTATCGCCGGTGCCGCGCAGGCGCCCGATGATATTGGTGCCGGTCGTGGTCGGCGACCAGCCATTGGGGCGGTCGAACTCGAAACCGGATACGAAGCTGTCACCGACCGGCTCCAGCCCGATCGCCTGGAAACGCGAGATGATATAGGCGCGGGCACGTTCGCTGCCCGGCGTGGAGACCAGGCGGCCCTCCATGTCATCGGCCGCGAGAATGCGAAGGTCCTCAAGCAATTGTGCCCGGTCCATCGCCGGCGCATCGCCGGTGGTGGCTGGCGCTGCGGGTCCGGAAACCTCGGCAGGCTGCTGGCAGGCGATCGCGAAAACAGTGCAGGCCGCGGTGGCCAGCAAGGACAGATAACGCATGGAATTTCCCCGAATGACGTGTGACGCAGTTTGCCACGCCCCAACCGGCAACCCCACTGATTTTTCACGCGTTCAGAACCAGCGGCTCGGACGCGCCGCGGCTTCCGGCTCGACCGTGGGCCAGTTCGCCTCCGATTGCTGCAGATAGCCGGGAATATCCGCCTGCCAGCGTTGATGGATCGCGGTGGAGAAATTCAGATAGAGCCGCCCGTCCACGATCTGCCAGGCCTGCGGATCGCTGCGCACCTTGCGCCCATGGGCCAGCGCATAGGCGCAATGCCCGTCATAGGCCGGGGCATAGCGCGCCGGTTCCGCAATGAAGGCCGCCCGGTTCGCCTCGCTTGCAAACCACCAGCTGGCGCCATTGTATTCGGTGGTGATCGTCTCGAGCCCGCGCACGGGCCCGGTCTCGCTGAAATAGCTGACTGCATCATAGCCGTTGAGGGCCCGCCCCTGGCGGTCCGTATATTGTTCGCCGGCATGCGCGGCGCCGGCCGGCAGTACCAGCAACAGGAATGCAAACAGGGCCGGCATGATGCTGGCCGGGCGGCGGCGTGCGGACGATCCTGTCATGGACATCTCCTGGCAAAGGTGACGAATGGCGTGCGCTCCTGTATGAGCCGGATGCAGGGCTTTGAACACCGCTCCGCACGCCCCGGACGGTCACGCTTTGACACCAGGGCCCACAAGATTTCGTGATCACCGCAACACCAGGATATCCGACCATGCCGATGCCCGCTGAAGAGATCATCGCCCACATCAAGGCCGGCCTGCCGGACGCGGTCATCGAGCTGGAGGATCTGGCCGGCGACAATGATCACTGGAAAGCCACCGTCACCAGCGAGGCCTTTCGCGGCAAGCTGCGCGTCGCCCAGCATCAGATGGTCTATGCGACGCTCGGCTCGAAAATGGGCAATGAGCTGCACGCCCTGGCGCTGGAAACCCGCACCCCTGACGCCTGAGGCATGAGTGATCCGGCTCCATTCTCCCGCCTCGGTTTCGGTGTCACCGGGCCGCATGCCTCGCTCGCCGTTTCGCGGCGCGGCACGCAGCGCCTGATCGCCGAGGCGATCGATCTCGGAATTACCCTGTTCGATACCGGCCCGGCCTACGGGCGCGGCGAAGGCGAGCGGCGCCTTGGCGAGGCCCTGCGCGGACGCAAGCGCGACAGCCTGTTCATCACCACCAAGGCCGGCATTGATATCGACCGCCATCGCGACTTCTCCGCCGGCGGTGTCGAAATGTCGGTGCGCGGTTCGCTGGAACGCCTCGGCACACCCTATGTCGACCTCCTCTTGCTGCACGGCCCGTCCGCCGCGGACATGTCGGACCGGCTCATCCGCCGCCTCGACGCCCTGCGCGATCGCGGCATGATCCGCCAGATTGGCGTCTGTGGCCGCGGGCCGGAGCTTGATGCGGCAATAGATCTGGGCGTGTTTGATGTGATGATGGCGCCGGTCCATGCCGGTCTCGATGCCGCCGCCCTCGCCCGTCTCGCACGCGCCGCCGAGGCCGGGCTGCGCGTGATCGGTATCGAGGCAATCAGCGCCTCCACGGCCCCGGGCCTGCGCCTTCCCGCCTCGCGCGCAGACCTGTGGTATCTCGCCCGCGCCGCCAAACACGCCCTGACCGGGACAAAGACCCAGCGCACCACTGCGCCACCCGGGGGTGCGCTGAAATGGGCACTCGCTCAGACCGGGGTGGATGCGGTAGTATGCCTGACAACGCGATCCGCCAATCTCGCTGCCAATGCGCGGCAGGCGGGGCTTGCAGCGGGAGCCGGGAACCCCCAGCTCTCCGGTACGGATTTACCAGGAGCACCATGATGTCCACCAATGCCCACGACGCCATCAAGGCCACTGTCGAGAATAACGACATCGTGCTGTTCATGAAGGGCACGCCGGTTTTCCCGCAGTGCGGTTTCTCCTCGGTGGTCGCACGCGTGCTCGACCATCTCCAGGTCGATTTCGAAAGCGTCAATGTGCTCGAGGATGCCGACATCCGTCAGGGCATCAAGGATTTCTCCAACTGGCCGACCATTCCCCAGCTCTATGTGAAGGGCGAATTCGTCGGCGGTTGCGACATCATCAAGGAAATGTTCGAGACGGGTGAACTCCAGACCTATCTCAAGGACAAGGGTGTGCTTGAAAGCGCCTGACCGGAAAGGGCCGCCATGACAGAAACTCCGGACCGCCCCATCCTGCAGCCCGGCATCGACCATCCGCTGGAATTGCGTGAGATCGATCATCAGGTCCGCATCAGCGTCGGCGAGGAGCAGCTTGCCGGCGGGGCGGAGGCTCTGGAGTTGCGGGAACACACTTACCCGCCCGTCCTCTACGTCCGGCGCAGCGATATCGCCCCGCGCTTCCTGCAACGCTCCAAGCAGACCAGCTGGTCTCCCTACAAGGGCAAGGCCAGCTATTTCCATATCCGACTCAAGGACGGATCCCTGCTCGAGAATGCGGTGTGGAGCTATGAAAGCCCCTTCGCCCATATCGCGGCGATCAAGGACCGGCTGGCCTTCTATCCCGGCAAGGTCCGGGTCGAGCAGCTGCAGGCGGCGTCGGCCTAGCGCTGAGCCAGATCCTGGCGCCCGGGCTCATTCCAGTCCCAGGCCCGCTGATCGATCGGATTGAGCACGATCACGCGCCCGCCGATCGGCACCCCCAATTCCTCGAAACCGAAGCCGAGCTGGGCACCCCAGGGCAGAGTCTGCCCGCAACGGTCCGGCTGGGTCCGCACCAGTCGCACGGTGTAGATATCGCGGTGATACTGCTCGACATCGACCGTGAAGTCCGAGCGCACGGTACAGCCATGAGTATCGGCATGCACCACCAGGATGTCGTCATCAATCACACGCCAGTAGACCACCGGTTCAAGATCGGGATCGACCTGCGGCGCCTGACGATTGGTGCCCGGCAGGTGGAGATTGGCCAGATTGACGTCCGGCATGTGAATGGTCGGGAGCGACGGCATTGATGGCAGCGAGGCGAGCAGGCCCGGGCGCGCATCCGGCTCGGGCGCCGGAGTGGTCGAACAGGCAATACAGGACATCGCGGCACCGAAAACCGCCAGAAAACGCAGACGCATGGTCTATCCCCCCAAGGACGTGCCGGCACTGCACCGAGCAGCCGGCGGCTCCAGACCCAAACTGAAACACTTTGTTCATAAGTCGCAAAATGAAGGCCAGATCAACGCGATGATGCTGGCCGCACGGCCCGTGACAATGGCACAGCAAAAAGGCCGCCCGGCATAACCGGACGGCCTTTTCGTATCTGGATACTGGCGTCGCTTAGGAGGAGTAGAACTCGACCACGAGGCTTGGTTCCATCTGTACCGGATACGGCACTTCGGCGAATTCAGGGATGCGCACGAAGGTGACCTTCATCGCTTTCGCGTCGAGATCGATATAATCCGGAATATCGCGTTCGGCACTTTCCAGTGCTTCGAGCACCAGGGCCATCGAACGCGAACGTTCGCGAACTTCAACCACATCGCCAACCTTGCAACGGTAAGACGCGATATTGACGCGCTTGCCATTGACCAGGACGTGGCCGTGATTGACGAACTGACGCGCGGCGAACACGGTCGGGACGAACTTGGCGCGATAGACCAGCGCATCGAGACGCGATTCCAGCAGACCGATCAGGTTCTCGGCAGCATTGCCCTTGCGACGCGAAGCTTCGTCAAAGGTGCGGCGGAACTGCTTCTCGGTGATATTGCCGTAATAGCCTTTCAGCTTCTGCTTGGCGCGCAGCTGGAGGCCGAAATCGGAGACCTTGCTCTTGCGACGCTGACCATGCTGGCCAGGACCGTAAGAACGTGAATTGACAGGAGATTTAGGACGGCCCCAAAGGTTTTCACCCATACGGCGGTCAATTTTATACTTCTGGCTATGACGTTTTGACATGTTCTCTCTTTTCGATGCGGCCCGGTGAACCTCCCTCAAGGCTCACGATCTAAACGGCGGTCCACGCATCGTCCCGTTGGGGTTGATCCACACAGAGCAAGGCTCCGGCGAGGGAAAAGGGGTTCTAGACGTGTGGGGGCGAATGTCAATGGCTGTGGGCGGCGGGAGGAATGACAAGCGGTGCAGGAGGCCGTTTGACGGCAAGCGCAACCTTGACTAGGAAAATTGCATGTCCAGACCCCTGCTTGCCGCCGCTGCCCTGTTCTCGCTGTTTTTCGCCTGGCCTGGCGGCGCAGGCGCACAGGACAGCGCCTATCTCGCCCGGATCGCGGAAGCCACCTTCAGCCGGGCTGCCACCGCGATCAACCGCGACCCCGCTCCGGGAATATCCGTTGCGGTCCTGCTGCCCGGCGGACATCAGATTGATGCTTCAGTGGGGGTCGCCGACCGGATTTCACGCGAAACCATCGGACGTGACACCCGCTTCCTGTCCGGCAGTGTTGGCAAGACCGTGACGGGTCTCATTGCCACAGAACTGGCCAGTGAAGGCGTGATCGATCTCGACGCCCCGATCTCGACCTGGCTTTCCGGCCAGACCTTCTGGCCCGATTTGCGCAATGCCGACGCGATCACCCTGCGCATGCTGCTCAATCACACTGCTGGCGTACCGGATTATCTTGAGGATCCGGGCTTCTTTCTCTCCGGTTTCATGCGCGGTGAACGCGGCTATACCCCGGCGGTACTTGTCGGCTTCGTCGCCGATGAAGAGCCGATCAATACGCCGGGAACCGCCTTTTCCTATTCCGACACCCACTACATCCTCGTCGGCCTGATCCTGGAAGCCGCGACCGGGCAAGATTATCATTCACTGGTTCGCGAGCGCGTGATCGAACCGCTGGGCCTGACCGATACGCAAGTGCTCTCCGGCCGCGATCATGATCGACTGGCCAGCGGCCATGTCAGGGGGGTGTTCGGGCTTTCCGCCACCGCCCGCAATCACCGCCTCAATCACAATCTCGACCATGAATGGGCGGCCGGTGGACTGGTGACCACGCCGGGCGATCTCGCACAGCTCTATTCAGCGCTCGGCTCGGGTGAATTGTCCGGGCCCGGCGCACAGATGCGCGCCAACGCCTTTGTCGTCGATGCGGAGCGTGGCTCCAGCTATGGATTGGGCCTTTACGTGCGCACCTATGAGGATGGCGCGTTCCGCATCGCCCACGGCGGTGATTTCGGCGGTTATCGCTCCGCCGTTGTCTACGACTCACAGAGCGGCATCACGATCGCGGTCCAGGCGAACGGGAAGAGTTTTGAAGCGCCGGACTTTGCCTTTGCCCTGATGGACGAAATTGCCGCCATCACCCCCTGACGGCGGTCTTCAGCCAAACGCTCTTCCCCCATCGCCACAAATGCGGCACACCATGACCAGCCCGTGGGGGAGCCGGCCTTGCTATTCAATTCGATCCAATTCCTGTTTGTCTTCCTGCCTGTAACGCTGGTGATCTATTACACCGCCCGGCGCTATGCCGGTCACCAGGCAGCCCTGGCCCTGCTGACGCTGGCCTCACTGGTCTTCTATGGCTGGTGGAATGCGAGCTATCTGGCATTGCTGCTCAGCTCGATCATCATCAACCACGCTTTCGGCATGGCCATCCGCCAGCGCGGCTCCCAGCCCTGGCTGGCGATCGGCATCGTGTTCAACCTCGCCCTGATCGGCGTCTATAAATACGCTGACTTCTTCGTCGCCAACACCAATGCCGTCACCGGGCTCGACCTGCCGCTGGCGCATCTGGCGCTGCCGCTGGCGATTTCCTTCTTCACCTTCCAGCAGATCAGCTATCTGGTCGATGTCGCGCGCAATCACGCCAATCCGGGCACGCTGGTGAAGCATGCCCTCTTCGTCTCCTTCTTCCCGCAACTGATTGCCGGCCCGATCATCCGCCACCAGGAGATCGCCGACCAGTTCGACGATGCCAAGCGCAAGGACGTGCTCTCCGACAATCTCGGCATCGGCTTCACCATCTTCGCCCTCGGCCTGGCCAAGAAAGTCCTGCTGGCCGACAATCTGGAGCCCTTCGCCTCGAGCGGGTTCGACATTGCCGCCCATGGCGGCGAGGTCGGCGCACTGGCGGCCTGGACCTCGGCGCTGTGCTATGCCTTCCAGATCTTCTTCGATTTCTCCGGCTATTCCGACATGGCCCTCGGCCTGGCACGGATGTTCGGCTTTCACATCCCGGCCAATTTCAACGCGCCCTATCGCGCCACCTCCATCGTCGATTTCTGGCGCCGCTGGCACATCACCCTGTCGCGTTTCCTGCGCGACTATCTCTACATTCCCCTCGGCGGCAATCGCCATGGCGAGTACCGGCGCTGGGCCAATCTCTTCATCGTCATGCTGCTTGGCGGCCTCTGGCATGGCGCCGCCTGGACCTTCGTCGTCTGGGGCGGGCTGCACGGGCTGGGTCTGGCCTGGTGTCACTGGATCGACAGCAAATTCCCGAACGGGCTCTTCCCGAAACCGCTGAAATTCCTCGCGCCGATGTTCACCTTCGCCTTCGTCACCTTTGCCTGGGTCTTCTTCCGCGCCGACAGTTTTGACGCCGCCAATGCCATGCTGTCCGGCATGGCGGGGCTCAACGGGCTGGGCGAGAATGTCGGCGACGAGCCCTTCATCGCGATTGTCGTCAGCCTGGCCATCATCTGGGCCCTGCCCGACACGATCTCGGTGGTCTCGCGCTATCTCGATCCGCGCACCCTCGCCGGCCAGGAAAACCGCCTGCAAAAGGGCTGGCGCTGGTCAGCCAGCACCACCAGCGCGGTCCTGATCGCCAGCCTGCTCTTCATCGCCATCATCAACTCCTGGACCGTGGCGGAGTTCATCTATTACCGCTTCTGATGCCCCCAGTGCCGATGCTGGCAAGCGTCTGGCCCGCTATACGCGCTTCTTCGCGGCGGTGCTCGTCGCCTGGCTGATCGGCTTTGGCGGCTTCACCCTGGTGGTCGATCCCTATGAGATCGCGCCCTGGATTTCCATCGAGGGCGTCAATGCGCGCCGCACGCGGGCACATGAGGATGGCTACCGGGTCCATGTCGGCCATCGCCTGCTGACCAGCGAGGCCGGCACGATCACCCTGGGCAGTTCGCGGGTGATGGACGGCTTCCCGCGCGATCTGCCCGACTGGCCCGGCGGCTATGAAAACCTCGCCATGGCCGGCACTTCGGCGTTTGAACTGGCCCGTGCCAGCGCCCTGGCGGCGCGCAATGAGGCGATCAATTGCGTCGTGGTCGGCGTCGATCTGCGCGAATTCTCGACCGACACCAATACCCAGGCGACCTACTGGATCACGCCCATGGCCGGCGGCTCGCAAATCGCTGCCCTGGCGAAGATGGCGCTGTCGCCGAGCGCCTTTGCCCGCGCCCTGCAAACCGTCGACGACAATCGCACCGGCGGCTCGGATGAGCGCTGGGAGCACGCCTATGACGAGGACCGCCTGCCGGCGCGTTTCGAGGAAGAGCTGGCCAAGCGCTATCGCTATTACGCCTCCTATGAATACGATCCGGAACGCCTCGCCTTCCTGTTCCGAGGCATTGATGCCCTGCTCGCTTCGGGCAAGCAGGTCGTGGTCTTCATTCACCCGGTCCATGCCTGGTATGAGGAAGCGCGCCAGCGCGCCGGCGCCGGCCCGGCCGAGATCGCCCTGCGCCGCGATATCGTTGCCCAGCTCGCCTCCCGCGGCGAGATGGCCACCGCCAGCCAGGCCTGTTTCGACGGCCCGGCCCTGCAGGCCTGGGATTTCGGCGGCTTCTCCGCTCCGGCACAGAGCGCCCCGCCCGCCGCCGACGGCTCGGCGCCCAATCCCTGGTATTATGTGCCCTCGCATTACCGCCCGGCCCTGGGACAGGCGATCCTGGACCGGCTTGCCGGACACAGCGATCCGGCACAGGTCGGCGAAGGCTTCGGGCGACCACTCACGCCAGAGAATCTGGAGGCTGATCTGGACGCCTTGCAGACGGGTCGCGCAAGCTGGCTGCAATCGAACACGCCCTGGGAAGAGCACGCAGCGCAAGCCTTCGACGCCTTCGATGCGGACCCGCCGGCACCGGAGGCCGGTCCGCGCGTCTTCCTGACCCGCACCGATCATGTCGAGCTGGAACGGGCCGTGCAGCGCATTGAGCAACAGGCCTCGAGCACCGGGCCATCCGGCGGCCGCTAGGCCGGGTCTTCGACCGCCTCGCGGAGCGCAGCCTTCAATTCGTCGGGCAATTCACGCCAGTCCACATCCATCAAGGCCGCCTGCATGGCGTAGAGCGCCAGCAGGGAGACCCGTCCCTGCCCTACGGCCTTCAACCGGATCCACGCATCGACAGCCCCTGCCCGGCTGAGGTCTGCACGGGTGTGGATCCCGATACCGTCCAGCCATTGGGCCATTTTCGGCCCGAGATTGCGAAGCCGGGCAATCGGCGTTTCAGGAGTCACGGATGGTCCGCGCCTTGCCGCGCCCGTGCGCCAGGGCCTTCACACAGCCGCGGAAGGTGCGCACTTCCTGGGTGGTCCAGCGGCCACGCACGAAGGCGGCGCGCAGGTTCTGCACCATCAGCGGCGTCTTGTCGGGCGGGTAGAAGAAGCCGGCACGTTCCAGCTCGCTCTCGAAATGATCGAACATGCCCTCGAGGTCGAAGCGCGAGGCCACATCGGAAACCGGATCGAACACGGCCGGTGCGCCCTCCTCGGCCATCCACTCATAGGCAAGAATGCCGACGGCCTGGCCGAGATTGAGCGAGGAGAAGCTGCGATCCACCGGCAGGGTGATGATGACGTCGGCCATCGCGACGGCATCATTGAGCAGACCGCCCTTTTCGCCGCCGAACAGGATGCCCACCTTCTCGCCTGCCGCGATGGCGGCGCGGGCATCGGCCATGCCCTCGCGCGCCGTCATGACCGGCTTCTCCATCCCGCGCGGCCGGGCCGTCGTGGCATAGAGCCTTGTGAAACCGCCAATGCCTGCCGTCAGGTCATCGGCCAGCCGGGCGCTGTCCAGCACCGGCGAGCCAACCGCCATCGAGACCGCCTTGGGATTGGGCCACTCATCACGCGGCGCCACCAGCACCAGATCGGACAGGCCGAAATTCGCCATCACGCGCGCGGCGGCACCGATATTCTCGCCCAGTTGCGGGTGAACGAGTACGAAGGAAGGTGTCGCGGTCTGTCGGGTCATGGATCGGGGCCTTCACCTAGCGGCGCGCCAATGCTAGAGAGCGCGCAAATCAGAGTACAGGGCCATACCTAGCGCCTTACCCACCCGTCCGAAAAGAAAGCACCACACCATGGCGAAGATCAAAGTCGATACCCCTGTCGTCGAACTCGACGGCGATGAGATGACCCGCATCATCTGGCAGCTGATCAAGGACAAGCTGATCCTGCCCTATCTCGACATTGATCTGAAATATTACGACCTCTCGATCGAAAAGCGCGACGAGACCAATGACCAGATCACCGTCGACTCGGCCGAGGCGATCAAGAAATACGGCGTTGGCATCAAGTGCGCCACGATCACGCCGGACGAAGCCCGCGTCGAGGAATTCGGCCTCAAGAAAATGTGGCGTTCGCCCAATGGCACGATCCGCAACATCCTTGGCGGCGTTGTCTTCCGCGAGCCGATCGTCATCTCCAACGTGCCGCGCCTGGTACCCGGCTGGACCCAGCCCATCGTCATCGGCCGTCATGCCTTCGGTGACCAGTACAAGGCGACCGATTTCCTGGTCCCCTCCGCCGGCAAGCTGACCATGACCTTCCAGCCTTCGGACGGCTCCGAGCCGATCCAGCGCGAAGTGTTCGACTTCCCGAGCGCCGGCGTTGCGATGGGCATGTACAATCTGGACGACTCGATCCGTGATTTCGCCCGCGCCAGCCTGAATTATGGCCTGCGCCGCGGCTGGCCGGTCTATCTGTCGACCAAGAACACGATCCTGAAAGCCTATGATGGCCGCTTCAAGGACCTGTTCCAGGAAATCTATGATGCCGAGTTCAAGGACGCCTTCGCGGCCAAGGGCATTTCCTACGAGCACCGCCTGATCGACGACATGGTCGCCGCGGCGATGAAATGGTCCGGCGGCTTCGTCTGGGCGTGCAAGAATTACGATGGTGATGTCCAGTCCGACACCGTCGCCCAGGGCTTTGGCTCGCTGGGTCTGATGACCTCGGTGCTGATGTCGCCCGATGGCTCGGTCGTCGAGGCCGAGGCCGCCCACGGCACCGTGACGCGCCACTATCGCCAGCATCAGCGCGGCGAGCAGACCTCGACCAATCCGATCGCCTCGATCTTCGCCTGGACCCAGGGCCTGTCGCATCGCGGTCGCATGGACGACAACCAGGCGCTGATGGACTTTGCCGCCAAGCTGGAAGACACCATCATCAAGACGGTGGAAGCCGGCTTCATGACCAAGGATCTGGCACTGCTGGTCGGCGATCACCAGGGCTGGCTCACCACCCAGGGCTTCCTCGACAAGGTCGATGAACGCTTCCAGGCGGCAATGGCCTGACCACAGGACGCTTGACCGCTCACCGGACGAGCACCGCCTGCACAAGGCGGGTTCGTCCGGCGCGGGAAAGCATATGAAATTCAGGAAACTACCGCCGGGTTCGGCGGGCTGGAGCGCCGATGGCCGTTTCGTACGAGTTTTCCCCCGCTGACCAGCTTTGCGTCTGGACGATGAGCGGCCGGCTGACCGTTGATGCCATGCTCGAGGCCGTGCTCGCAGCACGCGCCGATCCGGCCTGGTCCAACGAGTATGACTTCCTGACCATTTTCGTCGACGCCAGCCTGTCGGACGTCACGCCCGACGACGCCAGTGCCCTGATCGAGAGCTTCGCCACGCTCGACACACCCCGTGCCGACGGCCTGCGCAAGCGTGCGGGGATCGTCTGCACCGATGAAATGGCTGCCGGCCTGCTGACCTATTACGAGATGAAATCGGACAGCGAACGCGCGAGCATCGAGCGCTATTTCCCCACCGAACGTGAAGCGCGCGCCTGGCTGGCGAGCCCGCGCGGCGCCTAGTGCGCCGTCTCAGCCCTGGCGTTTCAGCGTCACGAAAATTTCCGCCTCGATGAGCCAGCGCACGCCGTCAAAGCGCCATTTGGCGAAATAGCGGCCGCTATAGCGGATCGAAAACCCTTCACTCGACCAGGCTCCGCGCCAGCGGCCGGTCTCCCCGGCCAGCTCGCCGTCCTCGCCGATCTCGATGCGCGCCGGTGAGCGCACATAGCTGACATCGGGCATATTGGTGAAGATGGACTGCCAGGCCTCCAGCTGCGCCTCGCGTCCGGTGATCAAGACCGCATCATCGCCGGGCACCAGAGTGACGGCATCGGACAGGGTTTCCGCGATCACCGCCATGTCGCGGTCGGCCAGGGCAGTATTGAACCGCGCCCGTGCAGTGGCGACGGCACGGGCTGCGGCCTTGTCGCCGAGCAATTGCACCTCGGTACCGGGTGCCGTACGCGCAGCCCGGGCCATCAGGCGCCCAGCGCGGCGCGGATCGCGTCCAGCCCGGCCTGGGCTGCGGCGCCATCGGGGCCGCCCGCTTGGGCGAAGTCAGCGCGGCCACCGCCGCCCTTGCCGCCCACCGGGCCGGCACCGGCGCGCACCAGTTCGACCGCCGAGAAGCGATCGGCCAGGTCTTCGGTAACGCCGACAGCGAGGGCCGCCTTGCCCTCATTGTTGGAGATAAAGGCAGCAATGCCGGAACCCATCTGGGTCTTGGCTTCATCGATCAGACCGCGCAGGTCCTTGCCACCGACGCCTTCGACGACGCGGCCAATAAACTTGATGCCCGCGATCTCTTCCGGTCCGGCCGGCGCACCGGCAGCCCCGCCGCCCATCGCCAGCTGCTTCTTGGCTTCCGCGAGCTGGCGCTCGAGCTTCTTGCGCTCGTCGATCAGGCTGGCAACGCGTGCCGGCAATTCCGCCGGCGGCGTCTTGAGCGCATCGGCAGCGGCGCGGCCGAAACCGATCTGCTCTTCCATGAACAGACGTGCCGCCTCACCCGTCAACGCCTCGATCCGGCGCACGCCCGACGCGACCGAGCTTTCCGCCACGATCTTGAACAGGGCGATATCACCGGTGCGCGACACATGGGTGCCGCCGCACAGCTCGACCGAATAGGGCTTGTCGCCACCGTCCAGCGCCTGACCCATCGTCAGCACACGCACCGTGTCGCCATACTTCTCGCCGAACAGGGCCAGAGCCCCGGCCTCGATGGCGGTATCGGGCGTCATCTCGCGTGTCGACACGGCGAGGTTCTGGCGGATCACCGCATTCACCTGCGCCTCGACCGCAGCAAGGTCGGCGGCACTGATCGGCTTGTTCTGGCTGAAATCGAAACGCAGCCGGTCGGGGCCGACATAGGAGCCCTTCTGGGAGACCTGCGGCCCGAGCACATCGCGCAGGGCGGCATGCAAGAGGTGGGTCGCGGAGTGATTGGCCCGCGTTGTATTGCGGCGGGCGGCATCGACCCGGAGCACGCCCAGGTCGCCGAGCGTGATCTCGCCGCGCTCCAGCACGCCGATATGCGCATGCATGTCGCCGCCACGTTTTTGCGTGTCAGTGACGCGGAAGATGGCGCCATTCTCGAACTCGACCAGACCGCTATCGCCCGCCTGACCGCCGGACTCGCCGTAAAAGGAAGTCGCGTCAAACACCAGCTCGCCGCCCTGCCCGGTGCCCAGGGCCTTGGCTTCGCGCGCATCGGCGATGATGGCGACCAGCTTGCCGCGGGCCTCAAGCCCGTCATAGCCGAGGAAGTTCGTGGCACCGGCCTTGTCGCGCACGGCAAACCAGACCTCGGCGGGCGCCGCCTGGCCGGAGGAAAATTTGCTGGCGCGCGCATCGCTGCGCTGCTTGTCCATCGCCGTCTCGAACCCGGCCTCGTCGACCGTCATGCCCTTGGCGCGCAGGGCATCCTGGGTCAGGTCCAGCGGAAAGCCATAGGTGTCGTAGAGCTTGAAAGCGGTATCGCCCGGCAGAACGGCACCGGCCGGCAGACCGGCCGTGGCGTCCTCGAGCAGGCCGAGACCGCGGCCGAGCGTGGTCTGGAAACGCTCCTCCTCGATGCGCAGCGTGTCCTCGAGCATGGGCTGGGCCCGCACCAGCTCGGGATAGGCCTCGCCCATCTCGATCTTCAGCGCCTCCACCAGTTTCCACATCACCGGCTCGGTCGCGCCGAGCAGGTGCGCATGACGCATGGCGCGGCGCATGATGCGGCGCAGCACATAGCCGCGGCCCTCATTGGACGGGGTAACGCCATCGGCCATCAGGAAACAGGTCGAGCGCAGATGGTCGGCAATCACCCGGTGGCTGGCCAGCGCCGTGCCCTCGGCCTTGACGCCGAGCACGCTCTCGCCGGCGCGTATCAGATTGGCGAACAGGTCGATCTCGTAATTATTGTGCTTGCCCTGCAGGATCGCCGCGATGCGTTCCAGGCCCATGCCGGTATCGATCGAGGGCTTGGGCAGGTTGACGCGATCTTCCGGGGAGAGCTGCTCATACTGCATGAAGACGAGATTCCAGATCTCGATGAACCGGTCGCCGTCCTCGTCCGGCGAACCGGGAGGGCCGCCGGGGATGTCGGCACCATGATCAAAGAAGATTTCCGAGCACGGACCGCACGGGCCGGTATCGCCCATCGACCAGAAATTGTCCGAGGTGGAAATCGAGATGATGCGGTCGTCGGAAAGACCGGCGATCTTGCGCCACAGCGCACGCGCCTCGTCATCTTCCGAATAGACCGTGACCAGAAGCCGGTCGGCGCTCAGGCCGTATTCCCGGGTGACCAGCTGCCAGGCGTGATGGATGGCCTGTTCCTTGAAATAGTCGCCGAAGGAGAAATTCCCAAGCATTTCAAAGAAAGTGTGGTGACGCGCCGTATAGCCGACATTGTCGAGATCATTGTGCTTGCCACCGGCCCGCACGCATTTCTGCGATGAGGTCGCGCGCGTATAGGGGCGCTTTTCCTTGCCGGTGAAGACGTTCTTGAACGGCACCATGCCCGCATTCACGAAGAGCAGGGTCGGGTCGTCCTGCGGCACCAGCGGGCTGGAGGGGACGACCTCATGGCCATTGCGACCGAAGTAGTCGAGAAAAGTCGCCCGGATATCGCGCAAGCTGGCCATTATATCATCCTGTATCGTATCGATTTGCGGCGCCTGGCCGGAGCCGCTGCGTTACCAGTTTTCAGGAGATATGGAAACGCGCCAGCCTGTGCAAGGCGCGCGCTTCAGATGGCGCCGTTTCGACGCCCTCGATCAGGCCGCCGGGCCTGGATTGCGAAGCACGGCGAGCTGGCCGAAATTGCGGCAGCCGCGGCCCTGTTTGAGATCCTCAAGCCAGGCCTCCGGCAGGCCATAGGCCTGCATGGCGTCTTCAAGCGTTTGCACATATTCGCGTGACTTGTGGTGGTTTTCCGGCTCGCGGGTGAATTCCCTCCAGAGCCGCGCATCATTGCGCACATGGTCGGGCAGCACCCAGATCGAGCGGTCGGGCTTGGTGTCATTGCGCGCCCGCAGGGCCTCGAAATAGCTGTCCGCCAGCCCCCCGATATCCTCGGTGTCTATCTTTGCCATCGACACATCGGGCGTGAAGAAGACGATCTCGCGGTCGCTGAAACGGTAATGGTCGCGGTCAGAGTAGAGCCGGGCGACAAAGTCGAAGTCGGTCGGAGTCACGACATCGCTGAAGACGAATATCCGGATTTCGCGATCCAGATCGACCGACATTCCAACAGCCATGACTATCCCCTCAAAACAGATGCCCTGACGCGAAAATGGCCCGGCCCCTCTTCAGGGACCCAGCCATTCAGGCGCCGATACAAACACCCTGCCATCAAAGGATTAAGGATTATTGGGAGGCACCCGGCCGCTGCGTCAAGGCACCGGCCGGGCAGACCTGCCTAGCTGGCAGCGGCCTTCTCGTCTTCCAGATCCTTGCCCACGAGCAGGACATCGGCGATCAGGCCGGCATTGGCGCGGACGCGGGTCTCGATTTCCTTGGCCATGGCCGGATTGTCGAGCATGAATTTGCGGGCATTCTCGCGGCCCTGGCCGATGCGTTCCGAATTATAGGAATACCAGGAGCCGGACTTCTCGATAATGTCGCCCTTGACGCCAAGATCGATCAGCTCACCCATTTTCGAGATGCCTTCGCCATAAAGAATGTCGAACTCGACCTCGCGGAAGGGCGGCGCCACCTTGTTCTTGACGACCTTGACGCGGGTCTGGTTGCCGATCACCTCGTCGCGATCCTTGATCGCGCCGATGCGGCGGATGTCGAGACGGACCGAGGAATAGAATTTCAGCGCATTGCCGCCGGTGGTGGTTTCCGGGCTGCCGAACATGACGCCGATCTTCATGCGGATCTGGTTGATGAAGATCACCATGCATTTCGACTTCGAGATCGAACCGGTCAGCTTGCGCAGCGCCTGGCTCATCAGTCGGGCCTGGAGACCGGGCAGGCTGTCGCCCATCTCGCCTTCAAGCTCGGCGCGCGGCGTCAGGGCGGCGACCGAATCGATCACCAGCACATCGACGGCACCGGACCGCACCAGCGTATCGGCAATCTCGAGCGCCTGCTCACCGGTATCGGGCTGCGAGACCAGGAGTTCGGCGACATCAACGCCGAGCTTGCCGGCATAGACCGGGTCAAGCGCGTGCTCGGCATCGATGAAGGCGCAGACACCGCCGAGCTTTTGCCCCTCGGCGATCGTGTGCAGCGCCAGCGTCGTCTTGCCCGAGCTTTCCGGACCGTAGATCTCGATGATCCGGCCCTTGGGCAGACCGCCAATGCCAAGTGCAATATCCAGCCCGAGCGAGCCGGATGAGATTGCCTCGATCTCCATCGCCGGCTTGGCGCCGAGCTTCATGACCGAGCCCTTGCCGAAGGCCTTGTCGATCTGGCTGAGTGCAGCCTCGATCGCTTTTTTCTTGTCCATGCCTGAATCGTTCACGAGTCGAATCGCGCCCTTGCTCATATCGATATTCCCTTATTTCACGCCCCTCGGTCACGGGCAACCGAGACACAACGTACCAGTTTTGTTCCGGAACACAAGTGGAACATTTATGGTTAACAAAACGGAACGAAAAGCGATCCGCGGGGAAGCGGCTTGGCGGGTGCCGGGGGAGTGCCTATCTTTGAGGCCATGAAAACAGTTGCCGGACTGAGCGCCATCGCGATTGCCCTTGTCCTGGCCGCCTGCAGCCCGCAAACGGCCCCGGGCGGGCCCGGGTCGGTGGAGGCGATCCAGGCGCGCGGCACCCTCACCGTGCTGACCCTGGAAGGTCCGACCAGCTATCTGCCTGGCGAGGACGGCCCCGGCGGCTATGAGGTCGATCTTGTACGCGCCTTCGCCGCCCATCTCGGGGTCGAGCCACGATTCGAGACGCGCCCCTCGATCACCGCCCTCACCGACGCTCTGGCCAATGGCGAGGGCGATATCGCGGCCGCAGGGCTGACCGTGACCGCGGCGCGTGAGGCGCACATCTCGTTCGGCCCGGCCTACAAGACCGTGACCGAGCAACTCGTCTGCCATAATGGCGGCCCCGCCCCGACCTCCCTGGCGCAGCTGGGCCGGGCAAGCCTGGTTGTGCTCGCCGGGTCGAGCTATCTGGAGACATTGCAAGCCCTGCCTGCCCGCCGCGAACCGCTGCACTGGACCGAACGCGAAGCCGGATCGGCCATGCCGCTGCTCGAGGCCGTCGATGCCGGTGAGTTCGACTGCACCATCGCCGATTCGCATCTCGCGGATTTCGCCCGCCGCCGCCACCCGGACCTGGTGGTCGCGATGGATCTGAGCGGCGAGGAGCAACTCGCCTGGGCCTATTCGGGCCAGATCGAAGGGCTCGGCGATGCACTGACGGCCTGGTTCAGCCAGATCCATGAAGGCGATCTTCTGGAGCGGCTGGACGAGACCTGGTTCGGCCAGTTTGGCGATTTCAACTATGTCGATGTTTCCAGCTTCGTCGACCGGGTCGAGACGCGGCTACCGCGCTACGAACACTGGTTCGAAGCCGCCGCCGAGCAGACCTCCTTCGACTGGGACCTGCTCGCTGCCCAGGCCTATCAGGAATCGCACTGGGACCCCGATGCCGTCAGCGATACCGGCGTGCGCGGCCTGATGATGCTGACCCTCTCGACCGCCGAAAGGGTCGGGATCGAGGACCGCACCGATCCGCGCCAGAGCATCCGGGGCGGCGCAGCCTATCTGGAAGACCTGTACCAGCGCGTCCCGGCCGGCGTGACCGGCGAAGACCGCATCTGGTTCGCCCTCGCCGCCTACAATATCGGCATGGGTCACATGTATGACGCCCGCACCCTGGCCGAACGCCAGGGGCTCGACAAGAACAGCTGGGAGGACCTCGCCCAGGTCCTGCCGCTATTGTCAGACCCGGCGCATTATCGCGGCCTGCGCTATGGCTATGCCCGCGGCCAGGAACCGGTGCGCTATGTCCAGAAAGTGCGCGAATACCGTGCCCTGCTCAATGCCCAGGCGCTCTAGGACGCCGGATTGAAACCAAGCGCCGCCAGCAGGGCAAGCCGGTCGAAATAGGGACGCTCGCAGACGATCTTGTCGGAGCCGGGGGCGAATTCGAAACTGGCCATCATCTTGAGCCGGAAAGCCTTGCCGGTCGGTGGCAATTCACCAGTGGGCAGTTTGAGCGGCCCGAGATGCGTGCCCGTCAGCCAGAACTCAACCAGCACGCTGTCGCCATCGGCGGCGATGGCTATGATTTCATTGCCCTGGTCCGGGAAAGCGGCCCGCGAGGTCGCGAAATAGCCACGCACGGCCCCCTCGCCGTCGAACACAGTCTCCATGCCCTGCATTTCATAGCGCGGGTGCTCGAAGGTCGCGATGACGCCGTCCCAGTCGTGCTCACACTCCAGGCGCATATGATCGCGCACCACCTGAATTCTCGCCTGCGCCAGTTCGGTCATGGGATTTCGCTCCGTCATCGGTTTGACGACGAGGCTATCGCGGATCGGCGGTCGGGGGGAAGCCTGCCTTTCGACCGGACAGCTTCGCGTCACCTTCCCGGCGAGAGCGTTCGCGAGGCCGTCACCAATTCCGGCGCCTTCGGGGGAAGTTCGTGCTGTGGATGTCGGGTGCAGTATTTCGCCCAACTATCCCCGCCCTCTACCAATTATCCCACGTCATCCTGACGCAAGTCAGGACCTCGACATGACAAGCGCGGAGCCCGGTCTATCGAGGTCCTGACTGGCGTCGGGATGACGTTATTTTGGTGATGTTATCCCCGCCCCCCAAACCTGGCGCATAATCCCCCCGTTCCGGTCGCACGGGAGGCGTGAGCTCAGTCACTTGCGGCGGCCGGGAGCGTGGAGCCCATC
>NZ_JBLWTD010000020.1:40715-55934 GCF_048270265.1 Maricaulis sp. | reverse complement strand
CCAGGCGCGCGCCGCAGGGTTGAGTCAGAAAGCCGCCCGCCTGGGCGAGGCCAACCCATAAACCCCTTGCCAGCCAAAGGGCCTCAGGGGACAGGCGCGGTCAAGGGTGAAACCGCGGAGCGGCGCCTGCGGCGCCCTTGACCGCGCCTGTCCCCTGAGGCGGACTCTCGGCATGGGGTTTTGGTGGGGGGTGGGGAGGCTAGAAGTAGATGTGTGCCCCCGCTTTTCCCATTCCAGATTCCCTCAACAAGTCAGCGACCGCGAAGCTTCGATCGATAGCCACGCCGCCGCCGCCTTAGGCCGCGCTCAAAGAGCTTATCGTGCAGAAGCGATGTGAGCCTATCTTGCCATCCATCAGTATGCACTACGCGATCAAAGTGTGCGTCCTGATCACGTAGAAGATCGAGCCGCGACCGTTGCGACGCTTCGTCCCAATCTTGATACAGCAAATAGACTGCGTTGCCGTATTTGAGATTCTCGAACACGACTAAATCGTCAGCGAACTGTGCACCAAAATACGAGCCAAAGCCCCCCTGACCGCGGATGTAGGCTTTCGGCTCGAACCCCTCGAACAATCGCACCCGATCACGAACACCTTTCTCGAAGTCGGGCGCATTCATCGGATACGCCGACCCCAGCAAGCGAGCAACCACTTCGTCAGCGGTGCCCGGTGGGAAAATCTGCCAGTCTAGGGTGACGGTTGAAACGTATTCTTCACGCGTGGCGTTGCTTGCGAACACGCCAGTGACGCCCGTATTCTCTTGCAGGACGTTAATCGCCCAAAGCAGCATCAAGTCGAATTCGGCCATATCCCGGCTAAGCATGGGCGAGAGAGAGAATTTGACCACCACGTGCTCGCCGCCTTTATCTTCCAGCACACTTGCTTCGATGGTCATGCCCTGCGGCTCGAAAGTTTGGTGCTGATAGACGTCTTTCGTCCGTGAGTGCATCGTCCATCCGTTGCGCGCACCGTCCCCAAAGTTTGGTGACTCGAAAGTCCATGTCTTTTGGACCATCGGCCAATCTTTGCGCTTACGGTCCCAACCATGCGCGTTTCGCTCAGACCACTTTCCAGCGTCAGCAGGCGGTTGAGTTGGACCAGCGGCGATGATGGAGGAGCCGTCTATACTCAATCCAACGTGGCAGTACTGCCCCGCTTCAAGTTCCTCACGTTTGATCTTTTTGGTCGCGGCAACGGCGATGAGATCGCCGTCAATGTCATTAAGTGCGTTCTGCACAAACGTCGGGATTTTGCGGAAATTACTCTTCCAAGGAAAACGCTTTGGCATTGTTCAGCCCCCAGCTACGTCGAGAAACATATGGGGACCAAAAGTGAGCAAGCAAGAGCTGCACGGAATATTTGCCAAGTAGAGCCAGCAATCGGTCTTAGTTCAGGTGGGCCGCCGCCAAGCGATGGAAACAGAACTTCAATCCTACGTGGGCACTCTGATCTGGCCCGGAAGTTTCGGCCTCTAATCCGCACGCTCTCCGCCCCCATCGATCAATCGCCTCCCTCACGCTCCCGTCCTCGCTCAAATAAATCTCCCCACCCTTCTCGCGAAACTCCGCCGCCTTCTCCGCCATGCCAGCTACGCGAGGGACGTGTACCTCTGGTACGCGTCCCATGGGAAAACGGAGTCTTCTCCGGCACAGGCACCCAAGGTGCCAGCCCCTCAGCGCGTCAATCGAGCCCGGCTCAATGACCGATATGCTCGATCGCCGTCACACGCTGGCGCAGCACATTGCCGCCCGTCGGATGGCACAGGTCCTGGAGCGTGACGCGGTCGCCGCGATGTACATTCGGCAGCGACTGCCTCAGGGTGACGCTATCGCCCTCGGGAAAGCGGACGCGCGTGGTCCAGATTCTGCGGACTGAACCGCGCGAAGCGGAATCGATCCGCAGCGCCGACAGCTCGACCAGACCGGTGCGCAACTCGCCGCAGGGCACAAGCGCGGCCTGAAACTTCGCCATCCAGACCGGCAGGACGATCAGCACGATGATCATGATGACCCCCAAGGCCACGCCGGCCCAACGGCCCCAGCTCATCCGGGGATCGACCGACTCGATGCGCACATATGGGCGCCAGGGATCGTGCTCTTCCATCAATCAATCGCCTCCCTGGCTTGGCTCAACGAGGGACGTGTATCTCTGGTACGCGTCCCATGGGAAAACGGAGTCTTCCCCGGGACAGGCACCGGAGGTGCCAGTCCCTCAGCCCGTCAATCAATCGGCTCTCTGACTTCGCCGCTCTCGGAGAGATAAATCTCCCCACCCTTCTCACGAAACTCCGCCGCCTTCTCCGCCATGCCCGCTTCCGCATCGACAGCATTCGGCGCCCGCGCAGAGCCAAACTTGTCGCGGATCTCGCGCGTGATCTCCATCGAGCAGAACTTGGGTCCGCACATGGAGCAGAAATGGGCGACCTTGTGGGCGTCCTTGGGCAGGGTCTTGTCGTGGAAATCGCGGGCGGTTTCCGGGTCCAGGGCGAGGTTGAACTGGTCTTCCCAGCGGAATTCGAACCGGGCGCGGGACAGGGCGTCGTCGCGGATCTTCGAGGCGGGGTGGCCCTTGGCGAGGTCGCCGGCATGGGCGGCGATCTTGTAGGTGATGACGCCGGTCTTGACGTCATTGCGGTCGGGCAGGCCGAGATGCTCTTTCGGGGTGACATAGCAGAGCATGGCACAGCCAAACCAGCCGATCATGGCGGCGCCGATACCGCTGGTGATGTGATCATAGCCGGGCGCGATATCGGTGGTCAGGGGGCCGAGCGTGTAGAAGGGCGCCTCGTGGCAACACTCCAGCTGCTTGTCCATATTCTCCTTGATCTTGTGCATGGCGACATGGCCCGGGCCCTCGATCATCACCTGGCAACCCTTGTCCCAGGCGATCTTGGTGAGCTCGCCCAGGGTTTCCAGCTCGGCGAACTGGGCCTTGTCATTGGCGTCGGCGATGGAGCCGGGGCGCAGGCCGTCGCCCAGGGAGAAGGAGACATCATAGGCGCGCATGATGTCGCAGATTTCCTCGAAGCGGGTGTAGAGGAAGCTCTCCTTGTGGTGCGACAGGCACCATTTGGCCATGATCGAGCCGCCGCGCGAGACGATGCCGGTGACGCGGTCGGCGGTCATCGGCACATAGGCCAGGCGCACGCCGGCATGGATGGTGAAATAGTCCACGCCCTGCTCGGCCTGTTCGATCAGCGTGTCGCGGAACACTTCCCAGGTCAGGTCCTCGGCGACGCCATTCACCTTCTCCAGCGCCTGGTAGATCGGCACGGTGCCAATGGGCACCGGCGAATTGCGCAGGATCCATTCGCGGGTGTTGTGGATATTCTTCCCCGTCGAGAGATCCATCACCGTATCCCCGCCCCAGCGGATCGCCCAGACCATTTTGTCGACCTCCTCCTCGACCGAGGAGGTGACAGCGGAATTGCCGATATTGGCATTGATCTTGGTGAGGAAATTGCGGCCGATAATCATCGGCTCCAGCTCGGTGTGATTGATATTGCACGGAATAATCGCGCGGCCGCGGGCGATCTCGTCGCGGACGAATTCCGGCGTCACGAATTCCGGGATGGAGGCGCCAAAGCTCTCGCCATCGGCCATGCGCTCCTTGAAGCCGGCCACCGGCGTCTTGCGGCCGAGATTTTCGCGCTCGGCGACATAGATCATCTCGTCGGTGATGATGCCGGCCCGGGCGAATTCATACTGGGTGACCGGCGCATCACCGACCCCGCGCATCGGCTTGTGCAGGCCGGGAAATTCGCGCGCCAGATATTTGCCCGTCGCGCCGCCATTATCGAGCGGGGTGACCGGGCGCCCCTCATATTCCTCAACGCCGCCCCGCTTCAGGATCGAGGCCAGCCGGATGCGCGGCAGGCCATGCTCGACATCGATCGTCGCGTTGGGATCGCTATAGGGCCCCGACGTGTCGTAAACCCGCACCGGCGGCTCATTCGCCGTCGGATGCAGATCGATCTCGCGATGCGGCACTTTCAGACCCGGCGCGGCAACCGGCGAAGTCCAGACGCGGCGCGAGCCCGGCAATGGCCCGGTGGTGACCTTGGGGGTCTCGAATGAGGCTTGGGTGGTGGGCTTGTTCATTGGGGGTGTCCTAGAGGGCGGTAAAGGGGTGCAAACGAATGAGGAAGAAGAGGGCCGCGGCTGAAAGTCCGATATGGAACGGTGCGACAACCCAGCGGAAGATGAGACGGAGCGCGCGGGCCCAGCCCTGCAGGATCTTGAGATAGGCCGGCGAAGGCCGCCAGGTGAGGAAGGCATTCAGGCTCAACCAGACACACCCGCCGGCGAGGGCGAAGGTCAGCAGGTTCAGCCCGTTCTCCAGATCGCGCGCGCCGGGCGAGACGAGCTGGATCGCGATCACCACCAGTCCGACCGCGCCGACAGGAAGGAAGACCCGCCGCCGCAGGCCGGGATCACCGGTCAGGCGCAGAACCGTTTCGACGGGACGCGGTGCCTGGAACAACATCCACGCGGCCGAGCCAAGCCAGATCGTCGCTGCGGCCATGAGGATGAGCCAGGTGGAGACTGGCGGCGTCATTCGTCCAGGCCCAGCTCGGCGCGCGCCTTCTTCGTCAGCCCGGCCGCGACCAGCCGGTGGCTTTCGCCGAGATAGTCGCGCAGCGTGTCGGTATCGAGGGTCTCGGGGCCGGTCCATTGCAGCCAGCTCATCCCGCGCGCGGCGAGATAGGGGGCGGGGCGGATGCCCGGTTCGTCCTTGTATATCTCGAAGGTCAGGGGCGAGCATTTGAAGGAGATGGCGAAGCCTTCAATGTCCTTGGCCCAGCCGCCAACGGCGAAGATCTTGCCGCCCACTTTCCAGACATGCGCCTCGCCCCATTGCACAACCGTGCTGGTGGCGGGCAGCGTGCCGCAGAATGCGTTGAATTCGGTTTCGTCCATCACCCTCTCCGTCCCGCCGCCGGCATGACCCGGATCCGGTCCTAAGGGTGCTTCTCAGTCACGCTGGCTGGCCAGCGGGACGCCCCTCGGAAATCTGGTGGCGACAATGCAGGCGCGGGGCGATTCTGGCAAGCGGGTTCGGGGTCCCGCAGCGGCCCTCCCCCGTTCCGGGGATGCCCTGCACGGCCCTGGCCGCTAGACTGGGATGGTCAAATGAGGGGAATGCCATGCTCGTCATCACCAGCCTGCTCGCCGCCACGCTGCTCCAGGGCGCAGCGCCGGCAGCCCCCCAGGGCCTGCCCGCCTTTCCCAACGGGCATTATGTCGAGCGCCTCGCCGATGGCGGCTCGGCCTGCGGCGATGCCACGGCGCGCTGGTTCGACCTTGATGTCCGCACCCCGCCGAACTCGCCCTCCGGTATTGACGGCCATGCCGGCAGCCTCGTGATCGCGCTGGGGGCCGCGCCGGTGGATTACCGGCTCACCTACGCGCTCTCCTTCGCCGAACCGGACCCGGCTTTCGACATGCGCACGATGCACATGATCGATGGCAGTGTGACGCTGGAGGACGGGACCTACACCTTGCGAACCAGTTTTCTCACCAGCGCCAATGGCGATGCCGAACTCACCAATGCCTCCGCCTCCGACGGCGGGCCGCCGATTCACCTGGTGATCACAGCCCACGAGCCGCGCACCCATGGCGCCCTGGCCAATGGCGTCGACCTCCAGCCCTTCGAGCGCTGCCGGGCCGGCGCAGACTGACGGAAACTGCCATGCTGATCGCAACAAGCCTGCTCGCCACCCTTCTGCTGCAGGGCGCCGACGCGCCCGCCGAGCTCCCGGGCCTGCCCGCCTTGCCCAATGGCCATTATGTCGAGCGCCTGGCCGATGGCGGCTCCGCCTGCGGCGACGCGTCGGCGCGCTGGTTCGACCTCGAGGTTCGCACGCCGCCGGATCATCCCGCCTGGGTCGATGGCGAGGCCGGCGACCTCATCCTCAGCCTCGGCGGCGCGGCGGCGCGCTACCGGCTCAGCTATGCGCTCTCCCTGGCCGAGCCGGGCCCGGACGCGGAATTCGACCACGGCAGGCGCATCATCAATATGGTCGATGGCTGGCACACCCCGGCGGATGGTTCACCGCCCTACCCGCTACGGAGCCTCATCCTCACCAATCCTGACGGCGATGCCGAGCTTGTCAGCGCCGTCCTCACTTATAATGGCGAGCCGATCATCCTGGTCCACCCGGCCCGCGCACCGGGCGTCCACGGCGCCGCGATGAATGATGATGTGCTGCGCCCCTTCGAACGCTGCGAGGCGGAACAGGGCTAGGCCGGACGGTGTTTCCGGGCGGCAGGGGTCGGCATGAAGCGCTTGAGCAGCCGTGCCTCGACCGCCTGCGCATCGGCCAGTCCGATCAGCGCCTGTGCGGGGTCGCGGATGCCGAAGGGCGAGGACGTCTGATTGATCAGCAGGCTCGCCCCGCCCAGCCCGGCCAGGCGGGAGATATCCGTGATACTACCCTCGCCGAGGCTGCGAACCTGTTTGAAAAGCAGGCCGCGCACCAGAATCAGGCGCCGGTCGGTCAATGCGTATCGGGCCGTCGCATTGCGAAACGTGGTGATCACCAGTCCGGGCAGCGAAAACAGGGACGATGCCCCCATCAACAGAAAGACGCCGATGATGAAGGCAATCACATAATCGAGCGGTGGCGCCAGGCCGCTATTGGCGAGACCGTCCGCCGCCGGTGCCAGCACCTGGATATAGGCGGTCAGCCCGCCGACCAATCCGAGCGCGACCATGCAGAGCAAATAAATCAGCCGCATCCCGAACGCCCCGGCCACATAGAGCAATTGCGGACGGCCCGCCCATTCAACCCGCTCGCCCGGCTGCAGCTCCGCTTCGATTGCCTGACTGCTACTGGTCATGCCCGCCCCGTTATTGCCCCGATTGCCGATGTTATCCGCGCAGCAGCGTTTGCCGTATCAGCCGTTCAACCCGGCGGGCATCCGCAATCCCGATCAGCCCCTGGAAGGGCTGTACCACCGACAGGGCGGCGTGACGATTCTGCGGAGTATGCGTCTTGACGAAGATCAGATCGGCGACCTCATCATCCCCGCTGCGCTGTATTTGGGTGATCATCGCCGGCGGATAGCTGAGAGCGCTGGTCTTGGACTGCAGAAAACCCGGCGGGGTCACGACCAGCACGCGCCTGTCGGTGACGGCATAGACTGTGCGCCAGGCGCCCAGGGCCGCCACGAAAAAGCCGGTGAAGAGAATCACCAGAGCACAGGCCACCGCAATCGCCACGGCCGATTGGGGCCGACCGATACTGACTTCTTCGATCATCGAGGGGATGGCCCACACACAGGCGAAAAACAGGACGGCCATCGGCAGGCCGTACTTCATCATGGCAAGGCGTGCCGGTGTGGGCCGGCCCGTCCAAAGGATGCGTTCTCCGGGATCGAGCTCAGGCTGGAAAATGGATTGCAGCTCAGCGGTCATCAGTGCTCGCCCCCAGCAGGTGTTTGCGGATCAGGCGGTGCACTTCACGTGGCTTTTCGATACCGATCAACCCCGTCGCCGGCACCCAGCGGGCTCCGTTCCCCAAATTGCTCCAATACCCTTTCGTTATGAGCAAGCTCCCACGGCTGTCATCGCCCACACAGATCAGCTCCGAGAGCGCCTTTGGCGCGAAGCTGACCGTCACCGCCTCGGGTTCGAGCACGATCAGTCGCCGGTCGGTCAACACATATCTGACATGGTGTCCGTCGAGAATTTTCATCGCGGACCGGCTTGTCACAAACGCGGCCACCGCGACCAACACTATGAAGACAATCCGCGCATCCCCCAACCAGATGGCTGGCAGGCGCGTGCCCAAAACCATGACACCCAGGAGCAGGCTCAGGATTGCGGCCGAGACCAGAAATGCCCAGCCGCCGCGATCCCACCCCAGCTTCCAGGCATCGGGCTTGCCCGACCAGAGAATACGCTCCCCGGTATCAAGCTCATGGGCCAGAGCACGCTCAAGGTCGGCAATCGAATCCACGCATATTTCCGATGGTCTGATGGAAAGGGGCAAGCCAGACTAAGCAAGACCGGGACGTTGCCGTCAAGCGAGAGACCGGTGGTACCGCCGGGTGCGAAAGGCGGCCCGCCCCGCCCGTCTCAGTTCAGCGCCATCCTTTGCCCGAAACAGGCATCATGCATGGGCAGGAAGGCCGCCGCATCGCGATTGCCGCCCTGCGCCGCATCGGCGAGATAGGCGCGGGCCCGGTAGGGATCGGGCACGCCACGGCCATCGGAGAACATCAGGCCGGCATAGAGCGCGGCCACGCGGCTGCCATGTTCGTCGGCAATGCGGGTCATGGCATGCTCGGCCCGGTCCGAATTGTCATCCCACTGATAGGTGGCCAGGGTGAGTTGGGCCAGGCTGGCGAGACTGGCGCGGTCGTCGGCCTGCAACAGGGTACCGCCCCAGTAGAAGGCCGCAGCCTCAACCGGGATATTGCGCTGGCGCGCCATCTGCTCCAGCGCGGCGGCCATGCCGTCGCCGGTCTGGCCGAGATAGGCATCGCGCGCCTGCGCAAAGCGCGAACAATCATCGGCCAGGGCCGGGGCGGTGAACCCGGCTTGCAGCCCAAGGCTCAGCGCAACCGCCAGTGAAGAATGCAACCGAAAACGGGACATTCGCCCCTCCCTTTTCCCAATACGGGAGAAAGTCTGGGCAGCCCGGCTTAAGCCAGGCCCAAGTTGGGCGCCGGTTTTTTCAACAAATTCAATTCAATAACGAAAGGTTTCCGGCTCTGCGCTGCGCGGCCCGGATATTGCTACTTCCCTAACACAAACGATCAAATGAGGACGAAATCATGCGGGCGATCTTTCATTCCGGCCATGGCCGGCTCGAAAACAAGTCGAACACATTTACCGCCATGCGGATCGCCTTCGCGATTGTCGTTGTCTATGCCCATGCGGTTTTGATCCCGATGGGTCTGCCCTATCACGGTGTCTGGCCGGAATTTGTCGATGCGACGGTACAGCTGGCGCTCGACGGCTTCTTCATCCTGTCCGGCTATATGATCACCGCCAGCCTGCTCAACCGCCCCGACATGACGTCCTTCACCCTGTCACGGGTGCTGCGCATCTTCCCGGGCCTGATTGCGGCCGTCCTGCTGATGTGGCTCGTCGTCGGCCCGCTCTTCACCGAGCTGTCGCTGTCCGAGTACTGGAGCAATAGCCAGACCCTGCAATTCCCGCTGATGGTGATCTCCCAGGCCGACCCGCTGGCCGGCCTGCCGGAAGTGTTCAATGCCTCGCCCATCGGCGGCACGATGAATGGTGCGCTGTGGACGATCCGCTATGAATTGCTCGCCTATCTCGGCGTCGGCCTGCTGGCTGCTGTCGGCCTCTATCGTTCGCGCACCGTGATCCTGATCTGGGCCGGTCTCGCCGTCAGCTTCGGCGCCCTCTACCAGATCTTCGGCTATAGCGGCATTGGCGAAGGCACGATCGGCTCGATGGCCCGTTTTGGCCCGGCCTTCATGATCGGCGCCGGCTTCTATGCCGCCCGTGACCAGATCCCGCTCTCTGCCGGCTATGTCGGCCTGGCCCTGCTCGCCGCCATCGCCAGCCAGGGTACGGCCCTGGGCCCGGTGATGCTGCAGATCGCCCTCGCCTGGCTTTACCTCTGGGTCGGCTTCCTCGATGTGCCCGGCCGGATCGGCAAGGCCCTGCGCGAGGTCGAGGATGTCTCCTACGGCGTCTATATCCTGCACTGGCCGCTGGGCATGATGGCCTTCGCCCTGATGCCGGGTATCGGTGCCAACGCCCTGTTCGCCATCATGACCGTCAGCGCCGTCGCCGCCGGGTGGGTGCTGCGGGTGACAGTTGAAAAGCCAGCCCTGGCCATGAAGCCCCGCCTGCTGAACTGGATGCGCCAGCCGCGCATGGTCGCGGCGGAGTAGGGGCTCAGCGCACCGCCTGGTTTGCCAAGGGCTGGCATCGGACGGGGGGCGCAATGTCGGCCCAGAGCCGGGTCGCCGGAATATCAGCGACATATTGCAGATAGCTTTGCGCGCCCATCTCGCGCCTTGGAAGAATGGATCGGATCTGGTGCTCGCCGCCTGAGATGAACTCGATCCTGACCGGGCGATGGATATTGCCGAACCCGCCCGTTTGCAGCGTCAGAATCCGGTCACCCGCCTGAAAACCGGCGCGCGCGGCCGGCCCGTCGGCCTCAACCTCGGCAATCACGCCCGCCAGCTCATCGGACAGCGTCCAGCCGATCCCGTATTGCGGCCACACTCCCTCGACAAGCGCATACTCAGCTTCGCCGAGGCTCAGTCTGCACGGCAAACGCTGCTCGAGCGCCGGCGCGCCCATCTCACCCCGAAAAAGCCCGAGATGGCTGGCCGTTGACCAGAAGCGGGCTGCGGAGATCGGCGCTGCGTTGCCGCGCATGAGCTCCCGCACGAAGTCGTCAATGGCGGGCGCGAGCGGATCGCCATCGGTCTGCGCGGCCAGATAGAGCCAGGCGAGAAACCCGTAGTCATAAACTTCCAGCTCGGGCGTGTGCCCCAGCTGCCTGTTCTGCAGAGCGATATTGGCGCGATCCTGCAACGCGCCCGGCTCCAGCGCGCCGAGCGCAATCAATACCCTATAGGCGGTAAAGTCGGCCAGCCCCTCGCCGATCCAGTTTGACGTCGCGTCCGGATCAGGCACGCCGAGCCGGCCGGGGGCCCAGAGATGGGCGATTTCATGAGCGACGCCGAGCAGCGGCAGCCGCAGCTCTGCGCCGGGACTGTAGAACATCACCTGCGCGTCTTGCCGGGCTGTTCCGGTGAGATTGGCGAAATCGCCGTGCCGGCCACTCGTTTCGATGAGAAGGACGGCATAGTCCGTAATCCCCACCTCACCCCAGGCGGTTTCGAGGTGGTCCAACATGCGACCGGCCAGATCAGAGACGGCCAACGGCACCGCCTCATCTTCAGCACCATCACGCCCCAGAGACCAGCTATAGGTGACGGCTTCGGACCCGTCTGCCCGATTTGGCCTTCCACTCCAGCCACCTGTCGCGAGATAGGAGAAGCGCAATTCGTCAAAATGGTCGACCTGCCAGACACCTGGCGAGACCTCCGCGGCTCCCGGCAATATGGCGGGCGCGCCATCCGGCAGGCCCACCAGCCTGAGCTCGGTCGCGCCGAACCGGAAGGGGGCGCCCTGCTCATCAAGCGGCCTTGGCGCCAAGAATACCGCCTGCCCGTCAATGAACGCATTGCCGCCATCGGTGATGATGACATTGCAGGCAAGCACATTGTTGATCGTCACCTCCCCTGGCGCCAGGACAGCCGAGACGCGATAGGTGATCTCGACCGGGTCTGCGCTCCGCGGCACAAGGCCGATACGACCGTCGCGCTGGAGATCGAGCGGCGAGAGATCGGCGTTCGCCACGCTCACAATCTCATAGGCCACGCCCGGGCAATCCGGGGTTCTGCGGCTCATGTCGCGCACGTCCAGCGAGGCCATCCCCAAAGCCGGGATGGTGTAGCGGACCTGATAGGCCCATGGAGCGGCAGGTGTTGCGGTATCCGGAATGGTGAGCTCAATCTTGACCCGGTCATCCGCGCTCGCCGGACTGAAACCGCTCAGGGTCAGCGCACATAGGAGGGGCAGCAGGATTGAGCGGGGTCGCATCATCAAAGGTCGGGGCCTCAATACAGACTGCCGCACGGCAACCGGATGAGTGACTTACCGTCAGCGACAACCTTAAGGCCGAGAAGTCAGCCCGTCGATATCAAACTGAATACTGCCAGACTAACCCTCCACCGGCGTCCCGAAGGCGGTGATCGCCAGCCCGAGCAGGCACAGGCTGGCATAGCCCGCCATGCGCAAGGGCTGGCCGCCGGCCCGGCGGGCACCCAATGCCGCGAGTGCGGCCTGCAGCGCGTAATAGAGCGCGAAGGCACGCGAGGCGTAGGCGATGATCTCGAACAGATTGGCCGTCCAGGTCAGCACCAGTCCGGCCCCGACCAGCACGGCATAGGCCTGGCGCAGCTTGATGCGGCCACCGCTCAATTCCACCATCAGACCACCCGAGCCGCCGGTATCGGCGACGGCAGCGCTGAACTGGGCGCTCAGAGCGGCAGCGACCAGCAGGACAGGAAGAATGGGCGCCACGATCCGCATCATGTCGATGATCGCCGTCTCGCTGAAAGGCAGCTCGCTGGGCGTGAAGACGTAGGCGATCAGGCCGATATAGACGATATAGATCGCCGTCGAGATCAGCTGCGCCCGCCGCATCGAGCGGATCCGGGTGGCGGCGTCATAGCTGGCCTTGAGATAGCGTGAGGTCTCGAAGCCCTGGATGGTGACGATCAGGCCGAAGGCCAGGGTGATGGCCGGCCAGCCGGTCAGTTCCGGCGGGGTGAATTGCAGGTCGCCGGCGCGCAAATGCTCGGCATTGAACAGGATCAGTCCGAAAATCAGCCCGGCAATGATCGCCAGCTTGATACCGACCGAGACCTGTTCCAGCCGCTCCAGCGCATGAAAGCCGCGCGTCCAGCCCACCACCAGGATCAGCACCAGCACGGCGCTGGCGAGCAGGCGCGCATGAAACCGGTCATCGACCTCGGTCAGGCTGACGCCGAAGGCGCCGAGCAGGTTGAGATAATAGGCGACCGAAATGATGTAGGCGAAGGCCAGCACCCAGGAGGCGGCGGTCTCGAGGCGGTTCTCCAGCACGCTGCGCTGGCCACCGGTCTGTTCGAGCCGATGGATATTGGCGCGGATCGCGGCACCGAACATCCAGGCCCCCGCGCACAGGCCCGCCATCACCAGCGGCGCGAGATAGCCATAGGAAGTTTCCAGCACCGGTCCGAGTACGAGGAAACCGCTGCCGATGATCGAGGCGAGCGGCGTGATCGTCGCGCGCCACAGACGGTTTTCGGCGACGCGCGGCAGCGCCAGCAAAATGCCGGTGAGCAGGGCAATCGCGAGGATCAGGGCATTCGAGATGGCCATACCCTCACCCCTTCGCCCGCCGGGGCATTACGCCCGGAAGGGGTCCTGCATCAGGATCACGTCCTCGCGCTCCGGACTGGTCGAGACCAGGGCGATCGGACACTCGATCAGCTCTTCGATGCGGCGGACATATTTGACCGCCTCGGCGGGGAGATCGGCCCAGGAGCGCGCGCCGGCGGTCGAGCCCTGCCAGCCTTCAAGCTCCTCATAGACCGGGGTAACCCGGGCCTGGGCTTCCTTGCCGGCCGGCAGATAGTCAAGCCGTTTGCCATCGAGTTCATAGGCGACGCAGACCTTGAGGGTCTTGAAACCGTCGAGCACGTCCAGCTTGGTCAAGGCAACACCGGTGACGCCGCCGACCTGCAGGGTCTGGCGCGTGATCACCGCATCGAACCAGCCGCAGCGGCGCTTGCGCCCGGTGACGGTGCCGAATTCATGGCCGCGCTCGCCGAGCTTCTGGCCGTCATCATCGTGCAGCTCGCTGGGAAACGGGCCCGCGCCGACGCGGGTCATATAGGCCTTGGCGATGCCGAGCACATAACCGACATCCTTCGGGCCGACGCCGGTGCCGGCCGAAGCCTGGCCGGAGACGGTGTTGGATGAGGTCACGAACGGATAGGTGCCGTGATCGACGTCGAGCAGAGCGCCTTGCGCGCCTTCGAACAGGATTTTCTGGTCGGCGCGGATTGCGTCCGCCAGCACACGCCAGACCGGCGCGGCATAGGGGATGATTTTCGGCGCGATCTCGAGGATTTCGGCGAGCAATTGCTCGGCCGGATATTCCGGATGGCCGAGGCCGCGGCGCAGGGCATTGTGATGGTGCAGGATATCGGCAACGCGCGCTTTCAGCGCCGTCTCGTCCATCAGGTCGATGACGCGGATGGCGCGGCGGCCGACCTTGTCTTCATAGGCCGGACCAATGCCGCGGCGCGTCGTGCCGATGGCTTCACCATCATCACGGTTTTCGCGGAAGGCATCGAGTTCGCGGTGGATCGGCAGGATCAGCGCCGCGGTCTCGGAAATCTTGACGACGTCGGGATTGATATCAACGCCCTGGGCGTTGATCCGTTCGGCTTCAGCGATGAAGGCCCAGGGGTCGACCACGACGCCATTGCCGATCACGGAGAGTTTGCCGCGCACGACACCGGAAGGGAGAAGCGAGAGCTTGTAGACCTTCTCGCCGACGACCAGCGTATGGCCGGCATTATGCCCGCCCTGGAAACGCGCCACGACATCGGCGCGATGGCTGAGCCAGTCGACCAGCTTGCCCTTGCCCTCATCGCCCCACTGGGCGCCCACCACGGTTACGTTCGCCATGTCTGACTCCTGTCCTGTCGCGGGTTTTTGTCACGAAGCCGTGACCCGGACCAGATCAATTTGCATTCATCCGGCGATCCCGACAACATCGTGCTGATAATTATTCCTGTCGGCAGATTCATGCGGAGACCGTGATGATTTCAGCAAGAACACTTCTCGCCTCGGCGCTGATGGCCTTTGCCATGGCGCCGATCGCGGGTGCGCAACAAACCCGGCCACAAGCATGCAGCGAAGCCATGCATGATGATTTCGATTTCTGGGTCGGCGAATGGAATGTCTATGCCCCCGATGGCGGCCCCTACCAGGGCCAGAACTCGATCACCAAGACCCAGGGCGGCTGCCTGGTTACCGAGCACTGGAGCGGGGCCAGCGGCAGTACCGGCGAGAGCATGAATTTCTACGATCCCCTCGCCGGTGCCTGGCGCCAGGTCTGGGTCAGCCCGGGCAATTTCATCGACTATACCGGCGGGCTCAATGCCGATGGCGCGATGGAGCTGACCGGCGAGATCTACTATCCGGCCAACAACCTGCGGGCGCCCTTCCGCGGTGTCTGGACGCTGCAAACGGACGGCTCCGTGCGCCAGCATTTCCAGCAGCAGGGCGCCGATGGCAGCTGGTCAGACTGGTTTGTCGGCATCTATGTCAGGCAGGAAACAGACCCGCGCGCGGCGGAGGCGGCGGCTGCCCGCGGCGAATAGCACGCGCAGCTCAGAACTCGACGACGTAATAGTGTTCCATGTCGTAGAGGGCGTAGAGAAGCTCGGTGGGAATGCCGTAGGCGTGTTGCAGGTAATCGCGTTGCGAGGCGTGGATCTGCCAGCCGCGCACCTTGGCCCAGCCCTCGCCCGGCATTTGCAGATTGGGCTCAGGCTGATTGTCGACAACATGCTGGCCACGCTCGCCACCGAAACGACCCATCATGCGCCGCGGCGCCAGGATATAGGCGATGGCGCGCGGCGCCGGTTCGG
>NZ_JBLWTD010000020.1:25986-40705 GCF_048270265.1 Maricaulis sp. | reverse complement strand
CACGGCCAAGAAGGCCCTCGCCGGCGTGGCCGACGCGCTGATCAAGATCGCCGCCCCGCGCCTGGCGCGGGCGAACCCCTGCGCCGACCGCCTGGCCCGCGGCGCGGCCGGCGGTGCGGTGATCAGGATGCCAGGACAGGCCGCTTTCCGGCCAGAAGGTGACGATCAGATCCGGCTGCCAGGCCTGCATCCGCTCCATCAGGCGCCCGACATAGACCTCGTAATCCGCGTCCGAAAGACCGCCATCGGGATAGTCCCAGACTTCCTGTTCCTCGAGCCCGAGCGCCCAGCCATTCTTGAGCACTTCGGCGTGGCGGATAATCCCCAGTTCCTCTGGTCGGCTGACCTGGGGCAAAGGCGTTCCCGCCTCACCGCGCGTCGCCGTGATCATCCGCGTCACGGCGCCATCACGCGTCTGCGCGCGGATCAGCAATCCGGTGACCGATTGCTCGTCATCGGGATGGGCGAACACGGCGAGGACGGATCGGGCACCGACCTCGCCCGCAATCGAGGGAACGCGCCGCGCGCCGGGCTCATCAAACTGGGCGTCAAGCCAGAACCAGACTGCCGCCAGCAGGATGGCCAGCACGCCGGCAGCGACGAGCAAAAGCCGCAAGACCGGCGAAACAGGCACGACCCTAGCCCCCGAAACGGTAGCTCAGGCGGACACCGGCATTGTCGAGCGCCTGGTTACGGCCCGATGCCAGGATCTGGCCGTGGGAGATGTGCTCGTAATATGCGCCGATGGCCCAGCGTTCATTGACGTCGTAATCGAGGCCAAGCGTGGTGTGGAACAGGTAGTGGCTGCCCATCAACGCCCGCGTCGTCGCCAGACGGATCCGGTTCGGATCGTTCGGCGGCGAGTTCTGGTCGATATCGACCACGCCGTCATTATAGGACAGGCCTTCCTTGATCTCGAGATGCCAGCGATCCGAAAGCGGGATGTTCCAGGCCAGGCCGGCAGCGCCGAAATTCGTCAGCCCGTTGGTGTTGAAAGAGCCATAGATATAGGGCCGTGGCGACCAGATGCCCGACAGGAAATCCGGTGAGGCGAACAGGAGTTCAGCGGTCACATTCGGCCCGTCTTCGACATGGTCGGCAAGGTCATGAGCGGTCACGCCAAGGCGGAACTCCATGCCACGATCCTCGGCCTGGGCCGCGCCGGCCAGCAATGCAGTGGCGGCAGCCGCCATCATCAAACGTGTCATGATCACCCCTTTAAAGCTGTGGCCTGCCACCAGACCCCTGTCGGCCAACGGATAGCGCGACCATCAGGCCGCGTCCAGCGCCTCACGCCACGCCCAGTCGAGCCAGGGACCGAGTGCGGCCAAATCGTCACGCTCGACCGTCGGCCCGCACCAGATACGGATTCCGGGGACGGACTGGCGGTGCATCGAGATGTCCAGCGCCGCATTTTCCCGTTCCAGCAGGCTGGTGATCCGCTTGGTCAGCGCCCATTGCCCCTCGGCATCCATCACGGCCACGCGTGGATCGGTGTATTTCAGCGTCACGGAGATCGGCGAGCGGGCGGCCTCGTCCTCACACAGATAGGCCATCCAGTCGGACTGACGCACCCAGGCATCGAGAACCGCAAAGTTTTCCTCACGCCGGCGGATCAGTTCCGGCAGGCCGCCAATGCGCGAGGCCCATTTCAGGGCCGAGAGATAATCCTCGACACACATCAGTGACGGCGTGTTGAGGGTCGAGCCCTCATAGATCGCCATATTGGCCTTGCCGCCGGCGTGCAGCTGCAACAGGCCCGGAATGGGCCAGGCGGGTTTGAAGGTGTTGAGCCGTTCGATGGCGCGCGGGCTCATCACCAGCATGCCGTGCTGCGCTTCACCACCGAGGCATTTCTGCCAGGAGAAGGTGAGAACATCGATCTTCGACCAGTCGATTTCGGCCGCAAAGGCCGCCGAGGTCGCATCGCAAAGGGTCAGCCCCTCGCGATCCGGATCGATCCAGTCGAGATCGGGCACCCAGACGCCGGCCGCCGTGCCGTTCATCGTGAAGACCGTGTCACGCTTGCCGTCATGCTGGCCGAGATCGGGCAATTGCCCCGCCCGGGTCTCGAATATCCGCAAATCCTCAAGCGGCAGCTCGTCGCGGGCATCGAGAATCCAGCGCTTGCCGAACACATCCCAGCCGAACACGTCAACGCCGCGCTGGCCGAGCAGCGACCACATTGCCGCTTCCATCGCGCCGGTATCGGAACCGGGCAGGATACCGACCTTGTAACCCTCGGGCAGGTCCAGCAGCGCATGGGTGCGGTCGATCGATTCCTTGATCCGCGCCACCGCCTGGCCGGCGCGGTGGGTGCGTGACAGCGGAGCGTCGGACAGCCCTTCCCAGGTCCAGCCCGGATGCTTCTTCACCGGTCCACAGGAAAAGCGCGGATCGGCCGGACGGATCATGGGTTTGGAATTGGGGGTATCGACTGCTGCTGTCATGGAATCGGCCACTTGTATCTCCAGATCAGGGGGCGGCGGGAAGGTTGGCGACACGTTGACGCCCTGCGCGCAGCGGGGCAAGAGGCTTTGCATGATCGTATCACAGCGCGCCCTGTTCGACCTGCCGCGCGAGGTCGCCTATTTCAATGCCGCCTATATGGGTCCGATGCCGCTTGCGGCCTCGGGCGCCGGGGCGATCAGCTATGCGCGCAAGACCCGGCCCTGGACGCTCGATATCCAGGCCGATTTCTTCGATGCACCCGAAACATTTCGCCGCCGCGCCGCGCCCCTGTTTGGAGCCAGCCGCAACGACCTCGCCATCGTGCCGGCCGCCTCCTATGGCCTCGCCACTGCGGCACGCAACCTGGCCCCGGACGCCCGTACGGAAATTCTTGTCCTCGACGCGCAATTCCCGTCGAACATCTATGTCTGGCAGGGCCTGGCGAAGCAGTATGGCGCCCGCGTTCGCACCGTCGCCCGCCGGGACAATCAAAGCTGGACCGAAGCCATGCTCGCGGCGATCGGTACGGCGACTTCGATCGTTGCCTGCCCCCAGGTCCACTGGGCCGATGGCGGTCAGCTCGACCTCGCCGCGATCAGCGATGCCGCGCGTCGCCAGGGCGCGGCCCTGGTGCTCGACCTGACCCAGTCGCTCGGCGTACTGCCCTTCGAGATGGCGGCCATCCAGCCCGATTTCGCCGTCGCCGCCTGTTACAAATGGATGCTCGGTCCCTATTCGATCGGCGCTCTCTATGTCGCGCCGCAACACCAGCAGGGCGAACCGCTGGAGGAGAACTGGATCGTGCGCGACCGGGCCGAGGATTTCGCGCGCCTGGTCGATTATGCCGATGAATACGCCCCCGGCGCGCGCCGTTTCGACATGGGCGAGCGTTCGGCCTTCCAGCTGGTGCCGGCGGCGAATGTCTGCCTGCAGCATCTGCTCGACTGGGGTCCGTCCGAGATTTCGGCAACGCTGGGCGTACGTACGGCCGAGATCGCCGAGGCCGTGGCCCCTCTGGGTCTGCGCGATGCAACACCGCAGCGCGCGCCGCACTATCTCTGCCTCGCCCTGCCCGATGGCGCGCCGGCCGATCTGGTGAAACGCCTGGCCGCCCACCAGGTCTTCGTCTCGCAGCGCGGCGACCGGCTGCGCGTGACGCCGCATCTCTACAATGACGCGGCCGATCTCGCCCGGCTTGTAGCCGCCCTGAAGGCCGAGCTCTGATTTGACCCACCTCCCGCATCACCCGACCCTGCGCGACTGGGCCCTGCTGCTCGTGCTGACCCTGCTCTGGGGCTCGGCCTATGCCTTCATCAAGCATGCCGTGCTCAGTTTTTCGCCCGCTGCCCTGATCTTTGTGCGCATCGCCGTTGCCGCCGCACTTTTGACGATGTGGACCTATGCCCGCGGCCACCGCCTGCCGCCACTCAATGACAAGCGCTGGCTCTGGTTTGCCGCGCTGGGCCTGTTCGGCAATACCCTGCCCTTCTTTTTGATCAGCTGGGGCCAGCAGACGATCGACAGCGCCCTGACCGGCATCCTCGTCGCCACCATGCCGCTGACGACAATCGCCCTGGCCCATGTTTTCGTGCCCGGTGAACAGATGAATGCCCGGCGCCTGGCCGGTTTCCTGATCGGCTTTGCCGGTGTAGTCGTACTGCTTGGCCCGGTGGCGCTGCGCGGATTGGGCGGGGCCGGACTGGTCGCCCAGCTGGCCGTGCTCGGCGCGGCGGTCTGTTACGGCATCAATGCCGTGCTGGCCCGCCTTCTGCCAGACACATCGCCCTCACTCTCGGGCGCCGGCATGCTGATCATGGGAGCGGTACTGGCCCTGCCCTTCGGTGTCTGGGATCTGGCGCATATGCAACCGGCACCGGTCTCGGCCTGGATGAATGTGTTGTGGCTGGCGCTCGGACCGACGGCGCTGGCCTCGGGCCTGTTGATGCAGATTGCCCGCACGGCCGGGCCAAGCTTCCTGGCGACGGTCAATTACATGACCCCGATCGCCGCGGTCGCGACCGGGTTGCTGATCGGCGAGACCGTGGGATGGAACGCATTGCTGGCCCTCGCGATCATCCTCGCCGGGGTCTGGCTGGCACGCAAGAAAGCTGTCCCGCCGCCCGTCTAGTCGCGCAGGCTATTCCCGGATCATCCACATATGGTCGACGGGACCATGCCCGGCACCGAAGCCCGGCGCGCGCGAAATCGCTTCATAGAGATAGTCACCGGCATGCTTGACGGCGTCGGAAAGCGAAAAGCCGCGTGCCAGCAGGGCCGCGATGGCCGAGGCCAGGGTACAGCCGGTGCCGTGCGTATGACGGGTCTCGATCCTGGGCCGCTCAATGATCTCCATGCCGCGCGACGAGACCAGCACGTCGCGCGCGACCGTGCCGGGGACGTGGCCGCCTTTGACCAGCGCCGCGCGGGCGCCCATTTCGATCAGGGCTTCGGCGGCACCGATCTGGCCGTCAATGTCCTCGATCTTGCCACCGGCCAGGCGTTCAGCTTCGGCAATATTGGGGGTGACCAGCATGGCAAGCGGCAGAAGCCGGTCGCGGATCGCCGCCTCGGCGCCGGCATCGAGCAGGGCATCGCCGGAGGTGGCGACCATCACCGGGTCGAGCACGAAGGGGCGGCCCGGCGCGCGTTGTTCGATCATGTCGGCAACGGCGAGGACAATGGCTTCATTGACCAGCATTCCGGTCTTGATCGCATCGGTACCGATATCGTCGAGCACGGCGGTCATCTGAGCGATGACAGTCTCGACAGGTACGGGATGCACGGCACTGACGCCCAGCGTGTTCTGGGCCGTGATGGCGGTAATCGCGGTGGTGGCATAACCGCCTATCGCCGCAATCGCCTTGATATCGGCCTGGATTCCGGCGCCGCCGCCACTGTCGGAACCGGCGATCACGAGGACGCGGCCGGCATGTTCGAGATCGGTCATGGAATTTTCCCTGTTCGGCGCCTCAGTCCGGCTGCAGCGCCGCCGCCTGGCTGCGCGCCCGCAGCGCTTCGGAATCACTGGTCGCATGACTGGCAGCGCGCAGATAGAGCGCCCGTGCAGCCTCGCGATCACCTTGCTGCAGACGCAGATCGGCGAGCGCCAGTGCAGCGGTGACATTCTCGGGTTCGAAGGCGAGGATCTGTTCGTAGATCCGGATCGCCGACGCCGAATCCCCGGCGCGGCCGAGGCAGCGCGCGTGCTGCATCAGCGGACCATCATCCCACGGATTGGCCTCGACAGCCGCGGCAGCGGCAGCGCAGGCGGCCAGCTCGGCTGGCAGGGCAGCCGTCGCCGTGGCCCCGGCCTGGGCCGGCATTGAACTGGCTCGCGCCGGTGCCGCGGGAACGGAGTGAGACGGTTCTGGCGTGGCGGGTGGCGCCACGGTCAAAGGTGCTGGCGCGGCAGGTGAGGCGGATCGGGCCGGCTGAGCCGGCGCGGCCGGAGCCGGTGTCGGGCGCCAGTCCGGATTGCTTGAAGGATAGGTGGCAGCGGGCATGGCTGGCGAGATCGAAGCCTCGCCCTCGGTCAGATGCACCCTCACCAGCACACCACCCTGGCGCAATTCAGCCTCGCTGCCAGTCCAGGCCTGTGCGCCCTGCAAACGAATACGGGCACCATGTTCGGTCGGTTCGATCACGATGGCGGAGACCAGGTCGCGCTGGTGCGGTGTGATCTGGCGCGGCTGAAGACTGATCCCCTCGATGACGAGATCAAGGCCACCAGCCGTCACCTCCCTGCGCAACAGGGTCGGTTGCCCGTCAAAGGCAATCCAGACCATGCCCTCCTGGCCGGCCAGCCTGGCGCGCAGATCGCGCAGTTCGGCATGGGCGGGAGAGGCAATCAAAAGGGCCAGGCAGAGATAGATCAGAGCGCGCATATCCCTGCCCTCGACCGCTTCGCGTTAAGGCCGGGTTAAGTGCCGGGGCCGCCGCTGCGCCCCCCGGTCAGCCAACACGTCCGCCCGGACCGCCATCACAACTGTCATAGCCCAGGGCGCCGATCAGCCGGCCATCGGCGTCGCGAACGGATTCAAACACATAGCAACTCATGGCGGCGGCCGGCATGATCGAGCGCACGAAGATCGGATCGCCCTCGCCGAACACGACGTCGGCCGCATCGATCGGGCGCAGCGAATTGACCCGGTTGCCATTCTCACGCGTGGCGCACTCCCAGCTGCCACCGTCATGATCGACCAGACGGATGCCGGTCGCACCGCCGGACAGGGTGTAGGCCAGCGAGACATGATCGGCATCGCCGGCCATTTCCGCCAGGCAGGCATCGATCGCCGGCAGATAGGCTGCGAGATAGTTCGACCAGCGATCAACCGGCGCGGTTTCCAGAGCACAGCCGCGCATTTCATTGCCGCCGACCCGCACGGTGGCGAAATAGGGGTCGGTGCCGCCATCACGGGTCCGGCACGGCCCGGCCTGCAGCTCCACCTCGACCGGGCGTCCTTCGCCCGTCACCCCGTCATAGCGCCGCACACCGCCGTCCAGATAGGGCATGGAGATCAGCAATTCGGCGCGGGCGGACTCGGGCCCCGCGCCATGAAGCGTGAAATCGACCCGGGCTTCACCGCCAACCGATTCAAACACCATGCGGCCATTCCATTGCTCGCCGGCGAGGCGATAGCCAAAGCGGGTATCGGTCGGGCGCGCGGCGCGGGAGGGCCCATAATCGAACGCGCTGCTGGCAAGCCCGCCAGCAAGGCCCGGACCGGCATCCGTGGTCGCACACGCCGTCAAACCGGCACAGACGAGCGCGATTACCATCACATGTTTCATCGATTTCCCCCGGGAACCACAACTGCCTTGGACGCCCATATATCACGAAGCGGCACTGGGCAGAATCAGGAATGCGGGTGCGTCACATCAGGAATGCGGGTGCGTCACATCAGGAGGCAGTTTACCACCAGCACTCCACAGGCTTGTCGACAGACTTGTCCACAGCGTCAAATGCTGTCTGTGAAGTGCCCGGCGAGATGATCCACAAACAGACGGACCCGGTGGGTGAGATAGCGGCTCGAAGGGAAGACGGCCCACAGATTGCGATGGTCCGGCTCCCAGTCGGGCATGAGCGGTACGACACGTCCATCGGCCAGGGCGGCCTCGGCGGCATAGCGCGGCGAACAGGCGATACCGACGCCGGCAGCGGCGGCTTCGATCGCGGCGCTGGCGCCATTGAGGGTCAGCCGACCGGAGACGCGCACCTCGACCGCCTCCTCGCCGCGGGTGAATTTGAGCTGTTGCGGCGCCGGCTTGTTGCGATCGATGATGACGTCGTGGACCGCCAGATCGGACGGGTGTTCCGGCGCGCCGCGCGCGGCGATATAGGCGGGCGATGCGACCAGGGCCATGCAGGCCGGCGCCAGCCGGCGCGCGATCAGGGCGCTGTCCTCGAGATTGCCGATCCGCACCCCGACATCGAAACCCTCCTCGACCAGATCGACCATGCGGTCGACCAGCGAGAGCCGCACCTCGACGCCCGGCCATTCAGCCATGAAGTCGGCGATGGGGCGCATCAGTTGCCGCGCCCCGAAATCGACCGATGCCGTCACCCGCAGCAGACCGGCCGGCGCCGAACGCGCATCGGCAACGCCCTCTTCCAGAGCATCATATTCCCCCAGCCAGGGCCGTACCCGGTCGAGCAGGGCGGCGCCCGCCTCGGTCAGCCGCACGGATCGCGTGGTGCGCTCGAACAGGCGCGCCTGCAGCCGTGTCTCCAGCGCCGTGATCTGTTTGGAGGCTGCACCGGGTGTAATGCCTTCGCGCTCGGCGGCCTGGGTGAAACTGCCCAGCTCGGCGACGGAAGAGAAAAGCCGCAAGGCGTCGATCCGGTCCATTATTCCCCCAAACGATAAAGCGAGGCAAAGCCATGCGGCATTGTCCCGCCAGGATCAAGCAGGCTTCACCCCCGCACGAGCTTGAAATTCTCCCGCGCGAGCCTCAGTGGCAGCTGAAAGCCGATCAATTTTGCTGCACCAATGCTGCGCAGCATTTCCTCCGCCCTCTTGCGGTCAGCACCCTCCAGGGAGGCGAGATGATCGGTCACGCGCTGCAGCATCCAGAGCGGATAGGGAATGATGGCCCGGTCGGTTTCAACCCGGTTGTCGCCATGCCCGATCATTGCCTTGTTGAAGCCGAATATACGCGGCAATTCAATAGCATCCGGATTGGTGCCCGACCATTCCGCCAGCACTTCAGCGGTGTCGAACAGGACCGGCAATTGCTGCGCCGCGAACATTTCCAGCATCGGCATCAGCGTCGGCGGAAGCTCGTCGTTTTCGAGGAAGTCACCGGTCAGCGCATGTTGCGGTGCATGCGCGCGCCGGGCCCAATCGGCGACGCGCGGCGCGAGACGTTCCATGATCTCGCCCGAGGCCGGGTCGCGCAGCAAATGCGCATAGAGCGGACCGAGAAAACCGTAATCGCCAATCGATGGCCGGCTGCCGAACAGGAATGGGTGCTGTTCCAGATGCGCTTCGAAGGCCGCAAGGAAAGCCTCGAAGGCGCCCTCCACGGCCGGGACGCTTTCGGGGCAGATGCCGAGCACAGGCAGGGCACCGGAGAAGAAGTCCACGGACTTCTGCACGGCCGCCTTCTGCTCGTCCGGCGACAGGTCCGGGAAGGATGTCGCGCCGAATTCAGCCTGCGCGAAATCGCGATTATAGGCCCAGCGGTAATGCATCGCCGGAATCACCAGCCATTCGTCGCCGAACAGTTCCAGGATCAGCGCCGCCAGCTTCTGAACCGGCCCGTCCGGATAGACCGAAGGTCCCGGCTCGTGCGCTTCGACATAGTCGATGATCTCGGTCGTGTCCTGCACGACCGTGCCGTGCTCGCTGCCGTCGTGATGGATCAGCACAGGCACCACCGGCCAGCCGACGCGCGGCAGGATCACGGACTTATAGGTCTGGGCCGTCGAGAGCTGTTCGCGGAAGGGCACATTCTTCCAGCGCAGATAACCGCGTGCCTTGCCGGTATAGAGCGAAACGGCGGTGCCGATCAGCGTATAGCTCATGGGGGACTCCCTTGCGTTTTCAGGAGTCTGTACGCTTGCGGCGCGGGGCACAAGCGCGGGCATGCGCTCATTGTGCGGCAAGGTGACCGGATTGGACCGGCCGGGGTCGCGCGGCGGTGCCGGCTAGTTCACATTGCGATTCTTGCCGGCGACGATCCGCGCGGCGGCCTGCAGCGATGTCGAGGTAATTGTGGTGTCGAACTCACCGCTCTCGTACCGCGCAGCACCGCTCGTATCCCGGACCGCCATCCAGGCCTGCCAGCCCATGCCGGCGGTCAAGGCTGCCGCCAGGGCCCAGGAGGCCAGCGCCACATAGCGTGCGGAGCACTGCCAGGTCATACGATCAGATCGTGTCATGCGGGCGTCCAGTTCAGAGACTCACATCAGTCAGGAACAGCACTCTCAACCTTCTGCGGCGGCGCGCTTGTCATATTTGATTAACCAGACGTTTACGCGCGCGCAGCGCGCCGTGCGCGGACACAGGAAGGCCGGCCCGGATGTCCCGGACCGGCCTCTTGTTACTCAGTGTGTCGCAGCCAATCAGGCGGCGGCAGCTTCTCCGCCGAAGCGGCCGTAGAAGGTCTCACCCTTCTTGGCCATTTCACGCAGCAGGGCCGGCACGGCGAACTGGTCGCCATAGGCCTTCTGAAGCTCATCGGCACGCTTGACGAAGGCGGCTGCCCCCACCGTGTCGATGAAGCTCAGGGCGCCGCCGGTATAGGGGGCGAAACCCCAGCCGAGGATGGAGCCGACATCGGCTTCGCGTGGATCCTGGACAATACCCTCTTCCATACAGCGCGCCGCTTCGAGCGCCTGGGTGTAGAGGATACGATCCTTGACCTCGTCGGCCGAAGGCTGGTCTTCCGCGTATTTGCCGCCCGGAGCGAATTGCTCCAGCTCAGGCCAAAGACGCTTGGGCTGGCCCTTTTCAGACGGATAATCGTAGAAGCCCTTGCCGTTCTTGCGGCCAAAGCGCTCATATTCCTCGACCATCTTGAACAGGATCGGCTCGGTCGGGGATGGCTTGTAGTCAGCCCCGAGATCGGCCTTGGTCTGCTTGATCAGCTTCACGCCAAGATCGAGGGCAACCTCGTCCTGCAGGGAAAGCGGACCAACCGGCATGCCGGCCATCTTGGTCGCATTTTCGATCAGGGCCGGCTTGATGCCTTCGGCGAGCATGTTCATGCCCTCGCCGATGAAGCGCATCACGCACCGATTGGCGTAGAAGCCACGCGTATCGGCGACGACGATCGGGGTCTTCTTGATCCGGGTGACAAAATCGATCGCGCGCGAGAGCGCATAATCGCCCGTCTTCTCGCCCATGATGATCTCGACCAGATTCATCTTCTCGACCGGCGAGAAGAAGTGGATGCCGATATACTGGTCAGGCCGCTTGGAGGCAGTGGCCAGCGAAGTGATCGGAATGGAGGAGGTGTTGGAGCCGAACACGGCGCCTTCAGGAATGACATCCTCGGCCATCTTGGTGATCTTGTGCTTGAGTTCGGAATTCTCGAACACGGCCTCGACGACCAGATCGACATCCTTCAGCAGGTTGTAATCGGTGGTCGGGGTGATCATGCCGGCCAGCTTGTCGGCCTTTTCCTGGGTGACCTTGCCGCGCTTCACGCCGCCGGCAAAATAATCCATCGCATGCTGCTTGCCCTTCTCGGCACCCTCTTGCGTGGCGTCGATCAGGACAATCTCGATCCCGGCCTGGACCGAAACCGTGGCAATGCCGGCACCCATGAAGCCGGCACCAATGACGCCGACCTTCTTGATCTCGCCCTTCGTCTGGCTGGCCGGACGGCGGCCACCCTTGTCGAGCGCCTGTTTGGACAGGAAGATCGAGCGGATCATATTGCGGCTTTCAGGCCGCAGCATCAGCTTGGTGAAATAGCGGCTCTCAATCTTGATCGCCTCATCCATCGAGACCTGGGCGCCTTCATAGACGCAGGACAGGATGTAACGCTGGGCCGGGTAATTGCCATAAGTGGTCTTGCGCAGCATCGGGCTGGCGGCGCCGAACATTTGCGCACCGGCTGGATGGTAGGGGCCACCACCGGGGAAGCGGAACTTGTCGGCATCCCAGGGCTGTTTGGAATCGAGCTTGTTTTCCTTGACCAATTCCTTGGCCTTGGCGACCAGATCGGCCATTGGCACGACGGCGTGGACAATGCCCTGGGCCAGGGCCGTATTGGCGTCGATCTGCTTGCCTTGCAGCAGGATCGGTGCGGCATTCATCAGACCCACAAGGCGCGGCAGGCGCTGGGTGCCGCCACCGCCGGGCAGGACACCGATCATGGCTTCGGGCAGGCCCAGCTTGGCCTTGGAATTATCCGACGGCATGACGCGGTAATGACAGGCGAGTGCGATCTCGAAACCACCGCCAAGAGCGAGGCCATTGATCGCAGCCGCGACCGGCTTGCCGCAGGTTTCCAGCGCCCGGAAGGTTTTGTTGAGACGGAAGCATTGCTCGAACAGCTTGGCCTTCATCTCGTCTTCGGGAAGCTTGGCCAGCTCGGCGGCAGACCCGCCCAGTTCGGACAGGTCTGCACCGGCACAGAACGCATCCTTGCCGGAGGTGATGACCGCACCCTTGACCTTGTCGTCAGAGGCGATCTTGGCGGTCAGCGTATCGAAGTCCGTCATGACGTCGGCGGAAATGACATTCATCGACTTGCCGGGGCTGTCGAAGGTGATGAGAGCAATACCGTCGGCGTCGATCTCGAATGTGAAGTTTTTCATCTCAAATATCTCCTGATCGATCCGATTAGACGCGTTCAATGATGGTGGCGGTGCCCATGCCGCCGCCGACGCAGAGCGTGGCGAGGCCGGTTTCCTTGTCGGTGCGCTCGAGCTCGTCGAGCAGCGTGCCGAGAATCATTGCACCGGTGGCACCGAGCGGGTGACCCATAGCGATCGAGCCGCCATTGACGTTCATGATGTCGTGCGGGATTTCATAGGCCTGCATCAGGCGAAGCACGACGGCAGCGAAAGCCTCGTTGAGCTCCCACAGATCGATATCCTTGGACGACATGCCGGCTTTCTTCAAAGCCTTGGCGGTGACGGCAACCGGACCGGTCAGCATGATGGTTGGCTCGGAACCGATCGAGGCCATCGAACGGATACGGGCGCGAGGCTTGAGGCCAGCCTTGATGCCGGCTTCTTTCGAGCCGACCAGAATGGCCGAGGCACCGTCGACGATGCCCGAGGAATTGCCGCCGGTATGGACCCAGTTGAGGTATTCGATCTCGGGATAGCGCTGCAGCGCCACGGCTTCAAAACCGACGAAATCGGACATGTCCTTGAAGGCCGATTTCAGGCTGCCGAGCGCCTGCATGTCGGTGCCCGGACGCATGTGCTCGTCCTTGTCGAGAATGGTGAGGCCGAGCTGGTCCTTGACCGGCACGATGGATTTCTTGAACCGGCCTTCAGCCCAGGACTGGGCGGTGCGGCGCTGGCTTTCCATCGCATAGGCATCGACATCATCACGGCTGAAGCCGTACTTGGTGGCGATCAGGTCGGCGGAAATGCCCTGCGGCACGATATAGTGGTCAAAGCTCATTTCAGGATCGACGCCCATGGCACCGCCATCACTGCCCATCGGCACGCGGCTCATGGATTCAACGCCGGAACCGATGGCGAAATCGGCCTCGCCGCACATCACCTTGGCGGCGGCGACATTGACCGCTTCCAGGCCCGAAGCACAGAAGCGGTTGATCTGGTAGCCGGCCGTCGTCTCGGCATAGCCGGCATTGATCACGGCAGAGCGCGCAATGTCGGAACCCTGCTCACCAACCGGCGAGACGCAGCCCATGATGACATCGTCAACGAGGGATGTGTCGAGCCCGTTGCGATCACGGATCGCCTGCAGCTGCTGGGTCGCGAGCTGAAGCGAGGTGATCGCGTTGAGCGCCCCGTTCTTCTTCTTGCCGCGCGGCGTGCGAACGGCGTCGTAGATGTAAGCTTCGGTCATTTTACGTCCTTTCCCGTTTTCGGGTTGAATGCTTTATCGACTTGGTTTCTGGGCTTTTTCTTCCACGGCGGGCCGGGGAAGTGGCGCGGATGGAATCCGCGTCGATGGGGTAACGGGCGCGGATATGCTCATTCCTCCGCCCCCACTTCGGTCATGTGATGTGCCACGGCCTGTTCGCCACGCGCTTCCAGCGCCTTGGCGATCAGCAAGCGTTCCTTGGCCGGCTTGTTCTGCGACAGCTTGGCCTTGCCCTCGAGGCGGACAATCTTGAACTCGAAGGCCTGGATGGCGGATTCGAGCCGGACGCGCTGGCCGAGCTCGATATTGGTGATGCGCCAATCGGATTCGAAATCGGCGATCTGCGCCGAGAGCGAGCGTTCCGCTGCCTCGCCTTCGAGCGGGATGAAATGCCCGAAAGCATGCACCGCCATGTAGTTCCAGGTCGGCACGTTGTTATTGGGGTCGGAATACCAGGTCGGCGACACATAGGCGTGCGGTCCGGAGAAGATCGCCACAGCTTCCTTGCCGTCGCGGATCGCCTGGGCAATCGGATTGGCCTGGGCGACATGGCCGATCAGCATCTGGCGGCCATCGTCGAGCTTGAGCGGGATATGCGTCGCCGCCAGATCCGGCTCACCGGGCACCAGCACGATGGCGAAATCATAGGCCCGCATCAACGCAGAGAGCGAGGCCTGGTCATCGATGCGGAAGTGTTTCGGCGTGTACATCAGCGAGCTCCCTTGAGCCGACAAAGCCAGGCGCCGAGAAGGACCACCGCGACAAGGACAATCACGGGCGCACCGAATGCGAAGAATATTGTGGTGACCTGAGCGCCAGTAAACAACCCGTCGGCCAGACCGGACGCTTGGAGACGATTCAGGGCTTGCCCACAGACATCAATCAGTCCGACGATGCCCAGTGCAGCGACACCCCAGCGGACAGAGCCTGACCTGTACAAGACCCAACCTGTCGCCAACGCGGCCAACAAAACAAACACCAAATTCACAATCACTTGTGCGTTTACCAACGCCATAGCCGCTTCCATGCCCAGCGATACGCTGATGCGGAAACTCTGGTCCACCACCGCGAAGACACCATTGACGACAGGCGAAACGGCCAGCGGCGCAAGCCCGGCCAATGCCGAGAGCGCTCGCACCGAGCTTCGACCTGACACCGTCTCAATGGCCGCCTCAGTCATCACTACAGGCTCCGCGCGATCAGCAGTTTCATGATCTCATTCGTGCCGCCATAAATGCGCTGGACGC
>NZ_JBLWTD010000020.1:0-25976 GCF_048270265.1 Maricaulis sp. | reverse complement strand
CGGCTGTCGCGCCACATCTTGGCGATCGGATATTCATTCATGAAGCCGTAGCCACCATGAAGCTGGACGCATTCATCGACGACCTCGTTCTGGACGTCCGACACCCAGTATTTCGCCATCGAGGCGGTCGAGACATCGAGCGTGCCGTTGAGCAGACGTTCGGAGCAATGATGGACGAAGACTTCCGCCAGCGTCGCCTTGGTCTTGCATTCGGCGAGTTTGAACTGGGTGTTCTGGAACTTGATGATCGGGCGGCCGAAGGCTTCGCGTTCCTTCACATAGGCAATCGTCTCGATCAGGGCGCGCTTCATGACGCCGACACCCTGGACGGCGATCTGCAGGCGTTCCTGGGGCAATTGCTGCATCAGCTGGATGAAGCCCTGGCCCTCTTCCGGACCGAGCAGGGCGCTGGCCGGAACCCAGACATTGTCGAAGAAGAGCTCGGCGGTGTCCTGGGATTTGAGGCCGACCTTGTCGAGCAGCTTGCCGCGGCGGAAGCCTTCCAGCCCGTCGGTCTCGACGAGGAAAAGGGAGGTGCCGTCATAGCCTTTTGATGCATCGGTCTTGGCGACGACGATGATCAGATTGGCGGTGCCGCCATTGGTGATGAAGGTCTTGGCGCCATTGATGCGGTAGCCATTGCCGTCCTTGACGGCGGTGGTCTTGATCGCCTGCAGGTCGGAACCGGCATGCGGCTCGCTCATCGCGATGGCGCCGACCAGTTCGCCGGACACCATTTGCGGCAGGATGCGATGCTTCTGCTCTTCCGAGCCGTAATGCCAGATATAGGGGCCGATGATGGAATTGTGCAGCGAGGCGCCCCAGCCGCCGGTGCCGCGCATCGAGGCCTGCATGTGGAAGACATAGTCATGACGCCAGTCGCCACCGGCGCCGCCATATTCCTCCGGGCAGGACGGCACGAGCAGGCCGGCCTCGCCGCCCTTGTACCAGAGCTCGCGATCGACAATGCCCGCCTTTTCCCAGCGCTCGGCATTGGGTGTGCATTCCTTTTCGAGGAAGCCGGCAACGGCTTCGGAAAAGATATTGACGTCCTCGCGGTCAAGCCAGGCCGGCTTGGGCACGTTCAACGGATCCTGCATATCACCCACTCCCCAGTGTTATGGTGCTCGTGTCGTTTTTATTGTGTTCGCTGCGACCTTCAGGCCTGGCCTCAGAACTCCTCGGCCGAAAGCGCCATCATCGCATCGGCGCCGGTCTTGACCTTGGCGAGATGCATGGCGCCTTCCGGCACCCAGCGCTCGACGAAATAGACGCCGGTCTTGATCTTGTTGGCATAGATCGGATCGCTGTCACCGGCCGCGATTTTCGCCGCCGAAACCTTGGCCATCTTGGCCCACATATAGGTCAGGCAGGTCAGGCCGAAGAGCTGAAGATAGTCGTGCGAGGCCGCGCCGGCATTATTGAAATCCTTCAACCCGTTCTCGACCAGCCAATTGGTGGCTTCCTCGAGCTTGGCCTTGCAGTCGGCGACGGCGGCAATGAAGGGCTGTTCGCTCTCGCCGCCACCGGCGGCAACAAAGGCGTCGAGCTCGGCGAAGAAGCTCATGATCGGACGCATGCCGTTCATGGCCAGCTTGCGGCCGACCAGATCGAGCGCCTGGATGCCGTTCGTGCCTTCATAGATCAGGGTGATGCGGGCATCGCGCAGCAATTGCGAGGCGCCCCACTCCTCGGTGAATCCGGATCCGCCATGGATCTGCAACCCGTTGGAGACCATGTCGAAGCCCTTGCCGGTGAGATAGCCCTTCACCACCGGGGTGAGCAGCGCCATGTAATCGCCGGCCTTCTCGCGCACTTTCGGATCCGAGGCTTTTTCCTCGAGATCGCCCTGCAGCGCGGTCCACAGCCCGAAACATCGCGCTGCTTCGACGAAGGACTTCTGGTCCATCAGCATGCGACGGACATCGGGATGCACGATGATCGGATCGGCCGGGCCTTCCGGGTTTTTCGGTCCGGTCAGGGAACGTCCCTGCAGACGGTCGAGCGCGAAACCGAGGGATTGCTGATAGGCGGCTTCGGCAAGGGCATAGCCCTGCAGGCCAACGCCGAGACGGGCTTCATTCATCATGACGAACATGATCTTGAGGCCCTTGTTTTCCTCGCCAACCAGCCAGCCGGTCGCCTCGTCATAATCCATCACGCAGGTGGCATTGCCGTGGATGCCCATTTTCTCTTCCAGCCCGCCGCATTTCAGCGTGTTGCGGGCGCCCGGATTGCCATCGGCATCGGGCAGGAATTTCGGCACCACGAAGAGGGAGATCCCCTTCACGCCTTCCGGCGCGCCTTCGATGCGGGCCAGGACGAGGTGGATGATATTCTCCGCCATGTCGTGCTCGCCCGAGGAAATCCAGATCTTCTGGCCGGTAATCTTGTAGGTGCCGTCAGCCTGCGGCACGGCCTTGGTGCGCAACATGCCCAGATCGGTACCGCACTGCGGCTCGGTCAGGTTCATGGTGCCGCCCCACTGGCAGGCAATCATCTTGGGCAGATAGAGGCGCTTCTGCTCGTCGCTGCCACCGGTGTGGAGCGCCGCTGCGGCACCGAGGGTCAGGCCCGGATACATGCCGAAGGCCATATTGGCCGCGGAAACCATTTCATTGAATGCCAAGTTGAGCACATGCGGCAGGCCCTGACCGCCATATTCCGGGTCCTGGGAGAGTGAGGTCCAGCCCGCTTCACCCATCTGCTTGAAGGCATCCTTGAAACCCGTCGGCGTTTTGACATTGCCGTCGGTATCGCGGACGCAGCCCTCGACATCCCCGATATGGGAGAGCGGTGCGAGCACGCCTTCACAAAACTTCCCGCCCTCTTCGAGGATAGCGTCGATCGTGTCGGTGTCGGCGTCGGAAAAGCCGGGCAGGTCGCTGTATTGAGCGATATTCAGCACATCATGGAGAACAAAACGCTGGTCACGAACGGGCGCGCGATAAGGGGTTGTCATGTGGTTATCTCCGATGGGGCGTAGAGGGCAAAAAGGGTTGTGTGTGTTGTGGCTATTCCGCGTTCAGGCTTGACCAAGGGTCGAGACGCGCCGCGGCCAGGGCCTCGAAGGCACGGGCACGGCGGCGCACTTCTTCAGTCGGGACGCGGTCGGCGAGCCGGTCACGCATCCAGTCCAGACCGGCCTGCAATTCGGCGATGGCGTGATCGACATCCTCGCGCTGCTGCTTGAGGACCTTGATGCGCGCCTCGAAGCGTTCGATCGCCGGCTCGATCCGCTCGCGGCCGCCACGATAGATCGGCTCAAGATCCAGGATTTCCTTGATCTCGTCGAGGGCAAAACCAACGCGCTTGCCGCGCAGGATCAGTTCGATCCGGGCATGGTCGATCGCGGAATAGACGCGGCTGGCGCCGCGCCGGACCGGATGGATCATGCCCTTCTGCTCGTAAAAGCGCAGGGTTCTCGGCGTCACATCGAATTCCTGCGACAGCTCGCGAATGGTAAATTCGGAATCAGGTGCGACCGGTTTGCTCATGCTGCATCATGCCCACACCCTTACGCGAACGTCAACGTCATTTTGATTTCTGACCCTCTTGCGCAGATGTTTTTCCACTCTCCCCTTTCCTCAGGGATCGCCGCACGGCAATGTTGCCCGATGACCCGATCAACCCGCCTTCGCCTCCTCGCCGCCCTTGCCCTTGCGAGCGCATCGCTCTGCGCCCCGGCACTTGCCCTGCAGACCGCCGACGACCCGTTCTCAGTCGTCCGCCAGAGCGCGGCGGTCGAGATGGCGGCCTATACGCCCGCCGGCGGATTTCTGAGCCGCGCCGGCTATCTTGCCAGCCGCGGCGAGATCGATGACCGCGTATTGCGCACACGCTGGCGCATCGAGCGTTTCGACCTCGACGGCACGGTGCAGTCGACCGAGACCCGCGAAATCATCATCGGCGACGGCTATGTCACCGAGGCCACGGATCCGGGCGCGGCGGTGATCGATTTCCGGCAGGCCCGCATCCTGACCCGCGCCGCAACACTGACCGCGCCGGTGATGCGAAACCGGCCCATCATCGGCCATGTCCACCGGCAGATGGACACCTTCTCCTTCTATACCCATAACGGCGAGCTGGATGAGGTCACCGGCCCCGATGGCAGCCGTTTCGAGCGCTTCTGGATCGAGGCCGCCATGGGTGTGCGCCTGGCCGAAGTGCCGATGGTTGTCACCGCGACAGACACCGGCGCTACTGAAATTCGCCGCAATGCCGATGGCGCCGTCATTCTCGGCTTCACCCCTGGCGATGATGGCCGCCCGGCCGATGTCGAACTGTTCCGGCGCTGGTTGCGCCACACCACGCCCATCCACCCCGATGCGCTCAATGTCATGTCCGGGCTGACCGGCATCCCCGCCCGTTTCGGCTACATTGTCTTCAGCCCCAGCAGCCCCGATGGACGGCGCGAAGTGTGGACGCGGCTCAGCGCCGGCGAAAGCACGGCCCGCTTCCCCTGGCCGGAAAATCTCGAATCCGCGGCGGCGGCTGACTATGCATGGCCGGATCCCGGCATCGCGCCGCTGGTCCAGGCCGGGTTCGACGCCGCGGCGCTGCCTGCAGCCAGCCCCGATGAACAGGCCTTTCTCGACGCCGCCAATTCGATGGCGAGTGACGGCGACAAGGCCGGCGCCCTGCTGGCGCTTTACCAGGCCTCGCACCATGTCGGAGCCTGCCCGACGCGCTCGACCGACCCGCTCTGCACGCGAATATCGCAACTGGTTGCCGCCGGCCTCGGCGATGGCGAGTTCGAGGATTTGATGGCGAGCCTCGCCGCACTCCAGAGTGACCGAGTTGTCGCGCTTGCAGGCCTGCGCCCCTATCTCGACCGCACCGATCTGGCTGGCGCCGCCGCCAATCTGCTCGCTGCCGAAACCCTCGCCGTCCTGCGCACGGTCGACACCGGGGTCGCGCCGGATCTCGATCCGCTGACTCTCTTCACCAACAGCGCCCTGGCCGATCCCTATTGCTCGATGACCTACTGGCATGCCGGCCGCTATGCAGCCAGCCAGGCCGATGTCGAGTCAGCCTGGATGCTGTTCGACATCGCCGTCACACTCCCCGCCGCAGCCACCACACTGCCGGTCCGCGAGGCGTCGGTAATGAACGCGCAATTGCAGGCAATCGCCCCGAATTATTTCAACGCGCCCCCGACCGCGGCGAACGCCGAAGCGGAAACGGACGCCACCCTCGCCGCCGACACGGATGACACGCCCGAGGCGGGTCTCGATACCGAAGCGCAAACCGATGCCACTGCCGACGCGGATGACACGGCCGATGCCGGCCTAGACGCCGAAGCGGAAACCGGTGCCACTGCCGATACGGACGACGCGGCCGATGCCGGTCTCGATATCGAAGCGGAAACCGATGCCAGCGCCGATACGGATGACGCGGCCGATGCCGGCCTCGACGCCGAAGCGGAAACAGATGCCAGCGCCGATACGGACGACGCGGACGATACCGGCCTCGACCCCGAAGCGGAAACAGATGCCAGTGCCGATACGGACGACGCGGCAGATGACGGTCTCGACACCGAAACGGAAACCGATTCCAGCGCCGATACGAACGACGCGGACGATGCCGGTCCAGACGCCGAACTCGAAACCGATGCCACCGCCGACGCGGATGACACGGCCGATGCCGGAGCGAATACGGATGCCGATACTGATGACGGCGCCGGGAACGACGCGTTGAACGGCAACGATTGACGCGATCTGTCCACAGGTTTTACGGCGCGTTAACCGAGTCGGAGCCTTGTTCAGACTCAGGATTTTGGCATTTCGGCGCCGATTTTCTGGATTGGGTGTGGAAACACTACATATAGCGTTCCCTGCCTTGGTTTACACAATATTAACCGCCCGGTAGCTTGAGGCTGGGCAATTAGGTGAGCGATTCGCATGTCGTCTGCAGGTCCTTGGAGCGTCAAGGGAATCGATCCCCGCGCTCGGGCGCGTGCCAAGACGGCTGCGCGTCATGACGGGGTCACCCTGGGCGAGTGGCTCAACCGGGTGATTCTTGACGATTCCGATCCGGCCAACACGCGCTGGGACGATGCCCTTGAGGGCTTTCCCGGTTTCGCGGGCGGCAGCGCCCCGGCCGATCCCGGCGAGGATCGCCTGCTGCGCGCCATGGTCAATCGTCTCACCGAGCGGATTGAGGCGGCCGAACACCAGTCCTCCCAAACGCTCAGCAGCCTCGACAAGGCGATCAACCAGCTCGTCGACAAGGTCGGCCGCAGCAGCGAGCGCCAGTCGGAACAGCTTGAGGAAACGCGCGAGGATCTCAGCCGCGTCCGCCAGGGACAGGACGATCTGGCCACACGGATCGCGCAGATCGAGTCCGGAAGCTCCACCGGCAATCCCGAAGCCGGCAAGGCGATCGAAACCACGATCATGAAGCTGGCACGCCGGCTCTACGAACATGAGAATGATATCGCCGCTCGGCTGCATGACACCGGCCAGCAGGTCAAGGAACAGGGCGAGGCCTCACGCAAGGCAACGGAATCCCTGGCCCTCAAGCTGGAGCGGGCCGAACACCGCGCCGCCGACCTTGCCGACCAGGCCAAACGTCGCGATGAACGCGCCAGCGAAGTGCTCAATGGCCTGCACCGCGCCACCGACAGCCTGCGCCTGCGCGTTGAAGGTGCCGAACGCCAGACCAATGACGCGGCCCGGACGCTGGACCAGACGGTGGCCCGGCTGGAAGACCGGTTGAAAACACTGGAAACGCGCAATTCCGGCGACAATGTCGAACTGGAACGGCGCTTTGATCGCCTGTCCGGCGAAGTCGCCAGCATGATCGCCGAGACCCGGTCCCAGCTCGCCAGCGCCCTGAGCAATGTTGCCGCCGAACCACGCGTCGACCGGCTCGAGACCGCGCTGACCCAGGCGCTCGGCCGTATCGACGATGCCGAACGCCGCCAGGGCAATGGCATGCACAAGCTCGGCAATGAGCTGACCAAGCTGGCCGGCGCGATCGAACGCCGCCTGACCGAAAACGAGCGCCGCACCCAGGATGCCCTGCGCGATACGCGCTCGGAGCAAATTCTCGATCGCAAGCTTGATGATGTCCGCCAGGAGGGCAAGGAATCCCTGCGCCGCATGGGCGATGAAGTCACGCGCATGGGCAAGGCCCTCGCCGACCGCATCGCGCATGCCGAGGCGCAATCCTCCACGGCCGTCGCCGCCGCGACCGACCGGATGGCCGAGGTCATTGCCCGGCTCGACGAACAGAAGCTCGCTTCCGACGAGGCGCTCGCAGACCGGATGCGCCAATCGGAAGAGCGCACCGCCCAGCGCATCGAGGACGCCATGACCGGCGTCAAGGATCGCCTCGCCACCGTGCGGGCCGATACCGAGGAAGTGCTCTCGCCGGTTCAACGCGCCATGTCGGCCCTCGCCGACCGCCTCGAGGCGATCGAGGCACGCAAGCTCGAGGACGAAGCCGAAGCGGCAGCTGAAACCGAAACCGAGAGCGAAACCGAGAGCGAAACCGACGCCGCGAACGACGCAGCCGAACCGCTTGCCGAGACAATCGACTTCGACACGCCACTGGCGCCGCCGCCACAGGCGGAAACGCCGCGCAGCCAGTACGCGCCGGAGGATGACGATCCCTTCCTCACGGCTGAACCGACCGCGCCCGCGATTGCCGAAACCGCGGCACCGGCGCCGCAACCCCGCAAGCCGGAGGCGCCACTGGCCGCACCGGTCCTGCGTGCGCCCGAGCCGGTTGCAGCCCCCGCCGCCCGGCCAGCACCGCAGCCACGCCCGGCCGCGGCGGCCATGGCCGAACAGCCCGCAACCCTGTCTCAGCCCGTGCTCCAGCCGGCACACCAGCCCGTCTTGCAGCCTGCACCTCAGCCCGCACCGCAAGCCGCGCCACAGCCGGCATCACAGGCAGCGCCCCGCCCGGCCACCCAGCGGATCGGCGCGACAGCGGATGCCGACTTCCTCGCCGCCGCGCGTGACCGCACCCGCGTCCAGAACCAGTCGGCCGACTATGACAATGGCAGCCGGCCCTCCCGGCTCGGCCGCACCCTGCTCGTCGCCCTGCCGGTTGTCGCGCTGGTGATGCTCGGCGGTGCCGGCGCCATCCTGGTCTGGGAAGCCATTCGCGGTGATGCCGACAGCCAGGCGGCCAATGCCGTCCAGGAACGCAGTTTCGTCGCCTCGGTCGAGGCCGGGTTTGCCACCGAAACACCCGCCGGCCCTGCCAGCACTCCGCCGGCAACGCCCGCCAACCCCGTCGATGCCACGCCCGCGCCTGAAGTCGAAACCCCGCCTGTCGAGGTCGAGGCCATGAACACGGCACCGGCCAATGCCGTGGCCGACGCTTCCGGAACCAGCATGCCTGCCCTGGACGCACCGCGCTCCGAGCCCGCCCGCACCGCGCCGCAACGCAGCACGGCCAATGCCGGGGCGATGACCCTGGAAAGCGCCGCCGCCGACGGCAACCCTGTCGCGCGCTATCTGCTCGGCATGCGCAGCCTCGAGGCCGGCGATAGCGCGACCGCCGCCATCCTGCTGCGCCGCGCCGCCGAACAGGGCATTCCCGCCGCGCAATATCGCTATGGCAAATTGCTCGAAACGGGCGAAGGTGTGGCGATCGATCTTGAGGCGGCGCGCCGCTGGACCGAACGGGCCGCCAATGCCGGCCATCGCCGGGCGATGCACAATCTGGCCGTGATGTATTATTACGGCACCGGCACTGCGGTGAATTTTGACGAGGCCGCGCGCTGGTTTCAGGAAGCCGCCCTGCTGGGCCTTCGCGATTCCCAATTCAATCTCGCCCTGTTGTTCGAGAGCGGCCAGGGCGTTCCCCTGAGCCTGCCCGACGCCTTCACCTGGTACAGCATCGCCGCCAGCGAATCCGACCCGACCGCCTCGCAGCGCGCGGCCGCGCTGGAGGAAATGATCGAACCGGCTGCCCTCACCGAGGCACGCGGTATTGCCGCCACCTTCCAGCCGCGGCCGATCGATGCGGAAGCCAATGGCCTGTATCGCGACCTTCCGTGGGAGCAGACGCCGGTCGCCGACTCCGGAACAGTCTACCGCGCCCAGGGCTTCCTCGCCGCGCTGGGCTATTCGCCCGGACCGATCGACGGCATGATCGGCGGGCAGACCTATGAGGCCGTGATGGCCTTCGAAGCCGATCAGGGACTGCCGCAAACGGGGCGTGTCGACGCCAACCTGCTCGACCGGCTCGAACGCGCTGCAGCGGGGTAGCGGGCGGTGCAAATATACCTCCCGATAGCCGAGATATCGGTAAACATCTTCTTGCTGTTGGGATTGGGTACCGGCGTGGGTTTCCTGTCGGGCATGTTCGGGGTCGGGGGCGGTTTCCTTCTGACGCCCCTCCTTTTCTTCATCGGCATCCCGCCAGCCGTCGCCGTCTCCAGCCAGGCCAACCAGATCGTCGCCTCCTCGGCCTCGGGCGCCCTCGCCCACTGGCGCCGCCAGACCCTCGACCCGAAAATGGGTGGTCTGCTCCTGCTCGGCGGCTTTGCCGGCTCCTTCGTCGGCGTCCAGATCTTCACCGCGATGCGCCAGATGGGCCAGATCGACCTGATCATTTCGCTGAGCTATGTCGGCTTCCTTGGCACGATCGGCACACTGATGTTTGTCGAGAGCGTCCGGTCCATCCTGCGGCGCGACCGGCCCACACCGCGGCGTGAGGGCGGCGTCGGGCGGTCCAAGCGCGGCTGGATCGACACCCTGCCCTTCAAGATGCGCTTCCCGCGCTCCGGCCTCTACATCTCCGTCATCCCGCCCGTCGTGATCGGCTTCTTCGTGGGCGCCCTGTCGGCGATCATGGGCGTTGGCGGCGGTTTCGTGATCGTGCCGGCGATGATCTATATCCTGCGCATGCCGACCAATGTCGTGGTCGGCACCTCGCTGTTCCAGATCCTGTTCGTCACGGCGCTGACCACCTTCCTGCAGGCCGCCCAGAACCAGACCGTCGATGTCGTGCTGGCAATGATGCTCACGGTCGGCGGCGTGGTCGGAGCCCAGTTCGGGGCCCGCGCCGGACGCAAGGTCAAGGCCGAGGAATTGCGCGCCCTGCTGGCGATCATGGTGGTCGGCGTCTGCATCAAGCTCGGGCTCGACCTGGTCGTGACACCGGCTGACCTGTTCGTGGTCATCGAGAACGGGGCAACACAATGATCGCGCTCGCCCTCGGCCTGGCCCTGACCCTCCAGCAACCGGTGATCAATGAGGCGCCCGGCATCATGGCCGCGCTGACCCAGGAGACGGTCGAGATCCGCGAAAATTTCGCCGGCACCTCGCTGGTGCTCTACGGCGCAACGCGCGGACTGACCCTGCGCGACGAGATCATCGTCGTGCTGCGCGGGCCGGAGCAGGATCTGCGCGTCATGCGCAAGCGGCGCAGTTTCGGCATCTGGGTCAATGCGGCACCGGTCGAGTTTGACGCCGTGCCGACCTATTACGCCATTGCCAGCTCGCTGCCGCTGGACGTGATTGCAAGCCCGGAAGCGCTGGCCCGCAACGGCATTGGCCTGACCAGCTTCCTGCAACCCGGCAGCAATGATGAACGTGAACTGCCGGAGGAGGCCGTGCTGGAAACCTATCGCGCCGCAGTCGCCCGCGCCGGTGGCCGCGACGCGCTCTATGCCGAAACTCCGGGCGGCGTCGACGTGCTCGATGGCGGCCTGTTCCGCGCCGTGCTCAAGATGCCGCCGCGCACGCCGGTCGGCAATTACAATGCCGAGGTCTATCTCTTCCGCGACGGCCGCCCGGTCGCGAGCCGCACCACAAGCCTGCGCGTCGAGAAGGCCGGCTTCGAGCGGGTGATCTATGAGTTCGCCCACAATGCGCCGATGATTTACGGCCTGTTCTGCGTCGCCCTGGCGATGCTGGCCGGTTATCTCGCAGCGGTGATATTCGGCCGCGACTGATACCGGTCCGGGACCAGTTTCGCAGCCCGCACCGGGTAGACCGCGTCCTGCCCCATCACCAGCGCGTCCGGCGTCGTCCCGAAACAGCGGCCGAAAGCGGCATCGCACACATTCAGTCCGCCGGTGAACGCCCCGAACGCCGGCATCACCAGACGCGCCCCGTCCGTGGCGAAACAACGCGCCCGCACGGCACGCCCCTTGCCGCGCACCTTGGCGCAGGGATGCAGATGCCCGGCAATCTCGCCCGGCGCGGCGCGCTCGGCCGGCAGGTGCCGCAGGATCAGGGCATCCACGGCCAGCTCATGCAGGATCACGCCACCAAAGCGCGGCGGCGGGGCCGGATCATGATTGCCCTCGATCCACACCCAGTCCGCCACCGACGCGACCAGCGCCTGCAGGGCCGCAGCATCAGCCTCATCCATACGGCCATCGGCACCGAGATCATGAAAACTGTCCCCCAGCGCGATCACCCGCTCCGGGCGATGGCGGGCAATGGCTTCGCCCAGCCGCCGCAGGGTGGAGCGGGTGTCATAGGGCGGGATCAGCTGGCCGCGCGCGGCATAGGCGGAGCCTTTCTCGAAATGCAGGTCGGAGACGATCAGGGTCGCGCTGTCGGGCAGGAGCAGCACGCCGACCGGATCGGCGAGCGCGGCGACGCCATTGATCTCGAAGGCGTGCAGTCTGGAGCGTCGGGCTTCAGTCAAGGCGGGTCGCCTCCGCGATCAGATCATCAGCGGCATCGATGAGAATGCTCTCCTGCCCCTCACCCCGAACGGATTCGCGGCCGATTTCCAGCATCACCGGCACCGCCAAGGGCGAGATACGGCTCAGCGCCTGGTGGGTGAGATGCCCCTGGATGCGGGCCAGCGCCTCACCGAGGCGGTGAATATCGAGCAGGCCGGTGCCGGCGTCGGCCCAGGCGGCGCGCAGCAGGATGTGGTCGCTCTCATGCTCGCGCAGGACATTGTAGATCAGGTCGGTCGAGAAGGTGATCTGGCGGCCGCTCTTTTCCTGACCGGGAAAGCGGCGCTCGATCAGGCCGGCAATGACGGCGCAATTGCGGAAGGTCCGCTTCATCAAATCGCTCTCGGCCAGCCAGGCTTCCAGATCATCGCCGAGCATGTCCTCGGCAAACAGCGCGTCGAGATCAAGTCCGGACATGTCGCGCAGCCCCCAGACCGCGAGTGCATATTCATTGGCAACAAAGCCCATCGGCCGCATGCGCAGACGTTCCAGCCGTCGCGTGAGCAGCATGCCCAGTGTCTGGTGCGCCAGACGGCCCTCGAAGGGATAGCAGACGAGATAGAAATGCGCCGCGCGCGGGAAAGTCTCGACCAGCAGGCCATCCGCCCTGGGCAGGGCCGAGCGCAGGCGCTGGATTTCCAGCCAGTCGCGAACCTGGTCCGGCAGGCTGGCCCAGTGCGCCGGGTCCTGCACGATCTCGCGCACCCGGGCGGCGAGGAAGGTGGAGAGCGGGAATTTGCCGCCATTATAGGCGGGGATTTTCGGCGTCGTGTCGGTCGAGCGCGTGACCCGCGCCGTCATCTCCTCAATGGCTTCAAAGCGCAGGACCTGGCCGGCGAAGAGGAATGTGTCGCCCGGCGCCAATTGCTCGATGAAATACTCTTCCACCTGGCCGAGCCGCTGTCCGCCGCGGCCACGCGAGGAGACCACCACCTCCAGCATCGGCGCCTCGACAATCGTACCGACATTGAGCCGGTGGCGCTGGGCGATCTGCGGCGTGCGGGCCTGCCACAAACCCTCACGCGTCTTCACCATGCGGCGGAAGCGTTCATAGCTGTTGAGCGCATAGCCACCGGTGGCGGCGAAATCGAGCACGCGGTCGAAGGTCTCGCGATCCAGCCCGGCATAGGGCATGGCGGTGCGGATTTCGTCGAACAGGGCACCGGCGGCAAAGGGTTCGCCGCAGGCGCGGCCCATGATGTGCTGGGCCAGCACGTCGAGCGCGCCCGGGTGCAGGGGCTCGCCATCGAGCGCATTGGCGGCGACGGCCGCGCGCGCGGCCTCGCATTCCAGGTGCTCGAAGCGATTGCTCGGTGCCAGCAGGGCGCGCGAGGGCTTGTCGAGCTGGTGATTGGAACGGCCCAGCCGCTGGATCAGTCGCGAGGAACCCTTCGGTGCGCCCATCTGGATCACCAGATCGACATCGCCCCAGTCAATGCCGAGATCGAGCGTCGAGGTACACACCACCGCATCGAGCTTGCCCGCCGCCATCGCCGCCTCGACCTTGCGGCGCTGTTCCGGTGCCAGCGAGCCGTGATGCAGGGCAATCGCCAACTTGTCCTCGTTCAGGCGCCAGAGCTCCTGGAAGGTGAACTCGGCCTGGGAGCGCGTATTGACGAAGACCAGCGCCAGCCGCGCCGCCTTGATGCGTTGATAGACATCGCTCATCGCATGGCGCGCGGAATGCCCGGCCCAGGGGATGCGCTCCTTGGGATCGAGGATCTCGACCTCGGGCCGTGCGCCGGGTGCACCGCGAATGATCGCGGACTGGCGTTCCGGCGCGCCCGGTGTCTGCGCCGCCAGCCAGCGCGCCAGCTCGGCCTCATCCTTGATCGTCGCCGACAGGCCAAAGCGCCGCGCCTGCGGTGCCCAGCGTGAGATCGCCGACAGGGCCAGTGAGAGCAGATCGCCGCGTTTTTGCGGCGCCAGGGCGTGGATCTCGTCGATCACGATGTGTTTGAGATCGGCGAAGAAGGTAGAGACATTCGGCGAGGCGCAGAACAGGGCCAGCTGTTCCGGCGTCGTCAGCAATATGTCGGGCGGTGAGGCGCGCTGGCGCTGGCGCTTGGAGGGTGAGGTATCGCCGGTGCGCGTCTCGATGCGCAGATCGAGCCCCATTTCGGTGACGGGCGTGGTGAGATTGCGCGCGACATCGACCGAGAGCGCCTTGAGCGGCGAGATATAGAGCGTGTGCAGGCGATGCGGGCGTTGTTTCGGCTGTGCCGCCGCAATCGCCGCCAGCTCGATCAGGCTGGGCAGGAAACCACCCAGCGTCTTGCCGCCGCCCGTGGGAGCGATCAGCAGCGCATCCTCGCCGCGCGAGGCTGCCGCAATCATCGCCAGCTGGTGCGGCCGCGCGCTCCAGCCACGCGCCGCAAACCAGGCCTCGAAGGCCGGCGGCAGGGTTGTGGGCGTGTCGGCGAGATCCATCCCTTTGACTTAGCGCGCGAGCCGAGGGGGGACAAAGCAGAAAACCGTCCCTCTGCCCGGCATGCAGCGCCTGCGGCATAGAGAGCGCCTGAATGGATGAATTGAGGGATTTTCCGGCATGGGACATGCGATCACAGCGCGCTTTAAGGCCTTGGACGCCGCGTTTCACGCACGCGCGCCGCGGGGCGAACGCCTGCATGCCCGTTTCGCGGCGCTGGCCGCGCTCAATGCCCCGCACGATATCGAGACGCTGATCGAGAAAAGCTTCGAGACCCGCGACCAGCTCAATGCCGGTCTCGGTCCCTGGCGCTCGCCCAGCCGGCCGATGCGCCTGGTCTTCGCCACGGCCCTGGTCGCCGGCGGCCGCACCGCGGGGCAATTCCTCGAAGCCCGCCGTGCCCTGGCGGCACAGGGCAAGGCCCGCGGCGCCCGCAGTCTCGCCCATGGCGGCTCCTGCGCCGCGCTCTCCCTGGTCACCTCGGGGGGCCATGCCTGGCAGGCGGATCAGTTCTTTGACGTGCTCGACGCCATCGCTGCGCCCTGGTGGCAGCGCGATGCCGCACGCGAGGAAGTGCTGGCCGCCGCCTTCACCGGCATGGGCGAAACCCCCGACGATGCCATCACCCACCTGATCCGGGCCCGCGACGCGCTCGTCACCGCCGGCGTGCCCCGCCGTCATGCCGAAACCGCCGCCTATGAAGTCGCAACAACGCGGATGGACCCGGCCGCCCTGGCCGGCGCCTGGACCACGCTGAATATCGCCGTGCGCGGACGCTCGGCCCTGCGCCACGGCACCGGCAAGACCGGCCTTGCCACCCTCGCCGCCAGCGGCAACGGCCCCGCCATGGCCGACGCGCTGGTCGAGGCCTTCGAGGCCGTCGGCGAACTCAAGCCGAAGCCCGACACCCGCACCGCCGCCCGTCTCGCCCTGCGCCTCGCCCAGGCCCAGGCCGGCCTCGCCCGCCCGATCGCCGCCGCCGGCGATCTCGCCACGATCCTCGCGGCCCAGGCGGCGATGGTCACGGCTGTGACGGCCGGGGCGGGCGTGGTGGCTGTAGGGGCTGGGGGGTAGGTCGCGCCCCGACCGCTCCCGCGCCACTCTGCGCGCAGCCCGACAGCTCGCCCCCTCATATCGGGAGGCTATAACCATTCAAACCCGCATAAGTTGCTGAGAATCCGTTGGAAGCGTATAAGCGATTCAAGCGGATGAATGAGCGCTACTCGGGGAGAACGGGATGAACTTCAAGGATGCTGTTGCGGGATTGTCCGGACGCTTGGCCAAGGCGAAAGCCCGGCCAGATCTTGCCGAGGAGGCTACAAAGAACGCCGTTATCCTCCCCTTCCTGGGAATGCTCGGTTTTGATGTCTTCGACCCTCAGGAAGTGATGCCGGAATTCACCGCCGATGTCGGCATGAAGCGTGGTGAAAAGGTCGACTACGCCGTCGCGATCGACGGAAAAATTCAATTCATCCTGGAAGCCAAACCACTCAACTGCTCGCTGAGCTCAGCGCAATACAGCCAGCTCTATCGCTATTTTGGGGTCACCGAAGTTCACATCGCCATCCTCACCAATGGCGCGGAATACTGGTTCTTCACCGATATCGACGCTCCAAACAAGATGGACGAAAAACCCTTCTTCAAATTCTCGTTGGAGGCTTGGGACGACAACGATCTGCGCGAGCTGGAAAAGTTCACCAAGGCGGCCTTCGATATCGATCAGGTGCAGGAAACCGCATCGGCCCTCAAATACACCCGCCTCGCCGCCAGCTATATCACGGCGCAGATGCAGGACCCGGACGATGACTTTGTGCGCCTCGTCGGTCGCAGCTTCTACGACGGCAATCTCACGGCAAAAGTGGTCGAGACGCTCAAGCCGAATGTGAAGCGTGCCTTCGATGACATCCTGCGCCAGCGCGTGCGCCAGCGGCTGGAAGTCGCGCTCGGCGATGATGAGGCCGAGAGTGATCCGCAACCCGCTACGCCCTCACGCAAGGACGATATTCAGACGACCGAAGAAGAGTGGCGCGCCTTCTACATCATCCGTGCCATCGGCTCCGAAGTCACCGACGCCGCGAATATCACCCTGCGCGACGCAAAGGCCTACTGCGCCATCCTGTTCGGCGACAATAACCGCAAACCCATCTGCCGACTCTTCCTGGAGGGCGCCACCAAATCAGTCGTGTTCTTCGATGCGGAGAAAAATGAGGAGCGGGTTTATGTCGATGGGGCGGATGATTTGTACAAGTACAAAGAGCGGATCAGGGATGTGGTTGGCAAATATGCCAATGCGGCACCGTAGGACGTAGCAAGCCTGTTCCTTCTGTCTGGCGAAACACGGGGCCACGCTGCTACGGATACAGGTTTCGCGTGTGGCGTCCATTTCTCCCCCATTCCCCTAACCCGCAAACTTTGCTACCCGTCCGGCCAATCGACACCAGACAGGACAGCTCCCCATGAATCCCGAAGAATTCCTCAATCCCGAAACCATTGCCGTGCTCACCCAGCGCGCCCTTGATGCCGGGACCAATCTTGTGCTCGCAGCGGCGATCCTGATTGCCGGCCTGATTGTCGCCGGCATGGTGCGCAAGGCGATCGTCAAGGCGGTGTTCAAGAGCGATCGGATCGACGACACGCTGGGCAGTTTCTTTGCCTCCCTCGCCTATTGGGGCGTGATGATCATGGTGTTGATCGCGGTGCTGTCGCGCTTCGGGGTCGAGACCACCAGCCTTGTGGCCACGCTCGGCGCGGCAACCCTGGCCATCGGCCTGGCGCTGCAGGGGACACTGTCCAATCTCGCGGCCGGCGTGATGATCGTATTGTTCCGCCCCTACGGGCTGGGCGACTGGGTCGAGGTGGCCGGACAATCGGGCGCGGTGAAGGACATCAATCTCTTCACCACCGTGCTGGCGACCGGCGACAACAAGAAGGTGATCGTGCCCAATGGCGAAGTCTGGGGCGCGGTGATCACCAATTACTCCGCCAATGAGACCCGCCGCGTCGATCTGGGTTTCTCGATCGATTACGGCGATGATATCGACAAGGCGATGGGCGTCATCAAGGACGTGCTCGGCGCCGATGCCCGAGTGCTCAAGGATCCGGCCGTCTTTACCGCGGTACAGGCGCATGGCGCCTCCTCGGTCGATCTCGTGGTGCGCGCCTGGTGTGCGACCGGCGATTACTGGGGCGTCTATTTCGACGCGATGAAGAATGTCAAAGAGGCATTCGACAAGAATGGCATCTCGATTCCCTATCCGCATCAGGTCCATATCACCCGCAAGGGCTGAGCCCAGCCGGCGATCGGGGCTTCGGCCCCGATTGTGCCGCATTTGAAGGTAAAGTGACGCCATGACCGAACGCCAAGAAAACCGGCCCGACGCGGCCCCGGCAGCACCGCGCAGCTTCCTGCAGCGCCTGCTGAAATTCGCCCCCTCGGACCTGATCCGGCTGGTTTTCCTGTGCGTGCTGGCGGGTTTCTTCCTCGCCGCCTTCCACGTCAATCCGCGCCGGCTCTGGGTCGATTTCTTCGGCACGCTGGCGGAATCCTGGAGCCGCTTTATCGGCTTCATCAGCGACAGCGCCCTGTGGGCCGTCGACTATCTCCTGCTCGGCGCCGTGCTTGTGGTGCCGATCTGGATCGTCATCCGCGTGATCCGCGCCCTGCGCCGCGACTGAGGCCGTCAGCCGGGTGCGAATTGGCATCCGGTTAACCATCTCTATTGGCAGGATTGAAACTTCCGCGCGCTAATTTGCGGACATGAGCGCTCAGCAACTCATTGTCCCCGCGGCGGAAACCGGCCCGCGAACGCCGGTCCCACGCAGCTGGGCCAACCGGCCGACGCTTGTGCTCAACGCCAATAGCTTCATGCGTACCCTGCTGGTCAATGTGCTGCGCGAGGCCGGCGTGCGCGACATCATTCTCGAATCCCATGCCAGCCGCGCCATCCATGCACTGCACGAATGCGCGCCGGCGCTGATCGTGGCCGACTGGACCGACCAGAGCGATCCCGACGAGGATCGCGTCCGCCTGTTGCGCCGCATCCGGACCGATGAAGGCAGCGCCTGCCGCGACATCCCGGTCATCCTGCTCTCCTCGCCGCGCCCGCGCTCCGATATCGAGCGTGCCCGTGACGCCGGAGCGAGCGAATACCTGGTCACGCCGCTGGCCCCGATCACGATGATCAACCGGCTGAAAGCGATCCAGAGCGATCCGCGCGACTTCGTCGATGCCTCGCGCTTCGTCGGCCCCGACCGCCGCCGGCCCCGCCGCGAACGCGGCCCCAGTTTCAAGCGCATGGCCGATGTCGACGCCGGACTGACCAGCCCCATGGCTGCGGCACGCTCTGCCGCCCAGGCCCTGGCGCACGAGACCCGGCTGACCGGCGATCCCCTCGCCATCCGCGTCGGCCGTTCCCTGCAACGCTTCATCGCCGAACAACAGACCTATACCGCCGTCGAGGAAGAAGTGGTTGAGATGCACCGCGCCGCCCTCGCCCAACTGGCGCGCATGGCCAATAATGGCGATCCGCTGCGTGATGCCGTCGTCAGTGGCCTGGAGCAGATCGTCGATCAGCGCCGCCACGCGCGATGAAATCCATCTGGCGAGCCGCTACGGTCTGAACTAGAAACAGTCCATGCAAGATGATCAACCGCCCGCCGATCTGCAAACCCTGCTCGACGAGCTGGCGCCGCTTCTGGTCGACGGCTCCCCGCACGCTGTCGCACTCGGCCTCACCCTGGTCTCCCTGAAACCCGGCCTGGCCGTGATGCGCGCGCCCTATTCGCCCGACCTGGTCGGCGATCCGGAGAGCGGCATATTGCACGGCGGCGTCATCACCGCCCTGCTCGACCATGTCTGCGGCCTCGCGGCCTTCAGCGGTTTCGGCGGCCAGGACACACCGGCCACGCTCGACCTGCGGCTCGACTATATGCGCCCCGCCAAACCCGGCCTCGATGTCACCGCCGAGGCCGTCTGTCTCAAATCCCACGGGCTCGTCGCCTTCGTGCGTGCCACCGCCCATGACGGCGATATCGACGACCCCGTCGCCACGGCCCAGGCCGCCTTCATGGTGACCGGCGCCTCGAAAGCCGCGCAGGAGCGCGCAATCCAGGCCTTCCAGGCGGGGAAGATCGCATGAGCGGCGCCCTGATCGAGACCTTGCTGGCCGCTCCCTATGTCGCCCGCTTCGGGGTTCGCCTGGAGCAGAAGGGCGATGAGCTGACCGGCATTCTCCCCTATTCGGAAATCCTCGTCGGCAATCCGCTGATCCCGGCCCTGCATGGCGGGGCAATCGGTGCCTTCCTGGAAATCGTCGCCTCGGCCTCGCTGCTGGCCGGCCAGTCGCTCGAGCGCCTGCCACGGCCGATTGATGTCGCGATTGACTACCTGCGCCCGGGCCGGGCTGCCGACGTCTATGCCCGCGCCATCATCAATCGCAGCGGCCGCCGCGTCGCCAATGTCCGCGCCGAAGCCTGGCAGGGACGCAGCGGCGCTCCGGTGGCCACCCTGCACGGTCATTTCCTCATCACGCCCAGCGCCACCGACGCCGGCGTCTGAGGCCGGAAGCGGCGCGGCATGCGACGGTTTGACCGCTATGCCAGCCACGCTTGCCGGTGCAGTATCAGGCCATGGATACCAACGGCCCGCTGATCGCCTATTATGACGCGCGATGCCCGATCTGCCGCCACGAGATGGCGCACTATGCCTGCCATGGTGACCACATCATCCGCCTGCACGACGCCAATGGCGATCTGCCCGGCGATGTGGACCGCAAGGCGGCTCTCGCCTCGCTGCATGTCCGCCTCCCCGATGGCCGCCTGGTTGATGGCTGGCCCGCCTTCATTGCGATCTGGGAACGTGTGCCCGGCTGGGGCCTCCTCGCCTGGCTGACGCGGCCGGCACCGATCCGCATCCCGCTGGATATGCTCTATCGCTGGCTCGCACCGATGCGTCCGCGCGATCGCTGCCGCGACGGTGTGTGCAAGACCTGAGCACCGGTCGGGGCGCGACCGATACCCGGCTTGCCAGCCGCGCCGGGCCGCGCTAGTGGCGGCGCATGACGAGCCATCCTGAACTCACCCGTCTCGAAGTCATCAAGCGCGCCCTGCCGCTCGTGGTGGCCAATGCCACCGTGCCGCTGGCCGGCGTGGTCGACACCTTTGTGCTCGGCCTGTCGGGCGACAAGAGCGATCTGGGCGGGGTGGCGCTGGGCGGCGCGCTCTTCTCGGTCTTCTACTGGAGCTTCTATTTCCTGCGCATGGGCACGACCGGGCTGACGGCCCAGGCCGATGGGGCCCATGAGCGCGCCGAGACCCAGCGCATCCTGCTGCGCGCCGGCGCGATTGCCGTGCTGCTGGGCCTTGCGGTCTGGCTGCTGCGCGATGCGATCGCCTGGGCTGGCTTTGCCATCTTGCAGGGCGCGCCCGATGTCGAAACCAAGGGGGCCGATTATCTGCTCGCCCGCGCCTGGGGCGCGCCCGCCGCGCTGGCGACCTTCGCCCTGACCGGCTGGCTGATCGGACTGGGCCGCAACAGCGCGACGCTGGCGATCTATACCGTGTTCAGCGCCATCAATATCGGGCTCGATCTCTGGTTCGTGCTGGGTCTGGGCTATGGCCCCGGCGGCGTCGGTGCGGCGACGGCGATTGCCGAATGGGCCGGGCTTGTCACCGGGCTGGGCTTTGCCGCCTACGCCCTGAAGCGCCAGGGCGGCTGGGCCGCCGATGTGCTCAATCGCGTCAGCCTGCTCAATCCGGCGGCCATTGGCCAGATGTTCAACGTCAACATGAATCTGATGATCCGCACCTGGAGCCTGGTGATCGGCTTCACCTGGTTCGCCAATGCCGGCGCACGCCAGGGCACGGCCATCCTGGCCGGCAATCACGTCCTGCTGCAGGTGATCACGCTGTGGGCCTTCGTGCTCGACGCCTTCGCCTTCGTTGCCGAGACCGAGGCGGGGCGCGCCTATGGCCGCCGCTCGCTGGCCGGTCTGCGCCGCGCCGTGCGCCTGACGGGCGAGCCCATGTTCGCCGCCGGTGCGATCTTCGCGGTGCTCACATGGATGTTCGGCCCTGCGGCCCTGAGCCTGCTGATCGAGGATCCCGAAGCGCGCGACGCCGCGATCCGCTATCTGCCCTGGTGCGCCCTTGTCCCCTTCCTCGGGGCGGGTGCCTGGTTGATGGACGGGGTCTTCATCGGCACGACCAGCGGCGCCATCCTGCGCAATGCCGGGCTGGCAACGGTGGTGATCTATCTCATCGCCGACTGGCTGCTGGCACCGCCCATGGGCAATGACGGCGTCTGGCTGGCCTTCATGATCTATTACGTCGCGCGGGCCGGCACCTTGATGGTCGCCTATCCGGCGCTGGAGCGCCGGTTGCAATCCACCCCGACCGCCTCGGCGACCGAGGCAAAGCCATCGGCCTGAAGCCGCTTGACCAGACCGGACTTGATGCGCTGCACCAGGCCGGGGCCCTCATAGACCAGCCCCGTATAGAGCTGGATCGCATTGGCACCGGCGCGGATCTTGGCATAGGCCGTATCCGCACTGTCGATCCCGCCAACCCCGATAATCGCCAGGTCCGGTCCCGCAGCGCGGCGGAACACGCGCACCAGCTCGGTCGAACGTTCGAAGATGGGCGGGCCGGACAGCCCCCCAGCCTCACCCATCAGCGGACTGGTCAGGCTGCCGGGCCTGAGAATGGACGTGTTGGAGACAATGATCCCGTCGAGACCATGACGGCCGATCGCGTCGATCATGCCGGGCACTTCCTCATCGCCGATATCGGGCGCGATCTTGAGAAAGACCGGCGCCTTGCCGCGCACCTGCGCCACCGCACCGAGCAAATCATCAAGCGCGCCGTGAGCCTGCAGATTGCGCAGGCCCGGCGTGTTGGGTGAGGAGACATTGACGGTGAAGAATTGAGCCAGGTCCTTCAGGCGCTCGAGGCAGGCGACATAGTCGGCCGTGCGATCCTCGCTATCGAGATTGGCACCGAGATTGACGCCGACAATGCCGCCGCGTCCCTGCCGCCGGCGCAGCCGGACTTCAAACGCATCCAGCCCCTGATTGGGAAAGCCCATCCGGTTGATCACCGAGCGGTCCGGGGTGAGGCGGAAAATGCGCGGGCGCGGCTTGCCGTCCTGGGCGCGCGGTGTCACGGCGCCCAGCTCGACAAAGCCGAAACCGGCGGCTAGCAGCGCGTCGGGCGCCTCGGCATTCTTGTCGAACCCGGCCGCCAGCCCGACCGGATTGGGCAGGTCGAGCCCGGCGACGCGGGTTGCCAGCATCGGGTCATCGCGGCGCAATTGCCGCGGGCCAAGGCCGAATTTCAGGGCCATCAGGCCGAAACGGTGCGCTGTCTCCGGCTCGAAGACGTGCAGGGCGCGGGCGATGAGATCGTGGATCACCACTGGCCTCCCAATTGATCCGGCAGGACCCAGTCGCCCTCGTCATTGCGGCGCACATGGCGCACACCGCGCACGGCACTCGCCGGGATGTCACCATAGACATGCGGGAAAAGCGCGCCGCCGCGGGATTTTTCCCATTTGACGCTGTCCCCCAGCGCCTCGAGATCAATCTCGGCCAGGATCAGGCGCGGATGGTCATTATAATGCTTGAGCAAGGTGCCCTCGACCTGGTCGGCGGCCGAGAGATGGATGAAACCATCGGCGATATCATGCGGCTCGCCGCGGAACACGCCGGCCATCATGACCGCAGCCCAGCCATCGGGCGTTGCGAGTCGGTATGCAATCTTTTCGCTCATGCGCTTGGGGTTAGCCCGCGCGCGTGTGACACGCAAGCCTGTCTGGCGAGCCGGGGTATTTTCCGGTAGCTTTTGGGCGCCCAGGGATGCAAAGCCATGTTCACGCACGAGCAAATCTGGCGCGGGATCGACCGTCTCGCCGCCCATGCGCAGACCAGCCCCTCCGGGTTGGCGCGGCGTGCCGGACTGGATTCAACCACTTTCAACCCGTCCAAACGCGTCTCCGCCGACGGCACCAAACTGCGCTGGCCCTCGACGGAAAGCCTGACCAAGGCCCTGAGCGCGGCCAATCTCGGTTTCGCGGATTTCGCCGCTCTCGTCAGCGGAGAGAATGAGGGCCGCTCGCTGCCGGCGCTTGACCTGGCCGACGGGGATCGCGCCAGCGCGTTTGATGCGCTCGGCCTGCCGACTGGCGAGAGCTGGCACCGCGTGCCCTTCCCCGATCTCGGGAGCAGAACGGCCTATGCCCTGACCGTCGAGGGCGAGGCCATGCTGCCGGTCTACCGGCCCGGTGACCGCCTGATCATCTCCCCCGACGACCGGCCGCGTCCGGGCGACCGGGTGATGGTGAAAACGCGCGACGGGGAGATCTGTGGCTGGGAGCTGGGCCGCAGCACCGTACAGGATGTGACGCTGAAATCGCTCGACCCGTCCGGGCCGGAGCGGATCGTCAAACTGGTGGATATCGCCTGGATTGCCCGCATCGTCTGGGCCAGCCAATAGGCCGGAGGGCAGGCTTATTGCGTCATGCGCGCCGTGGCCCAGGCGGTCGCGTCCTGGCGGTCTTCGCGAAGGGCGAGCAATCGCACCGCCTCGTCGCGGACGCCGGCCTCGAAGGCATCGCGCGGCTCGAGCTCGATCGCGATCTCCAGCTGCTGCCAGGCCATCTCGTTGCGATCGGCATCGTCCAGGGCAATCAGACCCAGGGCGAGGAAATAGCGTAGCGCCGGATTGTCGGGGTCGAGCGCGATCGCCTGGCTGTAATAGCCGGTACCGGCCTCGACCGACGCGCCGAGCATGGCCATCCCGCGGGTGCCGCCGCGGCGCACGACTTCGAGATTCCATGCCCCCAGCGTGCCCAGGGCCCAGGTATTGCCGGGATCATCCATCACCACGGATTCCAGCAGGGCCCGCCCGCGTTGCGGCAGGCGCAGGAAGAGCGCGCGCATGGTGTTGATGTAGCGGCCATTATAACCCAGCGAGATCGCCAGCCGCAGCCGCGCTTCGGCGCTTTCACTATCCTCGCGGAATGCGGCTTCGGCCAGATCGACCGCCTGGCGCGTCAGGGCGCGGCGATCGGGATAGTCCGGTTCGAGCATGAGCTGCGCCACCAGGGCGCGCGCGGCATAGGCATAGCCCTCGGCGCCGCCGGCCAGCTGGGCCTGACTGGCGGCTTCCTGCCAGTGACCGCCGGCAAAGGCGCGGCGGGCCTCGTCCATATCGGCGTGGGCGGCGGTGGTGAGCAGGAGACAGGCAAGGGCAGCAATGATTTTCATGCCGGCAACCTAGATCAGTTGCGCGATGAAATGAAGCGCTCACTTGCCCCCTCGCCTGCCCGCAAGGGAAGGCCCGTGCCGCGACCATTTGCGCCTTGGCCCGCAGGAGAATGACGGGCAGGCTGCACTCTCAGGCGGGGACCCTGTGTGGAGTGAGATGATGACCGGCAGTGAAGCCTTCCAGCCGCCCATGCCGCCCTATGCCCGCTACAGCCAGGTCGGGCGCCTGACACCATCTGACTACTGGACCTATTTCCGGGCCATGAGCCGCAATCCCCTCGAGATCTGGAGCGAGCATCATTTCGCGTTTCTCATTGCGCCCTTCCGCTTCCTGGGACGCAACAGCCTGCTGATCAACGACCCGGGCGCCATCCATCACTGCTTCGTCACCAATGCTGCCAATTACCGCATGAATCCCGTGCGCCAGGCGGTGCTCAAACCCTTCCTGCGTGACGGGCTGCTGACCGCCGAGGGCGAAGTCTGGAAAAAAGCGCGCCACGCGGTCGCCCCGGTCTTCACGCCGCGCCATGTCAGCGCCTTCGCGCCGAAGATCCGCACGGTTTGCGACCAGGCGACCGAGGCGTTCCTGGCCGTCGAGGGGCGCGAGATTTCCCTCTCCGATGCGATGATCGATCTGACGCTCGATGTGTTGATCGAGACGCTGTTCTCCGGCGACGAGGCGCTCGACAAGACGCGCTTCTCGGACGGGATTTGCCGCCTGATCGACATTACCGGCATCCCTCACGTTTTCGACCTGCTGGGTCTGCCCGGCTGGATCCCGCGCGTCGGCCACGGCGCGGCCCGGCGGGTGATCGCCGATCTGCGCAGCCAGGTCGCCGATGTCGCCGCCGCCCGCCGCGCCCAGCCCGGTGCCGAGGCCGCGGGCCGGACGCCGGACTTCCTCGATCTTCTGCTCGGCGCCGGTCTCGACGAAACCGCCATCGTCGACAATCTGCTCACCTTCCTCGCCGCCGGTCACGAGACCACGGCGCGCTCGCTCACCTGGACGCTATACCTGCTGTCGCAATCCCCCGACGTGCTGGCGCGGCTTGAGGCCGAGATCGATGCGGCGCCGCTCGACGAGACCGATCCGGCGGCCTGGATGGACGCCCTGCCCTGGACCACGGCCGTCATCAAGGAGAGCCTGCGGCTCTACCCCTCCGCGCCGATGCTGACGCGCACCTCGATCGCGGCCGACACGGTGGCCGAGCTGGAGGTCGCGCCCGAGACCGATATCCTGGTCTCGACCTGGCTGCTGCACCGCCAGCGTGATTTCTGGCCGCAGGCCGACACCTTCCTGCCGGAACGCTTTTTCGGCGAGGCGGCCGACACCATCCCGCGTCATGCCTGGCTGCCCTTCGGACTGGGGCCGCGCGTGTGTATCGGCGCCCGTTTCGCGATGATGGAGATGGTGATCGTGCTCGCCAGCCTGCTACGCAAGCTGCGCTTCGAATTCGCCGGCACACGCCACCCCGTCCCGGTAATGCGCATCACCCTGCAACCGGATATCGAAGTGCCGATGCGCGTCACGCGCCGGAATGTCGGGACACCGGCTCCAGAGGCACACTGACAGGTGGGCCCGCACCCCCAATGCAAACGGCCCGGCCTGCATCAACAGGCC
>NZ_JBLWTD010000019.1:0-58781 GCF_048270265.1 Maricaulis sp. | reverse complement strand
TGTCGAGACTTACGACATCAGCACCCGCCGCAAGTTCAAGTGCGCGGCCTGTGGCCACCAGTTCTCGGTTACGTCCGGCACCATCTTCGCCAGCCGCAAAATGGACTTCACCGATCTGCTGGCCGCGATCTGCCTGTTTGTGAATGGCGTCAAAGGTATGAGCGCGCTTCAAATGAGCCGCGATCTGGACGTCCAGTACAAGACGGCCTTCGTGGTGATGCACAAGCTGCGCGAAGTTCTGGCCGCTGAAATGCGTGGCCTTGAGCTGGCCGGTGAAGTCGAAATCGACGGCTGCTATATCGGTGGCCACATTCGCCCGTCAAACCTGAAAGAAGACCGCGTGGACCGCCGCAAAGCTATTCACCAGACCGGCACCCGCCGCGTTGTGGTGGCCCTGCGTCAACGTGGTGGTCGCACCCTGCCTTTCATCGCAAAGCGCGAAGGGGAAGGCGTCCAGATTGCCTCGCGTATCGTGGCGACCGGTTCAACGATCTTCGCCGACGAGGCCGCACATTGGGATGATCTGGTGCGTGACTTCCCTATGGGCCGCATCAACCATTCCGAGGCGTACAGCCGTCACGGCAAGCACACCAACAACGTCGAGAGCTTCTTCTCTCGCCTGCGCCGCATGATCCGTGGCCAGCACCACAAGGTCAGCCCGCAATACCTGCACCAGTACGCCAGTGAGGCAGCTTGGAAAGAAGATCACCGCAGCGTTGCCAATGGCGCGCAGGCTGGCCGGGTTATCTCGCTGGCAATGGCTTCACCAGTCAGCCGTCAGTGGGCAGGCTATTGGCAGCGGGCGGCATAAAAAAGGCCCGGTTTCCCGGGCCTTCAGAGAGGTTACAATGATCGAATTTCGTCGTCTCCGAGTGGAGCTTGTTTTCTTGGTAGCACGATTATTTCGTGTCGAGATCGACCTTCACAGGATGCCTGGCTAGCGGGATGACATCAGGCTATCCAGCGTGTTGGGGTACTTTATCTCGCCGTGCTTGGCGTAGACCTTGGTCGACAAGTTCACGACGAGCAGCGTGTCGCTCGCGGCCATTTCTGTTTCAAAATAGATCGCGTCCGCGAGAGACCCGGCTGTGCGGTTCGCTTCGATAATGAAAAACGACGTTGTTTCGTCCCAGCTTTTGGACGCGATTTCGCGAATCTTATCGACCATGCTCTGCCAGCGCTCTTGACGATTGCCGGTATCTTTTACGCGGAATGAGATAGCAAAAATTGCCATTATGTCAGGCCTCCTTGGGCCAGTTTTTAAACTGGACCGTGCTTGACACCGGAGTCCCCAACCATCATGGTCGGGGCGTTACAGCCGGAGTGTCCGCACACGGTCCATTCGTGGAGCGGACGCGAAAAGGCAAAGGGGGTGTCAGGGTGTAGGAGCCCTGACGCCTTCACTTTTACGCTCAACTAGGCATTAGGAAGTAAGCGTCCCGGAGAGTCAACGGGTAGCGCCGTTCTTGGTGTGTTCTCACAACATATGGTGAACATGCTACCGGAACCGCTTCGTCACGTCCTTAACGCGCAAGGCAACGTCCCTGACCCGCTCGTCAGTGGCTTCCCAGCGCATTGTTTCGATTACGGACAGGGCGATAGCCCGGTTACCCTCTGCACCGGCCCGCATAGCGTCACAGACCAGCGCCTTAAGCTGGCCGCGCGCGAATAGCTGGGTGCGTGGAGCCTCCCCGCCCATGATCCTGATCGCCGCCTCAATGGCGCGAAGATCGGACTGGGCGGACTTGATGGTGGCGCGCAATTCATCGCGCTTTGTGAGTAGAGCTTTCATGCCCGGAATCTAGCCGAGCCGGACGCTCAATTCACCCTGTCAGTTTGGTGCGCTTGATACATAAGACCGGGGATAGGCCCCTAGCCCGCATCAGCCTTCACGGCCGCCGCCGGCAGGAAGGCCCGCACCGTCTGCACCAGCACCACAATGCCGAACCCGCCAAAGATGATCGCCGGCAGGTCATGCGAGGCGATGCCGAGATCATTGCGGCAGAACATCAGCGCGAAGACGACGACGCCCCAGGCGGCGATGCCATTACGCAGCATGGAGCCGAGGCGGGAAAGGCGTGCGGGCATGATCGGGCTTTCATGATGGCCAGGCACCGATCAAGCCCCATGACAGCGGACGGGTCAAGCCGGGCGTCAGGACCTGGGTGACAGATGGATCAGCGTTGCAAAGGTGACGGCCACAAAACCAAGGAAAGAGAGTCCGAGGGTCCATGGAAGCCAGCGCTCGCCGGCCCAGAACAGGACCACCACCACCCCGACGAGCAGCAGCAAACCCAGGCCATAGGCCAGAATAACCTGCAGTGCAGCGCGCTCAGCCCGCACCAGATCCGGCGGGATCTGCCGGCGTGGCTCCGGGGGAATACTGATCGGTTTCCGGCTCATGATGCGAAACTAGCGCGATCAGAGCCGTCGGGCATGAGGGATTGCTCCGGGCCGCATCCCCTGCGGGACAGGGTCCGGAGCACAAACCCTACATGAACAGCGTCGCCGGATTCTCCAGCAGACCCTTGACCCGCTGGATCAGCATGGCGGCGTCATAGCCGTCGACGATGCGGTGATCGAAGCAGGAGGAGAGATTCATCAGCTTGCGCGGCACGACCGAGCCTTCGGCATTGTAGCGCGGCAGGGTCTGCATCTTGTTGACGCCGATGATCGCGACTTCCGGGGCATTGAGGATCGGCGTGGTGACCAGGCCGCCAACGGCGCCGAGCGAGGTGATGGTGATGGTCGAGCCGGTGAGTTCGTCCTTGGAGGCCTTGCCGGCCTTGGCGGCGGCGGCGAGACGGGCGAGCTCGGCAGCGATCTGCCAGATATCGAGCGCTTCGGCGTGCTTGATCACCGGCACCATCAGGCCATTGGGCGTCGCCGCGGCGATACCGCAATGCACACCCTGATATTTGGTCAGCAGCATGGCCTCGCCGTCGAAATGGGCATTGGCCTGCGGCGTCTCCGGCAGGGCCTTGGTCAGGGCCATGACGAGGAAGGGAATGAAGGTCAGCTTGGTCTGGTCGTCGGACTTCTTCGCATTGAGATGGGCGCGCAATTCTTCCAGCGCCGTGACGTCGATTTCCTCGACATAGGCGATGGAGGGAATGGTGCGCTGGGCGTGCGACATGTTCTCGGAAATGCGCCGGCGCAGGCCGATCAGCTTTTCCTCGGTCACCCCGGTGCGCGGGGCCCGCAGGCTCGTACCGCCGCCGGAATGGGCAACGAGACGGCCGCCCGAGGCGATGAAATCATCGAGATCATCATGGGTGATGCGGCCGGCCGGGCCGGTGCCGGGCACGGCGGCCAGATCGATTTCAGCTTCCAGGGCGCGCTTGCGCACGGCCGGGCTCGCCAAAGCGCGCTCGCCAACCGGGCGCGAGGCGACGGAGGGCGCCGGCGTTGACTTGGCGGTCTCGACCACAGGTGCGGGCGCGGTCTCGTCAATCTCAACCTTGGGGGCTTCGTCCTCGGCTGGAACGGCGCCGTCGACGGCGATGAACATGATCTCGGTGCCCACAGCGACAATATCGCCCGGCCCGCCGACCAGCTTGGTGACGGTGCCGTTGACGGCGCAGGGGATCTCGACGGTGGCCTTGTCGGTCATCACGTCGAGCACGTGCTGGTCTTCGGTGACGGTGTCGCCGACCTTCACATGCCATTCAACGATTTCGGCCTCGACAATACCTTCGCCGACATCGGGCATCTTGTAGCGGTATTCGCTCATGATCAGGCCTCCAGAACTTCGCGCATCGCGTTGATGAAACGCTGCGGACCGGGGAAATAGGACCATTCATGCGCGTGCGGATAGGGGGTGTCCCAACCGGTGACGCGCTTGATCGGAGCCTCGAGGGCAAAGAAACAGTCTTCCTGGATCTGGGCCGCCAGCTCGGCGCCGAAGCCCGAGGTGCGCGGGGCTTCCTGGGCGACGATGCAGCGCCCGGTCTTGTTGACCGAGGCGGCGATGGTCTCGATGTCATAGGGGACCAGGGTACGCAGATCGATGATCTCGGCATCAATGCCCGCCTGTTCCGCCGCCGCCAGGGCGACATGAACCAGGGTGCCATAGGTGACAATCGTCATCGCCGCGCCTTCGCGCACGATCTCGGCCTTGCCGATCGGCAGGCTGTAATGCGTCTCGGGGACCTCGCCCTTGGGGTGCTTGCCCCAGGCTTCCAGCGCCTTGCCGGCACCGCCGTCAAAGGGGCCATTATACAGACGTTTCGGCTCGAAGAAGACGATCGGGTCGGGGCTTTCAATCGCGGAGATCAACAGGCCCTTGGCGTCATAGGGATTGGACGGCATCACGACCTGGATGCCCGGGATCTGGGTGAAGAAGGCTTCCGGGCTCATCGAATGGGTCTGGCCGCCGCGGATACCGCCACCACACGGGGTGCGGATCACGACCGGTGCGGTATATGTGCCGGCGGTGCGATAGCGCAGCCGCGACAGTTCCGAGACGATCTGGTCAATGCCGGGAAAGATATAGTCGGCGAACTGGATCTCGGCGACGGGCTTGAGGCCATTGGCCGCCATGCCGATTGCCATGGCGACAATCGCCGCCTCATTGATCGGCGCGTCAAAACAGCGGTCGAGACCGTATTTCTCCTGCAGACCGGCGGTGACGCGGAACACGCCGCCGAAATAGCCGACATCCTCACCAAAGGTGAGCACGTTGGCGTCGCGTTCCATCATGTTGTCCATGGCCGAATTGAGGGCCTGGATCATGTTCATCTTGCTCATGGCCTAAACCCCCAGATCGCGGCGTTGACGGCGCAGGCGCCAGTCGGGCTCGGCATAGACATCCTCGAACATGGACTGCACCGGCGAAAGCGGGCCGTCATGCAGCGTGCCGAAGCTTTCGGCCTCCTTGTAGGAGGCGATCACGAGCTGATCGAGTTCCTTCTCCAGCGCCGCATGGCGCTCCTCATCCCACTGGCCCAGGCCGATGAGATGGTTCTTCAGACGCTCGACCGGATCGCCCAGCGGCCAGGCATCGCCCTCGCCCTTGGGACGGTAGCCGGACGGATCATCGGAGGTGGAATGCGCGTCGGCGCGATAGGTATAGCTCTCGATCACCGTGGCGCCATGACCGGCGCGGGCGCGCTCGGCCGCCCATTGCGTCGCGGCATAGACGGCGAGGAAATCATTGCCGTCAATACGCAGCGAGGCGAGGCCATAGCCGATCCCCTTGAGGGCAAAGGTCTGGCTTTCGCCGGCCGCCATGCCCTGGAAGGTCGAGATCGCCCACTGGTTATTCACGACATTGAGGATGACCGGCGCCCGGTAGGTCGAGGCCAGGGTCAGCGCACCGTGGAAATCGCCTTCGGCGGTGGAACCATCGCCGATCCAGCTCGCCGCGATGCGGTTTTCGCCCTTGTACTGGCAGGACATGGCGTAGCCGACGGCCTGCGGGAATTGTGTCGTCAGATTGCCCGAAATCGAGAAGAAATTGCCCTCGGCCCAGCTGTAATGCACCGGCAGCTGGCGGCCCTTGAGATTGTCGCGGCTGTTGGAGATGCAATGGCACATCATGTCGACGATATCGCGGCCGCGGGCGAACAGGATGCCCTGCTGGCGATAGGAGGGGAACACCATGTCGGCCTTGTCGAGCGCCATGGCGGCGGCGACGGCAACGGCCTCCTCGCCCATGGATTTCATGTAGAAGCTCATCTTGCCCTGGCGCTGCAGCTTCTGCATCCGCTCGTCATAGACGCGGGTCAGCACCATGTGGCGCAGGCCCTGGCGCAGCAGCTCGGGGTCGAGCTTGGGATCCCATTCGCCGACGGCCTGGTGATTATGGTCCAGGACCCGGATCAGGCCGGTCGCAAGATCAACGGTCTCCTGTCCCGCAATCGAGGGATCGGGACGCCGGGCCGTGCCGGCCGGCGGGATCTCGATATGGGAGAAGTCAGGCGTATCGCCGGGACGCGCATGCGGCGCCGGAACGTGAAATCGGGGATCAGTGTGTGCCATGAGCTCTCGCTGAAAACATCGGCATGACTTGCCTGGGAATACACGCGCATGACTGGATGCGTGCGTGGGCGTCTAACGCGGAAGCGCCTACCTTGTCTACTACTGGAACAAGGTGCCATTTCCGGGTTTGTTTTCGCAGAAATGTAGACTAATTTCCTCCAAATAGTGAAATTGAGGGAAAAATGCTCGCCAACCTTGATCTGATTGACGTCCGCATTCTCGAAGCGCTGCAGGAAGACGCAGGCCGCTCGGTCGCCGACATCGCCGAAATTGTCGGGCTCACTCCCTCGCCCTGCTGGCGCCGGATTCGCCGGCTCGAGACCGAAGGCATTATCAAGCGCCGCTCGGTCCAGCTCGACCGCCGCGCCCTCGGCCTGATGTTCACCGCCTATCTGGAAGTGAAGATCTCGCCGGCGCGCAAGGCCAATTACGTCAAGTTCGAAAAGGCGATCCAGAGCTTTCCGGAAGTCACCGAGGCCTGCATGATGACCGGCCCCTACGACTATCTGGTCAAGGTGGTGATGGCCGATATCGACGCCTATAACGAATTCATCTCCGAGCGCATGATCCCGCTCGATATCGTCGGCGATTTCCGCACTTCGGTGCAGGTGCGCAATATCAAGGACGGCAAGGGCCTGCCCCTGGGGCATATCCAGGGCTGAGACGGTTCGCTGCGCCTCTAGCGCAATCGCTGCATGCCCGGCCCGAAACCCTCGCTCGGGCGGGCTTCAAAGCCAAGGCCGGCATAAAAGCGTTCGCGCCCCTTGGCACACATCAGCATGACATGGGCATTCGGGAACTCGGCGTCGATACGCGCGAGCAGACGCTGCATCATGACTTTCCCGAGACCGCTGCCGCGCAGCTCCGGGGCGATGATCGCATCCTGGATATAGAGATAAAGCGGATCGCCGATCGCGCGAACGAAACCGGCAATGCGGCCATCACCGTCCAGCGCCGTGATGGCGAGCAGGGAGGCATCGAGCGCCGGCCCGGCTAGCGCGGGCGAGAGCTCGCCCCAGCCGCAATCGGCCCGCATCCGGATAAAGTCAGCGACCGGCGGCGGACGGTCCTCAAACCGGATTCCGTCCGCCGCCAGGCCGCTGTCGGTCTTCAAGGCTAGAGCCGCTCGATCGCCACAGCGGTGGCTTCGCCGCCACCGATGCAGAGCGAGGCGATGCCCTTGGTCTTGCCGTGCTTTTCGAGCGCGGCAATCAGGGTGACGATGACCCGGGCACCGGAGGCACCGATCGGGTGACCCAGGGCACAGGCGCCGCCATTGACGTTGACCTTGTCATGGCTGATGCCGAGTTCCTTCATCGCAATCATCGGGACGACGGCGAAGGCCTCGTTGATTTCCCACAGATCGACATCCTCGATCGTCCAGCCGGCGCGCTCGACGGCCTTGCGCATGGCAGGCACCGGCGCGGTGGTGAAATAGGCCGGCTCATGGGCATGGGCTGCGGTGGCAACGATGCGGGCAAGCGGCTTGAGACCGCGGCGTTCCGCTTCCGACTTGCGCATCAGCACCAGGGCTGCGGCGCCATCGGAGATGCCCGAGGCATTGGCGGCGGTGACGGTGCCGTCCTTGCCGAAGGCGGGGCGCAGGGACGGGATCTTCTCCGGCATGGCCTTGCGGGGCAGCTCATCGGTGTCGACCACGACATCGCCCTTGCGGGTGGTCAGGGTGACCGGGGTGATCTCGCGCTTGAAATCGCCATTCTTGGTCGCGCGCTGAGCGCGGGCCAGGGTTTCCAGCGCATAGGCATCCTGCTGTTCGCGCGTGAACTGGTGTTCCTGGGCGATCATGTCGGCATAGACGCCCATCGGCTTTTTCTCATAGGCGTCTTCCAGACCGTCCTGGGCCATGTGATCCTTGAGCACGTCATGGCCGTATTTCATGCCGGCGCGATGGGTCGGCAGCAGATGCGGCGCATTGCTCATCGATTCCATGCCGCCTGCGACGATGATATCGGCATCGCCGGCCAGCAGGGCCGAACGGCCCATGATGGCGGCCTGCATGCCCGAACCGCACATCTTGTTGAGCGTGGTCGCCTCGACCGATTTCGGAAGACCGGCCTTGATACCCGCCTGGCGCGCCGGGGCCTGGCCCTGGCCGGCACCGAGAACATTGCCCATGAAAATCTGGTCGACATCCTCACCGGCAACGCCGGCCTCTTCCATGGCGGCCTTGACTGCGATGGCGCCGAGTTCATTCGCCGACAGCGTCGTCAGTTCGCCGAGCAGGCCACCCATAGGGGTACGCGCCATACCGACAATGACGATTGGATCATCAACTGCACTCATCTGAAGTCTCCTCAGGGGCGGGTTCATGTGTAATTCTGGCGCGCATGATCAAAACATGCGGCACCGCGTCAAGTCTTTTCGCAGATGCAACATTGGCGTTGCGGACGCGGCCCCGGCGGCGAGCCTGGCTGGAAGCCCTGTGTCTGCTCACAGTTTTGATGATTTTCGCACTCGTGATTGGCACCGGCGCCGGTCTGTTCACATTTGCACGGCCCGCCGATTGGCCCGCCCTGATCATCACCGCGCTGATCGCCATCATCATTCCGGCGCTGGCCGAAGAGATGGTCTTCCGGGTCCTGATCGCCGGCCGGCGCGGCCGCTGGCGGGCGGGCCTGGCGCTGATCCTCTTCGTCCTCTGGCACCCGGCCCAGCTCTGGCTCGGCCTGCCCCTGGCCCAGCCCGTCTTCGCCAACCCCGCCTTCCTGACCATCACCGCAGCGCTCGGCCTTGCCTGCACGCTCAGCTGGCGCCGCTCCGGCTCGATCTGGCCGGCGGTGGCGATGCACTGGGCCGTGGTGGTGGTGTGGAAAGGGCTGGCGGGGGGCTGGAGCGGACGACCCGCAGCCGTCACACCGCCTCCCGCGCCGGCCGGCGCTGCAGCAGCAGCCGCAGGCAGAACGCGGTCTCGGCCAGGATCGTCAGGGCATAGGCCGGAGCAAAGGCTGTCGACCATTCCGGCGCGAGGAAACGCAATGTGCTGCCGGTGAGATAGACCAGGCCGGCCATCGCCAGCCCCGCACCAAACAGCTTCCCGAACAGGCCTGAGCGCCAGACCAGCACACCCATCATCACGCTGTTGACGCCGAAGAAGACCAGGCCGAGATCATAGCCATGGCCGTGCAGGTCAAGGAAAACCAGCGCGAGCGCGGGGGCATCGGCCATTCCGCCCGCACCGGACAGGATCAGCCATGCCGCCTGCAGGGCCATGAGATTGGCGGCGATCAGAACGGTCTGGATCAGCCGGAACACCATGGCCGAGAGCGCCAGCCCCGGCGCGGCCGCGCGGAAGATCAGATAAAGCAGGATCGCCAGCCCCGCATCGCAAAGCGCCATGACGAGATCGGCCGCGATCGCCAGCCGGAACTGGCCGGGCGCCGCCAGGATCGCTGCGGCGGTGCCATTGGCGTCGGTAAGATCGATCAGCGGGCCGCGCAGGCCGAGCTCGGCGCCGAGGCCGGCGATAATGATGATGAGGTAGAACAGGCCCGCCAGGCGCGCCCTGCGCGCGAGGTCGGGGGTCAGGGTGAGATGGGCCACGCGGGATATCCTTTCTTGAGCACTGGTCAGGCAGGCTTTGCCGGGGTTGAAACTGTGTGGACCGGGCCGGGATTGTTGGCACGCTGGCCGGCCCAGACCGAGCCGAGGACGATGGCTGCACCGAGCCCCTGCAGCAGTGACAGCGACTGGCCCAGCGCCGCCCAGCCAAGGATCACCGCCATCACCGGGCTCATCATTGCGAGCATGGAAACTGCGCCAGGGTCAAGCCGGGCGAGGCCGCGAAACCAGATCGCATAGGTCGCCGCGGCGCCGATCAGGCCCAGCCAGGCCAGACCGCCGAGATTGGCGAGGGTGGGCGGTGGCAGCGGCGGCTCCAGGATGAGGGCCAGCGGCAACAGCACCAGCCCCCCGGCAGTGAGCTGCCAGGCGGTGAAACTGAGCGCCGGGACAGGCGGCTGCCACTTCCGGCTCAGCACGGTGCCCGCCGCCATGGATGCCGCACCGCCCACCCCCGCCGCGATCCCGACCGGATCAAGCGCCGCCTCCGGGCCGATGAGCAGGAAGGCCACACCGAGAATGCCGCTCGCCGCCGCAGCAACGGCCCCCGCCCGCACCGGTGTGCCGAGCCAGCCACGAGCCATGAGGATGACCATCATCGCCTGCAGCGAGCCCAGCGTCGCGGCAACCCCGCCGGGCAGGCGGTAGGCGGCGACAAAGAGCAGCACCCAGAAGAGCGCGAAGTTGAAACTGCCCAGCAGGAAGACCCGCCCGAGCCAGGCGCGCGGCGGCAGGCTGCGTGTGACGGCCAGCAGCAACAGGCCCGCCGGCAGGGCGCGCAGTGCCGCGATGGTCACGGGATAGCCGGCGGGCATGAATTCGGTCGTGACGAGATAGCTGCTGCCCCAGACTGCAGGGGCCAGCGCCGTCAGTAGAATATCTCTGGTGCGTGACATGGGCCACATCTCCTGGTCAGGGTTCAGCGCAGCGCGTGACGCAGCTGCACTGCCAGTTCATCGCGCGATCCGTTGACGAGGCGGGTGCCGGTCTCGCGGATGATGAGGGCCGGGACGGAGCGGATCTGCTGCGCGCGGGCGAGCTGGCGGTCGGCCTCGACGGCGCGGGCGGTAGCCGGGTCGCTGAAGAAGCGGGCGAAGCCTCCCGCCTCCAGGCCGGTCTCGCGGGCCAGCTGGAGCACGGTATCGGGGTCGGCGATATTGCGGGCCTCGGCGAGATGCGCGCCCTGCAGCCGGTCAAACAGGTCCCAATGGGCACCCTGCCCGCCAAGCCGTTCGGCAGCCTTGCATGCCAATGCCGCCGTCATCCCGTGGGGATAGTCGAACGGGGCCGCGCGCATCGCCCCGATATCGATGAGTTCCGGCCGGTCACTCGCCTGGCGGCAGGCCGACCAGTGCCCGAGAATGGTCTCGCGGGCCTGAGCCGGCGCGCCCCAGCGCGCGGTCATCTCGGCCCGGCTCGCCTGCAGGACGAAGGTGTGGTGCCGGATATCGAGTTCGAATTCCGCCGCCAGGCTGCGCATCCGCGACGAGATGTTGAAACACCAGCAACACACCACGTCATGAAAGAAATCGATGGTCAGGGGGGCCGTCACGCCGCGTCCTCCTTCAGACTGACACCGGCCAGGCGCGCGGCGATCCGGGCGACATGCGCGCCCTGGAAGCGGGCACCGGCGAGGTCGATCCGTGTCGGTGCGCGCGAGCCGTCGGCCCCGGCGATTGTCCCCGCGCCATAGGGCGCACCGCCAATGATCCCGTCCGCCGAGGTCTGGCCGGCGAAGGTGTAGGGCATGCCGGCAATCAGCATGCCGAAATGCTGCAGCGGGATCTGGGTGGAGAGCAGGGTGGCCTCGTGACCGCCATGCTGCGAGCCGGTGGAGGCGAAGACCGCCGCGACCTTGCCGACAAGCGCGTTGCGCGCCCACAGCCCGCCCGCCTGGTCGAGGAAGGACTTCATCTGCCCGGCCATCATGCCGAACATGGTCGGCGTGCCGAAGATGATGCCGTCATAGTTTTCCAGGTCAGCGGGCGTGGCGAGCAGAGTGTCGTCGTCGATGAAGCCCGCCTTGCGCCGGATCTCCTCGGGGACGGTTTCGGGGACTCGGCGCAGATCGACCCGGGTGCCGGGCACGCTGCGGGCACCATCGACCTCGGCCTGTGCGAGGGTGCGCACATGGCCATAGCTGGAATAGTAGAGAACAAGAATCCGGGTCATCGGAATGGACCTTTTTGTTTCGGGGATCATTGGATCGGCAGCGCGATCGGCCGCATCGGTGCGGCATCGGCGCCGCGCAGCTTCAGCGAACCGCCGATGAAGGCGAACTCGTAGCGGCGCGCCTCGGCGAGGCCTTCAAGATTGACGAGCTCCATGATCGGAACTCCCATCTGCGCCAGCAGATAGGTGTGGACGGGCACGTAATTGCCGTCGATCTCGGAGGGGAAGACCTCGAAGCTGAGATTGTCGGCCCCGACGATCATGGCGCGCGAGTCCTCGGCGAGGAAACGGGCGGCCTCGAGCCCGAGGCCCGGCGGGTTGTCCATATAGCGGCGGGCGTCTTCATAGAGCGCCATGCGCCCGGTCCGGATCAGCACGACATCACCGGCCTGGAGCTCGACGCCCTGGCGCGCGAGCGCACCCTCGAGGTCCGCGCGGATCACACGGTAGCCGGCGGGCAGCATGTCGACACCCTTGAAGGCGGCGACATCAATCATCACGCCCCGCGCCACGATCGGCGGGATGGTTTCGGCACCCGTCACCTGCCAGCCCGTATCGCCGAGATGCGCGTCAGCGCTGAAATGATTGTAGATCTCGCCATCGAGGCCGAAATGATTCAGCGCGTCGATATGGGTTCCCGTGTGGGTGTACATCGAGACCGCCGAGCCGCTGTAGCTGACATGGCGATTGGCCGCCTCGCCCACCTGCAAGGGGTCGTCATTCACCGTCCCCCGCGGCGTGTGGGTCATCCAGATCTGGTAGCGGGGATCGCCGGCGGCATGCCATCCGGGCATGCCGATGAAATACTCCACGGAGAGGTCATAAACGGTACCACCGGTAATCCGGGACAGGATGGAGGCGCGCGAGCGCTCCGTCATCAGATTGAGCGCGCCGAGCTGGTCGCCCGGGCCCCAGGGGCTGGTTCCGACCGTGGCCGGCGTTTCGGCGACGGCGGCCGGAAGGGACAGGGCCAGGCCCAGAGCGAGGGGCAAGAAGGGTCGGGTCTGCATCGAAATCTCCCTGGCAGGTTTGACATGCCCGGGAGCGTGCAGCGGCAGGCGGCCGGGAATAACCGGGCCGCTTTGATTTCATTCTTTACGCTGGTTGAATAATCTCAGGACCGCAGTGCGGCGCGCAACTGGTCGAGAAAGGCCGTGACCTTCGCATCCATCCCGAGCCGCGAGGCGGTGACGGCGAAGACCTGCGGCGCCGGCAGCTCCCAGTCCGGCAGCACGCGCACAAGCTCGCCGCGCGCTTCGGGGGCGTTCGAGACAAAGTCCGGCAGGGTGCCGATGCCCTGCCCCGCGATCAGCAGGTCGCGCAGCACGAGACTGTTGCCGACCCGGACCTTGGGGTCGAGTTCGACGGTGTCCGTGCCCGAAGGCCCATGCAGGGTCCAGGAGGTGAGATGATCGGCGAGCAGGAAGCCGATCACTGCGTGCTGCGCAATGTCCTGCGGCGCCTTGGGGTGGCCGGCCCGTTCCAGATAGGCGGGGGCCGCGAAAATCCTCTGCCGCACCGTGCCGAGCTTGCGTGCCACCAGCGCCGAATCCGGCAGGGCGGCGCGGATACGGATCGAGACATCAAACCCGCCCTCGACCATGTCGACCACACGGTCATCAAGCGAGAGGGTGAGCGAGAGATCCGGATAGCTGTCGCGAAAGCCCGGAAGCATGGGGGCAATGACCGTCTGGCCGAAGGAGGCCGGGGCGTTGACCTTGAGATGGCCGCGCACGGCACCGGTGCCCTCGCGAATGCGCGTCTCGACCTTGGTCACGGCGTCGAGAATGCTGATCGCCTCGTCATAATACAGCCGGCCGGCATCGGTCAGCGACATGGAGCGGGTCGTGCGCGTGAGCAGGACACTGCCAAGGCTTTCCTCGAGCAGCTTGATCTCGCGGCTCAGAAGCGCCGGCGAAACGCCAAGATCCTCCGCCGCGCGGGCGAAATTGCCGCGCTCGACGATGCGGCGGTAGGCGTGCATGACGGAAAGCTTGTCCATTGCGGGCAGACACTCGGTCAGATTGATAGCCAGTCCCGTCGGGGCAGGACTTCGACCGGGTAGCACAAATCCCGATGCTCCGCGAATGGGTTGGCCCCAGCGGGCGTGACACCTACCCGATCAGCCGGTACCCGCTGCTCGCCGCTGCTGTCGCACTCGTCTTCGCGATCCAGCCGCCGCCCAGAACCCGGCCATCATCCTCGACCGAGTAGAAGACGCAGGCCTGGCCGGGAGCCACGCCTTCCTCGCCGCCGGGCAGGACGACACCGATCTCATCACCATCGACCGAAAAGGCCGCATCCACCGGCGGGCGGGTCGAGCGGACTTTTACCCGCACGGGGACGCCGTCTGCCAGGGCTTCATCGCCGAGCCAGTTGATGTCTTTCAGCGTGATGCGATCAACCGCCAAAGCCTCGCGCGGGCCGACCACGACCCGGGCCGTGGCGGCATCGAGCTTGACGACATAGAGCGGATCACCGATCGCGATCTTGAGACCGCGGCGCTGGCCGACCGTGTAGTTGATCACGCCTTCATGCGTGCCCAGAACGGTACCGTCGACATGGACGATCTCGCCGGGGCGCGAGACGCCGGGGCGGATTTTCTCGACGATATCGACATAGCGTCCCTGGGGCACGAAGCAGATGTCCTGGCTGTCCGGCTTGTCGGCAACGATCAGGCCGAAGGCCTCGGCCAGCTGGCGCGTCTGGTCCTTGTCGAGATGGCCGAGCGGGAAGCGCAGGAAATCGAGCTGTTCCGGCGTCGTCGCAAACAGGAAATAGGACTGGTCCTTGCCGGCATCATGGGCACGGCGCAATTGGGCGCCATTCGGCCCTTCGACGCGCTGGATATAATGGCCCGTCGCCATGCAGACGGCACCGAGCTCGCGCGCGGTCGTCAGAAGGTCGGCGAACTTGACGGTCTGGTTGCAGCGCACGCAGGGGATGGGCGTGAAGCCGGCCAGATAGGTATCGGCGAACTCCTCGATCACCGCTTCGCGGAAGCGGCTTTCATAGTCGAGCACGTAGTGGGGGAAGCCGCATTCCTCGGCGACGCGCTTGGCGTCATAGATATCCTGGCCGGCGCAGCAGGCGCCCTTCTTCTTGATCGCGGCACCATGATCATAGAGCTGCAGCGTCACGCCGACGACATCATAGCCGGCGCGGTGCAGTACGGCCGCTGTGACGGAGCTGTCGACCCCGCCCGACATCGCCACGACGACCCGGTGATCGGCGGGATTGCCGCCCAGGCCGAGCGGATCGCCGGCGAGGTCAAAATCGGAAAGAAGCGCATCGGCGCGCGCCATGGCGCGGCCGGTATCTGTTGCAGTCATATTCGCCTCCAGCGGGGTCAAGGCCCGCAGCAAACGGTTGAAGTTGGCGGAGGCTTACCTCAAAAAGTTCAGCAGTGAAACCTGTGTCAGCGAGGCGAAGGTCTTGGCCGAGACGTCGAGGGCGTTCTGGGCCGACTGAAACCGGGTCGCGGCCTCGGCCATGTCGACATCCTCGATATCGCTGATCATGCCGGTGAGGAAATCCTGCTGGTCGCGCTGGGCCTGCAGGGAGCTCTCGATCTGGGACTGGGCAACACCATTCATCCCGACCACGGCAATGATCCCGTCCTGGGCAGCGACGATGTTCTGCAACTCGCCGACGACGAAGGCCTGCTGCGCATCGGTCATCGGATCGACAAAGGGGCCGTTCGGCCCGGCCTCGAATTCGGCAATGCGCTTGAACGAGGCCATGATGTCGGTCGCGATATCGCTGGCGAGACGCCCGACCGTGACCGTGGTGTTCTCGTCGACCTGGACGGTCGGGGCGAGACTGTTGTTCTGGAAGGCGTCGGCCACGTCCGGCAGGGCCGCCAGCTCGGACAGCGAGCTGATCGTCATCGGGATGGTGTCATCCCGGGTGCCGCCAAACATATAGGCTCCCAGATGCTGGCTGTTGAGGGCATTGATGGCGCCGTAAAACGCGTCGGAGATCTCCTGCATCATGAAGGTGCCGTCCTTGGAGGTCATGGCCGAACGCAATTCGCCCACGGAATCGGACAGGCGCTCCAGCGCGACATTCTGTGCCTCAAGACGGGTGGCCGAACGCACCGCCGCTTCCTCATAGGCGACCGAGCGCGACAGGGCCCCGCGGCTCGCGGCAATGGTCTCGGCCTGATAGCCGACGCCCTTGAGGTCGGTGGCCTTCTTGCCGGTGCTGAGTTCCTGCTGCGCCTGGAACAGGGATTGCTGAGCGCGCATCAAGTCCAGCAGGGCCGATTGCGAAGCGCCAAATGTCGATATTCGCGTCATGATTCAACCACTTCCTAGACAATACCCATGAGGGTGTCGGTCATTTCCTTGGCCGCCTGCAGCATTCTCGCCGAGGCGTTATAGGACTGCTGATACAGCGTCATCGAGGCGAGTTCCTCATCGAGGCTGACCCCCTCGACATTGGACCGCTTGGTTTGTGCCGTCGAACGCAACACCTCGGCGGACGCCGCTTCGCTCTCGGCCCGTGCGGCCCGGGAGCCGACGCTGCCGGCCAGTCGTGCCGAATAGTCCTGCAGGCTGGAATTGGTCGCATTGATCGCACCCGCCGCATCAAAGCTGCGCGTGGTGGTCATGGCGTCCTGGAGCAGCTGGCCGCCGCGGCCATCGCCGGAGGAGAGCACGATATCACCGGCAACGGTCGCCGCGTCGATATCGAGTTGCCCCAGCGCCAGGCGCGATGAATCCGAGCGCACCGAGGCATTCACGGAAAAGATTTCCGCACGCCCGGCTGTGGCCTGAAGTCCGAGCCCGAACAGGTTGGAGAAGGACAGGCCGGTGCTGCCCCGCAATGTGTCGTCCGTGATGATATCGACCTCGAATTCGCCATAGCCGGTCTTTGGCACCGAGGTCAGCTGGCCGTCACTGTCGAGGGAATAGGTGGCATAGCGGCCGAGCCCGGTCGTCGGATTGTTCAGGGCCGTCACGACATCGGCGAAGGTTTCGCCCGTCACCATCGGTATATTGACCGTGCCGGCCGAGCGGCCATCCGGGGTTGTGACCTCGAAGGTCAGCGAGGTTCCGGTGGTGAACTGATGCGTGTCGGCACCCGTCAGGCCGGTTTCGAAAAAGCCGGGGCGGGTCGAGGAGATCAGGTCGTTGAGCCCGAAGAAATGCGCAAAACCGCGCCCGGCGCGGTCACTGGGCGCGCTGGCATCCTGCAGTGTCGCCAGACCATTGCTGGCCGAACTCGCGGCCAGGGTCAGGGCTCCATTGGTGAAGCTCGCCGTGCCGTCGCCGCCCAGCGCGGCATTGATCGCCGTCGTCAGACTGCCAACCGTGGTGCCCAGCGCGACGCCCGCGCCGCCATCGACGCTGAGTGTGCCGGCGTCAAAATCAATATCGATACGCTTGACCAGGCCGCCCGCAGCATCGGTCACCGCCAGGGTGGTGGCGCCGGTAAATCCGTGCAGATCCGTGGCAACCAGCCCGGTATTGCGACCGGCCAGGATCTGGGGGGCGGGATAGGCGACCGCGTCATTGTGCGCCTTGTTGAGCGCGTCGGCCGCGCCGGCGGTGAGTTCTGCCAGCTCATTGGCAATGTCCGGCAGGGTCTGGTCACGCAGTTCCAGCAGGCCGGCGAGCTTGCCGCTGTCGATATGACCGCTCAGCGAAGTGGGCTGGCCATTATTGGCCGGCTGCACATAGATCTCGCCATAGGCGACCCCATAGGCACCGCTGCCGGCGGCGACATATTCGAGCTGGGTGATGCCGGTCTCGACCAGGGCGACACCGTCGCCGGTGCGCACAACGAGACGACCGTCCGACTTGGTCTCGGTGCGGATATCGATATAGCCGGCCAGTTCATCGAGCAGTTCCGACTGCCGGTTGGCAATGCCGGAGGTATCACCGCCCGCAACGCTGACGCTCTGCATGCTGCCATTGAGCTCGCTGAGCTCGCTGAGAATTTCATTGGTCCGGTGTACGGCGGCCTGGATCTGGGTATCGGCATCCTTGCGTTGGGCCGTCAGCATTTCCGACAGGCGCCCGGCTTCATTGAAGAAGGCTTCCAGATCGGCGGCTGCGGAAAGTCGCGCCACCGATTGAGACGGGTCGACCGTCGCCTGGGACAGGCTCGAGAAGGCACGGCTCAACCGCGCGAACATCGAGCCCTCATCGTCGAGCTTGCCGAATTGCGACTGTACCTGGTTGAGGCCGTCAGCCTGGATCGTGGCGCTGGCCGCGGAGCTGATCGCGCCAATCGACGCGGCCTGGAGATAGACGTCGGCGATGCGCGAAATGCCCAGAACCTCGACGCCCATGGCAACGCCGCCGACATTGCGCGCCTGCAGCACGGGCTGGGTGCGCGCATAGCCGGGCGTGTTGACGTTGGCGACATTGTTGGAGGCCGCATTGAGGGCCGCCTGACTCGCCGTCAAACCCGACAGGGCATTCCCGATAATACCGTTCAGCGACATCTTGCCATCCTCATTCGATTGCCGATTTTGAAGCTCAGCCGGTCAATTCTGCCGACATCACGGCAAGGCTTGCCGGGCCGGAATGCTGTTTGCGCGCCCCGCCGAGGACGGAGACTTGATGTGCAACAACCTGTTTTCGCTTCAATAATCATGCAATTCCGCGTCTTTCTGACATCCGGAGCCCCAGGAGGCCCTGCAAGGTTAATCGCAAGCCGCGGGCCAAGTCGGCGGAACACCACGTCAAAGCGGCAGGCGGCCGCTTTCCGCCGCATGACGGCCTTGCCCTTCCGCCCGGCAGCTTCCGCCCACCACCGGGCACAAATCGCCGGGCCGAATGCGTCATTTACCTGTCTTACCTAGAAATTAATCTGACGTTTCAACGCACTAACCCATGCAGCCGGTGGCATGAAGCTTGCGGATCACTCTACCGACAAGGCACGCATTCAGTGCCGAACGAGTGGATAGAGTTCAACATGTCACCCAATGTTCCAGGCACAGACGTCAGCATGACGGCCATCCGGACGGAGTCGCACAAGCCGGCCCCGCGATCGGCGGCAGAGTCTGGCGAACCGGCCTTCGACGCACTCGTTGGACTCGCGGTGGCGGCCACGACCCCGTCCCGCTCCCGCCCGCCTTCACCGGCGGATGCTGGCCAGACGGCAGACCAGGGCGCGACGGACGGCCTTGCCGGTCTCGGTGCCGATGCGACCGGCGCAGGCCGGCCCGACGGCGCAGTTCCGCCCGCCGGCACGCCGGCAGCCAGCCAGCCAGCTGCGCCCGAAACAACGAACACCCCGCCCACGCCGGATGGCGCGGCGACGCCTGCAGCATCCGCACCGGAGCCGGGGATGACAGCCAATACGGCATCACCCGCCACCGGAGCACCGGCCACGGATCCCCGCGGTTCGGAGATGGCCGCCGCTGCGCCGGCACAGCCGGCCGCAGCACGCCCGGCCGTGAACCCGAATGCTTCCGGCGCCGTGCCCGGGAGCCAGGTGGCCGCGACCGCCGCCAAGCCCGCCAGTGCCAAGGCGCTCGCCGATTCCTCTGCCGCCAAGACCGAAGCCGCAGCAACCGCATCACCGGCCACTGCCACCGGGACCACACCATCCATCGACGCGCCCGGCATGGACCAGGGCGCACCGGCCGCCATGACCCTGCCAGGCGATACCGGAGGCGCGGCCGTTTCGCAGCCTCAGGAAACAATGTCGGCCGAGCCGCGCGCCGGGGCCCTTGCCCAGGCACAGGCATCGGAACAGACCCCGGGCCTGGCCCGTGCCGAGCCTCAGGCCCAGACCCAAGCGCAGGCGCAGGCGCAGGCCCAGGCGTCCGCGCCAGCCCAGCCCCAATCCCGGAACGCGGCCCCGACCGGAGCTGCCGAGCAGGCCATGCCTGAACCGGCCAGCCTCAAGGGCGATCAGCCGCCCGTGATGGCGACGCTGTCGACCGAGGATGCGACACAGCAGCCCGTTGTCGCGGCCAGCACGGCCGGCGCAGCGGCAGCCGCCGCCGTTCAGCCTGCCAGCCCCGAAGTGGCGGGCCGCCAATCCCACGCACGCCATGGCATGGACGAGCGCGACCGCGCCGGACCGGCCGCGCGCTCAAAGGGCAAATCCGCCGCGAGCCAGGCCGTACCGGCCAGCGCCCAGCCCCAGAACACCGGCGTCAAGCCACAGCCACAATCCGCCCCAGCCACCGGTTCCGCGTCACCGCTGCCGGATGTGACGGTGAATACAGGCGAACCCGCACCGGCCCAGACTGCGCCTTCCGCCGCTCTGGCGGCCGGGTCAGCCCGGCTTCCGGTGGTGACCGCAGACCCGGTAATGACCACCGGCACGGACACCACGGCAGCGGCGGCCAAGGCCGGGCAAACCACGACGGCGGACGCCGCCAATCCCAACTCACCGCGTTTCACGCCAGGCTCTGCCGCCCATCTCGCGGCGCAGATATCGCAGCGCTTCAACAATGGCTCGCGCGTGTTCGGCATCCGGCTTGATCCGGCCGAACTGGGCCGCGTCGATATCCGCATGGAGCTGACGCACAATAACCGGGTCCACGCCACCCTGACGGTCGAGCGCGGCGACACGCTGGCCGAGCTGCAACGCTCGACCCGTGATCTCGAGCGCGCGCTCAATGAGGCCGGGCTGGAACTCGCCGAGGACGGGCTGAGCTTCGAGCTCGGTGCCGGCAGCGGCGAACAAGACCCGGCCGAAGGCAAGACAGGCCAGCAATTCAATATCTATGGGCCGGACGATGGCGACGAGCAGATGCTCGCGGCCGAAATCGGCAGCGCCCCGGTCGATACCTACGGATTCCGACTGTCGCGACGCGATAGCGTCGATGTCAGGGTTTAGGAGAGAAGCACATGCCCAGTGAAATCAGTGCCATAACGGACTCGAGCCCGCAGCTCGCGAGCAGCCAGGCCAGCCTGGCGAACAATTACGAGATGTTCCTCTCCCTGCTCACATCGCAGATGAAGAACCAGGACCCGCTCGACCCGCTCGATTCCACCCAGTTCGTGGATCAGCTGGTTTCCTTTTCCGGGGTCGAACAGCAGATCGCCCAGAACCAGAATCTGGAAAGCCTGCTGATCCTCCAGTCGGCTACCGCGCAGACCTCGTCGGTGAGTTATATCGGACGTGTTGCGACCGCCGAGACGCCGCAGAGCCGCCTGCAAGGCGGCGCCGCCAGCTGGCAATACGAACTGCCGGAAAGCGCCAAGACCACCAGCCTGGTCATCAAGGATTCCAGCGACCGGGTCGTCTACCGGGGCTCCGGCGAGACGTCGACGGGCGTGCATGACTTCACCTGGGATGGAAAGACCACATCCGGCGCCGATGCGCCGGAGGGCATCTACACCATGGAAATCAGCGCGGTGGACGATGATGGCGGCTCGATCGCGGCCGAAATCCGCGCTTCCGCCCGGGTGACCGGAATCGACCTTTCAGGCTCCGAGGTCATGGTGGAAATGGGCGGCGTCGAAGTTCCGCTCTCCTCCATCCTCGCCCTGCAGGAATACCAGCAAGCAAGCTAAGCGGTCCCTGATCCGCACCGGATCGCCAGAATGGCGGACCGGCCTCACAAACCAGCAGAACGCTCCGGGAATAATCACAACAAGGAGCCTATCGTGAGCATCAATTCAGCCATGATCGCCGGCGCATCCGGTCTGATCGCAAACTCCAGCGCCCTCGCGGCCATTTCCGACAATATCGCCAATGTGAATACGGTCGGATACAAGCGCGCCAGCGCCGTTTTCACCCCGCTTTACCGTTCCCAGGGCACCGGCCAGCAATTCGCTGCCGGCGGCATCATGGGCTCGACCAAGCTGGAAATCAGCGAAGCCGGCCTGCTCGCCCCCGGCACCTCGGCGACCGATCTCGCCGTTTCCGGTGACGGTTTCTTCGTCGTCAGCGAGAACACCCGCGGTTTCACGACCACCGATCCGGTCGCCTTCACCCGCGCCGGCAGCTTCCATCCGGACTCCAACGGCTATCTGCAGAATTCCGCCGGTCTCTATCTCGCCGGCTGGCCGGTCCAGGCCGACGGCACGATCGATGCCGACCCGTCTGATCTGAGCTCGCTGGAAATCATCAATCCGGTCTCCGTCGGCGGTGCCGCTGAAGCCACCACCGAAGTCGGCCTCAGCGCCAACCTGCAATCAAGCCAGGCGATTTCGGCCTCCGAGGCGACCTATTCCGCAGCCGCCTCGGCGACAAACATGTCCTCAGGCGCCATTCCGGCCGATGTCGAATTCGGCATCCCGATCTATGATTCGCAGGGCTCCGTGCACACGATCACCCTGTCGATGCTGAAATCCTCGACGCCAAACCAGTGGCACGCCGAACTGCATGTCACACCGGCCAGTGAAGTCACCACCGGTGCCGGCCTGGTCGACGGCCAGATCGCGACCGGCGTCATCGCCTTCGACTCGAACGGTAATTTCGACGCCGCCAACAGCACCATCCCGAGCTCGCTCAGCTTCCTCGCCTCCAGCAACACCTCCGCCCTGGGCGCAACCAGCGTCCAGTGGGCCGCGGCCGAAGGCATCAGTGCACAGACCATCGATCTGGAGCTGGGCGGACCGTCCAGCGCCGGTGGCCTGACCCAGTTCGACAGCCAGAGCGCCCTGGCGGCCACCTCGGTCAACGGGACGCCCTTCGGTGATTTCTCCGGTGTCGACATCGATGCCAGCGGCATGGTCTACGCCAAGTTCACCAATGGTATCGTCAAGAAGATCTACCAGATCCCGGTTGCCACCTTCGCCAATGCCGACGGCCTGGAAGCCATTGGTGGCGGCGCCTATGGCGTCACCCGCGACTCCGGCTCCTACACGCTGAACACCGCAGGCATCGGCTCGGCGGGCAATCTCGCCTCGGCGACGCTGGAGAGTTCGAATGTCGATCTGGCAACGGAATTCACAAATCTGATCATCACCCAGCGGGCCTATTCGGCCTCGTCCAAGATCATCACTACCGCGGACGAAATGCTCAATGAAGCGATCAATATGAAGCGATAGACCGCTCCACAGCGGTAAGGCATTGACGGGTCCTGCCATGGCGGCAGGGCCCGTTTTTGTATGACCAAACCGGTCAATTTATATGAGCGCATTCGACTGGAGACGTTAAACCTAAATTTACCCAGTAGCTTAGGCTGATGTTAAAGCCCGCCCCGTATGTTGATCCTACAAACAAGCAACGGGGATCGGACATGCAGCCGCGCCTTCAAAAAAAAGAAAACTACGTAATCGGGCCGGATGGTAGCCCCCTTACTCTGGCAGACCTCCCGAATCCGGGCGCCCAGCGCTGGGTCGTTCGGCGCAAGGCAGAGGTGGTCGCGGCGGTTCGCGGTGGCCTGCTCTCGCTGGAAGAGGCCTGTGAGCGATATACGCTCACCGTCGAGGAATTCCTCGGCTGGCAAAGATCGATCGACAAGCACGGCCTCGCCGGTCTGCGCACGACTCGATTGCAGCACTACAGATAGCGCACACGCTTACTCAGACGTGCAAGAACGGCGGCCCCATCCCCCCGGAGCCGCCGTTTTCCTGTGTCCGCAGGAAAAAACACACCTGTCACAACTGCCCTGCCCGGCCGGATGCATCACTGATGCGCCGGCATTAAGTCCTCGTTTACGAGGTCGGTAGGAAAATTCTGCCCAGTGGTTCGCGCATGATGCGTGCAATTCAATTGGCAGGATAACTTGTGAACGCGCTTCTAGATCAGCTCAGGGCCTTCGGCATTGGCCGCCTGGCCGCCATCTTCGGTCTCGCGGCCGGCGTTGCCGCTGCGCTCGTCTATTTTTCCGGCAATGTCGGTGCCGGATCGCAGTCATTGCTCTATTCCGGTCTCGACCCGGCCGCCGCAGCCTCGGCAGCACAATTGCTCGACCAGGCCAATGTCGATTACGAAATCAAGGAAGGCGGGACCGCCATTTATGTCCCGCGTGACCAGGTTGACGAGGCCCGTGTCCGGGTCGCCTCGGGCGGACCGCTCAGCGGCGCCTCGGTCGGTTATGAAATCTTCGATCGCGAAGACAGTTTCGGCCAGACCAGCTTCGTGCAGAATCTCAACGCCAAGCGCGCCCTTGAAGGCGAGCTGGCCCGCACCATCCAGTCGATGGCCTTCGTTTCCAATGCCCGGGTTCACCTGAACCTGCCCGAACGCCGTCTGTTTGCCCGCGACCAGCAGGCCCCGACCGCCGCCGTGACCATCAGCACCAATGCAACGCTGAACGCGGAACAGGTCCGGGTGATTCGCAATATCGTCGCCAGCGGCGCCGGGCTGGAAGCCAACCACGTCTCCCTCGCGGATGATCGCGGCCGCCAGCTGGCCGGTGCCGGCGGCGAAGGTTCCGCTGTCAGCATCATGATGGACGAGCGCCAAAGCGGAATCGAAGCCCAGCTGCGGCAGAATATTCTCGACCTCGTCGAAGGCGTCGTCGGTCCCGGCGCGGCCCGCGTCCAGGTCACGGCGCAGCTCAATCGCCAGAGCGTTACCGAGAGCTCGGAAATCTACGACCCGGATGGCGCTGTCGTGCAATCACGCGACCGCAGCACCGAAACCAGCACCGATCTCGACGGCAGCAATGCCAATCGCGTCTCCGCCTCGGAAAACCTGCCCGATGCCGACGGTGGCGCGGGCGCAGCTGCCGGAAACAGCTCCAACCGGGAAATCTCGAACGACGCCGTCAGCTACGCCATTTCGAGCACCACCCGGACCCAGATCACTGAAGCCGGTTCCATCGAGCGCCTCTCGGTCGCCGTTGCCGTCGACGGCGTTCTCGAGACCCAGGAAGATGGAAGCGTCGTCTGGCGCGAACGGCCACAGGCGGAGATCGAGCGCATCGAGGCGCTGGTCCGTTCGGCCATGGGTTATGTCAACGAGGTTGGCGGCCGTCAGGACTCCGTGACGGTGTCGCAGATCGAATTCGCCCGCACCGACCCGCTGCTCGGCACGCCGGCGAGCTCCGGTCTGAGCTTCAGCAAGAGCGATTTCATGCGGATTGCCGAAATCGCCGTGATGTTCATCACCGCCCTGCTGGTCATTTTCCTGGTCGCACGCCCCCTGGTCAAAGGCGCTGGCGGCTCGGCAATGCCCGCCGGACTGGCCCTGGCCGGCGCCGGCGCAGGTGCAGGTGCAGGCACCGCCAGTCTGGAAAGCGCGGCCGCACCGATGGCGCTGCCCGGCGCCAACCCGGCTGCAACAGCGAGCGCGGGCGACGGCATCGACATCTCGAAGATCGACGGCCAGGTGAAAGCCTCCTCGGTCAAGAAAGTCGCCGGCATTGTTGAATCCCACCCCGAGGAATCGATCTCGATTCTGCGGACCTGGCTGCATGAGGGTTGATCATGGCCATTGATCGCAGCAAAGCCATTGAAGATCCCGGCAAGATGACCGGCCCGGAAAAGGCCGCAGTGATCCTGCTCGCCCTGGGCGAAGAGGATCATGGCCTGTGGAACCACCTCGATGAGGAGGAAATCCGCGAGGTCTCCTCGGCGATGTCCAATCTCGGCACCGTCACCGCGGCCGCCGTCGAGAAGCTGATCGTCGATTTCGTCGGCCAGATGTCCTCGACCGGGTCCTTGATGGGCTCGTTCGAAGCGACGCAACGCCTGCTGGGTTCATTCCTGCCCGGCGAAAAAGTCGACACCATCATGGAAGAGCTGCGCGGTCCTGCCGGGCGCACCATGTGGGACAAGCTGGGCAATGTGAACGAGGTCGTCCTCGCCAATTATCTCAAGAATGAATACCCGCAGACGGTCTCGGTCGTGCTCTCCAAGGTGAAGGCTGAGCATGCCGCGCGCGTGCTCGGCTCGCTGCCGGAGGATTTCGCCCTCGAAGTCGTCACCCGCATGCTGCGGATGGAACCGGTCCAGCGCGAGATTCTCGACAAGATCGAGGAGACGCTGCGCAATGAGTTCATGTCCAATCTGGCGCGGACTTCCAAGCATGACAGCCATGAGATGATGGCCAGCATCTTCAACAATTTCGACCGCCAGACCGAGAACCGTTTCCTCGCCGCGCTGGAAGAACGCAATCGCGACAGCGCCGAGAAGATCCGGTCCCTGATGTTCGTGTTCGAGGATCTCTCCAAGCTCGATCCGGGCGGAATCCAGACCCTGATGCGCGCCATCGACAAGGACCAGATGGGCCTGGCCATGAAGGGCGCATCGGACAGTCTGCGCGATCTCTTCTTCTCCAACATGTCCGAACGCGCCGCCAAGATCATGCGCGAGGACATGGCCGCACTCGGCCCGGTCCGCCTGAAGGATGTCGACACCGCCCAGCAGGGCATTGTCGCGCTCGCGAAAGACCTGGCTGCCAAGGGCGAGATTCTTCTCGCCGATGGCGGCGCCGACGATGAACTGATTTATTGAGGATGGCCGAGACCATGAGCCCGACGAAATTTGATTTCGACACCGAGTTCGATCGCGACGGCCAGATCCTGCGTGACGGGGAGAGCTATAAGCGCTTCTTCACCCAGGATGACATCGATTCCGCGCGGATGTGGGGCGTCGAGGAAGGCCGCGAGCAGGAAGAAGGCCGTTGCGCCGACTCGCTGCAGGCCATCAGCGCCCAGATGCAGATCATCCTGTCGCGCCTGGCCGCCGAGTCCGCCTCGCTGCGCGCCGGTGCCGCCCAGCTGGCACTCGTCGCGGCGCGCAAGATTGCCGGCGAAGCGCTCAATGCCTATCCGGTCGAGACCATCGAACAACTCGCGGCCGAGGCTGTCCAGGACCTCCGCGACGAGCCCCGCCTGTCGGTGCGCTGCGCGCCGGAACTGGTGGAAACCCTCGCCGAGCGGCTGGAACGCACGGCCCGCGATCTCGGTTTCGACGGCGCCATCCGGGTGCGCGGCCATTCCGAGATGAGCGGCGCCGATGTGCGCCTTGAATGGGGCACGGGCGCGATCGAACGCTCGGCCGAAGAAATCGACGCCCGTCTGGGCGAAGTCGTGGCGCGCTGGCTCGCCGCCGCATCCGAAGACGAATCCGCAACCCACGCCACGGCCGATCCCGCCGTCGGCGCGTCCGCGGCATAAGGAGGCTGACCATGCCTGATAATACGAGTTTCGACCTGCCCGAGCTTGAGAAAGACTCCTCCCCGGTCCCGGTCGACAACGGAGCGCCACGCGAAGGCATGATCGAGGAGGCCGCCAAGAGCGCCGCCGATCTGGCGCCGGTGTTTGACGTGCCGGTCAATATTTCAGCGGTGCTGGGCAAGGCGCAGATCGACGTCAATTCCCTGCTCAAGCTGACCGCCGGATCCGTGGTCGAACTCGACCGCAAGATCGGCGAGGCCATCGATATCTACGTCAATAATCGCCTTGTGGCGCGCGGGGAGGTCGTCGTTGTCGATGACCGTCTCGGGGTCACCATGACTGAAATCATCAAGGACGGGGACGCTGCGTAAGCGGCGCCTTGAGACAATGAACACAATGGAGCGGACATCATGCGAGTCCTGATCGTCGGAAGCCTGGGTGGGCAATTGCACACCGCCACCAAAATCGCGATAGACCGCGGCGCATCCGTGTCGCAGGTCGACACGATCCAGCAAGCGACGTCGCATCTGCGTGCCGGACGCGGCGCCGATCTGATCATGGTCGACCTGTCGCTCGACGTGCAGGCGCTGATCGCCGCGAATGAGGCCGAGCGCATCATCGTTCCGGTCGTTGTCTGCGGCGTCAATGTCCGTCCCGAAGCAGCTGCTGCCGCGATCCGGGCCGGTGCCAAGGAATTCATTCCGCTGCCACCGGATGCCGAGCTGATCGCCGCCATCCTGGAAGCCATTTCCGATGACGAACGCCCGATGATCGCCCGCGATCCATCGATGCAGACCGTCATCACCCTGGCCGACCGGATTGCCGGTTCCGACGCTTCGGTGCTGATCACCGGCGAAAGCGGCTCGGGCAAGGAGGTCATGGCGCGCCATGTCCACGCCAAGTCCAAGCGCGCCGGTGCGCCCTTCATCTCGGTCAATTGCGCCGCGATTCCGGAAAACCTGCTCGAATCCGAACTGTTCGGCCATGAAAAAGGGGCCTTCACCGGCGCCGTGGCCCGCCGGATCGGTAAATTCGAGGAGGCCGATGGCGGCACGCTCCTGCTCGACGAAATCTCGGAAATGGATACACGCCTGCAGGCCAAGTTGCTGCGCGCCATCCAGGAACGCGAAATCGACCGGGTCGGCGGCACCAAGCCGGTCAAGGTCAATATCCGCATCCTGGCAACCTCGAACCGTGACCTGCGCAAGGCCGTCGCCGAGGGCACATTCCGCGAGGATCTGCTGTTCCGCCTGAACGTCGTCAATCTGGCGCTGCCACCCCTGCGTGAGCGCCCGGCCGATATTCTTGCCCTGTCCGAGCATTTCATCCGCAAATATGCCGCCGCCAACCAGGTCGAGCCGCTGCCATTGTCGGAAGCGTCCAAGGCGCATCTCGTCGCCCGCGAATGGACCGGCAATGTGCGCGAACTGGAAAACGCGATGCACCGCGCCGTGCTGCTGGCGACCGGCCGCGAGATCACCCCGGACGCCATCCGCATGCCGGACGGTTCGGTCTTCTCCGGCTCCGGCAATACCGCCGTGCGCCAGGCCTCCGATGCTGCCAATGCCGCCCAGCGCGTCATGGTCGGCATGACGGTGGCGGAAGTGGAACAGGATCTGATCCTCGACACGCTCGATCATTGCCTCGGCAACCGGACCCATGCGGCCAACATCCTCGGCATCTCGATCCGCACCCTGCGCAACAAGCTCAAACTCTATACCGAGCAGGGCGTCACCGTTCCCCAGCCCAACCAGAGCGCCATGGGCGTCTCTGCCGCGTGATTGGATAAGTTTTGGCCGACACATCAGCTTCAGGCCCGTTAGGCGCCCGTAACGGCGCCTTCGATCCACAGGCCTTCCTGAACCGTGTGCTGAAGGGCGATGTCGCCCTGGCGGTCGGCATTCTCGGCATCCTGGTGATGCTGATCCTGCCGATGCCAAGCATTCTGCTCGACCTGGCACTGGCGATCTCGATCTCGATCGCCGTGCTGGTGCTGATGACGGCCCTGTTCATCAAGCGGCCGCTTGAATTCTCCGCCTTCCCGGCGGTGCTGCTGATCACCACCCTGTTGCGGTTGGGCCTGAACATCGCCTCGACCCGGCTGATCCTGTCGAAGGGGGCCGAGGGCACCGACGCTGCCGGCGAGGTCATCCAGGCCTTTGGCGCCTTCGTGATGCAGGGCAATGTCGTGATCGGCGTGATCGTGTTTGCGATCCTCGTGATCGTGAATTTCGTCGTCATCACCAAGGGTTCCGGCCGCATCGCGGAGGTCGCGGCGCGCTTCACCCTCGACGCCATGCCCGGCAAGCAGATGGCCATCGATGCCGATCTCTCCTCCGGACTGATCACAGAAAACGAGGCGCGCCAGCGCCGCAAGGATCTCGAAGGCGAGAGCAATTTCTTCGGCGCCATGGACGGTGCCTCGAAATTCGTGCGCGGCGATGCCATGGCCGGCCTGATGATTACCGGCATCAATCTGATCGGCGGCATCATCATCGGCGTCGTGCAGTCGGGCATGCCCTTCGCGGAAGCCGCCGGCACCTATTCCAGCCTGACGATCGGCGATGGCCTCGTCTCGCAAATCCCGGCCCTGATCATCTCGGTTGCCGCCGGCCTGCTCGTCTCCAAGGCGGGTGTCGATGGCCAGGCCGACAAGGCCCTGTTCGGCCAGATGGTCGCCAATCCGGCCGGCCTCGGCCTCGTCTCCGCTGTCACCTTCATCGTCGGTGTCCTGCCCGGCATGCCGTTCATCCCCTTCGCCCTGATGGGGCTGGGAACCGGTGCGCTGGCCTGGTTCAACCGCGATATCGTCGAACGCAAGGCGGCAGAGAAAGAAGCCGAGAACGCGGCTGAAGTCGAAGCCCATGCGCCCAAGAGCGGCGAAGCGCCGATCGAGGACAGCCTGGCGATGGACGAGCTCAAGATCGAGCTGGGCTATGGCCTGCTGCCGCTGATCAATGATGTCGATGGCCGCAAGCTGACCGACCAGATCAAGGCCCTGCGCCGTTCTCTGGCCGAGGAAATGGGCTTCATCACGCCCGCCGTGCGCATTGTCGACAACATGCAGCTGGGCAATCTGGAATACGCCATCCGGATCAAGGAACTCGAAGCGGGCCGCGGCATGCTTCAGCTTCACAAGCTCCTGGTCATGGATCCGGCCGGCATGCAGATCGAGCTGCCCGGCGAACACGTCAAGGAACCGGCCTTCGGCCTGCCCGCGACCTGGATCGACGAAAACCTGCGCGAGGAAGCCTCTTTCCGCGGCTATACGATTGTCGAGCCGGCCGCCGTCCTGGTCACCCATCTGACCGAGCTGCTGCGCGACAACATGTCGGACCTGCTGTCCTATGCCGAGGTCGAGAAGCTGATCGAGAAGCTCTCCAAGGAGCACCGCAAGCTGGTCGACGATATCGCACCGTCGCAAATCAGCCGCGCCGGCATCCAGCGCGTCCTGCAATCCCTGATTCGCGAACGCGTCTCGATCCGCGATCTGCCGACCATTGTCGAGGGCATCGCCGAATCAAGCGCCTCGACCAACCGGATCGAGCCGATTGTCGAACATGTCCGCAGCCGTCTTGCGCGCCAGATCTGCCACAGCAACAAGGCGCCAAACGGCACGCTGCCGGTGCTCGCCCTTACCCCGCAATGGGAACAGGCCTTCCTGGAAGCCCTGATCGGCGAAGGCGAGCGCAAACAACTCGCCCTGGCACCGTCAAAACTTCATGAGTTTGTCGCTGCAGTTAGAAACTCTTTTGAAACCGCATCGGCACAGGGTCATGTACCTGTACTGCTGACGAGCCCCGTGATTCGTCCGTATGTGCGTTCGCTGGTGGAGCGTTTCCGCCCGCAAACGGTGGTGATGTCGCAGAACGAGATCCACCCGAGCGCACGACTGAAGACCTTGGGGCATGTCGGCTGACCGACCAACAATTGACCCGGTAGTGATCCTCGATGCGTTTGAAAACCTTTGCAGCCCAGACTCTGACTCAAGCCATGGCGGATGTGCGCCGGGAAATGGGCGCGGAAGCCGTGATCATTGCCACCTCGGACGGCCCCAATGGCGGCGTCCAGGTGCGGGCGGCGAGCGAGATGTCCTACCATCCCGACCCCGTCGAGCCGGTGCGCGAGCGGACCCAGCGCCTCAATGACGCGGCGGAAATCGCGCGCGGGGACCTCGAGGACGAACATCTCGACCAGGTCATCCGCGCCCTCGGCTTTCACCGCGCCCCCGGGGCCGCAGCCCAGTCGCTGATCAAGGCGGCCCAGGATTTCGCCGATGGCCATGCCGTCGGACGCCTCGCCCATGCCATCGAGGCGCGTTACGCCTTCCAGCCCCTGCCCGCCATTCCCGAACATGCCGTGCTGTTTGCCGGCACGCCCGGCGTCGGCAAGACCTCGGCCCTGGCCAAGACCGCCGCACGGTCCATCTCGGCCGGTTCGGTCCCGACGCTGATCTCCTGTGATGGTGAACGTGCCGGCGCCGATGCGCGCCTGCACGCCCTGGCCCAGAAAATGGGGGCCCATTTCATCGCCGTCGATGATCCGCGCGAGCTGGCAGACGCCATGCGCGAATTCGACGGTCCGGCCCTGATCGACAGTCCGGCGGTCAATCCGTTCGAACTCGACGATCTCGACATGACCCTCGCCTTTGCCGACTCCAGCAATGCGGAAATCGTCTACGTCTTCGATGCCGGCCTGACGCCGGAAGATGCCGAGGACGCCGCCTCCCTGTTCGCCTCGATCGGGGCGAGCCGCTGTATTCCGGTCAAGCTGGACTGCGCCCGCCGTCTCGGCGCCCTGCTCGGCGTCGGCGAGACCGGTCTCGCCTTCGCGCAGATTTCTTCCACCCCATTCATCGGCGGCGGACTGGCCCCGGCCACGCCGCTGCGGCTGGCCCGTGCGCTGGTCGAAAACCGTGCTCACCCCTATGAGGAATCCGATTGATCATGAAACTCGCCTCGGCTCCCCATAATCGCGCCGCCGGGCGCGTCCTCGCCATCGCGTCAGGCAAGGGCGGCGTCGGCAAGACGGCGCTCGCCATCGGCATGGCGCGTGCCCTGTCCCTGATGGATGAGCGCGTCTTGCTGATGGACGGCGATCTCGGCATGGCCAATATCGACGTCCAGCTCGGCCTCCAGCCGCGCGCGGATATCGTCAATGTTCTCAGCGGCAAGACCTCGCTTGAAGACGCGGTCTGTCCGGCCGTCGGCGGCGCTGCCGAGCGCGGCGGGTTTGATGTCATTTCCGGGCGCTCCGGCTCCGGGGCCCTGGCCAATCTTTCCGGCCCGGGCCTGACCAAGCTGGCAACCGGCGTTGCAGCGCTGGCGCTGTCCTATGACCGTGCCATCCTCGATCTGGCTGCCGGCGCCGACCGCGCCACGGTCCGCCTGGCCCTGACGGCCGATGATGTGCTGATCGTGCTCAATGACGAGCCGACCTCGCTGACCGATGCCTATGCCTTTGTGAAAACCCTGCGCCTGCACGATGAAGGTGCCTCACCGCTGGTCGTGGTCAATAACGCGCCGAATGCGAATGCGGCGCGCGAGGCCTTCGGGGCCTTCCGCAAGACCTGCGAAGCCTTCCTCAGCTTCACCCCGGTCCTGGCCGGGATCGTGCGGCGCGATGCAACGGTGCCGGCGGCGATCCGGACCCAGACCTGTGTTTCGGTGCGCGCGCCGGATTGCGACGCCGCCAAGGATTACCAGGCACTTGCGGGAATACTCGCACGCGGGCGCGAAGCCGCGTAGATTGCATGAACTGGCAATCCGGGGGGAGCTGAAACGCCATGTATGATTCATTTTACGACCGCCTGATAAACGGTTTCACCGGCTATGACTGGTGGCTGATTATCGTGCTGTCGCTGGTTGCTGCGCTGATCATGCGCAAATGGCCGCAATGGCCGGCCGCCGCCGCCATCATGTTCATCATCGATGCGATCGCGCCGTTCTTCTATCGCTGGGCGATCGGTATTCCGCCCAATTTCGCGTTTGATTTCGCCTTTTCGCGGCTCGATGAGCGCGGCGGCGTGGTGGTTCTGCTGCGGCTGGCGATCTATTTCGTCCTGATCGGAGCCATCTTCTTTTCCAAGCGCCGCATCGGCCAGCGCTGAACCCGGGCGACAGCGAGCCTGGCCTGATGCGCCGGCCCGCCGTCATCATTCATCCCGAACCTGAAGCGATCAATTGGCCCGGTGGTGCCGGATCTGGGCGATCTCGTCGAGTTCGTCCTGTTCGGCGGCACGCACGGCCTTTTCGATACGCGCCAGGCGGCGTTCTTCCAGCACTTCGAACTTCTTGAGTTCCTGGAAGGCGTCGCCGAGGCGGTCGCGCAGGGCTTCGGCCTGGACCTCGACCTCATCGAGCGAAGAGCGGATATTCTCTTTTCGCTTGATGACGGCCTGGGCATAGGAGCCATAGGCGAGATAGCCGTCACGCGATTGCGTCGCGACAGCCTGTTCTTCAGGAACTGAAGCCTCGAGCCGCTCGATCTGGTTGAGCAGCGCAGCCTTCGAGCGGTCCAGCTCGGCCATCTGTTTCTGCAATTCCTCGACCTTGAACCGGGCCAGCCGGATCAGGGGTTCGTGTGAACGTGTCATGAGGGTCTTCCTTCACCATCCAAAATCCCGGCCAGGGTCGCGAATGTCGACGGGATATCCGCCGCTTCGTCTTTTCCCTGGCCCAGGAATGCTTCCAACGGTTCGTTGAGAGCAATTGCCCGGTCTAGCGCCGGGTTCGATCCGGGGGAGTAGGCTCCCAGCCGGATCAATTCTTCCATATCGGCATAGGCCGACAACATCTTGCGTGCCTCGGTGACCAGCGGCCGCTCGGCTTCGGCAAACACTTCCGGCGCCGTCCGGCTGACCGATTTGAGCACGTCGATCGCGGGGAAACGGCCGCGCTCGGCAATCGCCCGGCTCATCACGACATGGCCGTCGAGAATACCGCGCACGGCGTCCGCGATCGGCTCGTTATGATCATCGCCATCCACCAGCACGGTGAACAGGCCGGAGATCGTGCCGGTCTTGCCGCCATCGGCGCGTTCCGGGCCGGGCCCGGCGCGCTCGAGCAGGCGAGGCAGCTCGGCGAAGACGGAGGGCGTATAGCCGCGCGTCGTCGGCGGTTCGCCGGCCGCAAGGCCGATCTCGCGCTGGGCGAGGGCAAAACGGGTGACGCTGTCCATCAGGCAGAGCACGTCCTTGCCCTGGTCGCGGAAATATTCGGCGACGGTGAGCGTCAGATGCGCCGCCTGGCGGCGGGCCAGGGCCGGTGCGTCGGAGGTTTCGGTAACGACGACCGAACGCGCCCGGCCTTCCGGCCCGAGCACATCATCGACGAATTCGCGGGCCTCACGGCCCCGTTCGCCGATCAGGCCGATGACAATCACGTCGGCGTCACAGGCTCGCGCCAGCATCGACATCAGAACCGATTTGCCGACGCCGGAGCCGGCGAAGATGCCGAGCCGTTGACCACGGCGCATCGGCACGAAAGCATTGAGCACACGCACGCCCATATCCATGCGCTTGCCGAGGCGGGCGCGGCCATGGGCCATGGGCGGTTCGCCCTTGAGCGGATAGGCATGAGCGCCTTCGCTGAGCGGGCCACCGCCATCGAGCGGACGGGCGAAACCGTCAACCACGCGGCCGAGCCAGCTGGTGGAGGGACGCACACGAGCCGCTTCCGGCTGCAGGATCACCTTGGCGCCGGGGCGGATACCCTCGAGCGGACCGAAGGGCATCATCAGCGCGGTCTGGCCACGAAAGCCGACAATCTCGCATTCCGAAGTGCCGCGCCCGGTGACGATGGTGGCATGCGCCCCGAGCGAAAGCCCGGAGACCGGCCCCTCGGCCTCGACCAGCAGACCATTGAGCGCCGTGACGCGTCCTTCCAGGACACGCGCATCGAGCCGTTCAATACGATCTGTGAGGGTCTGCATCATGCGGACATCATGCCTTTCAGGCGGGGCTAGTGAGCCGATTCGGATTCACCCTACGCCATTGCGGTTGCTTCCACGTAAACGCGGCAGTGCAAATGCGGGGCATCCTGCAGGATACGAATTGTGGCCGGTGCCCGGTTGGGCCCTTGATGGTGCCCTGTGGTGCCTTCCTGTGACGTTAGCCATGCCCTTGTGTGCGCTTCAGTTGCCCTCCGGGTCGGAGTTTGGGCGGGAAATGTTGCGTAAAAACAGAGATTTGAAACTTTCTCGCCTGGTATATTCCGATTTTTCCGATTTTCACGCCTCCTGCCTCGCGTCTGACGCCAGCAGTATAGGCGCGCATGGGAAGGGGATGGATAAGCAGGCCGGGGTGAATGAGGGACGTGTACCTCTTCATGAAAGGTGGCGGGCTGCGATGCCCGGCTTCGATAATTTCGCAAATTTCACGCGCCGCCTTTCATCGCGCGAGTGCCCTACTGCGATGCAAGGTGACACCTTACTCTTATAACGTGTATTTTGTGATAATACCAAGCCGCTCCGGGGCGCTGATGCAAACGGCAGCCTTGTTCGTGCCCCCCTGACAAGTTATATGTATACACATATGGAAACACGATGGGCGGGCCGGTGAGGCGGGAGTGCCGCTGGGTCGGCTCCAGCCTGAGAGATCTCAAGGCCATGCCTGACGCCGTCATCGACGGCATCGGGTTTGCGCTGCACCAGGTCCAGACGGGCAGGACGCCCGCCAATGTGAAAGCCTTGAAGGGGTATGGCGGCGGGGGTGTGCTGGAAGTATTGGAGAGCCATGACGGGAATGCCTATCGCGCCGTTTACACCGTCAGATTTGCGGGCGCCGTTTGCGTTCTCCATGCCTTCCAGAAGAAATCCAGGACGGGCCGCAAAACGCCGCGTCAGGAGATGGACAAGGTCACGGCCAGGCTCAGGATGGCCGAGGCGGACCACGCCAGGCGGCAACAATCAGCACACCGCGACCCAGGTTGAGGTGTCAAAGGGGAGTACCGGGAACTATGCCGGAAACAAGCGAAGATGAGGTCCTGACGGGCAGCGGCAATGTGTTCGCCGACCTCGGCCTGCCCGACGCCGAGGATCATGCGCTGAAGGCCGATCTGGTGCTGCGCCTGCGCGACATCATCGCCGGACAGGGCCTCACCCAGACCGCAGCGGCCGCCCGGATGGGCCTGAAACAGCCCAATCTGTCCAGACTACTGGCCGGACATTTCCGCGGCGTCTCCGTCACCCGGCTGCTGCGAATGCTGACCGCGTTGGGCGAGGACGTGACCATCCAGACCGCGCCGGCAAACGCTGCAGCCGGACAGCTCCGTCTCCAGCCCCGGGAGCCGGGAGCCTGCGACATCGCCGCAGCCTGAGCGCTGACGGTGGCTGAGGGAGGAGAGCCTTGGGGATGCGCCTCTCTTCATGAAAGGTGGCAGGCTGCGTGCGGGCCAGGCCCCGCCCTGAAAACCATGCCGGGATCCGGCCAGACAGGAGTTGAGACGTCAAGGGTCCCGACCGCGATGCGGCGCCTATGGCGCCCTTGACGTCTCAACTCCAGTCTGGTGCCCTGCTTGGCAAGGGTTTCAGGGATGGGTTTGGCTGGCGGGGAGCGAACTTCAATAGTCGCCATCGATATAGTGAATCGCACAAGAAAAAATGGGTGTATCCCCGCCCATTACCTGTGTTAGATTTTTTCTACTCCAATTCCCCAATGTCTAGATGGCGCATACTCAAATGCGAGATTCCAAAGAGGTTTACGCGGACGCCCAGCGCTGGCGCTTGGAGGCGGCGTCCGTCATCGTCGGAGCAGCCATCGCGTTGCTCGATTTCTGGCAATGACCAGCAGGACCGTGGACTTCCACATCGGCTTTCCGCCCTCTAAATCGAGAGCACCTTCAAACCACTACGAAATCAACTGAATGAACGAAAGCCTTCCACCTATATTGCCAGCAAATGGGCCCGCGCAACGACGTGGCCGGCACGCGCCGTCTGCGATGTGGGATTGGGGGAACTATCCAAGTTGGAAGGATACGATTTGGGAGCTTCTATCCGAAATCGTGGATGAACGAGTGCGCAACGCATTCGTTGAATCGCCACCAGAGTACGTCGTCAGCGACGACCTCGACTGGTTAAACACTTCAATCAAGTCCGTACACGGAGTCGAACTCGATTCTAAGGCCTTTCTAGTCGACCGGCTCATGCAGCACTTTGGGACACTTCGGGCAGTGCATGGCACACGCACAAATGACGTAAAACAATACTATCGTCACGGAATTTGGCCACTCGACCCCATTGTTGCCCACAGACGTGCTCAGCAACTCTTTCTAAATGAGAAGCACCCTGAATTGAGCCATGAGCATCTTACTCGGGCGATTGATGCAGTCGGCGTCTCCAATCGAGAAGGCCGTGTCTGGTTTGAAGGAAATGAGCTCCTACTTCTCAGTCAATGCAGTCACTACATGGTCTACGGGCCAGAGTATCTCACTGCGATCGCAGCACACCTGGAAGGTCCGAGAGACTACCGCAAGGTATTGAAGGAGTATGGCGAACCAACCCTTTTTAGGTGCGACGTTCCCCTTTCTTTGATGCACTATGAAACGGTAGCGTCCTTTGCAGGGAAGGCCATCGAGCAGGTATTTCAAAACTTACTTGATGGCGACACTTTTGAACCCGACCTGTGGCGGGGAGCTAGTTTTTGCATCCGAACCACCCTGCCACCTAAAAGCATCGTTGAGCACTATCATCCCCAAGGGCTGCGCGACACCTTCTGCTAGAAATGACGCCGACAGCGTGAGGGGTGAGGGGATGCCCCCCCCACTAATCGGGTACGCACGCCATCCATCGCTCCCCCCTTTAGACAGTCGGCCCGAGGGACTAGACCCTGCCCTCAAAACCACGCTAGGATCCGACCTGACTGGCATGGAAATTTGTCCCTAATATGAGTGAGTGTCCGCAATTCCGGAGGGCGGTGTGGGGGCAGGCACGCGGACCAAAAACACACTCCCCTCACCCCACACCACCCCCGCGGCTCACAAGGAAATCAATCAGCCGGCGGGTGAGGTTTTTCTGGGGGCCTATGTCGGGCCAGACGGCGTAGATGCCGAGCAGGGGGAGATTCCATTGCGGCAGGACGCGGACGAGTTCGCCGCTGGCGAGTTCGGCTTCGACTTCGCCCAGCGGCAGGTGTTGCACGCCGAGGCCGGCGAGGATGGCGGACTTGGCTGCGGTGATGGAGTCGACCTCGATGCGGAAATTCTCCGGCTCGAAGACCACGGAGCGGCCCTTGTGTTCCAGCGTCATCCGGTCGGGCAGCATGGAGAGCGCGACAAAGCTGCAGCCGGCCAGATCCTCGATCGTGCGCACCGGCGGGCGGGTGGCGAGGTAATCCGGTGAGGCGATAAGGACACGGGCGAAATCGCCGATGCGGCGGCTCTTGAGACTGCTGTCGGCGAGCACGCCGAGCCGGATCGCCAGATCGAAACCTTCCTTGACCAGGTCAGCCGGCTTGTCGCTGCTGTGCAGAGAGATCGCGACCAGCGGGTGCAGCCGGGCAAATTCCCACACGCTCTGGCGCAGATGCGTGCGCTCGCCGAAGGCCGGCATGGTGATGCGCAGGGCGCCGACGGGCTGGTCGCTGGTCTGGCTGAGCGCATCGAGCGCCGCCTCGCCGGCCTCGACCATGCGGCGCGCCGGTCCGAGCGCGGCCTGGCCCTCCGGGGTCAGCGACATGGAGCGGGTCGAGCGGAAGAAGAGCGTGACGCCGAGCTTGGTCTCGAGGCGTGAGAGATGGTGGCTGATCACCGAGGTCGAGAGCTTCAGCCTGCGCCCGGCCGCGCTCAGACTGCCGGCATCGGCGACAGCAACGAAGACGGCGAGGCCGCGATAATCCTCGATCATCTTTCCACTTTCTCGAAATATGATTTCATCATTCATGGGCTAATCGCAAAGGCGCGGCGTGTCTATCTTCCTTGCAACACCCGAGGAGAGTTTCATGACCAGCCATACAGCCACCCTGACCACCGCCCGCGCCAGCACCTATCTGCAACAGCTCTGCAAGCATTTCGGCCACAAGGTCGAGGTCGAGTTCACGCCGACTGACGGGCGGGTCACCCTGCCCATGGGCGTCTGCACCCTGCACGCCGACGAGACCGCGCTGGCGCTCACCGTCAGCGGCGAGGCGGAAAACCTCGCCCGCATGGAAAAGGTGATCGGCGACCACCTCGCCCGCTTCGCCTTCCGTGAGGACTTCACCCTGGACTGGCAAGCCGCCGCCTGATCGCCCGCCTCCCCCCATCGCGACACCCCAGCCGGACGCGCGCGTCCAGAAAAGACAGGATCATCATGACCATCGCCATCACCGCCGTGTCCGGACATCTGGGCCAGGCCATCGCCCGGACACTCATCGATATGCCCGGCATTGGCCCTGTTGTCGGGCTCGCGCGCACGCCGGCCAAGGCGAGCGGACTGGGCATTGAGGTCCGTCCGGGCGACTATACCCGGCCCGACCAGCTCAAGACCTCGCTGGCCGGCGTCGACACGCTCTTGCTGGTCTCCGGCATGGACGCACCGGATGCACGCATCCAGCAGCACCGCAATGTCATCGAGGCGGCCAAGGCGGCCGGTGTGAGCAAGATCGTCTATACCAGCATCCAGGGACCGGAGACCGGCACGACCTTCTCGCCGGTGGTGCAGAGCAATCGCCAGACCGAGGCCGATATCCGCGCCAGCGGCCTGGCCTGGGCGATCGGCCGCAACGGCATCTATATCGAGCCCGATATCGAGTATATCGACAGCTACAAGGCGCGCGGCGAAATCGCCAACAGCGCCGGCGACGGCAAATGCGGCTACACGACCCGCGCCGAACTGGGCCATGCCTATGCCAGCCTGCTGACCGGGGCGCACCTGGATGGCCAGACCGTCAACCTGCACGGCGAGGCCATCACCCAGACCCGGCTCGCCGCCCTCATGAACACGGCCTTTGGCACGCAGCTCGTCTATCGCGCGCTGACACCGGCCGAGTATCTCGCCGACCGCACCGCAGAACTGGGGGAATTCCTCGGCAGCATCATCGCCGGCATCTATGACGGTATCCGTCTGGGGGCCTATGACAATCCGAGCGATTTCGAAGCCGTGACCGGACGCCCCCACCAGGACTGGGCTGCATATTTCCGGTCGCTTTCATCCTGAACGGCCGGATTTTCCCCGTCGCGGCCCGTTCGCCGCGTGCAAATCGGGCCGATGCCCGCCTTCGGACGCCATGCGCACGGACTCGAAACAGGGATTCGCACCAGAGGGCCGGAAAAATGCCCTGTGGATAAGAAAAAGAGGCCGGATACGGGAAAATCTCCGCCCGATTTTCAGCCCTGGCAGGGAAATTCGCCGCCCGGCGCCGCATACTTTATGCGTGACAATAATCGCAGTTGCCCAATTTTTTCAGAGTCATGGCCGCACGACCGCCGCGCTAACCCCCCATTCGTTAACGCTAATTGCGAATCAAGCTTAACCCCCGAAGAATCGCCGGGCTGACGATTCCACGACCGGGTCAAGCCGCAGTTAACTTTCGTTAAGGGTTTCCTCGTAGCGTCAGAATAAGGTTAATCAGACTACACACCGGGCGGGATTGATTCGTTCGGGTACCAGACCGGAGGCGAACCATGCGGGTTCTTCTAATTGAGGACGACCGGGCAACCGCGCAGTCCATCGAATTGATGCTGAAGTCAGACGGCTTCAACATCTACACGACGGATCTTGGCGAGGAAGGTGTCGATCTCGGCAAGCTGTATGATTACGACATCATCCTGCTCGATCTGAACCTGCCCGACATGACCGGTTTTGACGTTCTCAAAACCCTTCGCGTTTCCAAGATCGATACGCCGATCCTGATCCTGACCGGCAATGCCGATATCGACAACAAGGTCCGTGGCCTTGGATGCGGTGCCGATGACTATATGACCAAGCCCTTCCACAAGGATGAGATGATTGCGCGTATCCACGCCATCGTCCGCCGCTCGAAGGGCCATTCGCAATCGATCATCAAGACCGGTTCGATTGCGGTCAATCTCGACGCCAAGACGGTCGAAGTGGACAGCCAGCGCGTCCACCTCACCGGCAAGGAATACCAGATGCTCGAGCTGCTCTCCCTGCGCAAGGGAACGACGCTCACCAAGGAGATGTTCCTGAACCATCTCTATGGCGGCATGGACGAGCCCGAGCTGAAGATCATCGACGTCTTCATCTGCAAGCTTCGCAAGAAGCTCGCGGCCGCCACCCAGGGCGAACACCATATCGAAACCGTCTGGGGCCGTGGCTATGTGCTGCGTGACCCGATGGAAGAAAAAGTCGCTGTCTGATCTGCCCAGCTGATCTGATAGCCACGGTCTGATTGAAGAGCCCGGTCCTCTCGACCGGGCTTTTTCATGCCCGCCTCCCCTGTTCAGGGGCTTTCCGGCGGTTGGCGTCCGGCTAGTCTGGCTTGCAAACAGCGAGGCGCCCCATGAAACACCATCGATTGAGCCTGACCGCCCTTACCCTTGCCATTGTGACAGCCGGGCAAGCCCTGGCGCTCCAGGATCCGCCCGGCGAACCGGGAAGTCCGCGCCCGCGCATCGTGGAAATGGAGACATTTTCAGCCCCCGAACTGATGGCCGAGCTCACTGGGCTCGAGGCTGCCGCCGGTGGACGGATCGCCTTCGGCGATCCCGACGGGCTGCTGCAGCGACTTGAAGCGAAACATCAGCGGCTGACAGCCCTCGCAGATGCCGAAGGCGGCGAATGGGGGATGGGCTTCGACATCCTGTTCTCGACCCGCACCCCCGATCCCCGTCCCTGCGACGACCACACCCCGGTCCTGGTGGTTTCACGCCAGGGCACCGAATTGGCGGGCACGGCTTGCCGCCTCTATACCATTCAGGACGGGTTGCCGATGTTGACGCTGGATCAGCTTCTGGACGCCCCTTTCGAGGGCCAGACCATCCATATTCACCTCGTCACGAGCATTACCGCCGAGCAGGACGGCCTGCTGGAGCGGGGCAATGAAGTCCTGTCAGCGATGGCGACCGATATCTTGCGCGCCCTCATCCTGGCCAACCCTCCCAGCAGCGGGGAGGACTGGGTGATGTGGCGGGACGCCCTGCAGACGCTGACGGACCGTGCGGACGGCTTCATCCGCTTTGATGCACCGGACGCGCTGGCCCATTCGATCGCGGCAGCGGTGACCGTGATCCTGGAGGAGGCCGGCGTCGAGGATACCGATTGGGGCTTCACCTTCGGGGTCGATGGCGCGCAATCCTTCGCGGATGGTGGCCTGTTTGAGCCCGACAGGCTTGCCGCCGCGCGACGTCCGGAATCCGCCGCATGGTGCCTGCCCGACGTGAGTTTCGAAGTGACCGGTCCCACCGGCATCGACCACACCTGGCATCAATGCGCCGGCACGCCGCCGGACGAGAATTCCGACACCGTCATCGTCCGCAAAATCTGGACCGAGGAACGCACAAGCCGGGTCTATCGCTGGCTCGAACTCACCGTGTTCGGCTCAACCGAAACGCCGGACGAACGCCCGTCGGTGGACCGTTTCACGCGGGAGACGCTGGCCCTGATGGCGAATGACATCATCATCGCGCCCCGCGCACCTGCGGCCAGTGGCGAATAGGCCCGGTCCCCTGACCAGGCTTTTCTGGCCGCCTCCCCTGTTCAGGGGCTTTCCGGCGCGCGGCCACCCTCTATGCTCACTCCGGAAACAGGGAGAGTCTGCATGAAACATGATCGTATAATGCTCGCGACACTGGCGATCTCGATCCTGACGGCCGGGCAGGCCGTGGCGGTCCAGGACGTATCCGCCGCATCGGCGGCCCCGGAGGGCTCGCTGGACTGGCTCGGCCAGGTACAGAGCCTGACCGACCCTGAGGCCGGCCTGATCCACATTGACGCGCCGGATGCGCTGGCCCGCGAACTCGAAACCCTGTCCACAGACATGCAGGCCGCAGTCGCGCTGCATGATGCCCGCTGGGGAATGAGTATCGGAGTTGAAGGCGCGGAAGCCCTCGCCCGCAATGGCACCTATGATTTCGACCGGATCGATGAAGTCGCCCGGCCGGCAACGCCGGACTGGTGCCACCGGGACGCACCCTATGTCGCGATCGATGCGGCCGGAAACCGGCGGATCTGGCAGCAATGCTCCGGTACGCCCACCGGAGAGGATGCCGACGCCATATCGGTGCGCCGCTTCTGGATCGAGGACACAGTGGCTGGAGACTATCGCTGGCTGGAATTCATTGCCGTCAGCTCAACCGACACCGGCAGCGTACTGGCAGAACTCGACACGTTTTCCCGCGAAGCCCTCGGCGCCATCGCCCGAAGCATCGTCATCTTCCCGGCTGACGGCGAATAAGAAGTCCCGGCCCGGCCGCAATGAAAAACCCCGGAACCAGATGGGTCCGGGGTTTTTCATCTTGAACTCAGCTCGGTCAGGCGGCGATCAGGCGGCCGCGGTCTTGAGCGCGGCATTGCCGGCCTGGGCATAGAGCCCGCGACGGCCTTCAACCGGTACATAATCGCTCGACAGGCCGACCACCGTCTCGGCGGCGCCCATCACCAGATAGCCGTCGCTGGCGGTTTGCTGCGATAGGCGCGAGAGAACCTTCTTTTTCGACTCGGCGTCGAAATAGATCAGCACATTGCGGCAGAAGATGACGTCGAACTTGCCCATCGGGCCGAAGCTGTCGAGCAGGTTCTGTTTCTGGAAGGTCACCATCTGGCGGATATTCGGCTTGATGCGCCATTGATCGCCGGTCTGGTCGAAATGCGTCACCAGGCGCTGGATCGCCAGGCCGCGCTGGACCTCGAACTGGCTGTAGAGACCGGCCTTGGCCTTTTCCAGCACGCGCGGCGCCATGTCCGTCGCCACGATCTCGACGCGCAGTCCACCGAGGCGGGCGCGCTCTTCCTCGAGGATCATCGCCAGGGAATAGGGTTCCTGGCCGGAGGAACAGGCCGCACACCAGATCCGGATCACACCATTATTGCCGCGGGCACGGGAAAGGACCGGCAGGATGTCCTGCTTGAACAGGTCAAAGGGCGTGTTGTCGCGGAAGAAGAAGGTCTCGTGTGTGGCGAGCGCCTCGGTGATGGCCCACAACAACCGGTCACTGCTTTCACGCCGCGCCGCCGAGATCAGTGCCTCGATCGAGGCATAGCCCTCGGCGCGGGCCAGCGGCGCCAGCCGGCTTTCCAGCAGATAGCCCTTGTCAGCCGACAGAACCAGGCCAGAGCGCTTGTAAGCCTCGGCCGCGACGTAGAGAATTTCCTGTTTTTCCAACATTCGCCTACATTCCACCCTTGGCGCGCCGGACGATGTCCGACCCGATTTCCGATAGCGGCAGTATCTGATCTGCCAGTCCGGCCTCGGCGACTGCGCCAGGCATGCCCCAGACGATGCTCGTTGCTTCGTCCTGGGCGAGTATGGTTCCGCCAGCCGCGCGCAGCGCACGCACGCCCTCGCGTCCGTCATGCCCCATCCCGGTCAGGATGACGCCCAGCGCCTTGCCACCGGTCGCTTCCGCGACGGAATGGAAAAGCGGGTCGACGGCGGGGCGGCAGAAATTGATCGGCGGCGACTGGTCGAGCACGGCGTAATAGCCAGCCGAATCCCGCCGCACGGTAAAATGAAAATCGCCGGGGGCGACATAGACATGGCCCGCCAGAAGGCGCTCGCCATTCTCGGCTTCCTTGCACGGCAAATTGCTGGCCTTGGCCAGGTGCTCGGCGAGGATCTTGGTGAAGAGCGCCGGCATGTGCTGGGCGATGACAATCGGCGCGGCCAGGCCAGCAGCGCATTTGCTGATCACCAGGCGCAGCGCTTCGGGACCGCCGGTGCTTGAACCGATGGCAATGATCGCCGGCGGCGCGACCGAACGCGGTGTCGCTCCACGCGAGATCGGGGCGGCAGCCACGGGCCGGAAGGCACGCGGTGGCGTTGTTGTTGCCGGTGCGGGTGCTGGCGCTGCCGTTCCGGGCACCGCACGCAATCGGGGAGCCGGGGCCGGTGCCGGGCGGGCCGTTTTCGGGCGCGGCGCCAGGGCTTTCAGCTTGGTGAGCAGATCGCGGCGGAATTCCTCGGCGCCGGCCAGGCGTCCGGCCTGGGGCTTGGGTGCATAATCGGCAGCGCCCATGGACAGGGCGCGGATCGTCACCTCACCGCCGCGGCGCGTCAGGGTCGAGGCCATGACGATACGGCAGCCGGGCACGGTCTTGAGCAGGATGGGCAGGGCGGCGAGCCCGTCCATTTTCGGCATCTCGACATCGAGCACGATCAGGTCAGGACGCAATTCCCCGGCCTTGCGGATACCCTGCTCGCCATCAGTGGCGGCCCCGACAAGCACCAGATCCGGATCTTCCTCGATCCAGCGCGTCATCAGGCCACGCGCGACCGCGGAATCGTCGATCACCAGCACGCGAGCCATGGCCTGCGCGGAATCCAGCTGTGGGGCGGGTTCTGTCATCAGGTTTTCCTACGATGCCCGCAGCAGACCGGTTTGCTGGAACTTGGACGCGATGATGTCGCCATCGAAGGGTTTCATCACATATTCGTCGGCGCCGGCGCGCAGCGCTTCGGTGATGTGGGCCATGTCATTTTCGGTGGTGCAGAACACCACGATCGGCCGGTCACCGGTTTCCTCGCGGCGCAGCGCCTTGACGAAATCGAGCCCGTTCATGATCGGCATGTTCCAGTCGAGCAGGATGGCGTCCGGCATTTGCTCCCGGCATTTTTCCAGCGCCTCGGCACCGTCCCCTGCTTCCATGCAGGCAAATTCGAGCTCTTCGAGTATTCGGCGGGCGACCTTGCGTATCACACGCGAGTCGTCGACAACGAGACAGGTCTTCATTCGCTTGCCCTTCCCTAGGCCGCTTCGCTTTTGACTGTGCTGCCGATTACGGCCGACACATCCAGAACTGCGAGCAATTCTTTTTCGAGCCGGTGCACGCCCTTCACCATGGAACGCCAGCGGGCGTCGACATGGGCGGGGACCGGCTCAAGCTCGGCGCGCGGGCGCCGCAGGACTTCACCGACAGAGTCGACAATCAGCCCGAAAATCTCGCTGCCGCGCTCGACACCGAGTGCCATGCCGGCATCGGCGGCATCGCGTGGCGGCAGGCCGAGGCGCCGGCGCGCATCGATCGCCGTGACAATGCGGCCGCGCAGATTGAGCAGACCGGCCACTTCAGGCGGAGCCAGCGGAACAGCCGTGACGGACTGGGGCGCGAAGACTTCGCGAATGGCGTTGACCGGGGCGCCGAACAGCTGGTCGCCAATACGCACGGAGACGTATTCGATCATCGCATCGGCACTCAGTTCGGATGGATCGTCGTAATGATCGGTCATGCGACCTTCTCCTCATGGGACACTTCATCGAGCGCCGCGATCAGGGCGCCGCGATCCGACCGTGGCAGCACGACCGTGAGCCCTTCGGCCCGGGTATCTTCCGGCCAGTCGGTGACAGCGAGGGCCGGCAGGCTGGCCCACAGGCCCTGGGCGCGGATTTTTTCCAGCGCAGCCGGATCACCGACCAGGGCGTCGAATTGTTCGCCAGCCTCGGCAATCGCCTGGACTTCATGCATGCCGCCCGTCGGGGTGACATCATAGCCGGCGGCGGCCAGCAGCGGCGCAATCATGCGGCGCGCAAAGGCGTCGGCATCGACGAGCAGGACCCGGCGGCGGCGCTTGGTGGCGCGGCGCTGGATATTGCCCGCCTGGGCCTGTTCGAGATGCCAGGCGATGTCGACGACATCGGTCGCCTTGCCCTTGATGATGGCGGAACCGATGATGCCCGGCTTGTCGGAGCGCATTTGCAGGTCGACCCGTTCCTCGACGACATCGACGATCTGGTCGACGGCGAGGCCGATGGCGCCATGGCCCTCGGAGAAGACCAGCACCGGCTGACGCTGGGTCCCGGAGGTGCCGATCTCGCCGCCCAGCGGCACGATTGGCATCAGGCGGCCGCGATACTGGACCACGAGCCGGCCATTGGTGGTCTCGATGGCGTCGGTCTGGAATTCCTCCAGCCGGGTGACCAGTGCCAGCGGCACGGCCTTGGCCTCGCTGCCACCGGCGCGGACGAGCAGCAGGCGTTGCGTGTTCTGCATTTCCGAAGCAGCGGTCGCGGCGGAATCGAAGCGGACCTCGTCCTCCATGCTGGAGACGATTTCTCCGGCCAGACCATTGGGGTCGAGGATCATGATCACCGTACCGTCGCCCAGGATGGTCGCGCCGGAATAGGCCCCGACGCCGCGCAAGGCATCGGAAAGCGGTTTGACGACGATTTCCTCGGTGTCGAGGACATTGTCGACGATCAGGCCGACATTGCGGCCACCGGCGTCAAGCACAACGACAAAACCGGTATCGTCCCGTGCCCCTGCGCCAGCCTCGCTGACGCCAAGCACTTCCTGCAGATCAACCAGCGGCATCAGACGGTCACGCAGGCGCATGACCCGGGCTCCGCTGAGCGACTCGATCGCATGCTCCGAGCCGGCACCGACACGGACCAGTTCGCGCACGGCGAGCTGGGGAATGGCGAAGCGCTGATCATGGCTGCCAACGATCAGGGCCGAGACAATGGCCAGGGTCAGCGGGATCTTGATCTTGAAATGGCTGCCCTTGCCGGCGGTCGAGGTGACATCAACGACGCCGCCGATCTGTTCGATATTATTGCGCACCACATCCATGCCGACACCGCGGCCGGACAGGTTTGTGACCTTGGCTGCCGTGGAGAAGCCCGGCGCGAAGATGAAGCGGTGGATCTGCTGCTCGGTCATTGCGGCGAGCTCTTCATGGGTCGTGAGACCCTTTTCGAGCGCCTTTTCACCGATGCGGGCGGTGTTCAACCCCATGCCGTCATCGGCGATGGAGATAATGATGTGGCCGCCTTCATGGAAGGCTTTGAGCGTGATGGTGCCCTTTTCCGACTTGCCGGCCTTGATCCGGTCGGCCGGCATTTCCAGGCCGTGATCGGCGGAATTGCGCACCATGTGGGTGAGCGGATCCTTGATCAGTTCCAGCACCTGGCGATCCAGCTCGGTATCGCTGCCATCCATCACCAGTTCGATCTTCTTGCCGAGATCGGTGGAGACGTCGCGAATGATGCGCGGCAGTTTGCGCCAGGCATCGCCGATCGGCTGCATACGGGTCTTCATGACCCCGTCCTGCAACTCGCCGGTAACGGCAGAGAGGCGCTGCAGCGGGACCTTGAGATCCTCGTCTTCCAGGCCACGAACGGTCTGCATCAACTGGTTCCGCGTCAGAACCAGTTCGGAAACCGTAGTCATCAAGGCATCGAGCACATCGACGCCGACCCGCACGGTCTGCTGCATGCGCGGCGCACCGTCACCACCCGCCGGGTGGTCATCGCTGCCCTTGAGCTCGGCGACCGCCGATTGCAGGGCCTCGACGGGGCTCATATCAGCAGCCGGGGCGGCGGGCGCGACGTCCGCTTCGGGCTCGGCGGCGTTGAAGGCGGCTTCCAGCTCGGCGACCGAGACTTCACCGGGACGCAGTTCGCGGCCCAATTCCGGATCGAAATCGCCAACACCGATATGTGCGACTTCCGGTGTCTCGCCGGCATCGGCTTCGGCTTCGGGCAGTTCGACTTCAGAGACGGTATCTCGGAAGGCAGCTTCCAGATCAGCGAGGGAGACTTCGCCCGGGCGCAGTTCGCGGCCCAGATCGGCGTCCCAGCCTTCGGGCACGGTCTCGGCCGGCGCATCCGGCTCGACCACACGGCCCATGGCGGCATCTTCCAGCCGGCCAATCAGCTCAAGGTCTTCACCGGCCGGTTCATTGCCGGTCTCTTCAATACTGCTCAGGATGACCTTGATCTGGTCGATGGATTGCAGCACCAGCGTCACCATCGGCGGCGTCACCGCCAGGTCGCCATCGCGGAACTTGCCCAACAGGGTCTCGCCGGCGTGAGCCACGGCTTCCAGGCGCGGCAGACCGAGAAAGCCGCAGGTTCCCTTAACCGTGTGGAGGAGGCGGAAAATATTGTCGAGAATGGCCCGGTCTTCCGGATTATTCTCGAACCGGACCAGCTCCGCATCAATGACATCCAGGCTTTCGCCCGTCTCTGTCAGGAATTCGCTGATCAGATCGTCCATGGCCGTCCTCTTACCGTCTAAATGCCTGTCAGGGCTTCATCAGACGGTAAGTTGACACGGGCTTGGTTAACGGACTGTTGGCTTCAGGCCGAGGAAAACCAGCTTTCATTTCATAGGTTATGACCGGAACGGAATACGCTCTAGGCAGCCGCAGCCGGTGCCTGGACCAGCGCAACGAACTCGACCCGTTCCTCGTCGGCATGAGCGCTGACGCGCCCGCCGGCATTGCGGGCGATCAGACCGGCAAAATAGGGCTGAATCGAGCGGCCATCATATCCCCCTTCAGGCGGCTGGCCTTCCAGTGCCGTGACGGCGTCGGCATTGAGCCGGGCGCGCGGACCTTCCGAGACAATGCGGATGCGGGCACCGCCACCGCTCTCGGTCGCCTCGATGGTCACCGTGCCGCCACGCGGGACGGATTCAACAGCGAGAACGCAGAGGTTCAGCAGAAGCCGCGCCGCCGCCTTCTCGAGCCCGGGCGTTTCAACCTTCCAGACAATGGCCGGTTTGGAGGGCGCAAACATCGCCTCGGTCAGGCGCCGCAATTCGCGGGTATCGAGCGTCGCCGGAGCCGAACCGCCAGCGCCATAGGCGAGACGGGCGAATTCCAGCTTCGCCTGGGCCTGGCGCGAACTGTCGCGGACCAGGTCCATCGCATCCTCGTGCATGTCGGCGGAGGATTCATCGTCGAGCACGCTCAGCGCCGCGCTCAGCGCGGACACAGGGCTGACGAGGTCATGACACAGCCGCGCGCAGAGCAGAGCGGCAAGTTGGTCGGCGGCCATTTCGGCGGGGCGTTGATCTTGCATGGAGCAATCGATACACGATTCTCCGGCCATCCGACCCTGTTTCGCAGCTGAATTGCGCAAGAAGCGTGGAAAGGACTTGGCAACCGTATTGGTCCAAGACATGATTCAGTCGGGCTATCGGGGTGCCCCTGCAGGGAATGCGGCTTTGCTGCCGTCCGGTGCGGGATTTGCTTGAGATGACGCGTCATGGAACGAAGCATCGGAGTAACGAGATAGCCATGCCTGGATTTGACGTAACCCGAGCCGATCAGCGCCGCGCCCGTGGTCTGGTCGTTTGTGCCAGCCTGGTGCTGTCTGCCGCCCTCCTTACCGGCCTGATGACGTCGCGCGAAACCCGCAGCGATGCCGCCGGCCTGGCCCTGCCGGCCGCCGCTGTGGCCGTGATGGATGTCAGTGATACCGCGCGCGACAGCAGCAACGCCTCCGGCGAGCTGCCGCTGCGCGCCGAGACCACCACGCTGGCCATGCCACTCAATCCGGCCCGTCTCGATGCCACGGCCTTCAGCTCCTGCACCCAGTGCCCGGTCACCATCCAGGTCGAACGCGAAGTGCCCCGCGGTGGCACACTTGCCGGCCTGCTCGAGGATGCCGGTGTCGACAATACCGATGCGGTCCGCGCAATCCGCGCCCTTAACCAGGTGTTCGACCTGCGCTATCTGCGCGCCGGTCAGAGCCTCAATCTCTATCTCGAGACCGAGCCCGACACCTCTGTCGAGGCCGATGAGGAAACCGAGAGCCGCCTGCGCCTGACGGGCATCTCCTTCCGCCCCGATGTCGAGCGTTCGATCACCGTCGCGCGCATCTGGGGCGATGAATACCGCGCCCGCGAAACCATTGCCGAGTTCGAACGCCAGGTCGTGCGCTCCTCGGGCAACATCACATCCTCGCTCTATGTCGACGCGCTCAATGCCGGTGCCACCGACCGTATCGTGGTCGAACTCGCCGGCGTGCTGGCCTATGCGATCGACTTCCAGCGCTCGATCCAGCCCGGCGACGGTTTCGACATCCTGTTCGAGCGCTTCGTGAATGAAGAAGGCAATACGGCGCGTACCGGCGATATTCTCTATGCCCGCTATGAAGGCCGCGGCGAACCCAAGGAATTCTTCCGCTTCGAGACCTCCGATGGCGGCATTGGCTATTACAGCGCCGAGGGTGCCAGCGCCCAGCGCCTGCTGATGCTGACTCCGATCAATGGGGCCCGCCTCTCCTCCTCCTTCGGCCGCCGGCGTCACCCGATCCTGGGCTATACCCGCGCCCATAACGGCACCGATTTCGCCGCTCCGACCGGCACGCCGATCTTCGCCGCCGGCAATGGCGTCGTCGAACGCGCCAACCGCTTCGGCAGTTTCGGCAATTACGTGAAGATCCGCCACGCCAACGGCTTCGAGACCGCCTATGCCCATCTCAACGGCTTTGCCCGCGGCATCCGCGCCGGCAGCCGCGTCACCCAGGGCCAGGTGATCGCCTATGTCGGCACAACCGGCCGCTCGACAGGGCCGCACCTGCATTATGAGGTTCATCAGAACGGCCGCCCGGTCAATCCGATGACGCTGGACCTGCCGACCGGCCGCCAGCTGACCGATGCCGACATGCCGGCCTTCATCGCCGAACGTGACCGCATCATCGCCATCCGTGACGGCGCCCGGCCCGCCAATGCCACCGATGCGCCGCTGATGGCGCAAGCGGGCGATGGCGCGCAATAGGCACCGGCGCAGTATTCCAGCTTCAGCTTGACTTGATCCCCGTGGCGCGGCAAAAGCCCCGCCACGGGTCTGGAGATGCCCGCCGCTCGCAGGCGCAAGCCATGGTGAAATCTCCGAAGTGACCAACTCCGTCGACCCAGTGTCATGCGGTGTGATGGCAAGGCGAGCCCCGTCCGAAATACGCATGCAGTCACTGAGACAGGCGACGACATGTCCATTATCCAGACCCTCCCCGCGCTTGAGGTCCTCAAGGCCCAGGCCAAACGCTTGCGCCAGAGCCTGACGGCCGAAGGCAATTTCATCTCCCACAGCGAAGCGCTCGAATTGCTGGCCCACCAGCATGGCTATCGCGACTGGAACACGCTCCACGCCGCCGCCGGCAACCGCCCGGCCAGCCCGCTGGCGCTCGGGGCCCGTATCACCGGCCTGTATCTCGGCCAGCCCTTCAAGGGCGAAATCATCGCCCTGGCCCAGCTCAATCACGGCAGCCATTACCGGCTCACCATCGATTTCGACGAACCGGTCGATGTCGTGACCTTCGACAGCTTCTCGGCTTTCCGCAAACGGGTGAATTGCACGGTGGGCGCCGATGGCAAATCACCGGCACTGACCGGCGATGGCAAGCCGCAGATGGTGATTGCGGTTTAAGGGAAGAGGCCTCTTCCAATCCCACCACAAACAGCTTCCCCGGAATCGGGCCAATTCCGGGGAAATAAACTATTGTATTCGTTGGGGCAGAGGCCCTCGGCGTGGCCAGAGCCATCACCGGTCATTGCCATGAGTTGACTCAATACCAACTAGTTGGTATGTTCGTTGAGACAGGAAAGGACGACATGTCAAAGCCAGCGAAAAAACTGGATGCCAGGGCGAAACTGCTTGATGCGGCGGTGTCGGTGATCCGCAGCAAGGGGTATTCGGCGACTACGGTCGATGCGCTTTGTGCGGCCGCGGGTGTCACCAAGGGTGCCTTCTTCCACCATTTCAGGAGCAAGGATGAGCTCGCCGTCGCGGCGGCGGAGCATTGGTCACAGATGACCGGCGCCCTGTTTACCGATGCGCCCTATCACGATCATGCCGACCCGCTCGCCCGCGTCCTCGCCTATCTCGACTTTCGCAAAACCCTCCTGCAGGGCGATCTGCCTGATTTCACCTGCCTGGTCGGCACTATGGTGCAGGAGACCTATGAGACGGCGCCTGCGATCCGCGAGGCCTGTGAACGCAGTATCACCGGCCACGCCGCGACGCTGGAAGCCGATATCGAGGCGGCGATGCGCGCGCGCTGCATGACACCCGACTGGACGGCGAAATCGCTGGCCCTGCACACCCAGGCCGTCATCCAGGGCGGCTTCATCCTCGCAAAGGCCACTGGGGCAGCCGCGATCGCTGCCGACAGTATCGACCATCTGCGCCGCTACATCGAAATGCTGTTCAGCGCCCCAGCAAGGCAATCACCCCGGGAGCCGGGAAAGGAGACAGACTGTGAGACACATTAAAATCATCGAGCACATCTCGCTCGACGGCGTGATCCAGGCACCTGGTGGGCCGGGCGAAGATTACGAAGGCGGGTTCGAACATGGCGGCTGGGCCTTCCCGCATTTCGACCCGGCCATTGGCGAGGCGATCGACGCGGCGCATGGCGGGGGCTTCGACCTTCTGCTCGGCCGGCGCACCTATGATATTTTCGCAAACTACTGGCCAGACCAGACCGGCCCGATGGCCGATACGCTCAATGGCGCCAGGAAGTTCGTCGTCACGCACAGGCCGGACAGCCTCGACTGGGGACCGGCCGAAGCGCTCGGCGCGGATGCCATTGAAGGCATTGCACGCGTCAAGGCAGCGTCCGGCCCCGATCTGATCGTCTGGGGCAGTTCGACCCTGACACCGCTCCTGATCGAACAGGGGCTGGCGGACGAGGTTTTGCTCCTCGTCTTTCCTGTCCTGCTTGGAACGGGCAAGCGCTTGTTCTCGGACAGGGTCGCACCGAGCGAGCTCGCCCTGGTCGATACGAAGACGGTATCTTCCGGGGTGATCATCAGCACTTACAAACCAGCTGGCGCCCTGCGGACGGGGAGCTTCGCCGACGCTGCAGATTGAGTCCGTTTTTGATCAAACTTCGCGAGCACCAGGGGCGACACTCGCCCATCAATGGAGAAATGAAATGAGCTATATCGACGGATTCGTGATCGCCGTGCCGACCGCGAACAAACAAAAATTCATCGATCACGCCGAGTTCGCCAATGGCGTGTTCATGGATCTTGGCGCCCTGCGCGTGATGGAATGCTGGGGCGATGATGTGCAGGACGGAAACGTCACCGATTTCCGCAAGGCTGTGCAGGCGAAGCCGGACGAGACAGTCGTCCTTTCCTGGATCGAATGGCCCGACAAGGCGGCGCGCGATGCCGGCATGGCGAAAATGATGGAGTGGATGGAGAATCCCGAAACCGCCGACCCACGCATGGATCCCGTGCGCAATCCGATGCCCTTCGACGGCAAACGGATGATCTTTGGCGGCTTCTCACCGGTGGTGGAGCTGCCGGGCAACGACAATGGCTGATCAGAACAGGCGCCGGTGGGAGCGGCCTCTCCCTCGCAGCAAAACCAAACCGTGGTCATCCCGGACAAATGCCCGGACGCGGCAGCGATCCGGGCGCAGATCCGGGATGACAACGTTATTGTTTTTATCGAGATTTGTGGGCGCACGTGCGGGCACACCCCGCCATAGAACCTACGCGGACAAAAAAGCGGCCGGAAAGCGCATCGCTCTCCGGCCGTTCTCCATTCAAGTCTCCGAAGAGCCTTAGTTCACCACAGCCTTCAGCGGCCGCTTCTCGCCAATGGCGACGCCATTGATCGTCAGCGCGCCAGCTTCGCTTGAGACCACGATATTCTCGCCGTCCTTGATGGTGCCTTCCAGCAGCATGCGGGCGAGCGGGTCTTGCAGGTCCTTCTGGATCACGCGCTTCAATGGACGGGCCCCGTAGGCGGGGTCATAGCCCTTGGCGGCAATCCAGTCGCGGGCGCTGGCGTCCAGTTCGATCGTCATGCGGCGATCAGCCAGGAGTTTTTCCAGACGCTTCATCTGGATATCGACAATGGCGCCCATATCCTCGCGAGCGAGCTTGTTGAACAGGACGATTTCATCGACCCGGTTGAGGAATTCCGGACGGAAATGCAGGCGCACGGCCTCCATCACCATTTCGCGGGCATCCTCGGAATTCTCGACGGCCTGCAGATGCTCGGCCCCGAGATTGGAGGTCATGATGATGATCGTATTGCGGAAATCGACCGTGCGGCCCTGCCCGTCAGTGAGACGGCCATCATCGAGAACCTGCAGCAGCACGTTGAAGACATCCGGGTGTGCCTTCTCGATCTCATCGAGCAGGATTACCTGATAGGGCCGGCGGCGAACCGCCTCGGTCAGCGCACCGCCCTCCTCATAACCGACATAGCCCGGAGGCGCGCCGATCATGCGCGAGACGGAGTGCTTCTCCATGTATTCCGACATGTCCATGCGGGTGACCGCGTGTTCATCGTCGAACAGGAAATTGGCCAGCGCCTTGGTCAGCTCGGTCTTGCCGACACCCGTGGGGCCGAGGAACATGAAGGAACCGATCGGACGCGCCGGATCCTTGAGGCCCGCGCGGGCACGGCGCACCGCATCGGAGACGGCTTCCAGCGCCGTTTCCTGGCCGACAACGCGGCCGTGCAGGGCTTCTTCCATGCGCAACAGCTTGTCGCGCTCGCCTTCGAGCATCTTGTCGACGGGCACACCGGTCCAGCGCGAGACGATCTGGGCGATCTGCTCGTCATCGACGACTTCCTGCATCGTCTGCTGACCGTCATCACTGGCGGTCTCGGCGAGGGCCAGACGGCTCTCGAGATCGGGCAATTGGCCGTACTTGATCTCCGACGCACGGCCGAGATCACCGCGCCGTTCGGCATCGGCCAGCTCGGCACGGGCCAGCTCGATCGATTCCTTCAGCGTGGTCGCACCGGCGAGTTTTGCCTTTTCGGCGCGCCAGGTCGCGGTCAGCTCGGCGGACCGGGATTCCAGTTCCGCCACTTCCTTGGTAATCGCAGCAAGGCGCTCCTTGGAGGCCTCGTCGGACTCCTTCTTCATCGCTTCCGCTTCGATCTTGAGCTGGATGGCCCGGCGATCAATCTCGTCGAGCTCTTCCGGCTTGGAGTCGATCTGCATGCGCAGACGGGCCGAGGCCTCGTCCATCAGGTCGATCGCCTTGTCGGGCAGGAAGCGGTTGGTGATGTAGCGATTGGACAGGTTGGCGGCCGCAACAATGGCGCTGTCGGCGATGCGCACGCCATGGTGCACTTCGTATTTTTCCTTCAACCCGCGCAGGATGGAGACCGTATCTTCCACGGTCGGCTCCTCGACCATGACCGGCTGGAAACGCCGGGCCAGGGCCGGGTCTTTTTCGACATGCTTGCGGTATTCGTCCAGCGTGGTCGCACCGATACAATGCAGCTCACCGCGTGCCAGGGCAGGCTTCAGGAGATTGGACGCATCCATGGCGCCATCGCCCTTGCCGGCACCGACCAGGGTGTGCATCTCGTCGATGAAGAGAATGATCTGGCCATTGGCGCTGGTGACCTCATTGAGAACGGCCTTGAGCCGTTCCTCGAACTCGCCGCGGAATTTCGCACCGGCGATCAGGGACCCCATATCGAGCGCCAGCAGACGTTTTTCCTTGAGGCTTTCGGGCACATCGCCATTGACGATGCGCAGGGCCAGGCCCTCGGCGATCGCCGTCTTGCCGACGCCGGGCTCACCGATCAGGACCGGATTGTTCTTGGTCCGGCGCGAGAGCACCTGGATGGCACGGCGAATTTCCTCGTCGCGGCCAATCACCGGGTCGAGCTTGCCTTCGCGCGCCACCTCGGTGAGGTCGCGGGCGTATTTCTTCAGCGCTTCATAGGTGTCTTCCGACGACGCACTGTCAGCAGTGCGGCCCTGGCGCAGATCATTGATCGCGGTATTGAGGCCCTGCGGCGTGACACCGGCGGCCTTGAGAATATCAAAGGCCTTGGTGCCCGATTGCAGGCTCAGCGCCTGCAGCAGACGTTCGGCGGTGACGTATTCATCACCGGCCTTGGTCGCCGCGGTCTGGGCCGCATCAAACAATTTGGCCGTCGGCGGGGCCATATAGAGCTTGCCCTCACCGCCTTCGACCTTGGGAAGGCTTGCGAGCGCAGCGGTAACGCCGTCAATAACCTGATGCGCGCTGCCGCCGGCCGACTTGATCAGATTGGTCGCGAGACCGGCCGTATCGTCGAGCAGCGCCTTGAGCACGTGCTCGGGCGTGAATTGCTGGTGGCCGGCCTTGATGGCCAGCGTCTGGGCGCCCTGGACAATGGTCTTGGCGCGGTCTGTATATTTGTCGAATTCCATGTCGATCCCCCGGAAAAGGCGAGATAAGATGCGGTCAGACGCCTTCGAAAAGCGCGCCGGAACCGCGGGTTGCTCTGGATGTAAGTGTTGCACATGCGTCACACAAGAGGCCGGGCCGCGACAGATTGACCATATTTCCGCAAGGGTTTCTTTCGACCATGCCGAAGCTTACCGCAATTACCCGCTTTCCGGTAAAAGGCTTCGGCCCGGACAGGCTTGAGCAGGTCGAACTGACCGCCGGACAGGCCCTGCCTCTCGATCGCGCCTGGGCGATCGAGAACGGCCCCGGCTCCTTCGACCCGGCCCGGCCGGCGCATGTGAAGAAGAAGCATTTCCTGATGCTGGCCGGCCAGACCGCACTGGCGCAATTGCAGACCCGCTGCGACACGGCCGGGCAAGGCTTCACCACCCACTGGCCCGATGGCGAGACGATCACCATCACGCTTGGCGATGCCGCCAGCCACGGCCCGCTCTTCGCCCGGCTTGAAGCCCTGCTCGGCGAACAGGTGCGCGGGGCGCTCAGATTTGCCCATATCCCCGGTCAGGCCCTGACCGATATTCCCTTGCCGCACATCTCCCTGATCAATGCCGCCTCGGTGCGCGATCTCGAGAGGCGCACCGGCCACGCCATCGACCCGGTCCGCTTTCGCGGCAATCTCCTGATCGACGGCCTGGAACCCTGGGCCGAGTTCGACTGGCTCGGCCAGGATATTTTGATTGGTGATGTCAGACTGCGCGGCCAGAGCCGCATCCGCCGCTGCGTCGCCACCAGCATCAATCCCGTCACAGCGAAATGCGATCTCGATCTGCCCGCTGCGCTGATGACGCATTTCGGGCATGCCGATTGCGGGATTTATATGAGCGTCGAGACAAGTGGTGCCGTCACGATCGGGGATGGCGTCGAGCTGCCGGGGCCTGGGCAAGCTTGACGCCCTGCGCCCGGCGCAGTATCCAGCGCGCCGGTCCCCGGTTGCCCGCCGCTCGCAGACTTCGGTCACGGTGAATTTCCGGCATGATCTTTTCCTCCCGGCGCAATCGCTGCGGTGGCAATGCGAGCCCCATCCTCCAAGCTACGCGTCCGGAGTTGATGAGATGAGCAATACCTATACTCACGGCCCGCTCGGGCCGATGTTCGTGCGTACGGCACTACCGATCATTTTCCTGATGGCGATGAATGGTCTGCTGACCGTCGTCGATGCGATCTTTCTCGGCGTGTTCGTCGGGGCCGAAGCGTTGAGCGCGGTGACGCTGATGTTTCCGCTCTTCATGCTGATCGTCGCCCTCTCCTCGCTGGTCTCCAATGGCATGGCCTCGGTGCTGGCGCGGCATCTCGGCGCCAATGCCATCGGTCAGGCCCGGGCCGAATTCGTCGGCGCGCACGGGCTTTCCCTGATCGTCTGCCTGATCCTGGTCGTCCTGTTTCTCGCCGGAGCCGGGCCACTGACCCTGGCGGCCGCAAACGGGTCGGAGGCACTGGCGCGGATGGGCCATGTCTATCTGAGCATTGCCGTCTTCAGCTCGCCGATCGCCTTCGCCCTGGCGGTGCAGTCCACCGCGCTGCGGGTCGAGGGCAAGGTCGGGCTGATGGCAATGACCGGCCTGCTGGTGACGCTGGCCAATCTGGCCCTCAACTACGTGCTGATCGCCGTGATGGGGCTTGGCGTGGCAGGGTCGGCGCTGGGAACGGCGATCGCCCAGGCCATTGCCCTGCTGGTGATCCTGGGCTTCCGCATGGGCAAGACCTCGCCCCTGCGCCTCGCCGGCCTCGACTGGTCGCGCCTCAGCACCGGCTGGCCGGGATTTCTGGCGCTGGGTGCACCGCAAAGCCTGTCATTTGTCGGCCTGTCGCTCGGATCCGGCGCGGTGATCTTCATGCTGCAAACCGTCGATACCGGTCACTACGACACCACGGTCGCGGCATATGGCATCGTGATGCGCATTCTCTCCTTCGCCTTTCTGGTGCTGATGGGAATGAGCCAGGCCCTGCAGGCCATCGTCGGCAATAATTACGGGGCCGGCCTGTGGCGGCGCTCGGACCGGATTCT
>NZ_JBLWTD010000018.1:0-59751 GCF_048270265.1 Maricaulis sp. | reverse complement strand
GCCCGAACCGGTGCGCGCACGACTGGCCGGCATTACGCAGGAGATCGAGGCGCAGGTCGCGCGGGCGCAGCAGACGCTGCAGCAAACGCCCGGCGAAGCCGGCTGCCATTCGGTGGCAGAGCTGGCGACCACCTGCCTCAAGCCGCTGATCGCCGCGGCGTCCAGCACCATTCACGGGGCGGGCGAGAATTCCCCGTCCTATCGCGACGAGAGCCTGCAGGCCGGGGTCGATGCATTGTTCGACTAGTTGTCGCAACGCAGAATGCACTCAATTTCATATTGTATGAGTAGGGTTAATCCCCGGATTCATCAATAAGTGCGGGGACAAAGAGATTCCCGGACCAAGAGATGCCTTTCATGCCGCGCCTGACACTGGTCACTCCGACCTCGCATCCCCCCCTGCCCTGCCCGCTCGCCGATATGCGCGAAATCATCGCCGAACTCCGGGCCGCCCGCGGTGGCACGATGGACGGCCCCGCCATTCTCTGGCTGGTCAATGACCTGATGTTGTGTTGCGAACGGCGCTGCGATGATTTCGGCGACGAAACACCTGCCACCGCCGAAGAGGGTGCTGCCGCCCTGGCGCGCGAGGAATTCCTTGCCCGGCTGACGAAGTTTGCGGACGAGATCCGCCGCTCGAATGGTGAGCTGAGCACGGCCTTCATGCGCTTCCTCGACACGGCACCGGCCGCAATGGGCGATTACACGACCAATTAGGGCCCTCGCGTGCCTGCGGCCTGCGATGGCAGTGCGCGCCAATGCGAACAAAAAACGAACAATTGCACATCACCGGCTTGGGATTACGCGCCATTCAGTCCAGACTATCGGATTGAACGACTCGTAATCTGCAGGCTGGCATGACTTCGCTCTCGATTTCCGACATGGCCCGTCCGGCCCCGCCCTCCCCCTATCTCGAGGGCCTCAATGCCGAACAGCGGCAGGCTGTCGAGGCGCTTGATGGTGCCGTGCTGGTGCTCGCCGGTGCCGGCACCGGCAAGACGCGCGTCCTCACCACCCGCCTCGCCCATATCCTCGCCACCGGCCGTGCGCGGCCATGGGAAATCCTCGCCGTCACCTTCACCAACAAGGCGGCGCGCGAGATGAAGGAGCGGGTCGGCAAGATTATCGGCGAAGCCGTCGAGGGCGTGCCGTGGATGGGAACCTTCCACTCGGTCTCGGCCCAGATATTGCGCCGCCATGCCGAACTCGTCGGTCTGAAATCCGCCTTCACAATCATCGACACCGATGACCAGCTGCGGCTGATGAAACAGATCATCCAGGCCGAGGGCATTGACGAAAAACGCTGGACGCCGCGCCATCTCGCCTCGGTCATCGATGGCTGGAAAAATCGTGGCCTGATGCCCGACCAGCTCGGCGAGGAAGACAAGTACGCCTTCGCCGAAGGCCGCGGCAAAGATCTCTACGCCATGTATCAGGCGCGCCTGAAAGTCCTCAATTGCTGCGATTTCGGCGATCTCCTGCTGCACACGCTCCACATCCTGAAAGACAATCCGGACGTGCTCGCCGAGTATCACCGCAAATTCCGCTATCTTCTGGTCGACGAGTATCAGGATACGAACGTCGCCCAATATATGTGGCTGCGCCTGCTCGCCCGCGGCACCGGAAACCTCTGCTGCGTCGGCGATGACGACCAGTCCATCTATGGCTGGCGCGGCGCCGAGGTCGACAATATCCTGCGCTTCGACAAGGATTTCCCCGGCGCCACCGTGGTGCGGCTGGAGCGAAATTACCGCTCGACCGAACATATCCTGGGCGCCGCCTCCGGCCTGATCTCCGCCAATCGCGACCGGCTCGGCAAGACGCTGTGGACCGACGAAGAAGGCGGCGAGAAAGTCCAGGTGCGCGGCCTGTGGGATGGCGAGGCGGAAGCGCGCTTCGTCGCCGAGGAATGCGAGAACTGGGTCTCGGCCGGCCGCTCCTATGCCGATATCGCCATACTGGTCCGCGCCTCCTGGCAGATGCGCGCCTTTGAAGAACGCTTCATCATGCTCGGCCTGCCCTACAAGGTGATCGGCGGCCCGCGCTTCTTCGAACGCGCCGAAGTGCGTGATGCCCATGCCTATCTGCGCCTGGTGCGCTCGCCGGAAGACGATCTCGCCTTCGAGCGCATCGTCAACACGCCCAAGCGCGGCATTGGCGAGACCAGCGTCCAGAAGATCGCCATGCTGGCGCGCGAGATGGGCGTGCCGATGACCGAGGCGACGCGCATCATGGTCGGCACGGACGAGATCCGCGGCAAGGCGCGCACCAGCCTGCAGGTCTTCCTGCGCGACCTGGCGCGCTGGCGCGAATTGTCGGAAACCAGCCCGCTCAACGAGATGGCCGAGATCATCCTCGACGAGAGCGGCTATACCGCCATGTGGCGTGAGGACAAGACGCCCCAGGCCGCCGGCCGGCTGGAAAACCTCAAGGAGCTGGTCAGCTCCATGGCCGAATGGGACACGCTGGAAGCCTATCTCGAACATGTCGCCCTGGTCACCGATGCCGATCGCGCCGTGAGCGAGGACGAGGTCTCCCTGATGACGCTGCACGGCGCCAAGGGCCTGGAATTCCCGCTCGTCTTCCTGCCCGGCTGGGAAGAGACCGTCTTCCCCTCGCAGCGCTCCCTCGATGAAGGCGGCACCAAATCCCTCGAGGAGGAACGCCGCCTCGCCTATGTCGGCATCACCAGAGCCCGCGAACGCGCCATCATCACCTTCACCGCCAATCGCATGATCTATGGCCGCTGGCAGTCCGTCCTGCCGTCCCGCTTCATCGACGAACTGCCCCACGACCATGTCGAGGCGCGTTCCGAAACCGGCTATTACGAAGGCGGCGGCCCCGGCTTCGAAAACGTGCGCCAGACCGCCGACCCGATGGCCTCGAGCTATTCCAGCCCCGGCTGGAAACGCTACCAGGCCTCAGCCCAGGAAAACCGCCGCACCACCCCGCCCACCATCGACGCCAAGGCCAACCTGATCGAAAGCGGCCCCGTCGGCGGCGGCAGCGGCAAATGGAAAACCGGCGACCGGGTGTTCCATGACAAATTTGGCTATGGGCGCATCAAGACGGCGGACGGGTCGAAGTTGACCGTGGCGTTCGACAAGGCCGGGATCAAGAAGGTGGTGGAGAGTTTTGTGCGGGAGCTGCCTTAGGGGGGCGCTGGCTTCTATTTTTCGCCAAAACCCAAACCCTTGTCATCCCTGACGGATGCCCGGACGCGAAGCGATCCGGGCGGAGATCAGGGACCCAGACCCGGCAGCGCTGATCCAGCTTTCTCTCACTCAAATTTCCACCGCCACGCCGCTGACGCACCAATCATTGGGCGTCTGGGTCCCTGATCTGCGCCCCGCATGCGCGGGGCATCCGTCAGGGATGACAGCAATTGTTTGCTCTACCAGTTTCGCAATTCGAGCGGGGCGACGCTGGCCGGGTCGGTGCCGCCAATGCTGGCATAGAGATCAATCCAGTCCGGATTTTCGCGCTCGATCATCGTCGTTTTCCAGTCGCGCCGCCAACGCTTGATCCGCTTCTCGCGCGTGATGGCTGCATTGATGTCCTCATGCGCTTCCCACCAGACCAGCCGGTCAACGCGATACTTCTTGGTGAAACCCGGCACCTGCGCCGTCTTGTGCTCGAACACCCGCCGCACAAGGTCATTGGTGACGCCGCAATAGAGCGTCCCATGCCGACCCGAGGCGAGCAGGTAGACGAAGTAAAGCATACTGCAATTTTACCGCGCAATTCTTTCCTTGTCATCCCTGACGGATGCCCGGACGCGAAGCGATCCGGGCGGAGATCAGGGACCCAGACCCGGCAGCGATCATCCAGCTTGCTCTCACGCGGATTTCTACCATCCCACTGCTGACGCGCTACCGTCGGGCGTCTGGGTCCCTGATCTTCGGCCCGATCAAGTCGGGCCATCCGTCCGGGATGACAGGGATATGGATTTTGAGGGTATAGGAGCGGCTACCCAACTCACCTATCCCCGCCCTCCAGCTCAAAACTCCGAGGCCCAACAAGCCCCTTCCCCTTCGCTTATCCCCACCCCCGGCAATCACCCCCATAATAGCCCCACGTTCCGCTCCGGACGGTGCACAGAAAGGGGCGGACGGGTGGCGCCGGGAGGGCCTTGATCAGGCCGCCCTTAATTGGCCGGAAGGCCGGGCTTCACCGGGTTGTGGACGGTCCTGAGGGACGCATTCACCAACACATAAACGCTTAACGCCCGAAGGATCGTCCGCAATGCCCGCACCAAGCAGCGGGGGATGTAACCTTTTTGAACCGTGACGCGAACCTGTTGGGGACGGGGTGGAGTGGCCATCCCGCGGCACTGCCTTGCCTGGTGCTGCCCCTGCGTCCGGAGACCCTGATGAAACTGACGATACCCGCCATAGTCCTGTTCACCACCGTGTGTTTTGCCTGCGTCGGCGCGGCCGCCTCGGCGACCGGCCTGATCTTCAATACGCAGCAGGAGATGACCACTGAACGCTCCGAGCCCTTCACCCAGGAACGCTTCGAAGCCGCCCAGGCGGCCGGGCATCCCATTCTGGTCGACATCTCCGCAACATGGTGCCCGACCTGCCGACGTCAGGGCGAAGTGATCGGGCAGATCCTTGATCGCGGCGAGTTTGCCGACCTGGTGATCCTGAAGCTCGACTGGGACGACCAGCGCCAGATTGCGCATTCCTTCGGTGCGCGGCGCCAAAGCACGCTCGTCGTATATCGCGGCACCGACGAAGTCGGCCGGGCGATTGCGATCACCAGCGATGACGCCATCCAGTCCCTGCTGTCACAGGCCTATGTGGACTAAATCACGGATCCGGAGAGTCTAGACCATGGGACCTGAATCCTACGGCCTGGGATTGATAGCCGGCATGCTCTCAATCCTGTCGCCCTGCGTCCTGCCGCTACTGCCCATCGTGTTCGGCACCGCTTCCGACAATCACAAATACGGACCGCTCGCCCTGGCCGCCGGTCTGACCCTGTCCTTCGTGCTGGTCGGACTGTTCGTCGCCACGATCGGCTATTCCATCGGTCTCGATGCCGAATGGATCCGCAAAGCCGGCGGCATCATGCTCGCAGCGGTCGGGATCATCCTGCTCGTTCCGGCGCTGAGCTCCGGCTTCGCGATGGTCACCGCGCCGGCGAGCCGGTGGCTCGATGAGCGGCTCGGCTCGTCCAGCGGCCCGGCCGGTCTGGCGGGACAGTTCTCGATGGGGGTTGTTCTGGGCGCCGTCTGGAGCCCGTGTATCGGGCCGACGCTCGGCGCGGCTTCGCTGCTGGCGGCACAGGGCGAAAGCCTCGGTCAGGTCACACTGGTCATGATCGCCTTCGCCATCGGTGCTGCCATCCCGCTGACCTTTATCGGCATGGCCTCACGCGCCACCCTGGCCCGCTGGCGCGGGAAAATGCTGCAGGCCGGATCGATCGGCAAAATGCTGCTGGGCGGTGTGATGCTGATCGTCGGGATCATGATCATCACCGGTGTCGACAAGGCCATAGAAGCCTGGGCCGTCGAGCACTCGCCCGCTTGGCTGACCTGGCTGACGACCAGCGTGTAAAACCTGGTCCCTGCGGCGCCCCTTGTCCTCGCTTGCGTGGCACGGGCGTCGCAGGCAGTCAGCCCGTCTCGTCTGAGTTCAGGCCCAGACCGGCGCCCCACTCGCTGTAGGTCGAACCCCGGCGCGCCTCGAGCTGCGCCTCGCCCGGCTCGAGATATTCAGGCCCCGGCACCAGGCCGGCGCCATCGACCAGCCGGTTCATGTAATTATAGAGCCCGATGATGGAGATCGCCTCGAACAGGCTCTCCTCGCTCCATCCGGCCTCCAGCACGGCGCGCGATTCCCGGGCCGGGCTCTTGCCGGGTTCGGTGGTGAGCGCGCGGGCGAGCAGCAGGACCGGAACCATTTTCGCATCGATGGGGGCCGCCGCCGGGTCCTCCAGCATGGTCTCGAAGACATCGGCATCAATGCCGAAGGCCCGGGCCATCAGCGTGTGGGCGCCATAGCAGAAGGCACAGGCATTGGTGCCGGACACGAAGGCGGCGATGAGTTCGCGCTCGGCGATGGAGAATTGCGAAGGCGAGCGCAACAGCGCGTCATGCAGGGCCAGCAGCGGGCCGACGCCCTTGGGAAAGCGCTTGAAGACATCACTGAGATGCGCGTTCTCAGGCAGAGACGGGAAATTCGACATCAATTGGGCCCCTGGGCAGCTGGCAGGAGCGCATTCTCCGCAAGCCAGGCCAGACAATCAATCTCGCTGCTGAAAGCGCGCGCAGGAAAACCGGCCCGGAAGAGGGCCTTGGTCATGAACATGGCGTGGCTGAGCTGGGCTGGCCGGTGCAGGACAATGAAGATCGTCTGGGGCGGTAGCGCGCCAATGAAATGGTCCGCGACATCGCCGAATTGCTGCACGTCCTGCAGCATCACACACTCGTTCCAGTCGAGAATGAGGGCGCGGAATCCGCGCGCTGTCACGAAGGCGGAGATCGCCCCGGCATTCTTCAGGCTGACTTCAAATCCGTTATCGCCAAAAAGCCGCACCCGGGCGACCTGGCCACCATCAATCACTTCCAGCGCCATCGATAAGGGCTGCATATCCTGTCCTTGTCTGGCGTGCCGCCGCTGCGGCCGGAAACGCCGAAAGCGAGGCCATCCGGATCGATGCGGGAGGCGGGGCGCAAAGGTGCGCGCGTCTCACGGGCCCGCGTCCAAAGGGGGGGGGGACAAGGCGGGTCAATCTGATCAGGATGGCCTCTTGCAGCGCGGTGCCCTGGGGGGAGCAGTCCGCGCAGCATCTCGAATTTACGGGCGTTCGATCGGGGTCAGGGATCCGTTGCCGTAGGGCGTTTCGATCGACTCGCAAGTGCCGGCGGGGACATTGCTCCAGGCATTGCCCTGGTAATCGACGGTCGAGGTACCGGCGCAGGTGGTTCCCGGCCCGGCAGCGCAATCATTTTCGCCGGCCAGTGCAACACCATAACAATGCTCGGTATCGGCGATCGTCACGGTCATGGTCGCATTTGCGGCGGCGGCGGAGAGGGCCAGCGCCAGGGCGGACGCGGCGACGGTTGCGATTTTCGTTTGCGTTTTCATAGTTCACCTTTGCTTGATAATCGGGTTGTGATCATTGCCATCGCGCCGACCACATGCTCCATTTCGCGCGGTCGGGACAAAAGGTTACATCCCGCCAAAAAACCATCGCCACAGTGCGAGATGTAACCTTCTGACGTCCACGGGCGAACTCTCTTCAAGAAGGACAGACATGATTGCGTCCGAGACCGAGCTGCGCGCGATGATGATCGCGAGCCAGGAAGGCAATGCGCCCGTATACCGGCGCCTGCTCACGGCCCTGCGCCCCCGGCTGGACGTTTTCTACCGGCGGCGGGTCAGCGATGGTTCGGCGGCGGAAGACCTGGTCCAGGAGACGTTGATGGCAATGCATATCAAGCGCGACACCTATGATCCCGGCCAGCCGTTTACGGCCTGGGTCTACGGGATCGCGCGCTACAAGCTGATCGATTACTACCGGCGCAACCGCAAGCACCAATCGGTACCGCTGGACGGGCTGGAGGAATTTCTCGGCGAGGCCGATCACGGCTTTGCCGCAGCCGATGCGCGCATGGATCTCGGCCGCATGATGCAGGACCTGCCCGCGGCCCAGTCGCGCGCTGTCCAGCTGACCAAGGTCGAGGAACTCTCGGTCGCCGAAGCCGCCGAGCAGACCGCGTCCGGCATTTCTGCGGTAAAGGTCAATGTACATCGCGGACTGAAAACCCTGATCGCCCGGTTTCAGAAATCGGAGGAGAAAAATGTCTGATCCACTGATTGAATCCCTCGCCGCCGACCTGAAGCCGGTCAACCGGCACCGGGTCGGACGCCGCCTGACGCTGTGCCTGCTCGCCGGCCTCGCCCTCGGCGCGGCGGTCTTCTGGCTGTTGCCGGGACTGACACTCCGCGCCGACCTCGCCGATGCGATCCACGGCACCAGCTTCTGGGTGAAAGCCGGCTTCACCGGCCTGCTGGCCCTTATCGGCTATCTCTCCCTGCGCCAGCTGAGCCGCCCCGGCGGCACGGCGCGCGCCGCGGTGCGTCTCCCCCTCGCTGTCTGGCTGGGGCTTGCCCTGATCGCGGCCATCAGCGTGGTGATCACCCCGGTGGAAAGCTGGACCGGCTGGATTGTGCGGCCCACCGCGCTGCGCTGTGTTATCGATATCGTGCTGATCTCGCTGCCGATCATCGCCGTGCTTTTCTTCGCTGTCCGCCAGGGCGCCCCGACAAGGCTGGCCATGGCCGGCTGGGCCAGCGGCCTGGCTGCCGGAGGCATCGGCGCAACGATCTACGGCATGGGCTGCCCGGAATCCTCAATCGGCTTTCTCGCCGCCTGGTATGCTCTGGGGATCGCCCTGAGCGGCCTGATCGGCGCCATCGCCGGACGCCATCTGCTGCGCTGGTAGAGAGCTACGCCCGGGAGATGGTCTGGCGCGTGGCCCTCTTGAATTTCCCACCCCGCCGGTCCAAACCCGCGCCACACCAGCCAAGGACATCCCCATGAGCACGATCTGGCGCCTGACCGCCTTTGCCGATTTCAAGACACTGGGCGATGCCGTCGAACGGCTGGATGAGGCCTATCCGCCGATAGCCTTGTCCTGGCTGCTGTTCGACGAAGGCGATGCGGCGCGGATGGATGTGTTGTTCGAGGCGCGTCCCGACGAGGCCGCCTTCCGCGCGGCCTCGGGCCTCGCCGGCAATACCGCCATCACCGTCGAGCCGATGCCGGACGAGGACTGGGTGCGGATTTCACTAGAAGGCCTCAAGCCGGTTGATGCCGGACGTTTCGTGCTGTTTGGCGCCCATGACCGCGAGGCGGTGGCGCCGGGCCAGATCGGGATCGAGATCGAGGCCGGGCCGGCTTTCGGAACCGGCCATCACGGCACCACGCGCGGCTGCCTGATTGCGTTTGATGAAATGCTCGATGCGGGCTTCAACCCGAAGACCGTGTTCGATCTCGGTTGCGGCACGGCGGCCCTTGCCATCGCAGCGGCCAAGGTCCTGCCCGATGCGGAAATCCTTGCCTCGGACATTGACCCGGAAGCGGTCGAGGAGAGCGCCGAGAATTGCGCCAAGAACGGCACGCCGGGGATTGATTGCTTCGTCGCCGAGGGGCTCGACCATCCGAAACTGGCCGGGCGCGAGTTCGAGCTGATCTTCGCCAATATCCTTGCCGGCCCGCTGGTCGAGCTGGCCCCGGGCATCGCCGCGGCGCTGGCACCGGGCGGACGGGTCATCCTGTCCGGTCTGCTGACGGAACAGGCGGGCTGGGTGAGTGACGCCTATCGCGTCACCGGCCTCAATATCCAGCGCCGTACGCCGCTGGAAGGCTGGGAAACCCTGGTGGCGACGAAAGCGTGACGCGTCCCCCGCAAGCGGGGGACGACAATTATTTGCGGCGGGCCTTGAGACCACAGGCCGACAGGAAGCCGTCGACATCATGATTGCGGGCGCGGACCCGCACGCCGGCGCGTTCGCGCGAGCGGTCGAGGGTGCGTGAAAAGCTGTCGCAGCCATTGAGGCGCAGGACTTCATCCATCATCGAATACATTGGAAATTCTCTCATTCTTGCGCCACGGCGCGGTCAGTCGTTGGCGAGCGTTTGCGCCGCTTTGGCGCCAGTGTGGAGGCCCGTTGCTGCAGGGCCGCCCTGCGCAAATGCATGCCGCCGATGACAGGCATTGAAACCCGTCGCCGTCGGGCCTAGCTTGCCCCAATGACCCAGATGATCTCCCAGACTTTCGACGTAAAGGGCGGCTTTCACTATGGCCGCGACAATGTTCCCAAGCTGCGCGCAGAGCTGAAAAAGCTCGGCCTCGATGGCTTTCTCGTCCCGCATGAGGACGAGTATGACAACGAGTATCTGCCCGATTGCAATGAGCGCCTGCTCTGGATTGCCGGTTTCTCCGGCTCCGCCGGCGCCGCCATCGTGATGGCCGACCGCGCCGCAATCTTTGTCGATGGCCGCTATACCGGCCAGGTCCGGCAGCAGGCCGACCCGGAGATTTTCGATTATTGCGACCTGGTGAACCAGGGCATGTATGGCTGGATCGAGGAACACGGCAAGCCGGGCGAGAAGATCGGCTATGACGCCCGCCTGCACAGCCCTGCCGCTCTGGACCTGCTCAAGACCGCCGCGATGCGGGCCAAGGTCGAGCTGGTACCGGTCGAGACCAATCCGATCGATCTGGCCTGGACCGACCGTCCGGCCGCACCGATGGCGAAGATCAACCCGCAACCGCTCGAGTTTGCCGGCGAGGACCACACCTCCAAGCGCCACCGCATCGGTGTTGCCATCGAACGCGGCGGCGCCGATGCCGCCGTCATCACGGCCCCGCCCTCGATCGCCTGGCTGTTCAATATCCGTGGCGGCGATGTCTCGCGCTCGCCTCTGCCCCTCTCCTCCGCGATCATCAACAAGGACGGCACCGCGACCCTGTTTGTCGCCCCGGAGAAGATCACCGACGAGACCCGCAGCCATCTCGGCAACCAGGTCGCCCTGCGCCCCGAGACCGAGTTCGAGGCCGGCCTGTCCGAGCTGAAGGGCAAGACCGTCCGCGTCGATCCCTCGACCGCTTCGGCCTGGGTGCTGGAACGGCTCGGTGCCGGCGGGGCCAGCGTGCAGAAGCTGGAAGACCCGGTGATGCGGCCCAAGGCGACCAAGAATGCCGCCGAGATCGAAGGCTCACGCCAGGCGCATATCCGCGACGGCGCCGCCATCGTCAAATTCCTGCACTGGCTCGACACCACGGCCCAGACCGGCGAGGTCGATGAAATCATCGCCGCGCGCAAGCTGGAAGCCATCCGCAAGACCCTGCCGGAACTGCGCGACCTGTCCTTCGACACGATTTCAGGCGCCCAGGCCAATGGCGCCTTCGCGCACTACCGGGTCTCGGAAGCCAGCAATCTCAAGCTCGTGCCCGGCTCGCTCTATCTCGTGGATAGTGGCGGCCAGTATCCCGACGGCACCACCGACATCACCCGCACCGTGCCGATCGGCCAGCCGACGGCCGAGATGCGCACCCAGTTCACCCGCGTCCTCAAGGGCCATATCGCCCTGGCGCGCGTGCGCTTCCCCAAGGGGACGACGGGCACCCAGCTCGACATCCTGGCGCGCCTGCCGCTTTGGGAAGCCGGCTTTGACTATGATCACGGCACCGGCCACGGCGTCGGCGCCTTCCTCGGCGTGCATGAAGGCCCGCAACGCATCGCCAAATCGCCCAATGCGGTAGCTCTTGAGCCCGGCATGATCCTGTCCAACGAGCCCGGCTTCTACAAGGAAGGCGGCTATGGCATCCGGATCGAGAACCTGCAATTCGTCACCGAGGCAGAGATGATCGAGGGCGGCGAACGGCCGATGCTCGGCTTTGAAAGCCTGACCATGGCGCCGATCCATCGCGGCCTGATCGATGTCACCGCCCTGACCCCGGCGGAAATGGAATGGCTGGACGCCTATCACGCCGAAGTGCGCGAACGCATCGCGCCACTGGTCGGGGGTGAAACGGCGGCCTGGCTGCACCGCGCGACCGAGCCGCTTGCCGGCGCCACACCCTAGTGTCGCGCTTCGCCATCGTCCTTGCGGCACTGATCCTGAGCGGCTGTTTCTATTCGGAACGGCCGCTGATCACCCGCCGTGCGGCGGAATTCCCGATCGCCAATGGCGTCTATACCCACACGCCCTATCTGACCGACGGCACGCCCTTCGACCAGCCGATGTGGCGCGGCGAAGTGCGCCGGCGCGGTGCCAGTTATCATTCCGAAGTGGTCGACTTTCCGCACGACAATGTTCGCCTGCGCGAACTGGCGCCGGGCATTTACGCCGCCATGAAGCCCGATGATGACAACTGGGTCTATGGCCTGGTGTGGATCTATCCCGACGGGATCATCACCTATCACCAGCCCGCCTGCAGCGAGCTCGAACAGGCCCTGCTCGACGATTACGACATTACCCAGGCCGAGGGCGAAGCAGGCTATTGCAAGGTCAATGACTGGGACCGGCTGAGCGGGATATTGCTGAGCTATCTCGAGGCCGTGGGCGAGCCGCGGATTGACGGGGTGTACCGGCTGGTGAGCGAACCCGAATAGCTGCCACGCACTCCCTCTCCGCGATGAGAGGATCCGGTAAATCCCGGCTGGGAGAGTTTGCAGACGGCACCGCCGCCCACCTGCTCCGTTCTGGCCGAAACGCTGCCCGCCACCTGGGCACCAGGCGATTGCGCCCTGGCTTCGTCGCGCCTCTACACCCGGCGCGGTCTTCGCGCGGTGGGCCCGGTGCAGGCTTGGTATCCACGGCCCGCCAGACGCCCGGGAACGATGCGAAGCCGTTGGCACGCCTCGTAGAAACACCCATCGCCATGGGATTTTCCGATCTCACCGGCGACAAGCCCGCAGACACGGGCATCGTCTTCGGCACGGTGATGGTTGAATTCGAACTGGAACCGGGCTGCCAGGAGGTTCAGCTTGACGCGGTCCATGTCCGGGAAAGCCGCCTTGGCCGCATTCATCGTGCACAGGTATTCGAGCTGCGGATATTGAAGGCCATAATGCTCGCACGTATGGCGGATGACGCTCATGTCGAACGAGGCATTGTGCGCAACGACCAGCGAGCCGCCAATGATCGCCGTGAGCTGATCCAGTATCTCCCGGAAGTCGGGCGCATCCTCCACATCAGACGGACGGATACCGTGAATGCCGATATTGAAGGAGCTGAACCGCATTTCCGGAGGGCGGATCAGGAATTCCTGCGAATTGACCAGATCGCGCCCCTCGAACACCGCGATCCCGACGGAGCATGGACTGCCTCGCTGCTCATTTGCGGTTTCGAAGTCGATCGCCACCATTCTCATTGAGCCATTCCCCGAATGCCCTGGACGCCACTCGGCAGTGTGGCCCGTTCGGCCTTCGGGACAAGCTCGTTTTCGGAGAAAAGCAGGGACTCCTCGTCCTCAGGAAGCTGTGCCCTCGCAGAAGGCAGAGCCGGTGAAGCCGTAGCGCTCACCCCTCCCCGATCAGGGTGAACCACTCGTCCTCACTGATCATCTCCACCCCCAGCTCGGCCGCCTTCTTCGCCTTCGAACCGGCACCGGGCCCGGTCACCACCAGATCCGTCTTGGCCGAAACCGACCCGGCCACCTTGGCGCCGAGCGATTGTGCCTTGGCCTTGGCCTCGTCTCGCGTCATGCGTTCCAGCGCGCCGGTGAAGACCACCGTCTTGCCGGCCACCGGGCTGTCACTGGCGACGGCCTGCGCATCCTCGATGGTGAGCTGTTCCACCAGGCGCGCCAGCAGATCGCGATTATGCGGCTCGGAGAAATACTGGTCGAGCGCTTCGACAACGGTTTCGCCAATGCCGTCAATGCCCAGCATTTCCGCTCGCACGGTCTCGTCGGAGAGGTTTTGCGCCGCTGCGCTGAACGCATCCCAGCTGCCATAGGTGCGCGCCAGCAGGGTCGAGGTGTTCTCGCCGACATGCCTGATCCCGAGCGCATTCAACAGCCGTGACAGGGCAATCGTGCGCCGGCTTTCAATCGCGGCGAAGAGATTATTGGCACTGGTCTCGCCCCAGCCTTCGCGCTCCTGGATCGGCGGGATGATTTCGCCCGCCTCATTGCGCGCCTTGAGGGTGAAGATGTGGGACGGCTCGGTGATCAGGCCCTCATCATGGAAGGCCTCGATCTGCCTGGCGCCGAGGCCCTCGATATCGAAGGCCTTGCGGCTGACGAAATGGCGCAGCCGCTCCTTGATCTGGGCGGCGCAAATCAGCCCGCCGGTGCAGCGGCGCACGACATCAAGCTTGCCGGTCTTCTCGTCATGCTCGCGCACGGCATGGCTGCCGCAGACAGGACAGGTCGTCGGAAACTCGAAGGGCTCGCCCCGCCCCGGCCTCTCGGCATCGACCGCGCGCACGATCTGGGGAATGACGTCGCCGGCGCGCTGGATCACGACCGTGTCGCCGACGCGCACATCCTTGCGGGCGATCTCGTCCTCATTGTGCAGCGTCGCATTGGAGACGACGACACCGCCGACGGTGACCGGTTTCAGCCGCGCTACCGGCGTGAGCGAGCCGGTGCGGCCGACCTGGATGTCGATGCCCTCGAGCACGGTGGTCGCCTGTTCCGCGGGGAATTTATGGGCGATGGCCCAGCGCGGTGCACGAGCAACCTGGCCGAGGCGGGCCTGCCAGTCGAGCCGGTCGACCTTGTAAACGACACCGTCGATATCATAGCCCAGGCTGGCGCGCCTGGCCTCGATATCGCGATAGACGGCAAGCAGGGCCTCGACGCTGTCACAGCGCTGCATCAGCGGGTTCACCGAAAAACCCCAGTCGGCAAAGCGCCTAACGGCTTCCATCTGGGTCGCCGCCAGAGGCTCGCTCAGCTCTCCCCAGGCATAGGCGAAGAATTTCAGCGGCCGCTGGGCCGTCATCTTCGGATCGATCTGGCGCAGGGAGCCAGCGGCGGCATTGCGCGGATTCTTGTAGGCGGGCTTGCCGGCGGCCTCCTGGCGCTCATTGAGTGCCGCGAAATCGGCATGGCTCATATAGACCTCGCCGCGCACCTCAACCACTTCAGGCCAGTTCGAGCCCGGCAGGGTTTGCGGGATGTCCTTGAGGGTGCGGATATTGGCGGTGACGTCCTCGCCGGTCGTGCCATCGCCGCGCGTCGCGGCCGAGACAAGCTGGCCCTTCACATAGCGCAGGTTGGCCGAGAGCCCGTCAATCTTGGGCTCGGCGGTGATGGCCACCGGCTCGTCATCGGACAGGCCGAGAAAACGGCGCACGCGGCCGACGAAATCGGCGACATCCTCATCATTGAAGGCATTGCCCAGCGAGAGCATCGGCACGGCATGGGTGATCTCGCCGAACTTGCCCGAGGGTGCGGCGCCGACGCGCTGGGTCGGGCTGAACAGGTCGATCAGTTGCGGAAAGCGCGCCTCGATTGCCTCGAGCCGCTGGCGCAGCGCGTCATAGACGGCATCCGACACCTTGGGCGCATCGTTTTGGTAATAGGCCTTGTCATGGCGGCTGATTTCACGCGCCAGCCGCGCATGCTCTGCATTCGCCTCGGCCTCGCTGAGAGACCCGACATCTTTCAAAGCACTCATTCCCGACCCCGAACCCCGGCCCCGAATCGAATACGGGCACGATCACAAGCCGGCACAATAGCATTGCGGGCGCCCGGTTCGACCGTCATTCACCGATCAAGCTGCCGCCAGGCCCGCCAGCCCCTGTGGACCTCCAGCCCGACTGACAGGGCAAGGACGGAAATCGCCAGGCCGATGGCGGTCCGGTAAATCAGCATGGAAATGCAGAACAGGATCGAGTTGCAGCTGTGCACAAGCGGCGAGGCACGGATCCCGAACACTTCCATGAAATCGAGCAAGGCACCGCGCCCCGTCTGATCAATGGCGAACAGGAACAAGTCCTTCATCCCGACAGGGGCGACCGTCGAGAAGGTGCGCAGGATGAAACCGGAATCCAGCTGCGACTCCCCGCTCATGATCAGGGTGATCACGAACGGGGCGGCGAGGATCAGGATCGGCAATTGCACCAGGGCGCGGCGGCGGAACCTGATATCGTTCACGCAGCGACGCAGCACCTGCAGGGAGCGCAGCAGAAGCAGTGCCGGCGCGAGCGCCAGCAGGTAGATCAACAGGCCACTATTCATTTTCAACCCGCCGGGCCATGTCATCCCCCCGCTTCACCAGCCGAGAGAAACCCGAGGCCCCTGCCCGCCGCCGATATCTCACTCTTCAGCCCCGTCGCCCGCAAATCGCGGCGTATAGCCCTCATTGATGCGCCAGAAATTGAGGTCCAGATGTTCCAGCGGCCGTTCCGGGTCGCCCGGTTCAGCCCCGGTGCGCATGGTGATGGCGATGTCGGAGAGCACACCGGGATGCAGCCGGAAGTGATTGTGACGGGCTTCACCGCGGGCATCGTCGACGAGGATGAAGTGAACGGAATCCACGCCCTGGAATACGGATCGCGACTCGGCCGAAAGCTGTTCCGGTCCCAGAGAGCCAAAGCGGACACCGCCAAACAGCCAGCCCGAGACGCCCAGGGCATCGTCACTCCGGTTGAGATAGACGTCAATCTGGCCAAAGCCGATGCCAAACATTTCCGCCACCAGGCGCTGCTCCATCACGCCCAGGTCAATGTCCGGCGCTGCCAGGATCAGAGTGTTGATGCGATAGGTATTCAGCATCGACAGGCCAGCGCCCCGCGACTCGATCAGCAGCTCACGGAGCGCAGTCGTCGCGATCGAGGCGCCGCGGCTGTGCGCGATCAGGACCACCTTGTCGACATCCTCGTTCGCCGCGATCAGGCGCAGCGTTTCCTTGAGGTGGAAGACCGAGAACTCACCGTCCTGGGTGTCTCCGAAGTAGCTGAGCACATTCGGCTCCCCCGTCGGCCAGCTGAACAGGACGGGCAGACCGTCCCAGCCGGACGCCGCCCACAATTCCAGCAGGGAGAAGGCACCGCGTTCAAAGCTGTTGTTGAAGCCGTGCACGAACAGCACGACCTTCCCGGTGCCCCGTGCGGCGAGTTCGTCAGACAGGGCGCGACTGAAATCCCGGCGCGCGGTCTGGTCGGCCAGGATGGCCGCCCGGTCGCGGCGCATGGCGCCGCCCTGAAGCGAGAACGGCATCGGTGTGCCGGGAAAGCGGACCGTTTCGACAATATCGGCGAGCTCATATCGCGGCGCGCGACTGGACCGGTCCGTGCCGGACATATAGCCGGAATAGGCCGCGGCCGACATATTGGTCACGTCGATCCGGAGGGAGCCGAAGGCCATCGAGCTGGACCTGTCCGTCCCGTATCCCTCGCCGACAGCCGGCGCGCGGTCGGTGACATAGAGGAGTGTCGGCAGCGCCGTTTGCGAGGCGATGCCCGTCTCGGACCCGGCCTCTGCCGCGCGTGTCCAGGGGTTCGGTGACACCGCGCCTGGATAGGGATGCGCACAGGCACCGAGCGTGAAGAGCAGGAAAATCAGACTGAAACGGTTCATTTGGGCCTCTGGCAGCGCCTGCCCCGGCGATACTCACCGCTGGGCAGCTGCTACGGGCCTAACAGAAGCACCTGCGAGACAGAAGCTCGAAACGGGAAAGCGCGAAGATGTGATCCGCCGTGATCTCGAACCGGGCCACTGCGCCTGGCCTGGCTAGGCCTGAACCGCCATCAACTGGTCGGCCTGCGCCCGTGCCGCGTCGGTGACTTCGGCGCCGGAGAGCATGCGGGCGATTTCCTCGCGGCGTGCCTCGCCATCGAGCTGGAGCAGAACGGTGCGGACGCCGCCCTTGCCATCATCTTCCTTGACGATCTTCCAGTGATGATCGGCCAGGGCAGCGACTTGCGGGCTATGGGTGACCACAAGGGTCTGACCGGTCTTGGCGAGGCGTTTCAGCCGCCGCCCGACCGCATCGGCGACAGCGCCGCCGACACCCTGATCAACCTCGTCGAACACCAGCACACGGCCATCATCATCGCCCGCCAGGGCGACCTTGAGTGCCAGGCCGAAGCGGGAGAGTTCGCCGCCGGAGGCGATCTTGTCGAGGGCACCAAAGGGCGCGCCCGGATTGGTCGAGACCTCGAAGCGGACCGTGTCGCAGCCTTCGGGCCCGCCGTGCTCGGCATCGGTGACCAGGGCGACACGGAACTGGGCCTTGTCCATTTTCAGCGGTGGCAATTCGGAAGCGACGGCGGTGGCCAGCTTTTGCGCCGCCTTGTCGCGTGAGCGCGTCAGGGCGCCCGCCGCATCGCGATAGAGAGCCTCGGCCGCCTGCACACTCTTTTCAGCCTCGGCGATACGCTCACCGGCATTCTCGATGGCATCGAGCTGGTTGGCGAAGCGGATATGCAGAGCCGGCAATTCATCGACATCAACCTCGTGCTTGCGCGCCAGCGCCCGCAGCGCAAACAGGCGCTCCTCGACGCTTTCCAGCTGACCCGGCTCGATCTCGAAAGCCCGAGCCGCATCGGTCAGGGCGTCGCCGGCCTCGGTAAACTCGATCAGGGCGCGGTCGATCGCGGCTGCGGCCCGATCCAGCGCGTCGCCGGCAGCCCCGCCGGCCTCACCGATCTGGTCGCGCACCCGCTCCAGCCCGCGCACCGCGAGATTGAGCCGGCCCTCAAGCCCGCCGCCATCCCCGGCCAGTGCATCCTGGGCCTCCTGCAGATCGCCCAGCGCCCGTTCCGCGCCCATCAGGAATTGCCGTTCCTCGGCCAGGGCCGCTTCCTCACCGGCGCGTGGCTGCAGCTTGTCGATCTCTCCCAGGGCATGGCGCAGGAAGTCCTGCTCCTCGGTCGAGGCCGAATGGGCACGCACCAGCTCGTCCAGGCTGGAGCGCGCCTGCGCCAGGGTCGCCCACGCCTTGCGGCAGGCATCCCGGAGCGGCGCATTGCCGGCATAGGCATCCAGCTGGCTGCGGTGGGTTTTCGGATCGAGCAGGCCGCGGCCATCATGCTGGCCATGCACTTCGACGAGGACATCGCCGAGGCTGCGTAACAGGCCGACACTGGCGGGCTGATCATTAATATGGGCACGGCTGCGGCCATCCTCGGCCAGACGGCGGCGCAGGATCAGCGCCTCGCCGGGCTCGATCACCAGACCGGCCTCCTCGAGCAGGGCCCAGGCCGGATGACCGGGTGCGAGATCGAATTCGGCGGTGGCGGAAGCCTCTTCAGTGCCGGCACGCACAAGACCGCGTTCGGCGCGCTCGCCTGCCGCCAGGCCCAGGGCGCCGAGCAGAATGGATTTCCCCGCGCCGGTCTCGCCCGTCAGGGCACACAGACCCCGGTCGAAGCCGGCGTCGAGACTGTCGATAAGGACAACATTCCGGATCGAGAGCGATTGCAGCATTCAGAGCGATCGCACCTCCTGCCCAAACTAGCCGAAGATGCGCTGCATGGCGCGGTCAATGAAGGACGGATCGCGCTGGTCGATACCTTCCTCGATCGCAATCCCCTCACGGGTCAGCAGATCATAGCTGCTCTGGTACCAGTCGCTGCCCGGGAAGTTGTAGCCGAGCACCGAAGCTACCTGGGTCGCTTCGCTGTCCAGGCCGAGGGAGACATAGGCCTCGACCAGACGGTGCAGCGCTTCGGGCACATGCGAGGTGGTGCCGTAATCGCGGATCACGTTCTGGAACCGGTTGATTGCGGCGAGATGGTAATTGCGGCGCAGATACCAGCGGCCGATATCCATTTCCTTGCCGGCGAGGTGGTCGCGCGTCATGTCGATCTTCAGCCGCGCATCGGTGGCGTAGCGGCTCTCGGGATAGCGGCGCACCACCTGTTGCAGCGCATCGAGCGCCTGCTGGGTGATTTGCTGGTCACGGCCGACATCGACGATCTGTTCGAAATAGCTGATGGCGATCAGATAATAGGCGTAGGGCGCGCTGCGATTGCCCGGGTGCAGCGAGATGAAGCGCTGGGCGTCGGAGACGGCCTCGTCATACTTGTTGGCCTGGTAATTCGCAAAGGCCGCCATCAGCATCGAGCGGCGGGCCCATTCGGAATAGGGATGCTGGCGCTCGACCTCGTCGAACTGGGCGGCGGCGAGCTGGTACTGGCCCCGCTCCATCGTTGCGAACGCATCGGCATAAATCGACTCTGCCGGACGCTCGACATAAGCCACCGAGGTGTCCGGTCCACCCGCGCAGGCAGCGACGAGAAGGGACAGGAATACAGTCGGCAGCAAACGCGACAAAAAGGTCATATTGAACACGGCTCAACAGCTAGGGCGATCGAATGACCGCCGGTCCAGAAATGCTTGTAGCGGATCATGCGCCGCGACAAAAGAGCCGCGTCAGGTCAACCGCCGCAATATCAGGAGTTGGCCATCGCCACGTCGTGCTGGCAAGCGTCACGCACTGTAACCATTTTCCAGGACGACTTGTCAGCGAGCAATGCGCGCAGCGCCAGATTATTGATCGCATGGCCCGGACGCTGGGCGTGGTAACGGCCGATAATCGGCGCGCCGGCAAGGTAAAGATCGCCCAGCGCATCGAGCGCCTTGTGGCGCGCAAACTCGTCGTCGAAGCGCAGGCCTTCCGGATTGGCCACGCCGTCATCGTCAAGCACGACAGCATTGTCCATCGATCCGCCGCGAGCCAGGCCAGCAGCAAGCAGCGCGTCGAGATCCTTGCGGAAACCGAAGGTCCGGGCGGCTGCAATGTCGGTGGAGAAGATTTCAGGCGTCACTTCGAACACGCAGGACTGATTGCCCACAGCGCTGTGTTCGAAATTGATCTCGACCTCGATCATCGACTTGAGCGCCGGCAGGAAGCTGGCGCGGCGGCCTTCTGATTCGATCACCACAGGCTTGAGAACCTGGATGGCGCGGCGCGGCGCGGCGAGTTGTTTCAGACCGACCTGGTTGACCAGATCGACAAAGGGGGCCGAAGAGCCATCCATCACCGGCAGTTCCGGCCCGTCGATTTCCACGATCGCATCGTCGACACCGAGGCCGGCCAGGGCCGCCATCAGGTGTTCGACCGTCGCAACCGAAACGCCGGCCGCGTTGGCGATCGTCGTACCCAGACGCACGGCCGCAACACTGTCGGCGCGCGCTTCGATGCGATTGTCACGATCGGTGATGTCGGAACGGACGAAGCAGATCCCGGCGCCGGTCGAAGCCGGCTTCAGCACGAGGCGCACACGCTCCCCGGTATGGAGACCAATGCCTGCGCACACTACAGGTGCCGCCAATGTTTGCCGGTAAATCACAACACAACGCCGTCTTTTCTGGTTCAACAATCAGCGACTTGCGTCGCCCCTCGCCTGCACAGAACGACATGCGGCGTCATCATTCAACTAAAGCTTTGTTGCGGTTTGTTACGGCAAACCGGCCCTAGTTGGCCTGACGGCGCAGGAAGGCTGGAATTTCCAGATCGCCCTCGTCCACACTTTCGCCGAACAGATCGCCGCTCGACATGCGAGTCGTTGATTGTACGCCGGTATTGCGGGTTGTCGGAGCAGCCTTCGGTGCCGGTTCCGCCGGTTTGCGGCGACGTCCGAACAGGGAGAAACCACCGCGCTTGGGTTCTTCCGGAGCAGCCGGAGCTGCACGGGACGGGCTTTCGGTCGCACGGCGCTGTTCATAGCGCGCATTCAGCGTTGCGGCTTCCTCGGCCAGGCGCGCCTGGTCGACACGGACCTGCGGGGTCTGGGCGGCGGCGAGATGCGTGTCAGCAGCTTCCGCAACATAAGGGTCGTGATCAGAGTCGTCCGAGGTGCGGGCGACAGCCTCGCTCAGTTCCTCGGCACCGACGGCCATCGGCAGGGCTTCGGTCTGGGCTTCGCGCGGCGTTTCAAAACGCTCGACGGGCTCAGGCTTGGCTTCGGCAGCAACGCGTCCGGGACGATCCGAATTGGTGCGCTTCCAGGGCAGGATGGCATCATTGGGCGTGCGCTCGGCAGGCGCAGCGGTGCCGCGCAGGCGCGAACGCGGATCAACCACGGCGGCTTCAGCCTCGATACCGGTAGCGACCACGGAAACCCGCATCGAGCCTTCCATGTTTTCGTCAAAGGTCGAGCCGACAATGATATTGGCTTCCGGATCGACTTCGGAACGGATCTCGTTGGCGGCTTCATCGACTTCATACAGCGTCATGTCATAGCCGCCGGTGATGTTGATCAGCACGCCGGTCGCACCGCGCATCGAGACGTCGTCGAGCAGTGGATTGGAAATGGCTGCCTGGGCGGCCTCGATGGCGCGCTTTTCGCCAGAGGCTTCGCCGGTCCCCATCATCGCCTTGCCCATTTCGTTCATCACGGAACGGACATCGGCGAAGTCGAGATTGATCAGGCCGGGCATCACCATCAGGTCGGTAATGCCGCGGACGCCGGAATGCAGCACCTGGTCAGCCATGGAGAAGGCTTCGGCGAAGGTGGTTTTCTCGGTCGCGATGCGGAAGAGATTCTGGTTCGGGATCACGATCAGCGTATCGACATGATCCTGCAGCTGGCCGATGCCGGCCTCTGCGAGTTTCATGCGGCGCGTGCCCTCGAAGTGGAAGGGCTTGGTGATCACACCGACGGTGAGGATTCCCATTTCCCGGGCCGCGCGCGCCACAACGGGTGCTGCGCCGGTACCGGTACCGCCACCCATGCCGGCGGTGATGAAGACCATGTGGGCACCAGCCAGATGCTCGCGAATTTCGTCGATCGAATCTTCCGCCGATTGCTCGCCGACTTCCGGACGGGCACCGGCGCCGAGGCCCTCGGTGATCGCAGCGCCCATCTGGACGCGCTTTTCAGCCTGCGACCGGGTCAGCGCCTGGGCGTCGGTATTGGCGACGACGAAGTCGACCCCTTCGAGCTTGGCCTCGATCATGTTGTTGACGGCATTGCCGCCGGCACCGCCGACACCAAACACAACAATGCGAGGCCGCAATTCGGTCGTTTCAGGAATGGAGAGATTCAACGTCATGCGAGACCTCGTGGCCGGCTGGTGCGGGTAATAATCGATTCACCATGAAGTTTCCTCCCGCGACGCTTAAGCGAGAGTTAAGCACCCCGACATTTCGGGAAAAAGGTACAGGCTGGTCAGCGGGGCACGCGGCAAAACTAGCCGGCGCGGCGGCGTGCGCCTGCATTCAAGTCCGTCCACGCATCGATCTCGGCCGGGGCGTTGAGATATTGGACCGTATGGCCCAGCCGCTCCATACACTCGGCGAATCTCTCGACCGTGGTCATGCCGCGGGCCTTGACCGGCGGAATGATGCCGAAGCTCATCTCGTGATAGGCATATTTGTGGAAAAGCCGGGCAACATCAGGTGCTTCAACCACGGCAATGCGCATATCGACGCGCCGGAAGTCCATCAGTACGCGGTAGACGTCCATCTCGTCGAACAGGGCGACGATCTGCTCGATATGCTGGACCGCAGACATCCAGTCCTCGTGACCGTCAAAGACGGCTTCGACATAGCCGTCGGCGCGATGAGGGATGATGCGACTGAAAGACATGATGCGGACCTGTGTTGAACAGGTCCGATATAGGGCATCCGCTCCCCGGATATACTTACCGGCCGGGTCATTGATTATGAGCTGGGCAGCCCTGCCCGGTCAGCTCAGAAGCTCTCGGCGAACCAGCGCCAGACTGCGCCGCCGCGCGCCGCTTCACGGGCCGGGTCACGACGGATACGGGCTGCGGAGGTCACGCCCAGGCGCGGCGGCCCGGCGATGGCCTCGGCGGCGCCGCGCGTCTCGCGGCGCACTACGCCGGCAACCGCACTGAAAGCCGGACCGGACACGGCATCGCCCAGGCCGGTGATACCGCTTGGCCCGGCAATGCGCACCTGTTTGCCAAACACGCGCGCCGCCAGTTCACCGGTGCCAGGCAGTTGCGCTGCCCCACCGGTGAGCACCAGACGGCGCCCGGAGGTCTTGCTGACCCCGGCGGCGTCGAGCCGGTCGCGGATCAGTTCGAAGGTTTCTTCCAGCCGTGGCCGGATAATGGAATTGAGCAGGGAGCGCGGTGCGGAGCCATAGATCCGGTCACCCGTCACCGAGGGCACCTCGATCATCTGCTGGTCGTCGTCAGGGCTGTCGAGGGCCGAACCGTAGAGCGTCTTGAGACGCTCGGCGGCAGCCAGTGGCGTCGAGAGGCCACGCGCCACATCGGAGGTCACATGCGAACCGCCCACGGGCACGGTGTCGATGTGCAGCAGGGCCCCTTCGGCGAAGACGGCAGCCGTCGTGGCGCCAGCACCCATATCGATCAGGGTGGCACCGAGCTGGACTTCGTCATCGCCCAGGGCCGAGAGGCCGGACGCATAAGGCGTGGCGACCACACCCTTGAGATCGAAATGGCAGCGTTCGACGCAGGTCATCAGATTGCGCAAGGGCCCGATGGCGGCGGTGATGACATGCACCTCGACGCCGAGCGTGCGCCCGAACATGCCGCGCGGATCGCGGATGCCGCGATGGTCATCGACCGACCAGGCAAGCGGGATAGCGTGCAGCACGACGCGATCGGCGACGGCAAATTCCGACAGGGCACCATCGAGCAGCCGGCGCAGATCGCGCTCGGTGACTTCACGCTGCGGCAGATCGATTTCGGCGCCGAGACGAGTGCTGGTCGGCTGACCGGCTGACAGGGTCAGCGTGACGGAGCTGACCGCCTGACCGGCCATGCGTTCAGCCTGCTCGACCGCGGCACGGATGGCTTCGGCGGCCTCGTCCATATCAACGATGGCGCCGGCGCGGACGCCGCGGCTGGATTGATGGCCGACGCCGATCACGCGCGGACGCGGGCCGGCAATGGTCTGATCGGTCTTGGCAATGAAGCAGGCAATCTTGGAGGAGCCGACATCAAGCGCGGCGCAGACGCCGGGCGCCTTGCCATTGCCGCCGTTCTGGGAGGATTGGGGGCGGAAAAACTCGAACACACTCATGCTTCATGCTCCCGCATGCCGGCCGCCGCTGCCCGGTCGGGCAAGGCTCTGACAATCAAATCACCCTGCCCGCGCAGGTCAAAACTTTCAGCCGCCAGGCGCAGAATACCGCGCTCGGCCTGCAGGCGCGCCAGAATGGCGACCGAGGCCTGGACATCGCCCTCGGGCAATTTCACATCGGCACCACTGTCGAGGCGCAGGTTCCAGCGCCGGTCCCCCACCCGCACCGCACCGATGACATGGGAGCGGATAGCGGGATGAAGGGCCAGGGCCTCGACGATCTCGACGGCGCTTTCATTGGCGCCCTCGGCGACCACCAGCGGCAGGTCCGGCGGGTTCATGACATCAGCCTCGGCCAGCACGACACCGTCCCGGTCGATAATATTGAGCACGCCGTCGACCTGCCAGAGGGCGAAGGCCTCACGGGTTTCCACCACGATCGAGATCCGGTCGGGCCAAAGGCGCGCGACGGTCGCGGAGCGCACCATGGGGAGCGCTTCAACACGGGTACGGATCTCGCCGGGATCGACCGAGAACAGCGATTGCCCGTCATAGATTTCGGTTGCGACAACGATGGAATGGGCAATCTCCTCGCCGGCACCGGTCACGTCCACGGAACGCACGGCGAAGCCCATATCGGCCAGCCGCATGGTGACCTTGTCGCCGCCCAGGCGCACGACATCGTCGAGCTGACCAAACAGGGCCAGACCGGCGACGGTCGCCAGCAAGAGTGCGGCAGCCGCCATCGCGCCCATACGGGCTGCATTTGCCACTCGGTAACGCGCACTTCTCAGTTGGGCTTCAGCCCAATTACGCAAACGCCGCGGTGCAGACACCGCGGCGGACCGGTGGTTAGACTTGCGACGGGGTGCTTTTCGCGACCCGCCACGTGCTACCTTCGACACGACGCATTCTCCGCCATCCACTCCACGAGATCATTGAATTCAATCCCGCAGAAGAGCGCCTGTTCTGGCGCCAATGAAGTCGGAGTCATGCCCGGTTGGGTGTTAATTTCGAGTAACCATAGCGGCGGATTTGCTGATTCGTCGTATCGGAAATCTGTCCGTGTCAAGCCCCGGCAACCCAGCACCGCGTGTGCCTGCAAAGCCAATTCGCGTGCAAGTTCCGCAATCTCCGGCGAAACATCGGCAGGTAAAATATGAGTCGAACCACCGGCGGCGTATTTTGCCTCGTAATCATAGAAGGTCGTGTTGGGGATAATCTCGGTCACGGCAAGCGCCCGATCCTCCATCACGGCGACGGTCAGTTCGCGGCCGGGGATATAGCGTTCGATCAGAACCTCATCGCCCAGCGCCCAGGCCGTCGAGCCCAGCTCGGCGGGCGGACGGTTGGCACCCTCGAGCACGATATGCACCCCCACCGAGGAGCCTTGCGCATTGGGCTTGGCCACATAGGGCGGATTCATCGCGTGGGTCTTGGCGGCCTCGAACCGGTTGACGATCAGGCCTTCCGGGCAGGGAATACCGGCGGCGCGCAGCACGGCCTTGGCTTTTTGCTTGTCCATGGCCAGCGCCGAGGCGAGCACGCCGGAATGGGTATAGGGCTTGCCGAAATGCTCCAGCACGCCCTGGACCATGCCATCCTCGCCCCATTCGCCGTGCAGGGCGTTGAAGACGATGTCCGGATTGGCGTCCTTGAGCTGCTGTGCCAGATCGCGGCTGGCATCGATCTCGACGACATCATAGCCCTTTGTCTGCAAAGCCTTGGCGCAGGCGCGGCCGGACACCAGCGAAACATCACGTTCGGGCGACAGCCCGCCGAGCAGAACAGCGACACGTTTGGTCATTCGGATTCCCCTTTGCCCCGCACCCCGATGCGTTTGACTTCCCAGCGCAATTCCACGCCGGACTTGTGTTTGACGCGCGCGCGCACCTCTTCCCCGAGATCCTCCAGATCGGCCGCGGTGGCCGTGCCGTCATTGATCAGGAAATTGCAGTGCTGCTCGGAAAAATGCGCCCCGCCGACGCGCAGACCGCGGCCGCCGGCCTGGTCGATCAATTGCCAGGTCTTGCGCGCATCGGGCGTGCCCGGCGCGTCCGGATTGGCGAAGGTCGAGCCGGAGGTCTTCTCGCGGATCGGCTGGGTGCGCTCGCGCCGCTCGGTGATGGCGTCCATGCGTTCGAGAATGGCGGCGGGGTCATCGGCTGTGCCCTGCAGCACGGCCTCGACAAAGATCCAGTCCGCCGGCGCACCGCTATGGCGATAATCATAGGCCAGCTCGTCGCGCTTCGCGATGATGCGGCGTCCGGCGCGGTCCAGGGCCACGACCTCGACGACCACATCCTTGGTCTCCTGCTCATAGCAACCGGCATTCATCCGCAGGGCGCCGCCGATCGTGCCCGGTACACCGACGAGATATTCCATCCCGGCAATCCCGGCCTTGGCCGCAGCCTTCGCCACCATCTTGTCGAGCGCCCCGGCCCCGGCGCGCAGCCGGTTCTCGCCGAGCGCCTCGGTTTTCGCAAAAGCGCCCGCCAGCCGGATCACCACGCCGGGCACACCGCCATCGCGCACCAGCGTATTGGAGCCGGCACCGAGCACATGCACAGGAATTTCATCGGGCGTTTCAGCGAGAAAGCGCGCCAGGTCGGACTCGTCGGCGGGCAGATACAGCACCTGCGCCGGACCGCCCACGCGCAGCCAGGTGATGTCTTTCAGGGGCGCTGCTTCAATATATTTGCCGCGAACCGGAGGAAGGCGCTCAATCAGGCTCAACCCAGCGCCTCCAGCTCTCCCGGCAGGGCATAGGCCCATTGCGTGATATCGCCGGCGCCGAGGCAGACGACGACATCGCCGGAGGCGGCGCGGCTGGCCACTTCGGCGGCGACCGTGGCGCGGGTCACCGGATTGGCATCGCGATGGCCGTGGGAGCGCAGGCTCTCGACCAGATGGTCGCGGTCATAGCCCTCGATCGGGTCTTCACCGGCGGTATAGACATCGGCGACGAGCACGCTGTCGGCATCATTGAAACAGGTCGAGAAATCGTCGAACAGATCGTGCAGGCGGCTGAAACGGTGGGGCTGCATCACGGCGATCACCTTGCCGGTGGACGCCTGGCGCGCGGCCTTCAGCACGGCCGTGATCTCGACCGGATGGTGGCCGTAATCATCGACAATGCTGGCGCCCTTCCACTCGCCGGTCTTGGTGAAGCGCCGCTTGACGCCGCCGAACTCGGCCAGCGCCTTCTTGCCCGCCGCCTCGGTCAGGCCCAGCTCGCGAGCCGTCGCCAGCGCGGCCAACGTGTTGAGCACATTATGCTCGCCCATCATCGGCAGGAAGACATCGCTCCAGCGCTCCGCTTCCTGGCCGCGAATGCGGAAACAGACATCGAAGGTCGCGCCCTTGGCGTCGGAGCGCAGATTCTCCACCCGCACATCAGCCTGGGGGTTGAAGCCATAGGTGATGACGCGCCGATCCTGGACCCGGCTGGCCAGGCTCTGGACCTCGGGATGATCGGTGCAGAGCACGGCGAAGCCATAGAAGGGCAGGTTCTCGACGAATTGGTAGAAGGCTTCGCGCAGCGTGTCGAAATCACCGTAATGCTCAAGATGTTCCGGATCGATATTGGTGACGATGGCGACGGTGCCGCGCAGCTTCAGGAAGGAGCCGTCGGACTCGTCCGCCTCAACCGCCATCCAGTCGCCCAGACCGACCTTGGCGTTGGAGCCATAGGCGGAAATGATGCCGCCATTGATCACCGTCGGATCGACACCCGCCGCATCCATCAGCACCGAGACCAGCGAGGTCGTGGTGGTCTTGCCATGGGTGCCGCCGACGGCGACGGCGAATTTCAGCCGCATCAGCTCGGCCAGCATTTCAGCCCGGCGCACGACCGGGATCTTGGCGGCGCGCGCTGCGACGAGTTCGGGATTGTTCGGCCGGATCGCCGAAGACACGACGATGGCGCCCGCCCCGGTCACATTCTCGCCGGCATGACCGATCGCCACCGTCGCGCCAAGCGAACGCAGGCGTTCGACATTGGGATTGGCCTTGATGTCCGAGCCCTGCACGGCATAGCCCAGATTGAGCATCACCTCCGCGATACCGCTCATGCCAATGCCGCCAATGCCGACGAAATGGACCGGGCCGACCGGGAAAGGCAAAGCGGCAAATTTCATGTCAGTGCTCCTCGAACCAGGCCCTCAACGGCCTTGGCCAGTGCTTGTGCGGCATCGGGGCGGCCCAGCGAACGCGCAGCAGCGGCGCGCTCGGCCAGATCCACCGGATCAGACAGGCGGGATTGCAAAAGGCCGGCCAGACGCTCGGCGGTAAATTCGGCTTCCGGCAGCGTGTCGGCGGCGAGCGCGTCGACAAGGCCTTCGACATTGGCGCTCTGGTGATCATCGGCGGCAATCGCCAGCGGGCAGAAGATCGCCGGACGTCCGACACCGGCAATCTCCGACACGGTCGAGGCCCCGGCGCGGGCGATGATCAGATGCGAGGCGGCATAGAGCGCGCCGACATCCTCGAAGAAGGGTTCGCATCGGGCGTTCACGCCGCAGGCCTGGTAGATATCTCGCGCCATAGCCAGCGAGTCTTCCCGGGTTTGTTGGACCACATCAAGGCGGGAACGAAGCGATTCCGGGAGTTTTGTGATCGCCGCCGGCACGGTCTCTGACAAGAGACGCGCGCCGAGACTGCCGCCGAGGATGAGCAGATTGATCCGCCCGTCCGGCGTGATCGGCGTATAGCCGGCGGCGCGGGCATCGAGGATCGGCTGGCGCAGCGGATTGCCGGTCAGCAGATGGTGCTTGCGGCCCTGGGCCGAGAGCCGGTCAAGCCGCTCGAAACCGGAGGCAACAAAGCCCGCCCGTCCCGCGAAGACACGATTGACGCGGCCGAGCACGGCATTCTGTTCATGGATGGCATAGGCGATGCCCATCGTCTGGGCGGCTGCCAGCGCCGGAAAGGCGGGATAGCCGCCAAAACCGGCCACGACATCGGGCTTCCAGCGCTTGATGATGGCGCGTGTCTCGCTCAGCCCCTTGCCCAGCTCCAGGGCGGCCTTTGCCATCTTGACCGGGTTCTTGGTCGACGGGCTGGCGGCATGGATCTCGTCAATCGCCACGGCGGGAAAATCCACCGTGTGCTTGAGCCCGCGCGCATCGGTCACCAGGCGCACTTGCCAGCCGCGCGCGATCAGCGCCTCGGCGGCGGCGCGAGCGGGAAACATGTGCCCGCCGGTACCACCGGCAGCAATCAGACAGCGACGCGGGGTCATGCGGAATATTGCATGGAATAGGCACCGGGACGGCGGCGCGTGAATGCCAGCATCAGGCCAGCCGCAAAAGTCAGGGCGAGCATGGACGACCCTCCATTGGAAACGAATGGCAATGTCATGCCCTTCGGCGGGATCAGGTTCAAGTTCACAGAGATGTTGATCAGCGCCTGCAGCCCGAATTGCAGCGCCAGGCCGGCCACCGCCAGCTGCGCAAAATGGTCATTCAGGCGCATCGCCTGGTTCCAGGCGCGCGTCACCAGAATGGCGAACAGGCCGATGATGGACAGCGAGGCCAGAAGGCCGAATTCCTCGGTCGCGACGGAGAAGATGAAATCGGTATTGGCGTCCGGCAGAAGGTGCTTCACCTCGCCCTCGCCCGGCCCGACCCCGGTCAGCCCGCCGCGCGAGATCGCCTCGATGGCGCGGTCGATCTGATAGGTCTCGTTGTTTTCCGGATTGATAAAGCTCTGCACCCGCGCGGCCACGTGCGGCATTGTCAGATAGGCCAGTCCCGAACCGGTCACGGCCAGTCCGCCGAGGACGGAGACCCACAGCCAGGACAGGCCGGAGGCAAAGAAGACGCCGCCGAAACACAAGGTCAGCAATACTGATTGTCCGAAATCCGGCTGCGCCATCAACAGCCCGACAGCCGCCAGGTAGATGCCAAACGCAATCAGCCGCCCCGGGATGGGGGCGCCGCGCTTTTCCTCGGCAAACAGCCAGGCGACCGTGACCAGCAGTGCGGGTTTGAGGAATTCCGAGGGCTGCAGCGAAAAGGAGCCGAAGCGCAGCCAGCGCGTCGCGCCCTTGACCTCATAGCCGACCAGCAAGGTCGCAAGCATCAACACGAAAGCCCCGACCAGTACCAGGGCGGCCAGCCGCCGCGCCCCTTTCGGGTTCAGGCTCGATATCGCCAGCATGGCGACCACGCCGATCAGGGAGAAGGCCACCTGCCGGTAGAGAAAATGGAAGGGGTCGTCCAGGCCCAGCCGCGCTGCCGCCGCCGGGCTGGAGGCCATCGACAGCACAATGCCGGTGGTGATCAGTGCCAGGATGACAAACAACAGGGTCCGGTCAATGCCGCGCCACCAGGAGGCCACGGCCCGCGGCAGCCAGACGATCATGCCCCCGTCTCCGCATCGCTGACCGGCGCGTCGAGGCCGGCGACCAGGCTGCGGAAGGCATCACCGCGCGCCTCGAAATTCGCGAACTGGTCAAAGGAGGCCGCAGCCGGTGACAGCAGCACCACTGCGCCGGGACGGCCATCGGCCAGGGCATCGCGGCAGGCCGCCGCAGTGGCGGTCGCCAGATCGCCGCAACGCTCATAGGCCAGCCTGCCGTCGAGTTCGCGGGCAAAGCGGCCCTCGGCCTCGCCGATCAGATAGGCCTTGGCGATCCGGGGGAAGAAGGGCTTCAGCACCTCCAGCCCGCCTGCCTTGGGACGGCCGCCGGCGATCCAGTAGATCGGATCATAACAGGCCAGGGCCTGCATCGCGGCCTCGGCATTGGTCGCCTTGCTGTCATTGATGAAGCGCACGCCGCCCAGCTCGCCAACCTGTTCCTGGCGATGCGCCAGTCCGCCAAAACTCGCGATCGCATCGGCGGCGACGCGGGCGCCAATGCCAAGCATGCGCACAGTCGCCAGCGCGGCGGCGATATTCTGGGCATTGTGACGGCCCGGCAGTGCGCGGGCGCGCTCCAGCTGCATCACCGACTGCGGCGCGACACCGAGCGCCTCATAGACCTGGTCGCCGAGCGCATAGACACCGTGCGGCACCACGCGACCGGAGGAAATCGGCAGCAATTGCGCGTCGGGGCGCTGCATCCTCAGCCGCGAATAGAAATCACTGGTCTCGGCATCATCGACCCCGATGACGGCAACGCCCTGCGGGCCCTGCATGGCAAACAGGCGCTGCTTGGCCGCGAAATAGCCGGCGAAATCGCCATGCCGGTCGATATGGTCCGGGGTGATGTTGAGCATGATCGCGACATCGCATTGCAGGCTCTGCGTCAGATCGATCTGGTAGGAGGAAAGCTCCAGCACGAAATACGAGCCCGGCCGCGGCGGGTCCTGGGCCAGCACCGCATCGCCGATATTGCCGGCCACGGTCACATTGCGTCCGGCCTCGCGCAGGATGTGGCCGATCAGGGCCGTGGTGGTGGATTTGCCATTGGTGCCGGTGATGCCGATGATTTTCGGCCGCCGCTTGGCCGGCATGGCCTGCACTTCCAGGGCGAAGAGCTCGATATCGCCGATCACCGGCGCGCCGACCGCATGGGCCAGCTCGACCATGCGGTGCGGTTTGGGATGGGTCAGGGGCACGCCGGGCGAAAGCACCAAAGCTGCAATATCGCCCCAGTCGCGGCGATTGAGATCGTCGAGCACGAAGCCCTGCGCCTCGGCAGCGGCGCGCGAGGCTTCGGAATCATCCCAGGCCGAGACTTCGGCGCCGCCGGCCAGCAAGGCACGGATGGTGGCAAGGCCGGTGCGGCCCAGCCCGAAGACGGCAACACGGCGCCCCTTGAAGGCATGGACAGGGATCATCGCCTATCTCAGCTTGAGTGTGGCAAGGCCGACCAGCGCCAGGATCACCGCAATGATCCAGAAACGGATCACGATGGTCGGCTCGGCCCAGCCCTTTTTCTCGTAATGGTGATGGATCGGCGCCATGCGGAAGACGCGCTTGCCGGTCAGTTTGAAGCTGGCGACCTGGACCATGACCGAGACCATTTCCAGCACGAACAGCCCGCCGACAATGGCCAGCACGATCTCGTGCTTGACTGCGACTGCGATGACGCCGAGCGCGCCGCCCAGGGAGAGCGAACCGGTATCGCCCATGAAAATCATGGCCGGCGGTGCATTCCACCACAGGAAGCCGAGTCCGGCCCCCAGCAGGGCGCTGCAGAAGACCAGAATTTCACCGGTCCCCGGCGTGTAGAGGATTTGCAGATATTCGGCGAAATCGACCCGGCCGACGACATAGGCGATGACGCCGAAGGTCGCGGCCGCAATCATCACCGGCACGATGGCCAGACCGTCGAGCCCGTCGGTCATGTTGACCGCATTGCCCGAACCGACAATCACCAGACAGCCGAACACCAGAAAGAGCGGGCCGAGATTGAGCAGGAAATCCTTGAAGAAGGGAAAGCTGATGGATGTCGTCACGGCGGGATCCATCCCGTTGGCCGTCGCCGTCGCCGTCGCCCACCACACCGCGATCAGGGCGATGATGAACTCGCCAAGCAGTTTAAGCTTGCTGCCCAGCCCGTCCGTCGTCTGCTTGGTGACCTTCTGATAATCGTCGATGAAGCCGATAATGCCGAAACCGGCGGTCACGAAAATCACGATCCAGACATAGGCATTGCTCAGATCGGCCCAGAGCAGCGTGCCAACCATCACCCCGAGCAGGATCAGGAAACCGCCCATGGTCGGGGTGCCGGCCTTTTCGATCACATGGCGCTCAATACCTTCAGCGCGGATCGGCTGCCCCCTGCCCTGCTTGCGCCGCAACCAGCCGATCATCGGCTGGCCGAAAACGAAGGCGATCAGCATCGCCGTCATCAATGCGCCGCCGGAGCGGAAGGTGATGTAGCGAAACAGGTTGGCGATCTGGAAATCGTCCGCCATTGGCGCAAACAGCAAGTACAGCATGGGCGGCTCAGACCTCCGTCTTCGTGAATGCAGAGCCGTCGGCCAGAACGGCGGCTATTTTATGAAGGCCGGAGCCATTCGATCCCTTGATCAACACAATATCGCCGGCGCGAATGGCCGACGCGACCATGTCCCGCCCCTCGCCGGCGCTGGGCGCATAGCCCGCCTGCAGCCGGTCCGGCAAGGCCTCGTGCAGCTCGCGCATCAAGGGTCCACAGGAAAACACCACATCGACGCCGGCCTCGCCGAGGGGCGCTGCGAGACCGCGATGCAGCTCCGCCGAGCGCGGACCCAGCTCCAGCATGTCACCGAGCACCGCGATGCGGCGCCCGCCCGGTCCGGGCTTGGCACTGCCCAGCGAGGCAATTGCGGCGGCCATCGAGACCGGATTGGCATTATAGGCATCGTCGAGCAGGGTGAATTCACCGCCGCGCGGCAGCGCGACCCTGACAGCGCGACCGCGGCCGGGCTCGGCATCTACAGTACTGAGTGTCTCGGCCACCTGGCGCGGGTCGAGCCCGCAAGCCGCGGCAGCGGCAAACACCGCACCGGCATTCCAGGCCCAGTGCTCGCCGGTCGCGGCGAGATGGAAAGGGACACGCACGCCCATGACATTGACGACCCCGTCACTCCCGCCAAGTCCCGTCTCGAAGCTCTCCATCCGGATGGCGGCTGTGGCGCTGCGCCCGAAATCAAGCATGAAGGCGGCACTGGAATTGCGGGCACGCTCGGCCAGGCGCTCGGCCAGTGGATCGTCCGCGGGATAGATGGCGACGCCGTCCGGCTCGAGGCCTTCATAGATCTCGGCCTTGGCATCGGCGATCGCCTCTATCGTGCCCAGATGCTCCAGATGCGCCGGTGCGATACGGGTGATCAGCGCGATCTGCGGGCGCACCAGTGAGGCGAGGTCCTGGATTTCGCCGGCATGGTTCATGCCCAGCTCGAACACGGCGCGCTGCGTCTCGACCGGCATGCGCGCCAGGGTCAGCGGCACGCCCCAGTGATTATTGTAGGATTTGACGCTCCAGTGCGCCGGACCGGCGGCGCGCAGGACAGCGGCCAGCGCTTCCTTGACGCTGGTCTTGCCGACGCTGCCGGTCACCGCGATGCGGATGGCTTTGCTGCGATCGCGCGCTGCAGCTGCCAGCGCGCGCAGGGCAACAAGCGTGTCCTTGACCTTCAGGGCCGGGCCCGGACAGTTGGAGGCATCGGAGACCAGGCAGGCCGCCGCGCCGCGCGCCATGGCATCGGTGACGAAATCATGCCCGTCGCGGACATCCTTGAGCGCGACGAAGAGGTCGCCCGGCACGATGGACCGCGTATCGATCGACAGCCCGCCACAGCTCCAGCCGGCATCACCGACCAGCATGCCGCCGGTTGCTGCCATCGCCTGCCGGGCGGTCCACAGGGGTTCAGACATGCTCGCCCTCCTGTCGCAGATAGGCCTTGCGGGCGAGCAGCGCCTTGCGGCCCTCTTCGCGATCATTAAACGGATGGACGATGCCGCCAATCGTCTGACCGGTCTCATGCCCCTTGCCCGCCAGCAGCAGGCAATCGCCCGGCTGCAGCATGGCAACGCCGCGCGCGATAGCGGCGGCACGGTCGGCAATTTCCTCGGCCTCGGGGCAGCCCTCCAGGATCGCCGCCCGGATCAGGGCCGCATCCTCGGAGCGTGGATTATCATCGGTGACGATGACGTGGTCGGCCTGGCTGGCGGCAATGGCGCCCATCCTGGCGCGCTTGCTGGCATCGCGATCCCCGCCGCAGCCAAACACCAGGATGATGCGGCCGCGCGTGTGCGGACGGGCCGAGCGCAGCAATTTGTCGAGGCCGTCGGGCGTGTGGGCGTAGTCGACCAGCACCGGGGCCTCTGCCTCCGTCTCGCCGACCTTTTCCAGCCGGCCGGGCACGCCGCCCAGCTGACCCAGCGTCTTGAGTACAGTCTTGAGCTCGATGCCTTCGGTCAGGGCAATTGCCGCTGCGCCGAGCGCGTTGAGGATCTGGAATTCGCCGACCAGCGGCACCTCGACCTGATGCTCGATACCCTGCCAGGCGAACACCACATCCTGGCTGGCTGGCCGCGGTGTGATTTCCCGGATCTGGAGATCCTTGCCGCGCCAGCCGATCGTTGTCAGCTTCAGACCGCGCGCCCGGGCCAGATCGGCCATGCGCTCGCCCCACGGGGAGTCGACATTGATCACCGCGCCGGCGTGCCCGGGCAGGCGTTCGGTGAACAGCAGCGCCTTGGACGCGAAGTAGTCATCGAAATCCGGATGATAATCGAGATGGTCCTGGGTCAGATTAGTGAAGGCACCGATCGTCAGGCGCACCCCGTCCATCCGCCGCTGCTTCAGACCATGGCTCGAGGCCTCCATTGCCAGATGCGTGACGCCGTCGGCGGCCAGCGCATCAAGGGCGTGGTGCAGGGCGACGGCATCGGGCGTGGTGTAGCCGGTGGTCTCCAGGCTGTTGCCGCGTGCGACGCCGAGCGTGCCGAGGCTGGCACCATCAAGACCGGCGGCCGTCCAGATCTGGCGCAGGAATTCCACGGTCGAGCTTTTGCCATTGGTGCCGGTGATCGCCACCACATGGCCGGGCTGGCGCGGATAGAAGCGCGCCGCCATCGCCGCCAGGGCCGCAGGGGCGTCGTCAACGACAATGACCGGCACGGCGCAATCGGCAATCGGCCGGTCGGACAGGATGGCGACAGCACCGCGATCAACCGCCTGCGCCGCAAAGGCGCTGCCATGCAGCTTCACGCCCGGCAGGGCGGCGAACAGAAAACCGGGCTTCACCGCCCGGCTGTCCAGCGTCAGGCCGGCGATTTCGATCCCGCCTGCCTCGGCTGGGATGATGGACGGGTCGAGCAGCGCAGACAGGATCACGGAATCGCCTCCGGCATCAGCGCAGCACGGACCAGCGCCGCCCGCTCATTGTGATCGGCATCGGACCGCTCGACACCCAGGATAGGCGCAATGCGCGAGACAATCTCGCCCACGGCCGGCGCAGCGGTCCAGCCGCCGGTCGAATAACCATGGGTGGACTCATTGCCGTGCGGCTCATCAAGCAGGACGAGGATGGCGTATTGCGGGTCGTTATAGGGGAAGACGGCCGAGAAGGAGGAGATCAGGCGATTGCGGTCATAGCCACCGCGCGAGGGTTTTTCCGCCGTGCCGGTCTTGCCGGCGACGAGATAGCCGGGCGCCTCGGCGCGGCCGCCGGTGCCGTCGGTGACATTCTCGCGCATCAGCGCCATCACGTCCCGGGCAGCCTGCGCTTCCATGACCCGTTCACCGACAATCGTCTCGTCAGCCGCGACCGGCTGCAGGGTTGGCGCGACATAGATGCCGTCATTGGCGATGGCAGCGAAGGCCGCGATTGTGGCGATCGGGCTGACGGCAAGGCCGTGACCATAGGAGATCGTCGCAGTTTCCGTCGGACCCCAATTGCGCGGCAGCAAGGGATCAGCGCTCTCGGCCAGCTCGATCGGGGCGCGCTCGAGCAGACGCATGCGGCCGAGAAACTCCCTCTGCCCCTCGGCGCCGACTTCCAGCGCGATGCGCGAAGAGCCGATATTTGAGGAGTGAATGAATATCTCGGACAGGGTCAGCCAGCGCCGCTCACCGTGGAAGTCATGAATGGTATGGCCGCCGATCTGCAGCGGCTGGGTGGCATCATAGCCGGTCTCCAGCGTCGCCGTGCCGCCCTCCAGCGCCATGGCGACGGTGAAGGCCTTGAAGGTCGAGCCCATTTCATAGACCGACTGGGCGGAGCGGTTGAGACGCTCATTGCCGGACGCATCATTGGGCCGGTTCGGGTCGTAATCAGGCAGCGAGACCATGCCGACGATCTCGCCGGTGCGCACATTCATCACAATGCCCGACGCCGCCAGCGCATTGAATTCATCCATTGTCGTGCGCAGGACTTCATCGAGATGGAATTGCACACCCATATCGATCGACAGCGCCACCGGGCGTCCATCGCTGGAGGACAAGGCTGAATCGAAGGAGCGCTCGGCGCCGGCCAGGCCGTGCAGGTCACGATCCGTATAGCCGACAATATGCGCTGCCAGGCGGCCGCGCGGATAGACCCGGCGCGGTTCAAGGCGGAAATCCAGGCCCGGCAGGCCGAGGGAGAAAACAGCCTGGCGCTGGCGCGGGGTCAGATTGCGCTGGATCCAGACAAAGCGCCGGTGCGAGGACAGATCGCGCGTGACGGCCTCGACATCGAGATCGGGCAGCACGGTGGCGAGGGCCTCGGCCGTCTCGGCCGCATCCCAGACCAGGGACGGGTCGGCAAACAGGGAATGGGTCTGCAGGGTCGTGGCCAGGACCTGGCCGGTGCGGTCAAACAGGTCACCGCGCACCACTTCCTGGGGCGCCGGACGCGCGGCCGTCGCATGGGCCGGACTGGTGACAGCCAACTCGACAGCCCGCACCCCGAGCACGCCAAAGCTGAGCGCCAGAGCGAGGCCGACAATCTTCAACCGGCCGCGTGCGGCGTCCAGGGCCCTGATTTCCGTGCTTTCAATACGCAGCAGGCGCGACATGTCGGCCGGCGCCGCTTCGGCCATGGGTGGCGGCCCGACACTGCGGGACTCGGCTGAAACTTGACGGCGAAAGGGCCACCAGCGCATCAGTTCTGCCCCCCAACCTCACGCGGCTCGGCCAGCGCCAATGCCTGGTCGGTCTGGTTGACCAGCAGGCCTTCGCGGCGCGGCTGCTCGATCTCGACGCCGGGGTCGGCCAGCAAGGGCAAATCGCTCAACGCCACTTCGCGGCTCGTGTCGAGGGGTTCGAAACCGAGATAGCGCCGCGCCAGCAGGCGCAGCCGCTCGGGGTCTTCCAGATGCGCGATCTCGACATTGAGGACATTGATCTGGCGCCGCTCCTCGACCAGCTGCGACTGGATATCCTCCAGACGCTCCTGGGAGTTCTTGGCTTCGGTCTTGGCCACATAGAGCGCGCCGGCGAGAGCGACGGCGACGACGAGGGCAATGGCGTTGAACGTGCGGATCATAACGCTGCCTCCAGACGTGCAAGCGACACAACTTTATCCGAAACCGCCGGATCGGCTGACCAGGCCGGGGCTTCGGTACGAATGGCGACGCGCAGCTTGGCCGAGCGAGACCGTGGATTGACGGCGATCTCCGCCGCGCTGGCGGCCGACGCCTTGCGGTGCAACAGGGAAAAACTCGGATCGATGGCGGGACCGGTATCTGCTGCAGGCATATGGCGCGAACCGCCTCCCCCTGCCTGGCCCGAACGGGCCCGCAGGAAGTCCTTCACCATGCGGTCCTCCAGTGAATGGAAAGTAACCACGACGAGGCGCCCGCGCGGTGCGAGAATTTGCTCAGCGGCTTCGAGCGCGCGGGCCAGTTCGCCCAATTCGTCATTCACATAGATGCGCAAGGCCTGGAAGACTTTGGTGGCCGGATGAATCTTTGAATGTTTTCCGCCCGTTGCGCGGGTCACGATCGCCGCGAGGCGGTCTGTCGTCTCGATTGGAGCCTCGGCGCGGGCCTCGACAATCTGCTTGGCGATGCGGCGCGAGCGGCGCTCATCGCCGTAAACATAAAATATGTCTGCAAGCTCCTGCTCGCTCAGCAGATTGACCGCATCGGCGGCGCTGGCGCCGGAACGCGCCATGCGCATGTCGAGCGGGCCGGCGCGCATGAAGGAGAAACCGCGCTCGGCCTGGTCGATCTGCATCGAGGAAACGCCGATATCGAGCACGATACCGTCCACCGTCTCACCGCCATTGGCGGTGATGACCTCGGCCATTTTGGAGAAGGGCGCCTGCACGAAGACGAAACGCCCGCCTGAGGCCTTGCCCAGCTGTTCGGCGGCCGGGACAACACTGGGATCGCGATCAATCCCGATCAGGCGGCAATCGGCGGCCGACAATATGGCGCGCGAATAACCGCCAGCGCCAAAAGTGCCATCGATATAGAGCGCGCCATCGCGCGGCTCGAGCGCACGCACGACTTCATCGAGCATGACGGGGAGATGGCTCATGCGCTGCCTCCCGGACGCGGAACGAGTCGCAGGGAGCGCTTGTTCTCGCGCGCAAAGCTGCGCGCAGCCGCCTGGTGTTCGGCATAGGCCTCCGGCGACCAAAGCTCGAAGCGCGAACCGAGACCGACAAAGGTCGCCTTCCCGGCCAGCCCGGCATGATCGATCAATTCCTTCGGCAGGGTGACCCGGCCGGTCGCGTCAAAAGCGAGCGGACGCGCGGCGCCGAAAATGGCGCGCTCGAAAGCGATGCGCGCCTCGTCATAGGGATCCATATCCTCGATCAGACGCTGATAGCTGTCGAGCAGGGCCTGGCCGCCACCTTCCAGATAGGGACCGTCAAAGGAGGGCCAGACGATGATGCCGTCGAAGTCGCCACCACGCACCACCGAGCGGAAATCGGCTGGCACCGATACCCGTCCCTTGGCGTCAACGCCATTAATGGTGGTTGATAAAAACACGCGCGAATTGCTCCCCGGCCATACCGATCCGTCCCCGTATGGTTAACCATGGGATAACATGGGATCAGATGGGAAACAACGCCGAAAGCATCGATTTCTATGGATTGAAGCGCCTTTTGAAGTAATCAAATATGGCTAAACTGAGAACAACAAGGGAACATTAAGTTAATATCCACAGGGCCGTTAAGGAATGAATGGGAGGAAATGGGATCAGGTGGCCTGTAAGCCGGGTTCTGTGTCGCTTTTTCCAGATTGGAAAAAGCGCGACGACCATTCATCTGCGACATGCCTTGCGACATGCCTGGTGCGACCTACCCGGATGGCATGCGGAGACGCATGTGTGGCCGAGGCCACGGCCCATCCCTATTCGGTCTTGCTCCAGGTGGGGCTTGCCTAGCCCCCTTCCTTGCGGTCGGGGCGGTGCGCTCTTACCGCACCGTTTCACCCTTACCGGACGCGCACGTCCGGCGGTCTTTCTCTGCTGCGCTTTCCCTGGGGTCACCCCCGCCGGGAATTACCCGGCACCTTGTCTCCGTGGAGCCCGGACTTTCCTCGGTGCCGCCTTTTCAAGCCTGACACCGCGGCCGCCCAGCCACCTGATCGGGAGGATATGTGGTTGAAGTGAGAGGTGCGGTCAAGCGGCGGGGGTGGTGGGAGGCGTCACCGCAACGCCATCTCTTCCACTCATAAATCACCAAACGCTTGTCATCCCTGACGGATGCCCGGACGCGGCAGCGATCCGGGCGCAGATCAGGGACCCAGACGCCCGACGGTTGGTGCTTGTGTGTCAGGTCGGATGCCGCCTGCGCCTGAGCCTGATTGAGTGAAACTTGGTGGTTCTGGGTCCCTGATCTGCGCCCCGCATTCGCGGGGCATCCGTCAGGGATGACAAGCGTTTGGTTTTTGGGAGCGAATACCCCCTCACCCCCAAACCGCCTCATACAGTCCCGCCAGCTCCGCCGCCGTCGGCACTCTTGGATTATTCCCCGGGGAGCCCGACGCCAGCGCCTGCTCGACCATCACCGGGATCATCTCGAAATAGCGGGCGCGGTCGATGCCGAAGCCGGAGAGCGTCGGCACTTCCAGTGCCGCCACGATCCGGTTGAGCCCCGCCATCAGCTTGGCATGGGCAGCGCCCACATCATCACCGGCCTCGGCAAAACCGATCGCCCGGCTGCAGGCGGCATAGCGTTCCGGCGCCGCCGCCAGCGAGAACTCCGTGACCTTCGCCAGCAGCATCGCGTTGGACAGCCCGTGCGGCACATGGAAATGCGCGCCGATCGGGCGGCTCATGCCGTGAACCAGGGCGACGGAGGCGCCGGAGAAGGCGATGCCGGCGAGCGTCGCGCCGAGCATCACCGCCTCGCGGGCGGTGCGGTCTTGCGGGTCGGTGTAGACGGTTTCCAGATTGGGGCCGATCAGGCGCATCGCGGCGAGGGCCTGCTGGTCGCAGAAGGGGTTGGCCTTGCGGCTGACATGCGCCTCGATGGCGTGGGTGAGCGCGTCCAGCCCGGTATCGGCGGTGGTGCGCGGCGGCAGGCCGAGTGTGAGCTCAAAGTCGATGATGGCGGCAGCGGAGACGAGGCCCGGTCCCATGCACAGGAGTTTCTCGTCATTGACCGCCTCGGTGATCACGGCGACGCGCGTCACTTCCGAGCCCGTGCCCGCCGTCGTCGGAATGGCGATCACCGGCAGGCCGACCGGTGCCACCACGGCCGGCACGGCGATCTCGCGGATGGTCTTGCCCGTGGTGGCCAGCACCGCCATCACCTTGGCCGTATCGATCACACTGCCGCCGCCTATCGCGATCACTGCATCGTAGGCCCCGCGCGGCGATCCGGCGCGCAAGACCTGCACGCCCGCCATGACGCAGGCATCGGAAGGTTCCGGCTCGGTGCCGTCGAACAGGGCGTGAGGAAGGCCGGCCGCGTCGAGCAAGGCGGTGAGCTGGCCGGTCAGCCCGATCTTGCCCAGCACCGTGTCGCTGACGATCAGCGGATTGCTGCAGCCCAGCCGCGCCAGGATCGGCGCGATCTCACCGAGCGCTCCGGCGCCGATCTGCAATATGGGCGGGATGGCGATATTGGCAGACATGGCAGAGGCTTTCTCATTCGTGATCACCCGGCCAGGGCCGGGCTCTCCCGCCAGTATGGCGGACAAAAGGGGCGCCGCCGCTGTCCTGCACCGGCAGGGTGAAGCGGTGAGCGCCCCCATGCTTTATGCGTCTCAGTCTGCGGCGATCAGCTTCATCTTGACCGCGAGACCGGCCAGGGCTGCACCGACCAGAGGGGCGACGATGAAGAGCCAAAGCTGGCCGATCGCGCTGCCGCCGGCCAGCAGGGCCGGTCCGATCGAGCGCGCCGGATTCACCGACACACCGGTCACCTGGATGCCGGTGATGTGGATCACCGCCAGGGTGAGGCCGATGGCGAGACCGGCAAAGGCGGCATTGCCGCCCGGTCCCGTGACGCCGAGGATCACGACGACGAAGAGGAAGGTCATCACGATCTCGAAGGCGAGCGCAGCGACCATGGAATACTCGCCGAGATAGCCCGGCCCCCAGCCATTCTGGCCCAGATTGCCGGCAAAGCCGCCAGCGCTGTTGGAGAGCAGGAACATCAGCAAGGCCGCACCGGCGATGGCCCCCAGCGTCTGGGCGACCCAGTAGCCGACCATGTCCTTGAGTTCCATGCGTCCGGCCATGAAGACGCCGAAGCTGACGGCGGGATTGACGTGACAACCGGAGATCGGGCCGATGCCATAGGCCATGGCGACAATCGCCAGACCGAAGGCGAGCGCGATGCCCAATTGTCCGATCTCGGCTCCGGCCAGCACGGCAGCGCCGCAACCGAACAGGACAAGCGCAAACGTGCCGATGAACTCGGCAATCAGTTTTTTCATAATGGTGTCTCCCCAGAATCGCCGCGCCTTGCGGCCGGCAGAGACTAGCGTCTCGCTGTGCCGGGAGACAGGAAATCCTGGTCGATGCGCGCTAGCCGGCCACCGCCGCGATCAGGCGCGCCGTCTCGTCATCGATGACGCCGTCCACGCGCGCCGGGCGCCAGCGCCGCTGGAAGGCCTCGACCACAGCCGGCAGTCCGGCCTCAAGGCCATAGCCGATGGCGCCGAGTTGCGCCTGCGGGTCAGCGCCGGCCTGCGCCGCCGGCACGACGGCTCTGGCACAGCCCGCAGCCGCCAGGGCACCCCAGGGGAATTTCTCGCCGGGATCCTGTTTGCGGCCCGGTGCGATATCGGAATGACCGATCACCTCGCCCGGCCCGATCCCGTGGCGCGCCATGATGTCCTGCACCAGGGCGATGACGCGGGCGATCTGGACGCCGGGAAAATCGGGCAGGCCGTAATCATGGCCACCATTGACGATCTCGATCCCGATCGAGGCGGAATTGATATCGCGCTCGCCGCGCCAGCTGCCCACCCCGGCATGCCAGGCGCGCTCATCCTCATCGACCAGCTGGAACAACCGGCCATCGGTCTCGACCATGTAATGGGCGCTGACCTGGGCCGCCGGATCACACATCCGCGCGAGCGCCGCAGGGCCGTTTTCCATGCCGGTATAGTGCAGCACGATCAGCGTGACCGGCAATTTGCGCGCGTTGAAATTGGGTGACGGGGCTGCAATCGGCGTTGGCATCACAGGTTTTTCTCCCGTGCCAGCCCCGCCTCCGGCAGGGCCCGGTTGGGCCGCAGGGCGATAATACCGACACCGACGAGGGCCATGCCGCCGCCGACAAACAGGCGCCAGCCCGCCTCATCGCCGGTGATGACGATACCGGAAACAACGCCGATCAGCGGTGCCAAAAGGGTGATGGGCGCGATCATGGTCGCATCATAGCGCTGCAGCATCTTGTAGAACACACCATGGCCGAACACATTGACCAGCAGGACGGTGAAGAGAACCGTCAGCAGGAAGGGCCAGCCGCCGGCCATCACCGAGGCGATCTGGTCGTGCTCGAATGCCAGCGACAAGGCCAGCAGGGGCGGCCAGGAGATCAGCCCGATCCAGGCCTGCATCCGCATCGAATCCAGTGGCATGCGTTTGACGAGGATCATCCCCAGCGCACCCGAGAAGGCGGCGCCGATCCCGAGCAGAAGGCCGAAGGAGAGCCCACCAATGCCGGGCCGTGCGACGACCAGGATAATGCCGGCAAAGGCGATGATGATGCCGGTGATGCGCGGCAGGCCGAGGCGCTCCTTGAGCATCACCACCGAGAGCAGGGTCGCGAACGGCACTCCCATCTGCAGCGTGATCGCCATGCCCGAGGGCGTCGCCCATTGCAGGCCCAGGAACATCAGCGCGTATTGCAGCGCGCCCATCGACAGGGCGATACCGACCATCGCTTTCATGTCCTGCGGGCGCGGCCGCAGCCAGGGCGAGAGGATGGCGAACAGGAGCACAAAGCGCAGGAAGGCGAAGAAGAGCGGCGGCGAGCCCTCGAATCCGGGCACCCATCCCGGTGAGCCCGTGATCGAGAATTTGGCAACGACGAAGTTGACGCCCCAGACGGCACAGACGGCGATCAGGGCGAGGAGATCACGCAGACGCATATCGCTTCATGGACCGCCGCGTCGCGGCGCACAAGCCACGCAGCGTATAGGCCGCATGCACGTTTGATGTCAGTGCGTTGCGAAATCTGTCCCGGGCATTACAGGGCGCTGGTCCGGTTCAGGAACCGAGCCCGTCAACCGTCCAGCCATCGGGGCCGCGCGTTGCGACCAAGACTTCAGGACCGCTCGCCTTGCGGCGTCCGCGCACCTTCATCCAGAGCCAGTAGACCCCGAAGGTCACCAGCGCCGCACCGGCCACGATCAGGAAGACGGCTGTCAGCATCACCGCGAGGAAAACCATCGCGCCGACAAAGGCGAGCGCAATGATCGCCGCCAGAATATCGCGCAGGACACGGCCAGCGCCGCCGGAGAAGATTGCCGATTGGGTATGATGTGTTTCGGTCATTTGCCTCTATCCATCCTTGCCCCTGACCTCAATGTTGGCATTTCATTGCCCCAGGTCAATTGCTGGCACCGACATTAAGCCCGCGCTCTGCAAGGATCTGGCCATAAGCCGCGTTGATTACTGCCATTTTTTCATTGGCAAATCGCTGGGTTTCCAGCGGCGCACCGCGCGCCATCATGCGGTCGGGATGGTTTTGCGAGGCGATTCGGCGGTAGGCGCGCTTGAGATCGGTATCGGAAATATCCGCCTCGATCCCCAGGATGACATAGGGATCATCGTCTGCGGTGCCGATATGGGCCGTGCTGATGCGGCGAAATTCCAGCGGCGAGAAACCGAAGATTTCCGACACCTGGCTGAGATAGTCCAGCTCGTCACTGGTCACCGCCCCGTCCGCCTTGGCGATATGGAACAGACCGTCGAGCACATCTTCCAGAATGGCCGGATTGGCCCGGAAGCGCCGCGCCAGGCGCCGGGCATAGCCGTCAAAGCCGAGCGTGGTCTGCATCGCCAGTTCAAAGGCGCGGTCAAGCGAGGCGCGCCCCTCCGGCGGCGGGCGGAACACCTCGTAGAAGGCCTTGATCTCGCTGCGGGTCACAAAGCCGTCGGCCTTGGCCATCTTGGCGCCCAGCCCGATCAGCGCCATGGCGAATTCGGCATCCTCCACCCGGCGCTCCGGCTCGGCGCTGGCCAGGCCGGAGCCCGCTTCGCAGCCGTCGCAGTCGAGGAAGCTGTCCCGTCCCTGCAGGCGGGCTGCCAGTTTGTGCCAAAAGCGCATGCGTGAATTGTCCCTTGCGCGGCCATATAGGTGTCCTGCCCTGGATACGTCAGGGAGGGGCAAGCGGATTGGCCGTATTTTGTCAGCTTTACCCGCTCACGCCGGCGCAGACCATGATAAACCGTGCTGCAGGCACAGACGCGCTACAGTGGTTTGACGGGAGTTTTCATGTCTGACTGGGAGTTCTGGATTGATCGCGGCGGCACCTTCACCGATGTGATCGGCCGCGGCCCCGATGGCCGCCTGCATCCGCTCAAACTGCTGTCGGAAAGCCCCGACTATCCCGACGCCGCCAGCGAAGGCGTGCGCCGCCTCGCCGCTGGTGCGGCGGTCGGTTCGGTCAAGATGGGCACCACGGTGGCCACCAATGCCCTGCTCGAACGCAAGGGCGCAAAAACCCTGTTTCTGGTCACGCGCGGCTTTGCCGATCTGCTGGTCATCGGCGACCAGACCCGGCCCGATATCTTCGCCCTCGACATCCAGCGCCCCGACCCGCTCTACGACCGCGTGGTGGAAGTCGATGAACGCCTCGATGCCGGCGGCGCCGTGCGGGTCCCGCTCGACGAGGCCCCCGTGCGCGAGGCGCTGGCTGCCGCGAAGCGTGATGGTTTCGCCTCGGTCGCGATCACGCTGATGCATGCCTATGGCAATGACGCCCACGAGGCGCGGCTGGAGGCGATGGCCCGCGAGGCCGGCTTTGCCACCGTGATCCGTTCCAGCATTGCCAGCCCGCTGGTCAAGATCGTGCCACGCGCCTCGACCACCGTCCTCGATGCCTACCTCACCCCGGTCCTGCGCGACTATGTCGATCGCGTCGATGCCGGGCTGGAGGGCACGCCGCTCTATTTCATGCAGTCCTCGGGCGGGCTCGCCCCGGCGGCCGGTTTCCATGCCCGCGATGCCGTCCTGTCCGGCCCGGCCGGCGGTGTGGTCGGCATGGCCAAGACGGCCCTCGCTGCCGGACATCCCAAAGTGATCGGTTTCGACATGGGCGGCACCTCGACCGATGTCTCGCGCTTCGATGGCGAAACTTTCGAACGCGTGCAAGAGACCCTGGTCGCCGGCCACCGCCTGCGCGCCCCGATGATGGCCGTCCATACGGTCGCTGCCGGCGGCGGCTCCCTGCTCACCTTTGACGGCGAACGCGCCCGCGTCGGCCCCGAGAGCGCCGGCGCCATGCCCGGCCCGGCCGGCTATGGCCGCGGCGGCCCGGCGGCCGTCACCGATGCCAATATCGTGCTCGGCCGGGTGCAACCAGACTGGTTCCCGCTCGTCTTCGGCACAGACGGTGCCTCGCCGCTCGACGTCGCCGCCAGCCGCGCCGCACTGCAGACACTGGCCGACGCCATGGGGCTGGACAGCCCGGAAGCGGCCGCCGAGGGCTTTCTCGCCGTCGCCGTCGAGAGCATGGCCCAGGCGATCAAGCAGATCTCCATCGGCCAGGGCGTCAACCCGTCCGCCTATGCGCTGGCCGCCTTTGGCGGCGCCGGGGCGCAGCACGCCTGCAAGGTCGCCGACGCCCTAGGCATGACCTCTGTGCTGATCCACCCCTATGCCGGATTGCTCTCGGCGCTGGGTATCGGACTCGCAGAAATCCGCCAGACCAAGCTGGCCGCCGTCGAGCAGGACTTCGAGGCCGGGCTCGACACCGCCCACGCCCTCGCCGCCGATCTGGCGACTGACGTCACCGCCCGCCTGACCGCCGAAGGCTTCACCCCCGGCCAGATCCGCACCCGCACCGAATGGCGTCTGCGCGTGCAGGGCTCCGACACCAGCCTGCCGGTGCCCGTCGACGAGCCCGCGGCGATGCAGGCCACATTCGCCGCCGCCCATAAACGCCTGTTCGGCTTTGCGCCCGATGCAGCCCTGATGATTGAATCGGTGATGGTCGAGGCCGAGGCCGATCCGCCGGGCGCGCGGGGCTGGTCGATCGCGATGAGCGAGGAGACGACGACGCCGCAGGCCATCGCCTCCGTGCAGGTGTTCGATCGCGGCCAATGGCGCGAGACGCCGCTTTACCGGCTCGACCAGTTTGGCGCGGGCGCCGAAGCCGCCGGACCGGCCCTGGTGATGGATCCCAATTCCACCATCGTCATTGATGCCGGCTGGTCAGCCACCCGCCTGCCCGATGGCACGCTGAAACTGACCCGCACCGAAGCCCTCGCCACCGAGACCGCCGACACCGCGCTGGACCCGATCCGGCTGGAACTGTTCAACAAGCGCTTCATGAGCGTCGCCGAGCAAATGGGCCTGGCGCTCGAGCGCACCGCGCATTCGGTCAATATCAAGGAGCGGCTGGATTTCTCCTGCGCCGTGTTTGACGCGGAAGGCGGCCTCGTTGCCAACGCCCCGCACATGCCGGTGCATCTCGGCTCCATGTCGGCGAGCGTGCGCGCCGCCGCCGAGGCCCATCCTGACCTTTCGGCCGGCGATGCCGTCGCCGTCAATGCGCCCTATGATGGCGGCACCCATCTGCCCGACATCACCCTTGTGACGCCCGTCCATGACGAGACCACCGGCGAGCGCATCTTCTACGTCGCCTCGCGCGGCCATCATGCCGATGTCGGCGGTATCGCGCCGGGCTCCATGCCGCCCTTCTCGACCTCGATCGAGCAAGAGGGCGTGCAATTCCGCAATATCAAGATCATGTCCGGCGGAAAATTCCTCGAGACCGAGACCCGCGCCGTCCTCGCCTCCAAGCCCTGGCCGGCACGCAATCCGGACCAGAATATCGCCGACCTCAAGGCCCAGCTCGCCGCCTGCGCCAAGGGCGCTGACGAATTGCGCCGGCTGGTCGATGATAACGGGCTCGATGTGGTGAAGGCCTATATGGGCCATGTCCAGGACAATGCCGAACGCGCCGTGCGCCGCGTGATCGATGCGCTCAGCGATGGCGAGCACAGCGTCAAGCTCGATGACGGCGCCGAGATCCGCGTCGCGATCCGGGTCAATCGGGCGACACGCTCCGCCGTGGTCGATTTCACCGGCACCTCGCCGCAGCGGCCGAGCAATTTCAACGCGCCTTCATCGGTCGCCCGCGCGGCCGTGCTCTATGTCTTCCGCTGCCTGGTTGGCGATGCCATTCCGCTCAATGAGGGCTGTCTGAAACCGCTTGAGCTGATCATCCCGGAGGGCAGCCTGCTCAATCCGAAACCGCCCGCCGCCGTGGTCGCCGGCAATGTCGAGACCAGCCAGCTGATCGTCGACGCCCTGTTCGGCGCCACCGGCCGCCTCGCCGCCAGCCAGGGCTCGATGAATAATCTCACCTTCGGCAATGCGCGCCACCAGTATTACGAGACGATTTGCGGCGGCGCCGGGGCCGGCATCGATAATGAGGGCCACGGCTTTGCCGGCCTCTCGGCCGTCCACACCCACATGACCAATTCACGCATGACCGACCCGGAAGTGCTCGAACGGCGCTTCCCGGTCCGGCTGGAGCATCACAGGATCCGCCCCGGATCCGGCGGCGCGGGCCAATTCCCCGGCGGCGATGGCAGTGATCGCAAAGTCACCTTCCTGGAAGCGATGGAAGTCGCCCTCCTCTCCTCACGCCGCAAGGAAGCGCCGTTTGGCCTGGCGGGCGGCGGCGATGCCGCGCGCGGCGAGCAGAGCGTGACGCGGGCGGGCGGCGAGACGGAAGCCTTGCCTGGTCTGTTCCGGATTGATGTCGAGCCGGGGGATAGTGTTGAGGTCAGGACGCCGGGCGGTGGCGGGTATGGGAAGGGTTAAGCCCCAACGGGACATGGTCCTGCTTCAAGGAAGCAGGTCCGTGTCCCGACTTGGGTAGTCATCGCGTGACCCGTTCCGCATTGCCTCTCACCGAGTCGGGACACGCACCGGCGAAGCCGGACCATGTCCCGGGCAACCAAAAAAACGGGGACACAGCCCGCGCCGGGCAGAGCCATCCCTGAAATCCTTGCCAGGCAGGGCGCCAGGCTGGACTTGTCTCGTCAAGGGTCCTGACCGCGCAGCGGCGCTTCGCGCCCTTGACGAGACAAGTCCAGCCTGGCCGGATCCCGGCATGGCGTTCAGGGGGCGGTGTGGCCGCTCGGGGCATTTTTTGAATAAAACCCAAGAACTATTTCCCCGGACTTGTTTCGGGGCCTGCCGGAGGGGAATCCAGACAGGTCGCCAACGCATGGCAGGCCCCGGAATTCGCTTCGCTCCTCCGGGGGAAGGTGGTGTGTTGGGTGGGGTGTGTATCCGTGGCTTATCCACCCCGGGCCCCGGCGGGCTATGATCACAGGGATTTCGCGCTCTTTGACATTGTCGGCCCCACCCCGATCCTCCGCCCTCACCCGGCCCGCCGCGCCTGCCCGTGCGTCAGCGCGTCCTGGCAGGCGCTCCGGGCATCACAGTCAGTGGCAGGATGACAGGCTGACTGTCACGGGCAAACAATCGCTATCCCCTTGTACTGCAATGCCATTTCGCCCCCGATGACGAAATGACAGACTGGCAGACAGTGGTTTTCGCTGACAGGCGGCCTTCTGGCCGGCGTCGTGGACGGCTTGAGTGCCCGGCCAGCCCCCAACATTAAACATCGGACAGAAATTCATCCGTTCGCGCCGGGCTGGCGTAACCCCGTCTGTCACATGCATGAGACCCAGTCCTCAAAACCGCCGGTGGCCACCGGCGGTCCCCCTTGTCTCAAGAACGGGAGCGCAATCATGCGTCTCATTGCCCTGGCTGCCGTCGCAGCCGCCGCCTTCTCTGCCCCGGCTTTTGCCGGCACCCCGGCCTCGGCCAAGTCGGACCATCATGGCCATGCCGCCATGGCCCAGACCGACATCGTCGATACGGCTGTTGCCGCCGGCCAGTTCGGCACGCTGGTCGCTGCCGTCCAGGCCGCCGGTCTTGTCGACACGCTCAAGGGCGAGGGTCCGTTCACGGTGTTCGCGCCGCTGGACTCAGCCTTCGCCGCCCTGCCCGAGGGCGAAGTTGAACGCCTGCTCCTGCCGGAAAACCAGGCCGAGCTTGCCAGCCTGCTGACCTATCATGTCGTCCCCGGACGCGTGACGTCGGACCAGCTGGCCGGCCAGACCCTTTCGGTTGAGACTGTGCAAGGCTCGATGCTCGCCATCGATGCAACAGATGGTGTCCGGGTCGGCAATGCCAATGTGGTGCAGGCCGATATCCTGACCTCGAATGGTGTCATCCACGTCGTCGACCAGGTCATCATTCCGGCCGGTTGATTGAAACGGGCAGGCCTGCCGCTCCCCCCGGCAAATGCAGGCCTGCCCGGGTTTCAGACCTGATATAGCGGACCGGCTCCCCCCGCCGGTCCGCAATCAGCTGTTCAGGACGCAGGGTCCTGGCTCGCAGCCTTCGCCGCCACCGCCTTCTTGCGCCGCACCGTCTTGCGGGCAATCGGGCGCACATGGTCCTCGATATATTCCACGATCATGCCGGCAACATCCTTGCCCGAAGTGCGTTCAACGCCCTCAAGACCCGGCGAGGAATTCACTTCCAGGATTTTCGGCCCCACCGAGGAGCGCAACAGATCCACCCCGGCCACCGACAGCCCCAGCGCCTTGGCGGCGCGCAGCGCGGCGCTGCGTTCATCCTTGCTCACCTTGACCTTGGTCGCCGAACCGCCGCGATGCAGGTTGGAGCGGAACTCGCCCGCCTCGCCCTGGCGCATCATGGTCGCGACCACCTTGCCGCCAACGATGAAGCAGCGGATATCGGCGCCGCCGGCTTCCTTGACGAATTCCTGGACGATGAAATTGGCCTCGAGGCCGCGAAAGGCATCGATCACCGATTCCGCTGCCTTCTTGGTCTCGGCCAGCACGACGCCGCGCCCCTGGGTGCTCTGCAACAGCTTCACCACCAGCGGCGCGCCGCCGACATGGGCGATCAGATTGTTGGTGTCTTTCGGCGAATGGGCAAAGGCCGTCACCGGCATGGCAATGCCCTCGCGCGCCAGCACCTGGTGCGCATAGAGCTTGTCGCGCGAGGCGCCGATCGCCTCGGCTGAATTGAGGCAATAGGCCCCCATCATGGTGAACTGGCGCAACACCGCCATGCCATAGCCGGTCATGCTGGCGCCGATGCGCGGGATGATGGCGTCATAGGCCGGCAGCGGTTTGCCATCGTAAAACACCCGCGGATCGGCGGCATCGAGCGCCAGGGTGCAGCGCGCCGTATTGATCATCTCGACGACATGACCGCGCGTCTCGGCGGCGTCCTTCAGGCGCTGGGAGGAGTAATTATTCGGCTCCCGCGTCAGGATCGCGACCCGAAGCGGCCGCTTGACCGGCCGGCGGCGCGGGAAATCCTTGTAGAGCTCGTAGGATAGCGCCCCCTGGGCACAGGACTGGCCCGGGCTGACCGTCATGTCCTCGCCGATCGCCTGGCGTCCGAGCAGCATGCGATAGGTCATGGATTCGCGATTGGTCAGGGTCAGCTCGACCGGCCAGGTGCGGTCGCCAATCTTCATCGGCGTCTCGATCACCCAGCGCAATTCACGCTCGCCATTCGACGACGTCACTTCACGGCGATCGACCGCAGGCGCGGAACAGACAACCTCGATCTCCGGCTTGTCCGGCACCGGATGCATGATGAAGCGGACCTGCGGCTTGTCGAGCGGCCCGAAAGGCTCCACCGAGACCGCATGCAGCGCCGATGTCCGCGCCCCGGTATCCACCTTGGCCCGCACCGCCGGCAGCCCCAGCCTGGGAAATGCCGCCCATTCTTCCCAACCGAGCTGGAATGTCTTGTCCATGGGTCTCTCTCAAGCGTCGCGATCAAACACGGATCGGTCTTAGCAGAACGCAGGATTGAGCCAAGGGGCGCGCGAGCGCTGGCCTTGCGGAAAAGACAGACCTATGCGGCCGGAGGCCTGCGCCCAAGCCAGACCCGCAACAGGAAGGAGACCATCACGGCCAGAACCGCCACGACCGGCGCCGCCAGGATGAGTGGGTGTTGCGCGAAGTCAGGGAGAATATTGCTATTGCCCCCGGAGAATATGCCCACGGCAATGAACAGGGCGAAGCACATGCGCCAGAGGTGACGGGCGATGCGACCCCGAGCTTCCAGGCCTGCGGGTCTCATCGCCCTGAAATCGAGGGTCGACAAAAAGCCCGAAAACCCGGCCACGATAAAATACTCGGCAGCCGAGGGCAGTTCGGGGGCATAATTGCCGGCGATCGAAAGATGCAGGCCAACTGCCAGGCACACCGCGGTGTTCAGCATGATCAGCAAAAGCGCCGATATCTCCACCCGACGCGTTATCCCGTCTTTGCGTCTGGCAGCAAACCAGCCGGTGATGACCAGATGCGAGGCGAGGATTGCAAGGAAAGCCGTGAAAATGATCTCGCGGCTGTAACTGAGATACAGGCCGCTGAGGGTCAGGCAGAGCATGACGGCGACGAACACGATCCCCGCCCACCGATGCACACGCCGGCCCTTGGCGGATGCCAGGGCGAGTGTGCCGGCAAGAATGGTGACGCATCCCGCAGCCAGATGAATCAGGGCGATTTGAGGAATTTCCATCAGGTGACTTTCCGTGTGGCGGTGAAATTGGGCGCGAGCCCGGTCCAGCCTTAGCGGCTGGCGACCGATACCTCCGGGCGGCGTCCGAACAGCAGGGCAAATCCGACGGCGATGAACCAGGCGATCATGCCCAGACCAAAAACAGCGCCCGCATCGGTCAAGCCGGGAACCAGGGTCAGCAGTCCGGCCAGCCCGATCGTGACCCCGAGGAGATTGAGCCAGGTTGGAAGACATCGGGCCCACTGGGCCGCGGCACTGACCAGCAGGATCCAGAGGCCGCCGACGAGCTCATTGCCACCGCCAAGCCCCTCCTGCACCGTCGTCAGGACCAGCCAGGCGTCGGCGGCCTGGACAGGCTCGGTCTCGTACAATCCGGTGATAACCCCCAGGCTGACATTGGCCACCATGCCGCTGGCCAGCACGAGCGTCGCCCACATCAAGCCGAACGCCGTGGCGCATAACGCCAGACCGGTGGGCGTTCCTGCCAGGCGACGGTGAACCGCGATCGCCAGGACCGTCAGGACAACGCCGTTCACGATGTAAATGATGAAGTTCCAGCCCCGCATCAGAGCCTCGTTTTCCGCGAGGAAACCGGCGTGTTGCAGCGGCGGCAGAAGCGAGCTGCCATATTGAGCAGGCTCGAGAAGTTGAAAGTAGAGCCAGAACCCCACCAGATATGTGGCCGCCGCAACCAGTGCCGACAGGCCGCCAATTCTTTGAAAACTGATCATGCGAACTCTCCTCTACGGCTTCCTTGACCGGCCGGGTGCGGCCAGGCCATCGCCCGTGCAATGTCGATCGTGACAAGCCCTATCCCTGGACCAGCGGCCCCCTGCCTGTCGGCCCGGCCTGTCGGCTGAGACAGTTTTCTGTCCGCGCCTGCCGGGCCGGACACCGGGCTTCAGGCTCGCCGCTTGTCATTGCGCCGCAGGGTGCCTAATCAAGCGGGAAACTGGAGGCTGGGCTATTGGACACCCTCGATGTGATGCTCGCAGGCGCGACTGTCGGCCAGGCGGCGCTTTGCGCATCCGTGCTGCTGATGCGGTCTGTGCGCGCCCCGACCGGGCTGCCGTTGGCCGGGTTTTTCTGCGCCTTCGGCGCGATCGCGTCAGCACCACTCCTCCACGCCTCGTTCCCGCTGGCACCGGCCCTGTTTCCCGCGATCGCGGCCCCGACCTTTTTCCTGTTGGGTCCGATGTTGTGGTTCTATGTCGAGGGTCTGACGTCCGAGACCGCTTGGCACCCGAGAACAGCCCATGTCTGGCATTTTATGCCCGCATTGCTCGGCCTGATGGCGAGCGCCATGATCGCCGCGATGAACCCGGCCGCCCGCTCAACCATGTTCCTGCAGGGCGAGCTTCCGGAGGGAATCTTTCCCCCGGTCGTCGCGCTCGTCCTGTTCGTGCTGGTGATCGGCTGGATCGGACAGTCAGGATATTACGTCGCGAGAATCCTGTATCGCCTCGCAGCCTATGGTCGGCGAATCCGGGACTTGTTTGCCAGCAATGAAAACCGGGAGCTGGACTGGCTCGCCTGGCTTGTCTTTTTCCTCGGGGGATCGTGGCTGCTCGCCACCAGCATGCTCGTGAGTGAGAATTTTCTTGGTCTGGCGCTCGTCGACCACTGGCTCAACGGTGCCACCGCGCTGATTCTGGTCTGGTTTCTCGGACTTTGGGGGCTGCGCCAGAAGCCGGGTTTTGAGGGACGTTATCCGGAGTTCCAGGCCGAGGAGGAGAACCAGGCTGAACCCGGCGAGGCCGGGGACCGCAAGTATCTGCGATCCGCCCTCGGTCCCGACCAGGCAGCCCGGATCGCCGCCAAGATCGAGCGCGCCATGCGTGAAGACCAGGCTTATCTGGACCCCGCGCTCTCGTTGCAAAGGCTGGCCAGCCAGATTGGGACCTCGCCCAATCACATCTCCCAGACCCTCAACGAGACGATTGGAGAGTGCTTCTTTGACTATGTGAACAGATGGCGTGTGCTGGCGGCTCAGCCGCAAATCATGTCAGGCAGCGAAACCGTGCTCGCCATCGCACTCTCGGTCGGTTTCAACGCCCGCTCATCCTTCTACAAGGCTTTCAAACGGGTCACCGGACAGACCCCGAGCCAGTACCGGGCCCAGCAGCTCTCCTCTGCGGGGGTATAGCTCAGGAGATTGGAGGCACCGGGACAAGCCGGGGCCTCAAATATGCGGGGGGCATCGCCGGGAGCCCCCTATTTATCACTCGGCACCGCGACCCAGATCTTCATCGTCAGCTGACCGCTCGGTTCATCGGGGTGCAGCGAGGTCTGGTGGGCGAGTTTGAGGCCGGCGCCTTCGATCCAGGCTTGCATCTCCTCGTCGGAGAAGCCGAGGCGGCGGTGATAATGGTCCTCGCGCAGGGATTCCAGCTGGTGCGGCGCGAAGTCGACGATCAGGAGACGGCCGCCGGGCTTGAGCAGGCGGCCGCATTCGGTGACGGCACCGGCCGGATCGTCGAGATAGTGCAGCACCTGGTGCACGGTGACGAGATCGGCAGCGGCATTCTCGAAGGGCAGCGCGCCGACATCGGCATGGCGCACCGAGCAATTGGTCAGCCCCGCATTGGCCAGGTTGAGGCGGGCGACATTGAGCATGGAGTGATTGATATCGACGCCAACCCCGCGCTTGACCCGGTCGGCGAAGAGTTCGAGCACCCGGCCGGTGCCGACGCCGACATCGATCATCAGATCGAAGGGGCCAGGCCCCGCCAGCTTGCGCATCGCCTTTTCAACCTCGGCATCGGCCAGATGCAGGCGGCGGATCTGGTCCCAGTCCTCGGCGACGCTCTCGAAATAGGTCTGGGCGGCGACGGCGCGCGCCTGCTTGATCGATTCCAGCCGGGCGATATCGCGCGTCAGTACCGGATCATCATCGGGCAACAGGCCGCCGAGAATATCGGCCAGCCGCCGCCCGCCACCGGCCTCGGTCAGCCTGTAGAAGACATAGGCCCCCTCGGGCAGGCGCTCCGCCAGGCGCGCATCGGTCAGGAGTTTGAGATGACGGCTGACCCGCGGTTGGCTCTGGCCGAGCACATGCACGAGTTCCGACACCGTCAATTCGCCGCGTGACAAGAGCGAGACCACCCGCAAACGGGTCGGTTCGGCGATTGCCTTGAGCTGAGTGACCAGTGCATCCATGGGAATCTTGCCTGTAAGTGCGGAATGTCCCTTGCTTTTATCCGCATCGCGACGAAGTTCAAAGGCAAGCCTGTATGCCGGATTCTGGAGTGCAATGTGAGACGCCGCGAGATCATCATTATCGGGGCCGGGCTGGCGGGGGTTTCCGCGGCCTGGACGCTGCGCCGGCACGGTCATTCCGTGACCGTTCTCGATGCCCTGACAGGGCCGGCGCTGGAAACCAGTTTCGCCAATGCCGGAGCGCTGACACCGTCGGAACCGGAGCCATGGAACCAGCCCGGGGTGGCCGGGCAGTTGCTGGCCTCGCTGTTTGACCCGGGCGCGGCGATGAAACTGCGCCTGGCGCCCCTGCCCGGCCTGATCGGCTGGGGGCTGAGCTTCCTGCGCAATTCCACCCACAAGCGCCATGATGCCGCCAGCGCCGCGAATTTCGCCCTGGCGCGCTACAGCCTGGCCCAGACCCAGGCCGTGCGCGATGAACTCGGGCTGGAATTCGACAATCTCAGATGCGGCACGCTGAAGCTCTGCCGCAGCCTGGCCGCCATGGAGGCCGCTGTCCTGGCGGCCAACAAGCTGGTCCCGCTTGGCCTGCGCTATGAGGCGCTGGACCGCGCGCAGACGCTGGCGCTGGAACCGCAACTGGCTGGCATCGCCGGCAAGATTGCCGGGGCGATCCACTTCCCCGACGACGAATCCGGCGATGCCCATCGCTTCACCGCTGGCCTGGCGGCCGCAGCGCAGGCGGCCGGGGTCGCGTTCGAGTGGGAGACACGCGTGGTCGAGCTGATGGATCGCGGCGGCCATGTCATCGGCGTGCGCACCGAGACCGAGGAGATCGAGGCCGACACCATCGTGATCGCTGCCGGTCATACGGCCTGGTCGCTGCTCAAGCCGCTCGGCCTGCATCTGCCGGTGCGTCCGGTGAAGGGCTATTCGCTCACCCTCGACATGTCCGGCCTCAATGCGCGCCCGGCCACTCCGGTGTTTGACGAGGCGCTGCACACCATCATCACGCCGATGGGTGACCGGCTGCGCGTGGCCGGCACGGCCGAGATCGCGGGCAATGACAAGCGCCTGCGCACCGAACGGGTTGAGAATCTCAAATCCCTGGTCCGCGCCGTCTATCCCGAATTTGCCGACAGGCTGCTGGCCGGCGAGATCAATGCCTGGACCGGTTTCCGGCCGATGAGTGCCGACGGGCGCCCCTTCATCGGCGAGACCCGCGCCAAGGGCCTGTGGCTGAGCACCGGCCATGGCCATCTCGGCTGGACCCAGGCTATGGGCTCGGCCGGCCTGCTGGCCGCCCTGATGGACGCCGAGACACCACCGGTTGATCCGGCGCCGTTCGCGGCGAGCCGGATCTAGCCGAGGCCGAAAGCCAATACCGGATAGGACACGGCATTGGTCAGGGCGTGGAGGATCCAGCCAGGCATGATCGAGCCCTGGCCGGGCTTTTCATTGAGCCAGACCGAGACCCAGGCGCCGAAGCCCGTGACACCGACAATCCCGGCCGCCATCACCGGATCGAAGGCCGGGCCGCCGGGAATGATGAAGATGACCAGGTGAACCGCGCCAAAGGCGAGCGCCTGGACCAGATTTCCGGCGGAAAAGCCCAGACCATTGACCAGGCGTTTGGCAATCAGGCCGCGAAAGAAGATCTCTTCGGCCAGTGCCGTCTTGAGCACCGCCAGCAGGACAATCGCCAGAACGATGGATGGCCAGCCACCCTCCAAGAAGGTCAGGGCGGCGGCGACCGTGTTTTCACCGCTGGCCGCGTCATTCATCGGTGAGAATACGAATAGCGCCAGCGAGGCCGGCACGATCACCAGGGCGGCCAGGAGCGTCAGGCCGACCGCACGCAGGGGCGGCAAGGTCAGGCCGAGCCAGGCGCGCAGGCCGCTGCGCTTCCGCGCGAAGATCAGCCAGGCGAGGCTGCACACCAGCCCGACCACAATCAGCTGCACCAGGGTATCCATCAGTATCTGTTGCATGCTCCCCTCCATGTCCGACATGCGAGGCGGGCAGACTAGTGCGCCGGCCGCACCGGGCATAGCGGGAACCGGGCACGCAGTGTCCACCCCGGAGCGGGCCTGCGCATGGGCCGGTCCCAGATATGAAAAGGGCCCGGCGCGTGCGCCAGGCCCTGATCGTCAGACTGCCATTGAAATTGCGGACTAGCGCCCGAATTTCTGGAACTTGATCCGGTGCGGGATGTCCGCATCGGCGCCGAGGCGGCGCTTCTTGTCTTCGAGATAGTCGGAGAAGGAACCTTCAAACCATTCCACATGGCTGTCGCCTTCAAAGGCGAGGATGTGGGTGGCGATACGGTCGAGGAAAAAGCGGTCGTGGGAGATGACCACGGCGCAGCCTGGATAGATTTCCAGCGCTTCTTCGAGGGCCGAGAGGGTTTCGACGTCGAGGTCATTGGTCGGCTCATCGAGGAGGAGCAGATTGCCGCCCTCTTTGAGCATCTTGGCGAGGTGGACGCGATTGCGTTCACCGCCGGAGAGCAGACCGACCTTCTTCTGCTGGTCGCCGCCCTTGAAGTTGAAGGCACCGACATAGGCCCGGCTCGGCACTTCGCGATTGCCGAGATTGAGAATGTCATTGCCCTCGGAGATTTCTTCCCAGACGGTCTTCTTCGGATCGAGCTTGTCGCGCGACTGGTCGACATAGCCCAGCTTGACGGTCTCGCCGAGACGGATCGAGCCTTCGTCAGGCGTTTCCTGGCCGATGATCATGCGGAACAGGGTCGATTTACCGGCGCCATTGGGGCCGATCACACCGACAACACCGCCTGGCGGCAGCTTGAATTCCAGACCGTCGATCAGCAGCTTGTCGCCATAGCCCTTTTTCAGGCCCTCGACCTCGACAACCACACCACCCAGGCGCGGGCCTGGCGGGATGTTGATCGTGGCGGTCGAGATATCGGCGCGTTCGGCCTTCTCGCGCAGCTCCTCATAGGAGCGGATACGCGCCTTGGACTTGGCCTGACGGGCTTTCGGCGAGGAGCGGATCCAGTCCAGCTCGCGGGCCAGGGCGCGTTCCTTGGCGGACTTTTCACGGCCTTCCTGGGCCAGACGCTTGGTCTTCTGTTCCAGCCAGGAGGAATAGCCGCCCTCATAGGGCACGCCGCGGCCACGATCGAGCTCCAGCGTCCACGTGGTGATGCTATCGAGGAAGTAACGGTCGTGGGTCACGACCAGAACGGCGCCGGCGAATTTCTCGAGATAGTTCTGCAGCCAGGCCACCGACTCGGCGTCGAGGTGGTTGGTCGGCTCATCGAGCAGCAGCATGTGCGGTTCGGACAAGAGCAGGCGGCACAGCGCGACACGGCGGCGCTCACCACCGGAGAGATCCTTGACGCCCCAGTCGGCCGGCGCGCAACGCAGCGCGTCCATCGCCATCTCGATCTTGGAATCAATGTCCCAGGCGTCCGCCGCATCGATCTTTTCCTGCAGCGTATTCATCTCTTCCATCAGCTCGTCGGAATAATCCTCGGCGAGCTTCATGGAGACGGCATTGAACTCGTC
>NZ_JBLWTD010000017.1:0-62173 GCF_048270265.1 Maricaulis sp. | reverse complement strand
TCCTGTTCACCGTCGCCAATTTCACCCGCTCGACCATCATGACCTATGCCGCCTTTGTCGGGCTGCTGGTCCTGTATTTCGTCGGTCTGGGCCTGGCGCAGAACGCTCCGGAGCTGCGCGAATTGATCGCGCTGATCGACCCGTTCGGCCTGAACACATTCAGCGAAGTCACCCGCTACTGGACCGTCTCGGAACAGAATAGCCAGGTGATGGCCTTCGAAGGCCTGTTCATGCAGAACCGCCTGTTGTGGATCGGTATCGGGCTTGCGCTCCTGATCCTCAACATCGTCACCTTCCGCTTCCGCAAGGCGTCGAGCGGTGGCAAGGGTTCAAAGCCTGCGGCCGGCCCGGCCCGGGCGGCGCCCGCGGCCATTGCCGACATCACCCTGCCACGTGTGGCCACCTCGACCGGTGCTGCCACCCAGATCCAGCAATTCCTCGCCCGCCTCAATTTCGAGGTGAAGGGCGTGGTGCTCAATGTCGCCTTCTGGATCCTGCTGGTGCTGGGCCTTCTGAACACCATTCCGGGCTTCTTTTTCGGTGGTGAAATCTATGGCACGGCGAACTACCCGGTCACGCGCGTCTTCATGGATCTGATCAACGGCGCCTATGCGATCATCCCGATCGTGATCGTGATCTATTATGCCGCCGAGCTGATGTGGCGCGAACGGCGGGTCGGCTTCTCCGAGATTACCGAAGCCACCCCGACGCCGAGCTGGGTGTTCATTTCCACCAAATTCCTCGCCATGTGCGTGGTGCTCGTCTCGCTCACCGCCGTGGCTGTCCTGGCGGCTGTGCTCGCACAGGCGATCAAGGGCTATACGGTCTTCGAATTCGACCAGTATTTCATCCGTGGCCTGTTCGAACTGGTGATCCCGCCGGTCCTGCTGGCGGCGCTGGCGATCTTTTTCCAGGTTCTGACCAATAATCGCTGGCTCGGCATGGCGGTCATGCTGGTCTATTTCATCATCACCCTGGTGATGGCCCAGATCGGCTTCGACCATAATCTATACCAGTACGGCTCCATCCCGGGAGCGCCATGGTCGGACATGAACCGTTATGGTCATTTCCTCGGGATCAGCGCCTGGTTCTCGGCCTATTGGGGTTTCTGGGCCCTGCTCCTGCTGGTCGTGGCCTATCAGTTGTGGAATCGCGGTGCGCCGCAGCCCATCCTGAAACGCCTGGGCGGCCTGTTCGGAAGCTTCAGCCCGGCGACCGCCTCGCTGGCCGCCTTCGCCCTTATCGGTGCGGGCCTCACCGGCGGCTGGATCTTCTACAACACCAATGTGCTCAATGAATATGTGTCCGGCCCCGACGAGCGGACGCATAGGGCCGAGTATGAACGGCAATATCTCCATCTCGCCGATCTGCCCCAGCCGACGATCACCGACACCAGCTATGACGTCGACATCTATCCCGAAGACCGCCGCTATACGGCGCGGGGCAGCTATGTGCTGGAGAACAAGACCGACGGACCGATCGACACGCTGTGGATTTCCTACGGGGCCGGCACGACCATCGTCTCGCAAAGCCTGGAAGGGGCAAGCCTGGCGACGTCGGACGAGCCGTTCTACATCTACAGCTTCGCCCTCGATGTGCCGATGCAGCCGGGAGAAAGCCGGACCTTCGATTTCGAGATCGCCCGCGAAAATCCGGGTTTCCGGAATTCCGGCAATGTCACGACGGTCAATTACAACGGCACATTCTTCAATAATGGCGAGTCGATGCCCATCATCGGCTTCAATGACGGCTGGCGTCTGACCAGCCGGCAGGAACGCCGCCGGGAGGGGCTTGAGCCATTGCCGCGGGCCTTCCCGCTCGAGGATGAGAGCCACTGGAATGAGAGCGCATTTGGCGATACCGCCGACTATGTCAGCTTCCGGACCATCGTCTCCACCAGTGTCGGACAGACCGCCATCGCGCCGGGCTATCTCGAGCGTGACTGGGTGGAGGGTGACCGCCACTATTTCGAATACATCATGGATCGGCCGATCCTGAACTTCTACTCCTGGCTCTCGGCGGACTATCAGCTGGCGGAACGGACGCGAAACGGGATCGACCTTCAGGTCTTCTATCACGAGCCGCATGGCTGGAATGTCGAGCGGATGCTGACGGCATCGGAAGATGCGCTGGCCTATTTCTCGGAGCATTTCAGCCCCTATCAATACCGGCAATACCGCGTCCTGGAATTCCCGGCCTATGCCAGTTTTGCCCAAGCTTTCCCGAATACGATTCCCTTCTCGGAAGGTATTGGTTTCATTGCTGATTTGCGTGATCCGGACGATATCGACTATGTCTATTACGTCACGGCTCACGAGGCGGCACACCAGTGGTGGGCGCATCAGGTGATGGCGGCCAATGTCCAGGGTGGCACCATGCTGGTGGAGACCTTTGCGCAATACTCGGCGCTGATGCTGATGCGTCAGGAGTATGGCGAGGACAATATGCGCCGCTTCCTCAAATACGAACTCGACAGCTATCTCAGCGGCCGTGGCTCGGAAGCGATCGAGGAACAGCCGCTCTACCGCGTCGAGAACCAGCAATACATACACTACCGCAAGGGCGCGGTGATCATGTATGCGCTGCAGGATTATCTCGGCGAGGATGTGGTCAATCACGTCCTGGCAAGGCTGATCGAGGAGCGGGCCTATTCGAGCGAGCCCTATGCCACCACGCTCGACTTCCTGCGCATCCTGCGCGAGGAGGCCGGCCCCGGGCACGAGCAGATGATCCATGACTTCTTCGAACGGATCGTGCTGTTCGACCTCAAGGTCACCGATGCCACCGCGACACAGCGCGCCGATGGCCGCTGGGATCTGGTGCTCGATATCGAGGCGCATAAATTCGCCGCCGATGGCGAGGGTGTCGAGACCGAGGAAGATGTCGATTACCTGATCGATATCGGTGTCTTCACCCGCGATCTCGACGGGGCCATCACCGGCACGGATCATGTGCTCTACATGGAAAAGCACCGCATCAACGAGACGACGATGCGGATCGAGCTGATCGTTGACCAGGAGCCGGTCTATGCCGGGATCGATCCCTACAACAAGCTGATCGATCGCAATTCCGACGACAATCTGTCCCGGGTGACGATCGAGTAGGATGGCAGGCGGCGCGACCGGCTTTCAGCCGGCCGCGCCGCCATGGCTCAAAAGGTCGAGGCGACCACCAGATCGGGCGGTTGCTGGATCAGCGGCGCTGCATGCCGGCGCAGGGCCGGTGCCGAGGCGGCATCCGAGCCTGCCGCGTGCCGGGTGACGCTGAGGACGAAATTGGCCAGCATGGGCAGGGCCTCACGTGCGTGAAGATAGCCCTTGGTGTTCTGCCGCTCCCAGAAATTCCAGTATCCGGGCACATGACCGATCACGGAGAGGTCATGTCCGAGATTGAGGAAGCACATCGGCGCGCGCAGCAGGAAGCGCTTGAAGGAATTGGTGTCCTGGCCGCTACTGAAGCGGGCGAACACCTGGTCATACTCATCCATGACCGAGCTGAGGCTTGACCAGCGCGCCCGCGTCTCGTCGATGATCTGCCGGCGCATGTATTCGATATCACCGCGCTCGGAATCGCTGGCCCCGACAATGGTGGCCGACTTGATCTGTTGCAGGAAGTGCTTGAGCCCGGCGAAGGCCTCGGTCATCGACCAGCGATAGTAGAGAATGCCTTTCCAGCCGAACATGCCGGCCTTGAATTCCGGCAGGGTCATGTCGAGAGACTGGCGCAGGGCCGAAAGGCGTTCATCGCTCTCGCTCGACAGCAGGGATTGCGCGAAACGCAGGGCGCGGCTCTCGTCCTGGCCGCTGCGGCCCGAGCCGAATGCGAGCGAGACCACCGAGACGATCTGCTCGGCGACGGTCTTCTCCATCCGGGCAATTTCCTCGTCGGAAATGTCGAAATAGAGCGGATCGATCGGCCGGCTGTTTTCGCGATACCGCTCCGCCAGCAGGAAGGGATCGAAGCTGGGCAGGGCCGCGAGCTCGCGCAGCCGGGTCAGGTCGAGATCGAGCAGATGCGGTTCGTCGGGACGTTCGAACAGGGTGCGCATCTTGGGGACAAAGCCGATTTCCTCGACGAAGACGGCGTGGCCGCCCAGGGAGAGGTCGTCTTGGGCCAGCGGCACCAGCACTTTGGTCACGACCGGCTGGTTGGACATGACATAGGGCCGCTCATGGGCACGCACGGTGTGCTTGACGATGAAGGCCTGGTTCAGGCGGGGGTGGAGGAAGAATGGAGCTTCGCGATGACCGTCATGATCGCCATGGCGCAAGGCGATGGAGTGAAGGTCGAGAATCCGGCTGGTGGCGCCACCCTTGAGGATATTGCGCAGGTCGGATCTGGATATCGGTCTGACTTGGCTCATGTCGCTCTCCCCGGGCAGGGGTAGACGATAGCCACGCCGGCTTAATGCCGGGTCGGTTTTGCCGGTGAAATTCGAGATTCAATTGAATCGAATTCGTCGCATTTTCCGGTGCTTCACCGGCGCGTTGCGGCGGGTTTGAGCAGGGAGAACAGGAAACCGGCTCCGGCCCCGGCGAGGGCGAGGCTGAGCAGTCCGGGCAGGGTGCGGCTGGAGGCGACCGGCGTGATGGTCGAGTGCAGGGCCTCGCCGTAATAGGTCGTGATGGCGACCATGATGCAGGCCACGGCCACGCCGCCCGCCAGGGTGAAGCCGATGCGCCGCCAGGGGCGCCCCAGCAGGCGGGCGATCCAGCCGGCCACCGGGAAGGCGATGGTGAAACCGATCAGCACGACCCCGAACAGGGTCGGGCCAAAGCCGAGCAGGTCCCGTTTCATGGCGTCGAGGCGGACGCCGGTGGGAAAATCCGCACCGACGGCAGAGAGCGATTGCAGCACGACATGGGTGTTGGCGATGCTGACCAGCACCGTCCCGACCAGGACCGTGAATATAAAGACGAGCGCCGTGCGCATGATCGACATCACCAGTGGCCTTCCGGGACTCTACACGATGGGCGAGAGCCTATAGGCTGGCTGCCGAGACGACAATTGCCGGAGTATTCCCATGCGACAGTGGATTTTCGCCCTTCTGGCTGCGGCCGTGCTGAGTCCGGCCGGCCTCGCCGAGCTGCGACACGAGACCGTGGCCGAGGGGCTGGAATTTCCCTGGAGCCTCGCCTTACTGCCCGATGGCCGCATGCTGGTCACCGAAAAGCCCGGCCGCTTGCGGCTGGTCGTGGATGGCGAGCTTCGAGCCGAGCCGGTTTCCGGTGTGCCGGAGGTGTTGTTCTCGGGGCAGGGCGGATTGCTTGATGTCGTGCTGCATCCGGATTTCGCCGGCAATCATCTTGTCTATCTCACCTGGTCTGAAGGTTCCTCGCGCGACAATACGCTCCGGCTCGGCCGCGGCCGGCTGGACGGCGACGCGCTGGTGGATTTCGAGACCATCTTCACGGCGCAGCCCCGGCGCGACACCGATGTCCATTACGGGGCACGGCTCGCCTTCCTGCCCGATAACAGCATCCTGCTCGGGATCGGCGATGGTTTCGATTATCGCGAGGAGGCCCAGCGCCCGGCCTCGCATTTCGGCAGCTATGTCCATTTGCGCGAGGATGGCAGCCCCGTCGCCAGCCCCTTTCCTGACGCGGCGCCCGGCGTCTACACGATCGGTCACCGCAATCCGCAGGCCATTGTCCGCGATCCGGTGAGCGGTATCGTCTATTCCAACGAGCACGGCCCGCGCGGCGGTGACGAGATCAATATCCTCGTCGAGGGCCGCAATTATGGCTGGCCGGTTGCGACCTATGGCGTCGACTATACCGGTGCGCTGGTGTCGCCCTATACGAGCTATCCCGGGATGGAGGAGCCTCTGCTCTACTGGGTGCCCTCGATCGCGCCGTCGAGCATGACGATCTATCACGGCACCATGTTTCCCGAATGGGATGGCGATCTGTTCGTCACCGCCCTGATCCATGGCGATGCCGAGGTCCCGTCGGGGCATTTGCGCCGCGTTGATCTCGAGGATGGCGCGGTTGCCGGTCAGGAAATCCTGCTCGGCGAGGCCGGGGCGCGGATGCGCTTCGTCGCTGTGGCACCCGATGGCAGTCTTTACCTGCTCACCGATGATGCCGAGGGGCAGATGATCCGTCTCTATCGCGACTGATTATTCTGCCGTTGCCGGTTTCGGGCGCAGGCCCGGAATCCGGCTCTCGATCACCCGCCGGCGCCAATTGCCAAGCCGTGAAGGCGCCGCGAGCAGGACCGGTGTCAGGATCAGGGTAAGCAGGGTCGAGAAGCCCAGCCCCCAGACCACGGCCGAGGAAAGCTGGACCCACCACTCGCTGGCCGGGCCACCGACGCCGATCACACCGCGGGTGAAATCGGCATTGATCTGCCAGGCCATCGGCAACAGGCCGAAAATCGTCGTCACCGTCGTCAGCATCACCGGCCGCAGACGCTGGGCCGCGGTACGGATGACGGCCTCATCGACCGCCATGCCCAGGCTGCGCAGGCGCTGGAAGGTGTCGATCAGCACGATATTGTTGTTCACCACAATCCCCGCCAGCGTCACCACGCCGGTCCCCAGGAACAGGATCGAGATATAGGGGAAGGTCAGCATCACCCCGAGCAGCACCCCGACCACCGACAATACGACGGCCAGCAGTGTCAGCACGACGTGCCAGAAATTGTTGAACTGCCACAGCAGGATCACCGCCATCATGAAGAGTGAGGCGAGCATGGCGCTGGCGAAGAAGCTGCCGGCCTCGGCATTCTCCTGGTCTGCTCCGAGATATTCGATCGAGACACTCCGCGGGATCGCACCGCTCTCCACCTGGTCGTCGACCCAGGCGCGCACTTCGGCAACCAGCAGATTGCCGGCATGATCCTCATCGGCATTGGCGCGCACCATCAGCACCCGCCGGCCGTCGCGGCGGCGGATGGAATCGATGCGCGGTCTTGGATCAAGTGTCACGAAATTCGACATCGGCACGGTGCCGTTGAGCGTGTTGACCCGCAAATCCTCCAGCCGTGAGATATCGCGTTCATCGGCCGGGAAACGGACACGGATATCCACCTCCTCATCGGCATCGTCCGGCCGGTAGCGTCCGACCAGGGCACCGGTGGTGACCATCTGCACGGCGGCGCCGACCTGGGTGACATCGGCACCGAAGCGTGCCGCCTCGGCGCGATCGACATCCAGCCGCCACTCAACACCAGGCAGCGGCAGGCTGTCCTCGATGTCGACGAGGCCGTCCATCGTGTCGAAATGGGCGCGGATCAGGCGCGCGGCGCGGTCGAGGGCGACTGCATCATTGGAGCGCAACTGAACCTGGACATCCTTGCCAACCGGCGGCCCGCGCTCGAAGGCGCGCACTTCGATGATCACGCCGGGAATGCCGATCATCGCCTCGCGGATCTGGCGCTCGATCAGGCGGCCATTGGGCCGTTGGCCGAAGGGTTCGAACTCGACGAAGATCCGGGCAATGCTGTCGGCCGGTGCCGAGCCGGTACCGTCAAATGGCGAGGCGCCGGGCGGCTGTCCGGCGACGGTATAATAACCCTTGATGCCCCCGATCCCGGCCAGGCGGCGTTCGGCTTCCAGGGCGATTTCATACTGTTCCGCCGGCGCCAGATTGCCGCGTGCGCGCACGAAGACATAGAGCTGCTCCGGCTCGGCATCGAGGAAGAATTCGGTGCGCTTGGGATGCAGGCCGAACAGGCTGGCAGAACTGGCGACGAAGGTGCCGATCACCAGCACCACGATCAGCGCTGCTGCGGCGGCGACCGCGATCGGTCGCTTGACCAGGGCGGCGATCAACTTGGCATAACGGCCGGTCAGGCCAGGCAGGTCGGTCGGGTCGCTCTCTTCCTGGGCATTGAGGTGGGCGACGGCTGAATTGGTGTCGACCACGCCGCCCCTGGCGGCCAGCACCGAGCCCAGCGTCGGCAGGAAGATCAGCGCCATCACCAGGGCCGAGCTGAGCACGAAGATCAGGGTCAGCGGCAGGAAGGCCATGTACTGGCCGGGGATTGAATTCCAGAACAGGAAGGGCACGAAGGCCGCGAGTGTCGTCGCCGTCGAGGAGACGATGGGCCAGAACATGCGCTTGCCGGCGTGGATATAGGCCTGTTTGCGCGTCTCGCCCTCGGCCAGTTTGCGGTCCGCATATTCGACCACGACGATGGCGCCATCAACGAGAAGCCCGACCGCCAGCACCATGGCGAACATCACCATGAAATTGACCGTCAGCCCGTAAAGACTCAACAGCAGGAAGGAGAAGAGAAAGCTCGACGGAATGGCGACGCCGACCAGCAGGGCCGAACGGAAACCGAGCGCGGCGACGACGATGATCAGCACCAGCACGATCGCCAGCATGATCGAGCTGGTCAGGCTCTGCAGCGAATCGCGCACATAGGTCGACTGGTCGAGGCTGAACTCATAATGCACGGTCTCGGGCCAGTGGGCGGCGGTCTCGGCGGTCAGCGCCTGCACGGCCGCGCTGGTATCCATGATGTTTTCGCCGCTGCGGCGCACGACCTGCAGGGTGAAGGCGGGCTGGCCGTTATAGCGCGCGAAGCTGTCGGCATCCTTGAAGGTGCGGCGCACGGTGGCGACGTCCTGCAGTGTGACGACGGCATCGCCGGAACTGGTCAGCGGCAGGTTCAACGCGTCGGCGGCCGATCTGAACAGGCCGGGCACCTTGACCTGGAAGCGCGCGGCGCCGCTGTCGAGCGAACCGGCGGCAATCAGGCGGTTGTTGGACTGCACCGCATTGAACAATTGCCCATAGGTGACGCCGTGGGATTCGAGCAGGGCGGGGTCGATGATGATTTCGAGCACTTCGTCGCGCAGACCCTGGACATCGACCTGCAGGATTTGCGGCAGCGCCTCGATCTCGTCCTCGAGCGCACGGGCCAGCCGGAACAGGGTGCGCTCGGGCGCATCGCCATAGATCTGCACGGCAATGGTCGGGGCGAGCCCGGAATTGAACTCCTCGACCACCGGCTCGCGCGCATCCTCGGGAAATTGCCGCCGCGCCATGTCGACAGCATCGCGAACATCGGAGACCGCGCGGTCGGAATCGAAGGGCACGCCGAAATCGGCAACCAGCGTGCCGGCGCCGAGCGAGGCGGTGCCATGCAATTCTTCCAGTCCCTCGATCGCGCGCATTTCGGTCTCGACCGGGCGCACGATCAGGCGCTCGGCGTCTTCCGGAGAAATGCCGTCGAGCGGCACCACCACGATCACGAAGGGAAAGGGAATATCCGGATCGGCCTCGCGCGGCAGCGTCAAAAAGGAGATCAGTCCGGCCAGCAGGGCACACAGGAAGATCGCCAGGATCATCCGGGCCCGGTTGACCGCGAATTCGACGATGCCTGTCACCGCGGATCCCCGCTGCCCGCGATACGCACCTCGACGCCGTCGGTGACGAAGTCCTGGCCGACCGTGATCACATTGGCCGGGTCGGGCAGGCCGGACACCCAGACTTCCTCACCATCATCGCTGAGGAGTGCCACCGGCAGGAAGCGGACGATATTGCCCGTCTCGACGATGCGAACACCCAGTTCGCCCGCCGCATTCAGCGCCAGCACCGAGGTCGGGATGCGATGGGCCGGGTCGGCCGCGAGCGGGATGGAGATCAGGCTGGTGACGCCGCTGCGCAGCCGGCCCTCGGGATTGGCCGCTTCGAGCTCGACACGGAAGGTCCGGGTCGCGGCATCGGCGCGCCGCTCGACGAAGCGGACGGTCGCGGCAAATTCCTCGCCGGTGAGGAGGCGGATCGATCCGGCCATGCCGGGCTCCAGGCCGGCGACATCGCGTTCGGCAACTTCGGCGCTGATCAGGATCGGGTTCAGCTGCACCACCGTGCCGCAAGCGCCGCCGGGCGCGAGATAATCGCCGATTTCACCGGCACGATTGTCGAAATAGCCGTCAAACGGGGCGCGGATATTGATGTTGGCGAGTTCCTGCCGTGCCGCTTCGCGCCGCGCCTCGGCAGCATCGCGCAGGGCCTCGACGCCGGCGACGGAATTGGCCGAGCGATGGCCGCGATTGAGCAGTTCCACCGCCGCATTATAGTCGAGCTGGCGCGTGCGGTATTCCGCCTCCGCCTGCGACAGGGCCGCTGCCCGGGCATCGACATCGAGCCGGCACAGCTCATCGCCTTCGACCACGGCCATGCCCTCAACTGCCGGCGTCGCAACGACGCGTCCACCGGTCTCGGAGCGGACCACGACCTCGCGGAAGGCCTCGGTGCGGCCACGCAGGGCCAGAACGGCGGGGCGTTCGATGGCGTGGACGGTCTGGGTGACAACCTCGAACAGGGGCTCGCGCTCGGAACCCGCGTCTGAGCCGCGGTGCGGGGCACTGTTCAGCAGCGTTCCCAGCGTGAAGAGAATGACCACGCCGGCGAAAATAGCGAGCGCAGTCAATTGGGAACGGTTCAGGGAAAACATGTGGACGTCCGGTCGTGGAAAGGCAGGCGAACAAGCAAACGGTGTTCACTTTGGTAGCTTGTTACATCCTGATTGCCCGTTGTGCGAGCAAAAATCTCGGGACCGCCGGGGATAATCCGCCTGTGTCCCGCGAGGATCATGCGCTCTGGCCTGCGCACCAGCCCGATGACCAGGCCCACTGGAAGTTGAAGCCCCCCAGCCAGCCCGTCACATCCACGGCCTCGCCGATGAAGAACAGGCCCGGCACCGCGCGCGCCTGCATCGAACGGCTGTCGAGTCCGTCCGTGTCGACGCCGCCCAGCGTCACCTCGGCCGTGCGATAGCCTTCCGAGCCGGTCGGTTTTATGCGCCAGTCGCGCAGCCAGGCTTCCAGGGCCCGGAGCTTCTTGTCGGATTGGTCGGCGAGATTGCCCGTCAGGCCGCAATCGGCTGCGAGCAATTGCGCCAGCCGCTTGGGCAGGAAGATGGACATCGCCGTACCGATCGCCTGGCGGCCATTTTCGGCGCGCTGTGCTTTGAGCTCGTCGAATATGCCAAAGCCGGGCTGGAAATTGATCGTGATCTCCTCGCCCTCGCGCCAATAGGACGATATCTGCAGAATGGCCGGCCCGCTCAGGCCCCGATGGGTAAACAGCAGCGCTTCCTCGAAGGCGGTCTTGCCGGCGCTGACACGGGCATCGACCGCGACGCCGGCAATCGGCTTGAAACGTTCCAGGATTTCCGGCCCGAAGGTCAGCGGCACCAGGGCGGGCCGTGTTTCGGTGACCTCGAGCCCGTAGGCCTTCGCGACATCATAGGCAAAGCCCGTCGCGCCCATTTTCGGGATCGACTTGCCGCCGGTGGCGATCACCAGCGAGCGGCAGCGGAACACCTCGCCATCACTCAGCCGGAGCTCGAATTCCTCGCCCCTGCGTTCATGCGAAGTCACCGACACGCCCAGCCGCAGCCCGACCCCGGCCTCGCGCATCTCGCCGCGCAGGGCGTCGATAATCTGGGTCGCCGGACCGTCGCAGAACAGCTGGCCGAGTGTCTTCTCGTGCCAGGCGATGCGGTGGCGGTCGATCCAGGCGATGAAGTCGCGCTGGCTGTAGCGCTTGAGCGCCGATTTCGCGAAATGCGGATTGGCCGAGAGGAAATTGTTGGGCCCGCAATGCAGATTGGTGAAATTGCAGCGTCCGCCGCCGGAGATGCGGATCTTTTCGCCCGGCTTGTCGGAATGCTCGATCAGCGTGACCGTGCGCCCGCGCTTGCCCGCCTCGATGGCACACATCATGCCGGCGGCACCGGCCCCGATTATCGCGACGTCATAGGTGATCATGGCGGGCTCAGCCGGTCACCCGGTCGAGCCAGTCGGCGAAGGCCGCCATCTGGGCCTCGCGGCCGATCTCGTTGAGGGTTTCGTGGCGGAAGCCCTTGAGCAGATGGAAATCGACATCGGTGAAGCCCGACTTCTTGAGCCGCTTGTAGAGCGTGCGCATTGCCTTGCCCTGCAGCGTGGCCGGGTCCTTCGACCCCGCGACGAGATGGAAGGGCATGGTGTGCGGCACGGCGGCGAGATTGGCCGTGTCCTCTGCGAAGGCGGTGCCCTTGAGGAAATCGCGCCACAGCGAGACGCTGGCCGGCCAGCCGCACACCGGATCATTGACGTATTTGTCGACCTCTTCGGTGTCGCGCGACAGCCAGTCGGCATCGGTGCGGTGTTCGGGGAATTTCTTGTTCCAGGCCTTGAAAGTCATCTTGTCGAGGGTGAGGCTCGGGGTGAATTCACCGCCGGCCGCGGCCTCGAACCAGAGGATGAGCTTCATCAGGCCGGCCAGTCCGCCCAGCGCCATATTGCCATTCCAGATCGCCGCTGCAGCGACACTGTCGGGGTGGCGCAGCACATGGTTGAAGGCGATCACCGAACCCATGGAATGCCCGAACACGATCACCGGCAGGCCGGGCCAGGTGGCGCGCAGATTGTCCTGCACCGCCACGACATCGCCCATCACCTTGTTCCAGCCATCGGTGTCGGCATAGCGGCGCGGTGCACCGTCATCGGCGGTCGTCGCGCCGTGACCGCGATGATCATGCGCGCCGACATGATAGCCGCGGGTGGCGAGAAACTCGGCGAAGCGGGCATAGCGGCCGGCATGTTCGGCGAGGCCGTGATTGATATGGACAATGCCGCGCGGCGTGCCTTTGGCCTCCGCCGTATAGAGCGCCAGCCGCGCGCCGGTCGGGCTGGGCAGGGTTTGCAGGCTGAAATTCGACTTTGGCATGGTGGCTCCCCGGCTCTGGATTGTGAACCTAGCGCGTTTTCTTATCCGGTGGCAGGGCTATAGTCAGGCAAAGACAAGGCGGGGAAGTACATGTTCAAGACGCGCAAGGCGCTGCTGGCGCTCGATCAGGGCACGACGAGTTCGCGGGCGATCGTTTTCTCGACCACAGGTGAAATCATCGCCGAGGCCCAGCGCGAATTCGAGCAGATCTATCCCAGTCCCGGCTGGGTCGAACATGACCCGGAAGTGATCTGGGCCACCGTGCTCGCCACTGCCCGCGAAGCCTTGAAGAAGGCCGAAAAGAAGGGCTGGAGCGTGCAGGCGATCGGCCTGACCAATCAGCGCGAGACCACCATTGTCTGGGACCGCGCCACCGGCCAGCCGGTCCACAATGCCATCGTCTGGCAGGACCGCCGCACCGCCGATGTCTGCGCCGCCCTGCGCAAGGCCGGCCGCGCCGAGACCGTTGTCTCACGTACCGGCCTGGTGCTCGACCCGTATTTTTCGGCGACGAAAATCGCCTGGATTCTCGACCATGTCGACGGCGCCCGGGAACGCGCCGCCAAGGGTGAACTCGCCTTCGGCACGGTCGACAGCTGGCTGATCTGGCGTCTGACCGGCGGCAAGGTCCACGCCACCGACGCCACCAATGCCAGCCGCACCTCGCTCTATAATATCGCCGAGGGGCGCTGGGACGAGGATCTGCTCGACCTGTTCGATGTCCCCGCCGCTCTGCTGCCTGAAGTACGCGATTGCGCTGGCGATTTTGGCACCACCACGGCAGAGCTGCTTGGCCGCTCCCTCCCCATCACCGGGGTTGCCGGCGACCAGCAGGCGGCGGCCATCGGCCAGGCCTGTTTCCGCCCCGGCGAGATGAAATCCACCTATGGCACGGGCGCTTTCCTCCTGCTCAATACGGGCAAGGAGATGGTGCGTTCACGCACGCGCCTGCTGGCCACCATCGCCTACCGCATCGCCGGCGAGACGACCTATGCGCTGGAAGGTTCCGTCCTGTCGGCGGGCTCGACGGTGCAATGGCTTCGCGACGGGCTGGGCCTGTTGAGCCAGGCCTCCGAGATCAGCGCGCTCGCCGCCGGTGCCGATCCGGAAAGCGGCGTCTATCTCGTCCCCGCCTTCACCGGTCTGGGCGCACCCTGGTGGGATGCCGATGCGAGGGGCGCCATCATCGGCCTCACGCGAGGCGCCGGCCGCGCCGAAATCGCCCAGGCCGCGATCGATTCCACCGCCCACCAGACCTGCGACCTGCTCGACGCCATGGCCGGAGACGGCGTCACCACCAAGACCCTGCGCGTCGATGGCGGCATGGCGAGAAACGACACCATCCTCCAGCGCCTCGCCGACCTCACCGATATCGAAGTCGTCCGCCCGAAAAACACCGAAACCACCGCCTGGGGCGCCGCCTTCCTGGCCGGGCTGGGTGCGGGCCTGTTCCGCAAGCTCGAGGATGGGCGCGCGATCTGGAAAGCGGATCGCGAGTTCAAGCCGGCGTGTGATGCCGGGCACCGGGAGCGGATGCGGGAAGGGTGGAAGGATGCTGTGGGGCGGGTGAGGACGGGCTGAGGGGGTAGAGAAGCGCGGGGTTACCCCTCCGCCAGAATAATCCCCGCCGCCTCGACCAGATCACCCGCCGTGAACGCCTCAGCCGGCGAAGCCAGCGGGTCATCGGTGATCAGGATCCCGCGCGCGCCGACAGCATCTGCCAGGCCGGTATCGCTGGTCTTGTCGCCGATCACCCAGGCCTGATCGAGTGGCAGGCCGGTCGCCTCGGCGATCTCGAGCGCGAGGCCGGGCGCCGGCTTGCGGCAGTTGCAGCCGTCATCGGGGGCGTGCGGGCACATCCCGATGTGGGCGATCTCGATGCCGTGGGCGGAGAGCATGCTGACGAGGTGGTCATTGACGGTCTCGGCCTGTTCGCGGTCGAACATGCCGCGGCCGATGCCGGACTGGTTGGTGACGATGGCGAGGACGGCGCCGGCATCGCGCAGCGTCGTCAGGCCCTCCAGGGCACCGGGCAGGAATTCCAGACCGGCCGGGTCGGCGAGATATTTGCGGTCGATATTGATCGTGCCGTCGCGGTCGAGCAGGACGAGGAAGGGGTCACGCATCGGCATGGCGGCCGGCGCGGTCAATCGCTGCCGTGGTTGAATGGCCATCAAGCAGGGGGGCCAGCACGACAATGCCGCCGCGCGCGGTCACCACATCGGCACCGACCACGGTCTTGCCGGTGTAGTCGGCGCCCTTGACCAGCACGTCTGGCCTTATCGCGGTGATCGCTTCCAGCGGCGTGTCCTCGTCGAACACCACGACCAGATCGACATCGCGCAGGGCGGCCATGACGATGGCGCGGGCGTGTTCGGTCTGGACCGGACGGTCCGGGCCCTTGAGGCGTTTGACCGAGGCGTCGGAATTGATGGCCACGATGAGCTTGTCGCCCTGCGCCTTCGCGAAGGCCAGAAGGCTGACATGGCCGGGATGGAGGAGATCGAAACAGCCATTGGTGAAGACGACGCGCTGGCCGCTCGCCTGCCAGTCGCGGCAGGCTTTCGCGGCGCCCGCGAGATCGACAATCTTGTCGGTGCCGGTGCCGCCGGCATGCAGCGTACGGTGCAGCTCCGCCGCGCTGACCGTGGCGGTGCCGACCTTGCCGACGACAATGCCGGCGGCGCGATTGGCCAGTTCGGCGGCGATCTCGATCGGCGCCTTGCAGGCCAGCGCCAGGGCCAGCGCTGCAACGACGGTATCGCCGGCACCGGACACATCGAACACTTCGCGCGCGGCGGTTGGCATGTGGTGGATGGTGCCGTCGAAGGAGCGCACCGTCATGCCCTGCGGGCCGCGCGTGATGACCACGACGGGGCATTCGGTCTGCTGCGCGATCAGAGCGGCGGCCTCGGCGGCGCCGGCATCACTGTGACAGTCCAGCCCGGTGGCCTCTTCGGCTTCCTTGGCATTGGGGGTGATCACGGTGGCACCGTGATAGCGGGCGAGATCGCGCGATTTCGGATCGACGATCACCGGCAGGCCGCGCGCCCGGGCCATGGCGGCGGCGCGGGCAATGGTCGGGCGCGACAGGACCCCTTTCGCATAGTCCGACAGGATCAGCGCCGCGGCGCCCTCCAGCTGGGCATCGAGATGGGTGAACAGGTCCTCGACCGTGGCCTCGGGCAGCTCGACGATATCTTCCTCATCGACGCGCAGCATTTGCTGATTCTTGGCGACGAAGCGGTTCTTGACGGCGGTGCGCGCCGCATCGGTCCGGGCCAGATGCGGGGTGAGGCCGGGTGTGTCGTCGGCGGCCGCGATCAGGGCGAGGCCGGCACTGTCATGGCCGATGGCACCGATCAGCGCGGCCTTGCCGCCGAGGCTGGCGATATTGCGCGCGACATTGCCGGCACCGCCCACCATTTCCTCGACCCGCTGGGCGAGGAAGACCGGGGCCGGTGCTTCCGGCGAGATGCGGTTGCAATCGCCAAACGTATAGCGGTCGAGCATGACATCGCCGAACACGACGAGCTTCACGCCGGCAAAGGCGTCAATCCATTCGCTCTGTCTGGACATGCAAACCCCTGGCCCTGTTGCGGATCGTCAAACGCGTTTGAACGTCAAGGTATAGGGCGAGGCGTGGCCGAGTGAAAGGCCCGGCTACGGGGCCAGTGCGGCGTCGAGATCGGCGATCAGGTCGGCGGGCGCTTCCAGGCCGATGGAGAGGCGGATCAGACTGTCGGAAATCCCTGCCTCGGCGCGCGCCTGCGGCGTCATTGCGGCATGGGTCATCAGGGCCGGGATATTGACCAGGCTCTCCACCCCGCCAAGCGATTGCGCCAGGGTGAAAATCTGTAGCCGCCGCACGACATCGCGGGCATCGGCTACATGATCGGCCAGCTGGATCGAGATCAATTGCCCGAACCCGTCCTGCTGGCGGCTGGCGAGCTCATGCCCGGGATGGCCGGGCAGGCCGGGAAAATCGACGCTGGCAATGCGCGGATCGGCGGCGAGCCAGGCGGCGATCTCCTCCGCGCTCTCGCACTGGGCCTTCGCCCTTAGCGCCAGGGTGCGCAGGCCGCGCAGGGCGAGATAGCTGTCGAAGGCACCGCCGCCGACACCGGCGCAATTGGTCCACCAGATGAGGTTCGCCAGCTTGTCGGCATCGGCCACGCAGACCACGCCGCCGACCATGTCGGAATGGCCATTGAGGAGCTTGGTCACCGACTGCACCGAATAGTCCGCGCCATGATCGAGGGGCCGCTGCAGGGCTGGCGAGAGCACGGTATTGTCGACGGCGAGTTCGGCCCCGGCGGCATGGGCGAGATCGGCAATGGCGCGCAGATCGGAAATGCGCAGGCGCGGATTGGACGGGGTCTCCACCAGCACCAGGGCGGTGGGCTCGGTGAGGGCAGCGGCGACGGCATCCGTGTCTGAAGTTTCGACATAGACCGGCACCAGACGCCCGCCACGGCCCCGCGCATCGAGCAGGCGGCGCGTACCGCCATAGGCGTCATGGGAACAGATCACCCGCGCACCAAAGGGCAGGTCGTGCAGCAGGAGGTCGATCGCCGCCATGCCGGAACAGGTCACCACGGCGCCGGCGGCGTGTTCCAGCTCGGCGATGGCGGCGGCGAGGGTCGAGCGTCCGGGATTGCCGGTGCGGGCATAGTCGAAGGCCGGCTGCACCGCCGGATCCTCGCGGCGATAGGCGGTCGAGAGCGAAATCGGCGGAATGACAGCATTCCAGGTCGCGTCGGTATTGAGGCCGGCGCGGACGGCGGCTGTTCTGGGGTCGCGGGCCATGTCAGCCTCCGATGAAGCGGGTGATGGCGGCGGAAATCTCGGCGTCTTCCTTGAGGAAGGCGTCATGGCCATAGAGCGAGTGGATGCGTTCCAGCTTGCCCAGCGGCGTGGCGCGGGCGGCTTCGGCGACTTGTTCCGGCGGCACGAGCTGGTCCTCGACCACGGCGAGATAGGTGACCGGACAATCGATACGCGCCGGGTCGATCTCGTGCGCGTCCATCGAGCGCGACAGGGCGAGAAAGCGTTGCGGCGTCACCCGTTCGGCAAATTCGCGGCCGCGCGCCTCGAGATAGGCACACACCCCATTGGCATCGCGGCAGCCTGGCTCGGGGTCATAGAAGCGGGATTCCAGTTCGATCGGGGTGCGATAGGTGGTCATGGCCAGGCGGCGCGCCAGATCGAGCCCGGCGCGGCCATCGCTATGCTTCAAATCAAGCTCCACTGTGTCGCGCTGGATCGAACGCCAGGCCTTGGCCATGGCCGAGGCGCGATGGGCGGCGCTGATGACGAGGAGTTTTTCGACCCGCTCCGGCGCCAGGATCGCCAGGGCCAGGCCGATCATGCCGCCATAGGAGGCACCGACAATCGAGAAGCGGCTGATCCCGGCTGCGTCGGCCAGTGCGAGAATGGCGCGGGCCTGGTCGGTGGTGGTGGGGAAGGGTTTGACCGGGTCGGCGAGGAAATCGAAGGAGAGGATGCGCAGATTATCCGTGTCGAGGGCACGGCCCGGTCCGGCCTGGGCTGACCACCAGCCGGGCTCGTCATGGCTCGCAGCCACGGCCCGGTCGGCGGAGATCCCGCCGAGGACCAGGCAGACCGGTGCGCCGTCCGGCCCGGTCAGGCGTCCGGTGACGCGTGCGGGGGAGCCCTTGGCGCACAACAGGCTGGCCGAGAGGGAGCGCACGGGCGCTTCGATCGATTGTCGCAGGAGAGTCGGCATGCTGAATTCCGCTGGCGGAACAAGCCGGACGCCGATCAGGGGTCGAAGCGGCGCAGGGGAATACCCGGGGGGAGGGACCCCGACGCCGCATTCGATCCGCTTTAGCCGCACTTATTCCGCGCCCGCAAGCTGAACATCAAATCGGCGCGACTTCACATATAAAGATATGTTTATGTGTTGTCAATCGATCGAGACAAAAGCCTTCTCGATCACGAAATCGGCCGGGGCCGCATTCGAGCCTTCGACGAAACCGGCATCGAGGCAGATCTGTTTGACGTCCTTCAATAGCCCTTCCGAGCCACAGATCATCACCCGGTCAACCGCAGGATCGAGCGCGGGGACGCCGAGGCGGGTATAGAGTTCACCGGACTTCATCATATCGGTGACGCGGCCCTTCACCGGGCCGTCTTCGCGGGTCACGGAGGTGAAGTGGACCAGTTTCTCGGAGGCCATCTCGCCAATCAACTCATCCTGTTTGGTGGCGGCCACCAGTTCCTCGCCATAGGTCAGCTCGGCGATCTGGCGGCAGGTATGGGTCAGGATGACCTCGTCGAATTTCTCATAGGTCTCCGGATCGCGGATCAGGCTGGCAAAGGGCGCGATGCCGGTGCCGGTCGAGATCATGTAGAGGCGCTTGCCGGGCTTGAGCGCATCGAGCACCAGCGTGCCGGTCGGCTTGCGCCCGAGCAGGACTTCATCGCCGGGCTGGATGTGTTGCAGGCGCGAGGTCAGCGGACCGTCGGCCACCTTGATCGAATAGAAGTCGAGCGCTTCGTCCCAGAAGGGGCTGGCGATGGAATAGGCGCGCAGGAGCGGCTTCCCGTCCTCTCGTGGCAGGCCGATCATGACGAATTCGCCAGAGCGGAAACGGAAGGCCGCCGGCCGCGTGATGCGGAAGGAGAACAGCCGGTCGGTAAAATGCTTGACCTCCAGCACCGTCTCGACCGTGAACGGGCCGGGCTTGGCGGAGACGGCATTCTTCGCAGGAGCGGGTGTGGCGGGCACGGGTGCGGTCATCGTCATTGTCTTTGCAGCTTTGATTTTGGAGGCGTGCGGGCGTCAGGCCGTGGCGTCGGTATCGGACCAGGGCGGCACGGGCAAGCCCCGGCTGGCGAGGAATTCCGGGTTGAACAGCTTGCCGGCATAGCGCGCACCGACATCGCACAACATGGTGACGATGGTCTTGCCCGGGCCGAGATCGCGCGCCATGCGCATGGCACCGGCGATATTCACCCCGGCCGAACCACCCAGTGACAGGCCTTCATGGCGCACCAGGTCATAGAGGATGGGCAGCATTTCCGCGTCTTCGATCCGGTAGGCATGGTCGACTTTCAGGCCTTCCAGATTGCCGGTGATGCGGTTGACGCCAATGCCCTCGGTGATCGAGGAGCCTTCGCCGCGCAGCTCGCCCTGGGTGTAATAGCTGTACAGCGCCGCACCGGCCGGATCGGCCACGCCGATGGCGATCTCAGGCTTGAATGTGCGCAGGCTGGCGGCGGTGCCGGCGAGGGTGCCACCAGTGCCGGCCGCGCAGATGAAGCCGTCAATACGGCCGCCCGTCTGCTGCCAGATCTCCGGCCCGGTCGATTTCTCGTGGGCGCGGCGATTGGCGAGATTGTCGAACTGATTGGCCCAGATCGCACCGGCCGGATTGCTCTCATTGAGCTCCTCGGCGAGGCGGCGGGAATAATGGACGAAATGATTGGGACTCGAGAAGGGGGCCGCATCGACCTCGATCAGACGGGCGCCAAAGGAGCGGATCGCCTGCTTCTTCTCATCGCTCTGGGTGCGCGGCATCACGATGATCACCGGATAGCCCAGCGCACCGCCGACCAGGGCCAGACCGATACCGGTATTGCCGGCCGTGCCTTCCACAATGGTGCCGCCGGGACGCAGCGTGCCGTCGGCTTCCGCTTCGCGCACGATATTGAGCGCGGCGCGATCCTTCACGGAGCCGCCGGGATTGAGGAATTCGGCCTTGCCGAGAATCTCGCAACCGGTGGCCGCCGAGGGGCCGTCCAGCCGGATCAATGGGGTCGAGCCGATCAGATCGAGAATATGCGAATAGGCCACGAAGCCGTCCTTTTCAGTCATTCTGCAGCCGCACGCGAAGGCGCATGGATGCCGCATTCGGTCTTGTTCTGCCCGGGCCAGCGACCGGCCCGGATGCCGTCATCATCCTGCGCCGGTGCGGTGCAGGTCCAGCAGCCGATCGAGGCATACCCCATATCGGTCAACGGGTGTCGCGGCAAATCGAAGCGGTGGAAATAGGCCTTGATCTCGGTCCCGGTCCAGCTCGCGAGCGGATTGACCCGCACGCGGCCATCAATGCGTTCCACCACGGGCAGGACCAGGCGGTCGCCGCCATGGAAACGCTTGCGGCCGGTGATCAGCGCATCGAAATCACCCAGTGCCCGGTTCAGTGGACGCACCTTGCGCAGGGCGCAGCAGGCATCGGCATCACGGCGCCACAGCTTGTCGTCGGGATCCTCGGCCAGGGTCTCGGCAGCGTCGGGGCGCAGATTGCGCACATCCTTGAGGCCGAGCCGCTCGACCAGGGTGCGGCGGTATTGCTCGGTCTGGGCGAAATGACGGCCGGTATCGAGGAAGAAGACCGGCGTTGACGGATCGACGCGGGCGACCATGTGCAGGCCAACCGCCGCCTCGGCGCCGAAGGAGGAGAGGATGGCAATGCGGCCCTTCCAGGTCGTGTTGAGCGCATCGCGCAGGATGTCGAGCGCCTCGCTCTGGCGGTAGCGCGCATTGAGCCGGGCGAGATCATCGCCCGCCGGATTGCGCAGGGCCGGGATGGTCGGCAGCGAGTCATTGGCCGGCTGATAGACGACCGAGAAGCGCCGTTCGGCCCGGCCCCAGTCCTCGGCAAGATCGGTGCGGTCGGGCGTGATGATGTCGAAGCCGACACGTTTGAGAAATTGCGCCTGGTCCGGGATCAGATCACCGACGGCGCGCAGGCGGCCGCCATAGCCCAGCCGGGTGCGCAATTGCGACGCCAGGGTGAAGCCGCGCCCGTCCTTGAAGCTGGGAAAGCGGATATCGACCTGCACCGCGCCGCGGATCTCGTCGGCGGCGGTGCGCCAGTCGGCATCGCCGGGCAGTTCAACGATCACCCCGCCGCCCGAGGCCAGCTGGGCCTCGATACTGCGGTCCGTGTCGGTCGCGAGATCATTGCGCAACATAGATGGCCTCCTTGAAGGCGTCGCTGCCGGTCCGGCGCAGGGTTTCGATGAAGGTCTCGTCCTCGCCGTTTCGCAGCTGGAGATAGGTTTCGAGAATGCGGGCAATCGCGTCGGGCACATCATCGCCGGCCAGGCCCTTGCCAACGATATTGCCGATGGCGGCATCCTTGCCGAAGGCCCCGCCGAGCGTGATCTGGTAATATTCCTCGCCGCGCTTATCGAGGCCGAGCACACCGATATTGGCGACATGGTGATGGCCGCAGGCATTGATGCAGCCATCGACCTTGATCGTGACCTTGCCGGCCGCCTCGCTCAGCCCGGCCGCCTCAACCCGCTCGCTGATCGCCTGGGCAATCGGGATCGAACGCGCCGTGGCGAGGCTGCAATAGTCCATGCCGGGGCAGGAGACGATATCGGTCGCAAGCCCGGCATTGGGCGTCGCCAGACCGGCCGTCTTGAGCGCCAGCCACACCGCGTGCAGATCCTCATTGCGGACATGCGGTAAAAGCAGATTCTGTTCCGGCGTGGCGCGGATTTCGTCGAGACCATAGCGCTCGGTGAGATCGGCAATGATGTCGAGCTGTTCGGCAGTGGCATCGCCGGGCGTGCCGCCGACCGGTTTCAGCGAAATGACGACGCTGGACAGCCCCGCCACCTTGTGGTCGCGGCGATTGCGCCTGAGCCATTGGCGAAAGCCCGGCTCGCCGGCCTCGGGCAGGGGCGCGGGATGATCGATCGACGGCGTGTCGAAAAAACTGCGGATGCGGGCGATTTCCGCGTCCGGCAATTGCAGCTCGCTTTCGCGGATGGCCTCGAACTCCTCCTCGACCTCGGCGATGAAGGCCTCGGCACCGAGCGCTTCGACCAGGATCTTGATGCGCGCCTTGTACATGTTGTCGCGGCGGCCATGCTGGTTGTAGACGCGCAGCACGGCGGTCAGATAGCTCAGCAGGTCGCGTGCCTCGAGGAAGTCGCGCGTCTTGACGGCCAGGCGCGGCGTGCGGCCCTGGCCACCACCGACCCAGACCTCGAACCCCGTCTCGCCGGCTTCATTGCGCACGATCTGCAGGCCGATATCGTGGACGCGCAGGCCGGCACGATCCTCGGCGGCGCCATTGACGGCGACCTTGAACTTGCGCGGCAGGAAGGTGAATTCCGGGTGCAGGCTCGACCATTGCCGGATGATCTCGCCCCAGGGGCGGCCATCCTCCAGCTCGTCGGCGGCGGCTCCGGAATAGGGGTCGGCCGTGGTGTTTCGGATGCAATTGCCCGAGGTCTGGATGGCGTGCATCTCGACATCGGCGAGCGCTTCGAGAATCTCGGGCACATCGGTCAGGGCCGGCCAGTTGAACTGGATATTGGTGCGCGTGGTGAAATGGCCATAGCCGCGATCATATTTGCGCGCGATGCGCGCCAGGGTGCGAACCTGGGCGCTGTTGAGCGTGCCATAGGGGATGGCGACGCGCAGCATATAGGCGTGGAGCTGGAGATAGACGCCATTCATCAGGCGCAGCGGCTTGAACTCGTCCTCGCTCAGGCGGCCATCGAGACGGCGCTCGATCTGGTCGCGAAACTCGGCGATGCGTTCACGCACCAGCGTCGCGTCATATTCATCATAGCGATACATCAGGCGGCCCGTTCAATCGCTGCGGGCTGAACCTGCCGCGCCGTGCCCGTTGTCGGCCCGCCAATGCGGATGCCTTCACGGCGCCATTTCTGGCCGGCGGGGGCACCGTCGCCGAGTTCGATCAGATAGGGGCCAACGGCTATCGCGAATTCGGATTCCGCAGCGGCGAGCACGGCCTCGGCCTCATCATCGATGAGTGGCGCTGCGTCCTCGAAACGGGTCGACCACTGGCCTTGCGCGGTGCGATAGATGACGCGGCCGTCGGTGAGGCGATTGGCGGTGATGGCTTTCATGCGAATTGCTCCTGACGCTGGGGCAGGCGGGCGGAAAAGGCCGCCGTTTCGCCGATAATGATGATGGTCGGGCCGCTGATCGCTTCGCGCACCACCAGCCCGGCGAGATCGCCCAGCGTGCCGGTGAAACGGCGCTCGGCATCGCTTGAGCCGTTCTCGATCAGGGCGATGGGTGTTTGCGGTGCGCGGCCATGGGCGAGCATCTTGCTCTGGATCTCAGGGGCGGCACCGACACCCATATAGAAGACGGCGGTGCTGTTGGGGGCCGAGAGGGCGCGATAGTCCGCATCGGGTCCGTCCTGCTTGACGACGCCGGAGGCGAAGGTCACCGATTGGGCATGGTCGCGATGGGTCAGCGGAATGCCGGCCGAGGCGGCGCAGGCCATGGCGGCGGTGATGCCCGGCGTCACCTGGACCTCGATCCCCGCCGCGCGCACGGCTTCAAGCTCTTCGCCGCCACGCCCGAAAATGAAGGGGTCGCCGCCCTTGAGGCGCACCACGCGCAGGCCCCTGGCCGCGTGCTCGATCAGAATGTCTTCGATGGATTCTTGCGGCACCGGGTGATGCCCCTTGGTCTTGCCGACATCGATGCGGATCGCGTCGCGGCGGGCGAGATCGAGCACACCGGCGCTGACGAGGCGGTCATGCACAACTACATCGGCTTCGCGCAGCAGGCGCGCTGCCTTCAGCGTCAACAGATCGGGATCGCCCGGGCCGGCACCGACCAGATGGACAATGCCTGTCGCAGGCTCGGCTGTGCCATTGAGGGCGCGCAACATCTCGCGGCGGGCACCAATCCTGTCACCGGACAGCGCCAGATCGCGGGCCTTGCCGCGCAGGGCGTTTTCCCAGAAGGCGCGGCGGTCGTCGAAGCGCCTGATGACGGATTTGACCGTGCCGCGCAGCTCGCGGGCGAGATCGGCCAGCACGCCGATGCGGGCCGGGACAAGGGTCTCGATGGCGGCGCGGATATCGACCGACAGCACCGGCGCAGCGCCCCCCGAAGCGATGGAGATCACGATACCGTCGCGGTCGACAATCGCCGGGGTCTGGAAATCGGAGGCGGCGGGCGAGTCGACGATATTGACCAGTACGCCCAGTTCGCGGGCCGTGGTGGCCAGTTCGGCAATCGCCTTGTCCTCGCCACCGGCAATGAAAAGCAACATCGCGCCATGAAGGTCAGACCGGATCGGCTCCCGGCTCATAACCTTTGCATACTGGGCAATATCCGCAGGTACAGGATCGGATGCCTCGCCGGTGAACCACATCAACCGGGCTGGGGAGGTGACAAACAGGCGTGCCTTGGCTTCGGCCATCGGGCCATGGCCCGTGACGATCACCGTACGGCCTTCCAAGGGCATGGAGGCTGGGAAAACACGCATCTGACAAATCCAATCCTGCGCCTTCATGGCGCGACACCTGCAATATTTCTATTGGGTGACCCGAATTCAAACGATGATTATTGCCATTTCTGATTAGAAAAACTAAACAATGATCATGGCCCAGACCTCTCGCCTTCCCCCGCTCAATGCCCTGCGTGCCTTCGAGGCAGCCGCGAGGCTTGAAAGCTTTTCCCGCGCAGCCGACGAACTGGCCGTCACGCCCGGTGCGATCAGTCAGCAGATCCGCCTGCTGGAGGAACATGTCGGCACGCCGCTCTTCACCCGTCAGGGCCGCGGCCTCGCCCTGACCGATGCCGGCCGCGCCGCCGCCAATACCGCCAGCGATGCCTTCGACATGCTCGAACGCGCCGTATCCCTGATGCGGCGCCCGGCGATGAAGCGCAGCCTCACCGTATCGGTCTCACCCTCCTTCGCCGGCAAATGGCTGGCCCCGCGCCTGCACCGTTTCCAGGACGCGCATCCGGGCATCGAGGTCTGGATCTCCGCCGCCAGCGAACGCGTCGACCTCGCCGCCGGCGCCGCCGATCTGGCGATCCGCTATGGTCCGGGCGGCGACATGACGCTGAATGAAGAACGCCTGCTGACCGAGGAGGTGCTGCCGGTTTGCTCGCCCGACCTCCTGCATGACGGCAAACCCCTGGTGCGCCCGCGCGATCTGGCCGGCCACACCCTGCTGCACGACGCCTCGCCGGAAAGCGATGTCGACGGCGCCGACTGGGCCTCCTGGCTCAAGGCGCGGCGGGTGCGCGGCATCGATGTCTCCGGCGGCGTGCGTTTCAACCAGTCCGCCCTGGTGATCGACAGCGCCGTCGCCGGCCGCGGCGTGGCGCTGGCCAAACGCACCCTGGTCCAGAACGATCTCGCCGCCGGCCGCCTGGTCGCGCTCTTCGCCGACGGTGCCTCACCGGTGCGCTCGGCCTATCAGGTCGTGACGGCGAAGAACCGGCCCCTGAGCGCCGATGCGCAGAGCTTCATCGCCTGGCTGAAGGCCGAGGCGCGGCATCATGAGAGTTCGGTGGATGAGTTGTGAGGGGGTAATCTCCCAAAATCACAACAAATTATTCCCCCGGCACTGATCCACGAAATAGCGAAACAGCGCCCTTGCCGTGGCCTGGTGCAGCAGCAGCTCGGGGTGATATTGCACGCCCATGCGCAGGGCGGGCGCGTCGGCCTCGATCGCCTGGATGCCGTCGCTGGCGCGTTCGTGGGCGACGACGGTGAAGCCGGGCGCCGGGGTGCGCACGGCCTGGCGGTGCAGGCTGTTGACCTCGAGTTCCGTGGCGCCGGTGGCCGCTTCGAGATGAGAGCCGGGTTTGATCCGGATCGGCTTGCGGAAGATGACGTATTCGATGGCCGTGGTGGGCCAGGTTGCGACCAGGTCCGGGTCGAGGGTCTGGTGCAGATCGCCGCCGGCATGGACGTTGAGCATTTGCAGGCCGCGGCAGATGCCAAAGGCCGGAATGTGGGCATGATCGGCCCAGTCCATCCAGGAGAATTCGAGATGGTCGCGGTCATGATCGAACTCGGATTCAAAGCTCTCATCACCGTCATAGCGGGTCGGGTGGATATCGAGCCCGCCGCTCAGCAACAGGCCGTCAGGCCGCTCGCCATGCCAGTCCTCGAACGGTGCCGTGATCCGGACCGAGCGGCCGCCAGCGAGGAAAATCGCCAGGCGCAACAGCCAGGCGACGCCGTGATCGCCACGCGTAGCGGCGGTGAAGCCGATCAGCGGTTTTCGCGGACGCGCCGCCACATCGCCGGTCACTATTTGACCTCGGCCGGCAGGCGGCCGTGGCGCAGCAGATGTGACAGGATGAAGAGCGTGCCCAGGGCGACACTGCCCGCCTCGTCGGCGCGGATATCGGTCTGGGCGTGCTTGCCGCGCTCGCCGCGCTCGAGGGCGGCATGGATATCATCCTTCAGGGTCTCGAAATCGGTCATATTGGCCCAGAGATGGCTGATGCGCGCGTGCAGCTTGGTGTCACTGCGCGTCATGCGGTGCCAGCTCTCCTCGATCTGGGCGAAATACTCCGCATCGTCGAGGCTGGTCCCGGTGAGGCCGGCCAGCCAGACCAGCGGGAGTTTGGAGCGATAGCCGATTTGCGGCTTGCCGGGCTCGGGCAGGGGCTCGCCGAGGCTCTGCAGGGCCAGCAGAAGCGGGTAATCGATGCCGGAATGGACCGAATGGGTGATGCCGGCCCACAGGCGCGGATTGATCTCGATCAGTTCGGGCGCGTGATCGGACTCGCCGGTCCAGCGGAAATCGGCCTGCAGCGTGCCGGTCCAGCCGGAACACTCGACCAGGCGCTGCATGGCCGGCTCGAACGGGGTGGCCAGCACGGTTTCGCGCAGGGCGCCGGCGCCATTGTGCGGCGGGTATTGTTCCAGATTGCGATAGGCGGAGAGAGCGAAGACACGTTTCCCGTCGGCCATCGCCGTGACGCAGTAATCCTCGCCGGGCACCAGGGCCTGCAGCAATTGCGTGCCCTTGCGGTGGGTCAGCTCGTGTTCCAGCGCCTTGGCGGTTTCCACCATCAGCACGCCGCGCCCGCCATTGCCCTGCGCCGGCTTGATGATCAGCGGCGGGCTGTTGCGGAAGTCTCTTTCGCCGGGCCGGAGCGGGGCCTCGAACACATCGGTGACCGGGGCCGGCACGTCCCAGCTCTCAAGTGAATGCGCCAGCCGGTCCTTGGGATCGACCTGGTCAATCGCCTCGGCCGGCGAGGCCGCGATGACGACCCCTTCGGCAAAGCGGTCGCGGTGCTGGGCCAGGAGTGAGGCATCCTCGAAGACCGGCATGATCAGCACCGGCCCCTCATCGATGAATTCCCGGCTCAGTTTGGCCAGCGCCTCCACATAGTCCTCCGGCGCCGCGCCGGGGTCGGGCACGCGCCGGTTGTCGTCGCAGAGCTTGGAAAAGCCCAGCACCGTCCATTCGACACTGTCGACGCCGATCAGCCGGCCCGCGATGGGCCGCAGGGACTGGCCCACGGTCAGCGCCATCAGGGAGCGGGCATAGGTGATGATGATGGTCGGTTTCGACATGCGCGCGCCCTTGTGGGTTGGGGTGAAGCGCAAAACTAGCATGGATTCGGCCGCCGCAACGAATGGCGCGATCTGTGATCCCTGCGGGGTGGAACTCACGCATCACGTTTGTTCTGCGGTCCTCCGACCTGTCGCCTCGATTATCTGCAAACGCCTCTCACCCGCAAACATACTGCGTTCGCCTGCGGCGTTTTCAGGCGAAACAGCTTGACCCCCATGGCCAAGAAGATGTGAGAATGGCTCCCAATAAGGGGCGGCTCCCACGGGATGCGACCTCAGGCAAAACCGGAGCCTGGCTCCGAGGGGGAAGCGCACTATGAAGCCGACCAATACCGGCGATCCCGATTATTTCCACAAGGTTGTTGATTGCCAGTGGGCCTGCCCGGCCCATACGCCGGTCCCGGAATATATCCGGCTGATCGCGCAAGGCGAGTTCACCGAGGCCTATATGGTCAATCGGCGTTCCAATGTATTCCCCGGCATTCTCGGCCGCGTCTGTGACCGGCCGTGCGAACCGGCCTGCCGCCGCGGGCGTGTCGAGGAAGAGCCGGTCGCGATCTGCCGCCTCAAGCGCGTCGCCGCCGACCATCGCGACGAGGTCGCGCATCTGGTGCCGCAAAAGCCGGAAAACTCCAACGGCAAGAAGATCGCGCTGATCGGGGCAGGCCCCGCCTCGCTGACCGTCGCCAATGATCTGGCGCCGCTGGGGTATGAATGCACCATCTTTGAAGCCATGCACCGCCCCGGCGGGCTGATGATCTCCAACATCCCCTCCTTCCGCCTGCCGGAAGAAGTGCTGGATGAGGAGATCGGCTATATCCTCAATATGGGCGTCGACCTGAAGCTCAATCACCGCATCGAGAGCATGAAGGCCATGCTCGAGGCGGATTATGACGCCATTTTCATCGGCTCCGGCGCGCCCAAGGGCAAGGACCTGCACATCGAGGGCCGCGAGGAGGCCGATGCCAATATCCATATCGGTATTGACTGGCTGGAAAGCGTCGCCTTCGAGCATATCGAGAAGATCGGCAAGAAGGTCCTGATCATCGGCGTCGGCAATACGGCGATGGATTGCTGCCGCTCCTCGCTGCGGCTGGGCGCTGACGACGTCAAGGTGATGGCGCGCAAGCCGCGCGAATTCTTCAAGGCCTCGCCCTGGGAACTCGAAGACGCCGAGGACGAAAATGTCGAGATCCTCGTCAATCATTCGCCCAAGCGTTTCGTGACCGAGAACGGCAAGCTCGTCGGCATGGAATTCGAGCTGATGGAGTATGATCTCGATGCGCGCGGCAATATCACCGCGACGCGCACCACCGGCACCAAGATCATCCCCTGCGACGATGTCATCCTGGCGATCGGCCAGGAAAATGCCTTCCCCTGGATCGAGCGCGATATCGGTATCGAGTTCGACAAATGGGGCGTGCCGATTGTCGACACCACCACCTATCAATCCACCGTTCCCGGCGTCTTCTTCGGCGGCGACAGTGCCTTCGGGCCCAAGAATATCATCTGGGCTGTCGAGCATGGTCACCAGGCGGCGATCTCGATCCACAAGCATTGCGAGAAAACCGATCTGGCGACACGCATGCCGCGCGGCGTCAATCTCAACTCGGCCAAGATGGGCGTCAATGAGTGGATGTATTCCAACGACTATGAGCGTGGCCATCGCGGTGTGATGCCGCTGGTGGAGCTCAAGGCGCGGCTCGGCAATCGCAAGACCGAAGTGGAAATGGGCTATACCGCCGAGCAGATCGTCACCGAGGTGCAGCGCTGTCTCAATTGCGATGTCCAGACCGTGTTCGATCCGCCGCTTTGCAAGGAGTGCGATGCCTGTCTGGATATCTGCCCGGTCGATTGCCTCTCCATTGTCGAGAATGGCGATGAGGCCGAATTGCGCAGCCGTCTCAAGGCGCCGGCGGAAAATCTCGACCAGGCACTCTTCGTCTCCGCCCCGCTCAAGGATACCGGCCGCGTGATGGTCAAGGACGAGGATCTCTGCCTGCATTGCGGACTGTGCGCCGAGCGCTGCCCGACCGCCGCCTGGGACATGCAGGACGGTGATATTCTCATTCCTCACGTTGCCGAGGAAGCACGGAGCATCGCGGCCGAATGAAGGACATCGTGGACACCATGGCGGATATCCGCATCAACGACTTTGTCATCAAGATCGGCAATGTGAACGGCACCGGCTCGGCCAGTGCCAATGGCCTGCTGATGAAGGCGATCTTCCGCATGGGCGTGCCCGTGGTCGGCAAGAACCTGTTCCCATCCAACATCCAGGGCCTGCCGACCTGGTTCGAGATCCGCGTCACCAAGGACGCCTATATGGCCCGGTCCGGCTCGGCCGATTTCGTCGTCGCGATGAATGCCGAGACCTACAAGCGTGATCTCGCCGAAGTCTCGCCGGGCGGCTATCTGCTCTATGATTCCACCTGGCCGCGCCCGGAACTGCATGCCCGCGAGGACATCACTGCCATTGGCGTGCCGCTGGCGCGCCTGTGCAATGCCAAGTTCGACAATGCCCGCACCCGCGTGCTGATGAAGAATATGGCCTATGTCGGCGCCGTTGCCGGTCTGACCGGGATCGATGTCGAGATCATCCGCGCCATGGTCGAGGAGATGTTCGGGGCCAAGCCGCACCTGATCGAGGCCAATATGACCGCGATCAATCTCGGCCTCGACTATGTCCGCGAACATTATCCCGATCCGCTGCCGCTGCGGGTCGAGGCGATGGACGCGACAAAGGGCCATGTCCTGATCGACGGCAATACGGCCGCCGCCCTGGGCTGTGTCTATGCCGGCGCGACCTTCGGCGCCTGGTATCCGATCACGCCCTCGACCTCGCTGATGGACGGGTTCAAATCCTTCTGCGAGAAATTCCGCGTCGACAAGGATAGCGGCGAGAAGAATTTCTGCATCATCCAGGCCGAGGACGAGCTCGCCTCGATCGGCATGGCCGTCGGTGCCGGCTGGAATGGCGCACGGGCCTTCACGCCGACCTCCGGGCCGGGCATCTCGCTGATGAGCGAATTCATCGGCTTTGCCTATTATTCCGAAGTGCCGGTCGTGCTGTTCAACGTCCAGCGTGCGGGCCCCTCAACCGGCCTGCCGACGCGCACCCAGCAATGCGATCTCACCATGTGCGCCTATGCCAGCCATGGCGACACCAAGCACATCATGCTCTTCCCGGCCAATCCGGCGGAATGCTTCGAGATGGCGGTGCAGTCCTTCGACCTGGCCGAGCGCTATCAGACGCCGGTCTTCTTCATGACCGATCTCGATATCGGCATGAATGACTGGATGATCCCCGAGCTCGAGTGGGATGACAGCTATCAGCCCGATCGCGGCAAGATCCTCTCCGCCGAAGAGCTTGAGGAATTGCCGAAATACTATCGCTATGAAGACCGCGATGGCGACAATATCCCCTACCGCACCGTGCCCGGCGTGCACCCGAAGGGCGCCTACTTCACGCGCGGCTCGGGGCATAACTGGAAGGGCGGCTATACCGAGGACGCGACCGAATACAAGGAAGTGCTCGATCGTCTCACCCGCAAATGGGAAGACTCCGCCGATGCGGTTCCCGGCCCGGTCATCATCGAGGCGAGCAAGCCGACGAAACGCGCCATTATCTCGCTCGGCGGCTGTGACGGCGCCGTGCGCGAGGCGCTCGATCGCCTCTCCGAAAAGGGCATCGAGCTCAATTACATGCGCGTGCGCGGCTTCCCCTTCTCGAGCGAAGTCGAGGCCTTCATGGACAGCCATGACGAGATCTATGTCGTCGAGCAGAACCGTGACGCCCAGCTGCGCGGCCTGCTGATCAACGAGACCTCGGTGGACAAGACCAAGCTCATCCCCGTGCTTGATTATGCCGGCATGGCCGCCAACCCCGCTTTCATCATCGAGGGCGTCACCGCACACCTCGTGGCCGAGGAGGCCTGACATGACCTCAATGTCCAAACCCCTGATCGACAAGCATCTGCCGCGCAACAAGCTGAATCTGACGGTGCGCGATTATGAAGGCTCGATGTCGACCCTGTGTGCCGGTTGTGGCCATGACAGCGTCACCGCCGCCCTGGTCCAGGCCTTCTGGCAACTCGATCTGCCGCCCCACAGCGCCGCCAAGATCTCCGGCATTGGATGTTCGTCCAAGACCACAGCCTATTTCATGGGCCAGTCCCACGGCATCAATTGCGTCCATGGCCGGATGCCCTCGGTCGCGACCGGCGCCAATGCGGTCAATGGCGACCTCCATTATATCGGCATCTCCGGCGATGGAGACAGTCTCTCCATCGGTTTCGGCCAGTTCGCCCACGCCATCCGCCGCAATCTCAACATGCTCTATGTGCTGGAAAACAACGGCGTCTACGGCCTCACCAAAGGCCAGTTCTCGGCCTCGGCCGATATCGGCACCAAGTCCAAGAAGGGCATTGCCAATGAGCAATCGCCGATCGACCCCTGCGTCCAGGCCCTGACGCTTGGCGCCGGCTTCGTGGCGCGCGCCTTCTCCGGCGACAAGTCGCAACTGGTGCCGCTGATCCAGGCCGGCCTGATGCACAAGGGCTTCGCCCTGATCGACGTCATCTCGCCCTGCGTCACCTTCAATGACCATGCCGGCTCGACCAAGAGCTATGCCCACACCTTCAAATACTACCACCCGCTGGTGCACACCGATTTCGTCGCCCATCACGAGGAAATCACCGCCGACACCAGCGAAGGCGGCGCCATCACCGTCACCATGCATGATGGCGGCATCCTCAAACTGCGCAAAACCGACGACGACTACGACCCGCGCGACCGCGCCCAGGCCATCGAAACCCTCCTGCTCGGCGACCGCTCCGGCGAAATCCGCACCGGCCTGCTCTATGTCAACGAGGACATGGCCGACATGCACGCCGCCAACCATTTGCCGAAGACGCCGCTGAATGCGCTGCCGTATGAGGCGTTGACGCCGGGGCGGGCGGCGTTGGCGAAATTGCAGGGGCGGTGGAAGTAGGGGGGGGTGTCAGTGTCGAGCGCGACGTCGATCTCGGTCCAGCTATTGGGTCTCGCGACCGTGATGGTAATGATCTACATCTTGGCGCTCAATTTTGTCATCGGAGAAGACCTGTCAATCGGGAAAATTGCGCTGCTGGCGCTTTTCGTGTTTGCCGACATATCGATTTCCTGGGCTCTGCTGTGGCTCACCAAAAGTTGGCGCAAAGTCCTGCCGTATTGTCTGTTGGTGGCGATGGTTCTCGCCGTGTCAGTGACCCTCGCGCTGGCCCTGGTTCTCGGGATGAATTTGGCATTCCTACATGTCACATTTTCGGTTCTTCCGGTTGTGGCGGCGGCGCAACTCATGATCCGGCTCGGAATGGCATGGATGGTGTGACGGCGCTCCGGACGCCTTCTTTCGTAACACATTTCCAAATCAGTCTTTGTCAGAGTGAAGAGGTAGTGTGTTGCGGGCGCAGAAAGTCTGCCCCCCGCCAACACCACCCCATAAACCTCTTGCCTGCGAGTGGTCCAGCCGGGCTCAACGGCGTCAAGGCCGCCTCCGGCGCCGCTTCGCGGGCATGCGCCTTGACGCCGTTGAGCCCGGCTGGCGAAATCTCGGCATGAGGTCCATGGCGGGGACCGGGCGCCGGGGCCCGTCTTGCACGTGAGGGTGTTTCGGCGTTCCGCATTTCCCAAATCACCAAACCTCTTCCCCCGGACATGCCTGCACCCGCGCATGCGGGTGTTCCGGGGCCTACCAGAGCCTGGAGATTGCTCGCCACTCTCCGGTAGACCCCGGAATTCGCTGCGCTCCTCCGGGGGAAGGTGGTGTGTTGTTTGGAGGTGGGGAGCTTCGATCATGACGGGCACAGACTTGCGCCCAACTAATCCACCCCCACCCATCCCGCGCTATAATCGGGCGAATTTCGCTCTTTGACATGGTTGGCTTCGTCAGAATATCCGTGCAGCCGGAACCCGGCGCCCGGAAACCCTTCCCCTTCAGAATTTCAAAATCTACCCTCTCCAGGACTGGTTCCGGGGACGGAAATCGCCTTGCAACAGGACGTGATGGTTGGGAGAGCGCAAAGCTCCGCCATGGCAGACTCTGCCATTCCATGACAGGCCCTGTCAGTCCGGCAAACGGCCGGATCGCAAGGCCTCACGCGGCCGGGCGCTCCGCAATGGCAGAGTGACAGACTGGCAGACAAGGAATTTGATTAGTGCCGGTGGAGCGGAAGACGGCGCGTTCGGCGGTCAATTCCGGTCGTTTATGGCATAAGTATCATCAGGCGCCGCGGCGGAGGCCTTGCGACCTCCGCCCCGGCTTGTGCTTGATCAGCCCTTGGGCACATCAGTCAGGCGCAGATAGGGACGCACCGTGGTCCAGCCCTGGGGGAAGATGTCCTTGGCGGCATCATCATTGATCGAAGGCGGGATGATGACCTGGTCGCCAGGCGTCCAGTCGGCCGGGGTGGCGATCTTGTATTTGTCGCCGGTCTGCAGCGCGTCGATGACGCGCAGGATCTCATCGAAATTGCGGCCGACACTCATCGGATAGGTCATCATCAGGCGGATTTTCTTGGCCGGATCGATGATGAAGACCGAACGCACGGCAGCAGTGGTGCTCTCGCCGGGATGGATCATGTCAAAGGTCTGGGCGACCTTGTGATCGGCATCGGCGACGATCGGGAATTGCAGATCGGTGTGCTGGGTGTCGTTGACGTCATCAATCCATTTGACGTGTTCGGCGACAGTGTCGGTCGACAGGCCCAGCGGTTTGGTATTGCGCTTCTTGAACTCATCGGCGAGCTGGGAGGTGCGGCCCATTTCGGTGGTGCAGACCGGGGTGAAATCGGCCGGATGGCTGAAGAAGAAGACCCAGCTATCGCCGGCCCATTCATGCAGGCTGATCTCGCCCTTGGTGGTGGCAATGGTAAAATCGGGGGCGGTATCGCCAATCCTGAGTGACATGTCTGTCTCCTGTGCGGGCGCCAATGGTTTGGCGGCGGGTGAATTTGCCGGCTCAGCGCCTCATGCCGCTGGCCATGATCTCTAGATAGGGTTGGGGGCCGGACTTATCAAATTGATTGTGCCCGCCACACCGGTAATCGGGCAATTTCGCGTGGATTATGCAGGTTCTGGTCGGGCCAGTTCCTGCGCCAGGAGATCGAAAACCAGCCGGATCCGGCGGCTGGTATGCAATTCGCGGTGAGTGACCAGCCAGACCGGGACCTCGATCACCGGCAGGCCTGGCAGCACACGCTCGAGGCCCGGATTGAGAGCCGCGAATTCTTCGGTCAGGACGCCGATACCCAGCCCGTTGCGGATCAGTTCGTTCATCACCGGACCGCTGGCGGTATGGAGTTTGAAATTGCCCTCGGTGAGTGGCAGGCCGATCCCCTGGAGGGCGGCGAGGAAGCGCTCATCGCGGTCAAAGCCGATAAAGTCATAGCGGGCGAGGTCAGCAGCGGATTTCGGGCGGCCATGGCGGTCGAGGAAGTCCGGGCTGGCATAAAGACAGGCGCGGGTCTGGCACAGCAGCCTGCCGATCAGCTCACCCTGTTCCGGGCGGGCATGGCGGATCGAGATATCGGCCTCGCGCCGGGTAAGGTCGCGGACATCATTGGAGGCGATGATGTCGAGTTCGATCTCCGGTGCCAGTTGCCGCAGCTTGAGCAGGACAGGCGGCAGGACATGCATCGCCATGGAGTCGGTGGCGGTGAGGGTGACGCGGCCGGCGATCTGCGAGGACTGGCCGGACGCCGTCAGCGAAATGCGGGTCGCCGCCTCGGCCATGGCCCGCACCGGCTCAAGCAGGGCGCGGCCCGGCTCCGTCAGCACCATGGCGCGATGGCCGCGCTCGAACAGGGTGATGCCTAGCGCGTCCTCGAGGGCGGAAATCTGGCGGCTCAGGGTTGGCTGGGTCTGGCCCAGCGCACGGGCGGCAGCCGAAAACGACCCTTCCTCAACGGTGGCGAGAAAGGCGCGGATCTGATTCCAGTCGAAGGCAATGGCGGGCCAGTTCATCTATTTACGTATACCAGAGCCGCAGTATTCGACAATATACCTTCTGTTTATGTATGGGTAAACAGGTTGCCCAAAGGATCCGACCATACCGTTCCGGCGGCTTCAGAGAGGAAATTCCATGCCCACCGATGCAAGCAAACCGGACAATGACCGGCGTTTCTGGGACCGTCTGGCGCAGAAATATGCCACTGACCCGATCAGCGATGAGGCGGCCTATCAGAAAAAGCTCGAGATCACGCGCCAGCATTTCACGCCGGACTCGGACGTGCTCGAATTTGGCTGCGGCACCGGCATGACGGCGGTCAGCCATGCGCCCCATGTCAAACATATCCACGCCACCGACCTGTCCGGCGAAATGCTGGAGATTGCCCGGGGCCGCGCGGTTGAGGCCGGGGTCGGGAATATCAGTTTTGAACGCGTTGGCTTCGAGGATATCGATGCGGCGCCCGGGCGTTTCGACGTCGTGCTCGGACTGAGCATTCTGCACTTGCTGGAGGACCGCGATGCCGCGATTGCCCGCGTCCATTCCCTGCTCAAGCCGGGGGGCGTGTTTATCTCCAGCACCGCCTGTCTGGGCGAGAAAATGTGGTTTTTCAGTCTGATCGCACCGATCGGACGCGCCTTGGGCCTGTTGCCTATGCTGCGCGTCTTCACCCAGGTCCAGCTGGCGGAGAGCCTGTGTCAGGCCGGATTTGAGCTTGAGCATCAATGGCGCCCGGACAAGGCGGTCGCGGTTTTCATCGTCGCCCGCAAGCCGGCCAACTGATCCCGCACGGTATCGCCCGGTGCAAGCGGGCGCTGAACATCCTATATGCAGGGACCAGATTGATACGCCCCCGCCATGACCCCGGAGATCCCCTTGGCCGAGACATCGCAAACCGCCGAACATCGCGCCGATACCGACCGGGGCTCCAGCTTTGCTTCCGAGCTTGAGCGCGATGCGGCGCATCGGGAAAAGGCCCGCAGTGCCCAGCCACTGCGCCGGCTCTTGCCCTATGTGCTCGCCTATCCCGGTCTGCTGGCGGCCTTCACCCTGTTTCTCGTCCTCGCCTCGACCCTCACCCTGATCCTGCCCGGTGCCTTTCGCCTCGTCGTCGATTGCGGTTTTGCCGGCGCCTCGGATTCGGCGATCTGCGGCGCCTTCTCGATTGGCGACGGCCTGTCGGCCTATTTCCTCGCCGGGATTGCGGTCGCCGCCCTGCTGGGCCTGGCCAGCGCGATGCGTTTCTATTTCATCAGCCGGCTGGGCGAGCGCGTCGTCGCCGATCTGCGCCGCGATGTGTTTGATCATCTGCTCTCGCTGAGCCCGACCTTCTATGCCAGCACCCGCACCGGCGAAGTCCTCTCGCGCCTGACCACCGATACCACGCTGATCCAGACCGTGGTCGGCTCCTCGGTCTCCGTCGCGCTGCGCACCGTGGCGACCACCACCGGGGCGTTGATCCTGATGGTCGTCGTCAACTGGCAATTGGCCCTGATGGTGCTGGCACTCGGACCGGTTATCCTGGGGCCGATCCTGCTGTTCGGCCGCCGGGTGCAGCGCCTCTCGCGTTCCAGCCAGGACAATCTCGCCGACGCCTCGGCCCGCGCCAGCGAAAGCCTGCAGGCGATCGAGACCGTGCAGGCCTTCACCCGCGAACCGGAGGAAAGGTCGCGCTTTGCTGAAGCCGTCGAGACCACTTTCAAGGTCTCGCTCGCCCGCATCGAGGTGCGCGCCTGGATGACGGCGATCATCTTCACGGTGATCCTGTCGGGCCTGATCGCGGTGCTGTGGTTCGGCGCTGTCCAGGTCCAGGCCGGCAGCATCACGCCCGGCGCGATGACCCAGTTTGTGATGTATGCCTTCGTCGCCGTCAGCGGTGTCGGCATGCTCACCGAGACCTATACCGAGGTGATGCGTGCCGCCGGCGCCACCGAGCGCCTGATGGAATTGCTCGCCGCCAAGCCGGATATCGATGTGCCCGAGGCGCCGGTACATTTCGCCCAGCCGGTGCGCGGCGAGATCGCTTTCGAGGACGTCTCCTTCGCCTACCCGACGCGCCCCGATGCGCTGGCGCTGGAGGGCATCAGCCTGAAGGTGGAACCGGGCCAGACCGTCGCCCTGGTCGGTCCGTCCGGTGCCGGCAAGAGCACCATGTTCCAGCTCCTGCTGCGGCTCTATGATCCGGCCTCGGGCCGTCTCACCGTCGACGGTGTCGATATCAGCCATCTTGACCCGGCGGAGCTGCGCAATGCGCTCTCCATCGTGCAGCAGAATGCGCCACTGTTTGGCGGTTCCGTCGCCGACAATATCCGCTTCGGCCGTGCCGGCGCCTCGCTCGAGGATGTGATCGAGGCCGCCAAGGCCGCCAATGCCGATGAATTCATCATGGCCCTGCCGGACGGCTATCAGACCCAGCTCGGCGAGAATGCCCGCACGCTGTCAGGCGGCCAGCGTCAGCGCCTGGCGATCGCCCGCGCCATCCTGCGCGATGCGCCGATCCTGCTGCTGGACGAGGCGACCAGTGCGCTGGATTCCGAAAGCGAGCTGGTGATCCAGACGGCCTTTGAAACCCTGTCGCGCAATCGCACCACCCTGGTCATCGCCCACCGGCTGGCCACCGTGCGCAAGGCCGATTTCATCGTCGTGCTGGAAGGCGGACGCATCGTCGACCAGGGCACCCATACCGAATTGCTCGCCCGCGGCGGGCTCTATGCGCGCTATATCGAGTTGCAATTCACCCAGCCCGAAGACGATGAGGTCATCGCCTCCGCCTAGAACAGGCCGACGACATTGCCGGCATCATCCAGCCCGATATTCTCCGCCGAGGGTACACGCGGCAGGCCGGGCATGGTCATGATCTGGCCGCAGATCACGACGACAAATCCGGCCCCGGCGGCCAGGCGGACTTCGCGGATTTCCAGTGTGTGGCCATCGGGCGCGCCGCGCCGTTCCGGGTCGGTGGTGAAGCTGTATTGCGTCTTGGCCATGCAGACCGGCAAGTCCCCGAACCCGGCCGCTTCCCAGGCGCCGAGCTGGGCGCGCACGGCCTGGTCTGCGCTCACGCCATCGGCCCGGTAAACCTCGCGCGCAATGGTCTCGATCTTCTCCCAGAGGGGTAAATTGTCGGGATAGAGCGGTTTGAAACGGGCGCTGCCGCCCTCAACCATTTCGACCAGCTTCACCGCTAGATCCTCGGCTCCGGCACCGCCATCGGCCCAGTGCCGGCAAATAATGGCCTCACGCCCCAGACCCGCGACATAGGCCTTGACCGCTTCGATCTCGGCCTCGGTATCACCGGTGAAGTGATTGATCGCAACGACAGCGGGCACGCCGAATTTGGCGAGATTCTCGATATGGCGGCCCAGATTGTCACAACCGGCCGTCACCGCCGCGACATTCTCCTCGGCCAGATCCGCTTTCGCGACGCCGCCATTCATTTTGAGCGCCCGGATCGTCGCCACGAGCACAACAGCTTTCGGCTTCAGATTGGCCTTGCGGCATTTGATGTCGAAGAATTTCTCGGCACCCAGATCAGCCCCGAAACCGGCTTCAGTGACGACATAGTCCGCCAGCTTCAGCGCCGACTTTGTCGCGATCACGGAATTGCAGCCATGGGCAATATTGGCGAAGGGGCCGCCATGGATAAAGGCCGGGTTGTTCTCCAGCGTCTGGACCAGATTGGGCTGCATGGCGGTCTTCAGCAGCACGGTCATCGCGCCGTCAGCCTTCAGCTCGCGGCAGGTGATCGCGCTCTTGTCGCGGCGATAGGCGACGATGATATCGCCGAGCCGGCGCTGCAGGTCTTCAAGGTCGGTCCCCAGGCACAGGATGGCCATCACTTCGGAGGCGACGGTGATGTCGAAGCCGGATTCGCCCGGGAAGCCATTGGTGACGCCGCCGAGCGAGGTGGTGATCTGGCGCAGGGCGCGATCATTCATGTCGACGACGCGGCGCCAGACGATGCGGCGCTGGTCAATCTCGAGCGCATTGCCCCAGTAGATGTGGTTTTCGATCATCGCCGAGAGCAGATTGTGCGCCGAGGTGATGGCGTGGAAATCGCCGGTGAAGTGGAGATTGATGTCTTCCATCGGAACGACCTGGGCATGGCCGCCGCCCGCCGCGCCGCCCTTCATCCCGAAACAGGGGCCCAGCGAAGGCTCGCGGATACAGATCGCGGCCTTCTTGCCGATCCGGTTGAGGGCATCGCCGAGCCCGACTGTGGTGGTTGTCTTGCCTTCGCCCGCCGGGGTCGGATTGATCGCCGTGACCAGGATGAGATGCCCGTCCGGCCTGTCTTCGAGGCTGGCCAGGAAGGGCGCGGTCAGCTTGGCCTTGTCGGTGCCATACTGGGCAATGGCATCGGCAGGGATGTCGAGCCGGGCCGCGACCTCGGTGATCGGCAAGAGGGTTGCGGCGCGGGCGAGTTCAATGTCGGTGGTCATGGGGGCGGTCCGATCCGGTCTGGTGTCAGCTGAGGGCGATGAGCCGCGTGATCGCGGCGGTGATGGTCGGGCTCAGCCCGGCATCGGGGGCTTGCGAGAGGGCGATCAGGCGATCACGCATGCTCGGATCCCAGAACTTCCGGATATGGACGGCCACACCCTCGATCGCCTCGGCCTCGGTATAGGGAGCGTAGAAATCGGCAATCTGATGGGCCATCCGGATGAGGTTGGAATCATTCATCGGCAGACTCCGGGCTGAAGAAGACAATGGCACCATCCGGGCCGGCTGCTGCTATCGGCAGGGCGAGCTGGCTGGCCAGGTCGAGGGCGAGGCCGGTCGGGGCCGACTGGGCCGCGAGCAGGGCTGCGCGCATTCGGGCCGCCTTGAAGACGAGTTCGAAACTGCAGCGACTGCTCATCACGACAAAGCCGGCCTCACTCGGCTCGCCGCCGCGCAGGCGGGCACCGGCCAGTTTGTCGAGCGCATTATGGCGGCCGACATCCTCGCGCACGAGCATGATCTCGCCATCAAGGCGGCACCAGGCGGCAGCGTGGACGCTGCGGGTTTCCCGGTTGAGGGGCTGGTGATCGGGAAGGGCGTCGAGCGCGGCGCGAATGGCCTTCGCCGCGATCACCGGGCCGGGCGGCAGGGTGCTCGGCGGCGCGTGCAGATCGGCGAGCTGTTCGACACCGCACAGGCCGCAACCGGTGCGGCCATCGAGCGCGCGGCGATGGATCCGGTCGCTGCGCAGCAGGTGCGGTGCGATGCGGATATCGGCTGTGAGGCCCTCGGGCCATTGGCGGATGTCGACGGCCTCGATATCGAGCCCGCTGGTCACGGCGCCTTCGGTCAGGGCCAGCCCGATGGCGAGGTCCTCGATATCGGTCGGGCTCGCCATCATCACGGTCCAGGCGGCGCCGTTAAAGCCGATCTCGACCGGGACCTCTTCGGCAATGCCCCAGTCCTGCGGCCCGCCCTTCGAGGTATGGACGGTCGTGCGCCGGCTGGCAGGGACAGGGGAACTCACCACGCCGCGGTCCTATTCCGCAGCCGGCATGATGCGCACGGCCCGGTCGGCGCGGCGCTCGCGCTCGGCCTGCCAGTCCGACGGCATGTTGGACGGCGAGACCTGCACGGCGGTCACCTTGTATTCCGGGCAGCTGGTGGCCCAGTCCGAGAGCTCTGTGGTGACGACATTGGCCCCCGTCTCCGGGTGGTGGAAAGTGGTGTAGACAATGCCCGGCGGCACCCGGTCGGTGATGGTCGCGCGCACGGTCACCGCGCCCTTGCGGCTTGAGAGCGAGACCATGTCGCCATCACGGACACCGCGCATTTCCGCGTCCGCCGGATGGATTTCCAGCAGGTCCTCGTCATGCCAGCTCGAATTGGCGGTCCGCCGCGTCTGGGCCCCAACATTATACTGGCTGAGGATGCGGCCGGTGGTGAGCAGAAGCGGGAAATGCCGGTTGGAGCGTTCCTCGGTCGGCACGTATTGCGTCATCATGAAATGACCCTTGCCGCGCACGAAACCGCCGACATGCATCACCGGCGTGCCATCGGGCGCCGCGTCATTGCAGGGCCACTGGATCGAGGGGCCATTGTCGAGGCGGTCAAAACTGACACCGGCGAAAGTGGGCGTCAGGGCCGCGATCTCGTCCATGATTTCGGCGGCATTATTGTACTGCATCGGGAAGCCCATCGCCGTGGAGAGGCGGCACACCGTCTCCCATTCCGACAGGCCCTGTTTTTCCGGCATGGCCGGGCGGACGCGATTGATGCGGCGCTCTGCATTGATGAAGGTGCCGTCCTTTTCCAGGAAGGAGGTGCCGGGCAGGAAGACATGGGCATAGGCCGCCGTCTCGTTGACGAAGAGGTCCTGCACGATGACGCAGTCCATGGCCCGCAGCGCCGCCAGCACGTGATGGCTGTCGGGGTCGGAATGGGCGATGTCCTCGCCCTGGACATAGAGGCCGCGGAAAGAACCATCGAGGGCGGCGGAGAACATGTTGGGGATGCGCAGGCCCGGCTCGGCCAGCAATTCGCGGCCCCAGGCCTGCTCGAACGTGCCGCGGACGATGTCGTCGGAGACGTGGCGATAGCCGGGGAATTCATGCGGGAAGGAGCCCATATCGCACGAGCCCTGGACATTGTTCTGACCGCGCAGCGGATTGATGCCGACGCCCTCGCGTCCGAGATTGCCGGTCGCCATCGCCAGATTGGCCATGCCCATCACCATGGATGAGCCTTGCGAGTGTTCGGTGACGCCGAGCCCGTAATAGATCGCGCCATTGCCGCCGGTGGCATAGAGCCGCGCGGCCTCGCGCATCTCCTTCGCCGGCACGCCACTGACCGCCTCGACGGCTTCGGGTGAATTGCTGGCATCGCGGATGAATTCAGCCCACCGATTGAAGCTCTCATCCTCGCAGCGTTCAGCGACGAAGGCGTCATCGACCAGGCCCTCGGTGACGATGACGTGGGCGAGGGCGTTGATGACCGCGACATTGGTGCCGGGGCGCAGCTGGAGATGATGCGCGGCGCTGATATGTGGCGAACGCACCAGATCAATGCGGCGTGGGTCGATCACGATCAGCTTGGCACCGGCGCGCAGGCGCTTCTTCATGCGGGAGGCAAAGACGGGATGGGCGTCGGTCGGGTTGGCGCCGATCACCAGGATGACATCGGCCTGCTCGACGGATTTGAAATCCTGCGTGCCGGCCGAGGTGCCGAGCGTGACGCTCAACCCGTAACCGGTCGGCGAATGACAGACGCGGGCGCAGGTATCGACATTATTGTTGCCGAAAGCGGCGCGGACCATTTTCTGGACGGTATAGACTTCCTCATTGGTGCAGCGCGACGAGGTGATGCCGCCGATCGCGCCGGTGCCGTGTTCTTTCTGGATGCGCTTCAGGCGCGTGGCGGCGAAGTCGATGGCCTCGTCCCAGCTGCATTCGCGCCAGGGGTCGGTGATATTGTCCCGCACCATGGGTGAGAGCATGCGTTCACTATGCGTGGCATAGCCCCAGGCGAACCGTCCCTTGACGCAGGAATGGCCTTCATTGGCGCCACCCTCGCGATCGGGTGTCATGCGCACGACTTCATCGCCCTGCAGCTCGGCGATAAAGGAACAGCCGACGCCGCAATAGGCGCAGGTCGTCTTCACCTCGCGCCGCGGCTGGCCATGCTCGACGATGGTTTTCTCCATCAGCGTCGCGGTCGGACAGGCCTGGACGCAGGCACCACAGGAGACGCATTCGCTGTCGAAGAAATTCTCGCCGAGACTGGCCGTGACCTTGGAGTCGAAGCCTCGGCCCTCAATCGTCAGGGCCAGCGTGCCCTGGACTTCATCGCAGGCCCGCACACAGCGCGAACAGACGATGCATTTCGAGCCATCGAACTGGAAATAGGGATTGGAGGCATCCACGCCTTCATCGAGGTGGTTCTGGCCATCAAAGCCATAGCGTACTTCGCGCAGACCCACTTCGCCCGCCGTGTCCTGCAGCTCGCAATCGCCATTGGCCGAACAGGTCAGGCAGTCGAGCGGATGGTCGGAAATATAGAGTTCCATGATGCCGCGGCGCAGGGCTTCCAGGCGCGGCGACTGGGTGGTGACTTTCAGGCCCTCGGCGACCGGCGTGGTGCAGGAGGCTGGCGTGCCCTTGCGGTCCTCGATCTCGACCAGGCACATGCGGCAGGAGCCGAAGGGCTGCAGGCTGTCCGTGGCGCAAAGCTTGGGGATGCGCGCCTCGGTCTGGGCTGCGGCGCGCATGATCGAGGTGCCGGCGGGAACGTGAACGCGCTTGCCATCGATCTCGAGGCTGACGCTTGGTTCGCCGGACTGGGCCGGGGTTCCGAAATCTGATGCTTTGCGGCTACCCATGGCGCTACCCTACCACCGTTTCATCCGCCTGTAGCGGCTCGGTCTCGAAGTCATCACGGAAATGGCGGATCGCGCTCATCACCGGCATCGGCGTCAGCCCGCCCATGGCGCAGAGCGAGCCGTCGGCGAGCACGGTGCAAAGCTCCTCGACCAGGGCGAGATTGGCTTCGACATCCTCGCCGCGGCGCACCTTGGCCAGGGTCTCGGCCCCGCGCACCGAGCCGATCCGGCAGGGCGTGCACTTGCCACAGCTTTCCTCGGCGCAGAATTCCATTGCGAACTCCGCCTGGCGCGCCATGTCGACCGTGTCATCAAACACGACAATTCCGCCATGGCCCAGCATCGCCCCGGCGGCGGCGAAGGCTTCATACTCCAGCGGCAGATCAAGCATGGAGGCCGGCAGATAGGCGCCGAGCGGTCCGCCGACCTGGACGGCGCGGATCGGGCGGCCTGACAAGGTGCCGCCGCCATGGGTCTCGATCAGTTCGCGAAGGGAGAGTCCGAAGGGGGCCTCGAACAGGCCGCCATGCTTGATATTGCCGGCGAGCTGAAAAGCCTGGGTGCCGCGCGAACGCTCATTGCCCAGCGCCTGATAAGCGGCGGCGCCGTTGGCGAGAATGTCGGGCACGCTGGCGAGGGTGAGGACATTGTTGACGATGGTCGGCTTGCCGAACAGGCCGGAGATCGCCGGGATGGGCGGTTTGACCCGCACCTGGCCGCGCTTGCCTTCCAGGCTTTCGAGCATGGCGCTCTCTTCGCCGCAGACATAGGAGCCGGCGCCGCGGCGCAGGGTGAGATGGAAGCTGTGGCCGGAGCCGAGAATGTCATCGCCGAGCCAGCCGCGCGTTTCCCAGGCGGCGATGGCGGCGCGCATCGTCGCAATTGCGTCGGGATATTCCGAGCGCAGATAGATCAGGCCCTGCGTTGCCCCGACGGCGAGGCCGGCGATGACCATGCCCTCGATCAACTGGCCCGGATCGCCTTCGATCAACATTCGGTCGGCGAAGGTGCCGCTATCGCCCTCATCGGCATTGCAGCAGATGTATTTCTGGTCACCCGGCGCCTCAGCGGCGGTCTTCCACTTGATCCCGGCCGGGAAGCCGGCACCGCCGCGACCGCGCAGGCCGGAGGCGGTGACGGTTTCGATGATTTCGGAGGCGGGCTGGTTTAGCGCCGCGCGCAGACCGGCGAGGCCGCCTTCACGTTCGAAGGCGTCCAGATCGAGCGGGTCGATCACGCCGCAGCGGCGGTAGAGAAGCCGGGTCTGGGCCTGCATCCAGCCCAGCGCTTCGACAGGGCCGAGGGCGCGCGGGTGTGTGTTGGCGAAGTCCTGTTCGAACAGGCTCTCGACATCGGCTTCGTCCAGCGGGCCGAAGCCGTGGCGAATCCCGTCGCGCTCGATCTCCAGCAGGGGTTCGAGCCACAGCATGCCGCGTGATCCGGTGCGGATCAGCGTCAATGCTATGCCGCGCTGGAGGGCGGCGGCCTGGAGGTGTTCGGCGACAGAATCGGCGCCGACCGAACGGGCGGCGGCATCGCGGGGGAGGAAGAGGGTGAGTGGCTCAGTCATCGCGGTGCATCCCGGCGTGGACCGCGTCGATCCGCTCAGCTGTCGCGCGTCCGATCAACGTGTCGCCGACCAGGGCGGCGGGGCCAAGGGCGCAATTGCCGAGGCAATAGACCGGCTGATGCGCCATGCCCTTCGCATCGAGCGCCGCCGCGAGCCGGTCCGCGCCGACCGATTGGCAGGCCTCGGCGCGGCACAGACGGATCCGGTTCGGATCGCGCGGCTCGGTGGAAAAATCGGCATAGAAACTGCGCACACCCTGGATTTCGGCGCGGGAGAGGTTGAGGCTTGCGGCGACGATCCGGGCGGCTTCATCGCTGACGCAGTGCTGCGCATTCTGGATATCGTGCAGTATTTCGATCAGCGCGTCGGCGCGATGGCCATGCGCCGCGCAAATCCGTTCCACTGTTTCGCTATCGGTCTGCGACAAGCCAGTCTCCACAATTGGGCCCGGACGACAGCCGGGGCGGGCGGGTGGTCTTGCGAATACTCGGTCTCCCGGCATGCACTGCCAGCGGGCCGCCCGGCCAATCCGGAGCCCAGCCTTTCAAGGACCATACTGACTCGGCAGCGCGCGGTACAGACCGCCCGTGAGGTTGTACGGGCCTCTTTGATCTGCTTTCTGTTGTATGGCGGCATCAGGTTCACCATAGCAACCGGATGCTATGGGGTAACTGCGCTGAATAATTTGAACATTTCCGCTTCAATCTGAGGGCTGTCGCGGTTTCAGAACGGGCAGTGGGGCCCGAATTCCCCCAATTTTGCCCCGGGCAGGCGACGGGATTCTTTGACGACGCAAGAGAAACCGTTGAAAGTAGGTGCGGTGCTATTGCGTTCGATCAGATGCGGCCCTTTCGGGACGCGTCCTTCGCAGCCCTCCGGGCGCAATATCATGATGGCAGCCTGCGGTGACAATCGCGGTGGCCGGTGTCGATACGCGTGAGATCGTTTGATTGCGTCCGGGTTGGCAAGCGCGTTGAACCGGGCCGATACAGACCATAACAGGCAAGAAGCCCTAGGGGGGCCATTTGGTACAGGACATCAATTTCACCGCAAGTTCGAGCAAGGTGAACTGGCCATCGATCATCCGGAACTTCCGGATGTCGAAGCGCCTGAAACAGGCCGCGCTCGCCGCCGATCTCGGTGTGACGCAAGCTATGATCTCGCGCTGGGAGAATGGCGAGTCGGATCCACCGGACCGTGTGAAGCGGCGCATGGCCGAGCTGGTGCAGGACGCCTTCGTGATCGCGCCCGCACCGACATGGATCGACCTGGTCACGCTCAATCCCGGCATTGAATTCGTCACCGACTCTACGGGCGTGCTGAAGGCGATTTCCGCCGGTGCACTGGACGTGTTCGGCCTGGCCCGCGAAGCCGTGGAAGGCCGTCCGCTCGAGCGTTTTCTCGGAGGTGATTTCGCCCAGACCATGGAGGCGTTGCGCAGCAAGGGAATGTTCCGCAGCGACCTGGTCTTTGCCCAGAGCCTCGGCAGCGTCGACGTCAAGAGTGGTGCCGGCAGCCGCACGGTGTTGTGTGACTTTATCCACTGGCCCCGGATATCCGAGGTGCGCGCCGTGTTTTGTGTGCATTCCGGCGCCGTGCTCGACCAGGAGAAATATGATCGCCGTCTTGATGATCGCGGTCAGAAGATCGTCACCCGCAAGACATTCTGAGCCGGCAGGGCAGACCGGACGAAAAAGGGCGGCCCCGCAAGGCCGCCCTTTCTCGTTTGTGCCCGGTGAATCTCGCCGGTCAGCGCAACCCTATTCAGGACGCTGCGCGTCCCGCAGGGCGCGGAACTCATTGCCTTCATACCAGTTGGGCCAGGCGTCTGAATTCGCCAGGCGGGCACCGACATTATAGAGCAGCGTCACACTCTCGGTCATGCCGTCCATATTCCAGTCGGCCGAATACTCGTCTGACGGGGCATGGTAGTGATTGACATTGTATTCCCGGCCCGCAGCCTCACCGGCCTCGGTACCGCCTTCGCGCAGGTCGTTGCCAGCGTCGGCATAGAGCATTGGCACGCCGTGCTTGGCGATGGAGATGTGGTCGGAGCGGTAGAAGTATCCGGCCGAAGGGTGCGGGTCCGGTGCGAGATAGCGGTCCTGCAGGGCGGCTTCCTCGGCGAGGATGTCCTCAAGTTCCGATGCGCCAAACCCGACGACCACAACATCGCGTGATGGCGGGGTGGGCATGATGGCGTCGATATTGATGCCGCCAACGGTCTGGTCGAACGGCACGATCGGGTTCTCGCCATAATAGGCCGAGCCGAGCAGGCCCGACTCTTCGGCCGTCACGGCGATGATCATCACCGAGCGTTCCGGCGGATTGGCAACAAAGGCTTCGCCGATCTCGAGAATGGCGGCCGTGCCCGAGGCATTGTCGACGGCGCCATTATAGATGCCGTCTTCGCCGTCCGGTACATCACGGGTGCCGAGATGGTCCCAGTGGCCGGTATAGAGCACGAATTCATCAGGCCGCTCGGTGCCGCGAACCATGCCCACCACATTGCGCGAATCCATGGTCCGGGTCGAATTGTGCAGCGTGCCACCCGAGGTGAGGCCGGTCATGGGCACGGCGACAAATCCGGGCTCGGCAGCGCTCGCCGTCAGAGCGTTGAAGTCGAGGCCAGCCAGTTCGAACAGGTGACGGGCGACGTCCTCGGTGACCCAGCTTTCCACCTCGGCGAAAGTGCCTTCGCCCGGGTCGCGGGCGAGGTCGAGCTGGGAGCCCGACCAGGAGCCGGAGACGACATTCCAGCCATAAGAGGCGGGTGCTGTCTGGTGGATCAGGATGACGGCAGCGGCACCCTGACGGGCAGCCTCTTCGTATTTATAGGTCCAGCGGCCGTAATAGGTCATCGCATCGCCATTGAAGGGCCCGCTGTCGGGATTGGCATAGCCGGGATCATTGACGAGCATGACGACGGTCTTGCCGGTGACATCGAGGCCGGCATAGTCGTTCCAGCCATATTCCGGCGCCACGACGCCATAGCCGACGAAGACCAGCTCACTGGCATCGACGGAAACCTCCGGCTGGCTGAGCTTGCTCCAGTAGACAATGTCATCGCCCATGGCGAGATCGAGCGGCTCGCCGTTGAAGTAGACATCGTAATCCGATTGCGTCGAATCCAGCGTCACTTCCAGCAGGGAGACCGGCTGGAAATAGCTGCCTTCATAGCCGGGCTCGAGCCCGATGCGGGCCATTTCGTCCGCGACCCACTGGCTGGCGGCGATACCGCCCGGCGTGGCCGGCGCGCGGCCTTCAAAGCTGTCATCAGCCAGGGTCGCGATGCGATAGCGCAGATCCGCTTCATTGATATCGCCTGTTGTGGCAACCGCTACCGGCTCGACGGCCGGTGTCGCCGCTTCGGTTGCAGCACTTGTCGTTTCCTCGGCCGGCTGGCTGCAGCCGCCAAGGGCCAGACCGCTCAATGTTGCGGCAAGAACCAGATTTCTCATCCCGATTTCCCCTTATTCGGTTGGGCTTCGATGCAAATGTGTGGCACATCCTGCACCGGAGCAAGCCTGACGCAAGCTGTAGCTTGCAGAGGTTTGAGGGAATTGGGGTTTGACCAAACCTGAATGACGGTTCAGGTTTGGCCCAAGCAAGACTGCCGGCGCCAATGTGTGACCGGCCCATGTCAGGGGAGAGACAATGACGGATCGTCCAGCCGAGTCGAAAACGGCTCAATTGCCGAGCGCGAGCTACAGTAAATTGGTGATGCTGCTCCTGTTTCTCGTCTACGCTTTCAACTTTCTCGATCGACAGATCATCTCCATCCTCGCCATTCCCATCAAGGAAGAACTCGGCCTGAGCGACGAACAGCTCGGCCTGCTCGGGGGCATCGCCTTCGCCTTGCTTTACTCCACCCTCGGCGTGCCAATCGCCTGGTTTGCCGACCGCTTCAACCGGACCTGGATCATGACCGGTTCGCTCCTGATCTGGAGCGGCTTCACGGCGCTGAGCGGGTTCGCAACCAATTTCATGCAGCTCTTCCTGGCCCGTGTCGGTGTCGGTATCGGTGAAGCGGGCGGTGTGGCGCCGGCGTACACGATCATTGCCGACTATCATCCGCCGGAGAAGCGTGCCCGGGCGATGGCGATCTATTCGCTTGGCATTCCTGTCGGCAGCGCCTTTGGCGTTATTGCCGGATCGCAGATTGCGGGGGGCGGGATATCCGACTCGCTCGACTGGCGTTCGGCCTTCATCATTGTCGGCCTTGCCGGCGTGATCCTGGCCCCGATCTTCAAGCTTCTCGTGCGTGAACCGCGCCGTGGCCAGTTCGATGGCGTCCAGGCCAAGCGCCCGACGGCGCTCGAGACCGAGGCTGCCTATCCGCCGGCCAAGGCACGCATCCTGTCAATCGCCGGTGCCGTGCTGTTCGCACTTCCAAGCTTGCTGGCCATCTTCTCCATCATGGTCTTTCAGGGCGGCGCATCGCAATCGGTCGAACTTTTGCTGATCGCTGCCGCGGTCGGCGGCGTGTGCGGCTGGCTGGCCGGGCAGTGGGTGAGCCGCCGCGGTCACTGGACCGTGCTGGCGCTGGGCAGCGCCGTGCTGATGCTGATCCCGGGACTGGTTGCCTGGGGCGTGCCGATGGTGCTCGATGGCGCAAGCCTCGGCACGGGTGCGATCGCCTGGCTGATCGGCCGGGCCGTCGCCGGGGCGCTGATCGGTGTGTTCTTCGTCTTCTTCCGTGAATTCATGAATCTGGCGCTGGAAAAGCCCAGCTTCTGGCTGATGATCCTGGGCGCCTCGGCCTCCTCGATGATGGGCTATGGCGTCTTTTTCTGGCTGCCATCCTTCTTCGCCCGCAGCTTCCAGCTCTCCCTCACCGAGACCGGCTGGTTGTTCGGCGGCGTCCTGTTCTTCGCCGGCAGCCTGGGTATTTTCCTCGGCGGCGTGATGGGCGACTGGATGGGCAAGCGCAAACGCTCCGCCTTCGCCACCGTGCCGGCGATCGCCTTCCTGGTGTCCGCCCCGCTCTACTGGGCCGGCATCATGTCGCCCTCGGCGATGATCGCGGTGGTCGTGCTCTTCGTGCCGACGGCGCTCGGTCTCGCCTGGCTCGGGCCGGTGCTGTCCGCCTTCCAGCATCTCTTCCCGCCACACCTTCGTACCAGCGGCTCGTCGGTCTTCCTGCTGATCAACAACCTGCTGGGCATCGGCGGCGGTGTCTATGTACTCGGCCGCCTGTCGACCCTGCTCGAGCCGACCTATGGCGAGGGCTCGTTGCGGATCTCGATCCTGATCGGCTCCTGCCTCTATCTCGTTGCGGCGGGCTTCATGTTCTGGGCTTCGCGGCATCTGGCCCGCGACTGGGTCGAGCATGTTCCGCATGATGATGCGAATCGAGCAGCAGAGCCGGCCTGATGTCACAGGGATATAGCGATCATTTCTTCGCCACGTCCGATGGGCCGGAATTGCACTATCGCGACTATCCCGCCATCGGGCCGGTCCGCGGCGTGCCGGTTCTGTGCCTGCACGGGCTGACCCGCAACGTGCGTGATTTCGAGGATCTGGCACCACGCCTCGCGGCGCTGGGGCGGCGCGTGATCGTCGCCTCGCAGCGTGGCCGTGGCCGTTCCGACCCGGACCCGCAGCCCGAGCGCTACCAGCCGCTGACCTATGCCATCGACATGATCGGCCTGCTCGATGCCCTGGCGATCGAGCGCGCCGTGTTCGTCGGGACCTCGATGGGCGGGTTGATGATGATGATTATGGCCGGACAGCAACCGCACCGGTTCGCGGCGGCCGTGTTCAATGATATCGGCCCTGAAATCGCCAGCGGCGGGCTGGACCGGATCAAGGCCAATGTCTCGAGTCGTGATCCCGTGAACTCCTGGGAGGCCGCGGCCGCGCGGTCGCGCGAGGCCAATCTGGCCGCCTTTCCCAAGCGGGCCGATGACCAGGCCTTCTGGCTGGATTTTGCCCGCAAGACCTGGGTCGAGACCGGCGACGGGCAGATCGCCCTGGCCTATGACGGGGCGATTGTCGACCAGATCGACAGCAGCGCCGTTCCGCCGGATCTGTGGCCTTTCTGGACGCCCTTCCAGACGATCCCGACCCTGCTGGTCCGTGGCGGTATCAGCGATCTGCTGGCGCCGGAAACGGTCGCAGAGATGAAACGGCTGAAGCCCGATCTCGGCTTTGTCGAAGTGCCTGATGTGGGGCACGCCCCCTTCATGACCGAGCCGGAAGCCTGGGCCGCGATCGAGAACTTCATCACCCACGTCGGATAGGCCTGCCGCCCGGCTCTGGCTGATCGCGAGCGATCACCGGAAACCGGGCTGCAATTCCGTCAGCCGGGGTCAGAAACCCTCGACGACAATCTTGCCCTTGGCGCGGCCGGTCTCGATCAGCGCGTGGGCGGCGCGGATGGTCTCGGCATTGATCGGGCTGAGCACCTGGTCGAGCGTCGTGCGGATGCGCCCGGCGTCGATTTCCGCGGCGACATAGCTCAGCAGATTGTGCTGTTCGATCATGTCCGGGGTCTGGAACATGGCGCGGGCGAACATGAATTCCCAATGCAGGCTGGCGGCCTTCATCTTCATGCCGTCCATCGGCATGGGCAGGTCGGTATCGTCGATCGTGACGATGCCGCCTTCGGGGCGGATCAGTTCGACCGCGGTGTCCCAATGACGCATATCGTTGAAGATCGCGATGTGATCGACATGCTGGAAGCCGAGGGCGCGCACCTGTTCGACCATGGGTTCGCGGTGATTGACGACATGGTCGGCGCCCAATTCCTTCACCCAGCTTGATGTCTCGGGCCGTGAGGCGGTGGCGATGACCACCAATCCGGCCGCCTTGGCCAGCTGGATGGCGATCGAGCCGACGCCGCCACCGGCACCGATGATCAGCACGGACTGGCCCTTGTCGGCGCCATCCCGGTCAATGCCGAGGCGGTCGAAGAAGGCTTCATAGGCGGTGATCGTCGTCAGCGGCAGGGCCGCCGCTTCGGCGAAGCTGAGGCTTTGCGGCTTGTTGCCGACAATGCGCTCATCAACCAGCTGGTATTCGGCATTGGTGCCCGGACGGGTGATGTCGCCGGCGTAATAGACTTCATCGCCGACCTTGAAGAGGGTGACATCGGGGCCGACGGCCTCGACCACGCCACTGGCATCCCAGCCGAGGATGCGCGGGGTTTCTTCAACCTGGTCCTTGGGGGCCCGGACCTTGGCGTCGACCGGGTTGACCGACACGGCCTTGATCGCAACCAGCAGGTCACGGCCCGAGGCGGTGGGCTTGGGCAGGTCAATGTCGAGGAAGGATTCGGGATCGGAGACGGGCAGGTAGCGGGTGAGGGCGACGGCTTTCATGGGGGTGTTCCTTGTGCGGCGGGCTGATCAGGCGATCAGGGTCATTTCGCTGAGGGTGAATTCGGTAACGGCGCCTTCGGTCGCGGCCATGTAGGCGGCGAGGTGGGGCGCATTCATGTGGGTCTGCCAGAGCTCGCGGGATTCCCAGCGCTCGACGAAGGTGAAATGCGCCGGATTGTCATTGTCCTGGTGGAGGTCGTATCGCAGGCAGCCGGCCTCGGCGCGGGTGACCGGGACCAGCTTCAGCAGCTCGGCCCGCAGCAGTGCCACCTGATCGGCTTGTGCATGGATATTGGCGGTAATGGTCAACTGGGTCATGGGGCGGTCCTCGCTCGGTGCTGGCGAAGATGTAGTCGCTTGCCATATCCGGGAAAACAAACATTATGCGGAAGCATAATCCGGATTTCCCGGATAATGGTGGATGCCTTCCGGGCTTCAGCTCCGCCAGGCCGGAGGCAAGGCTTCATGCTCCTCGCCAATATCGCGCTCTTCCTCAAGATCATCGAGAAGGGCAGCCTGACCGCGGCCGGCCGTGAGACCGGCCTGTCCTCGACCACGGTATCGGAGCGTCTTGCGGCGCTTGAGGCGCATTACGGCGTTGTCCTGCTCAACCGAACGACGCGCGCCATCAGTCTGACCGAGGAGGGCCGCGCTCTGGCCGAGGGCGCCAAGTCGGTGCTCGGCGAGGTCGAGGATCTCGAGACCCGCATCCGCCATGGTGCCCAGACCTTGACCGGGCCGATCCGGGTCAGCGCGCCAAGCGATCTGGGGCGCACCATTGTCTCCGCCGAGATCAATCGCTTTCTCGCGGAGCACCCGGCGATCAGTATCGAGCTTTCCCTCACCGACGGCTATGTCGACATTGTCGGGCAGGGCTTCGATATCGCCGTGCGTTTCGGGACGGTCACCGACAGCACCTTGCGCGTGCGCGCTCTGGGTCTGCGCCGGCGCGTATTGTGCGCCGCGCCGGACTATATTGCCCGTCACGGCAGCCCGAAACGGCCCGTCGATCTGAAGCGCCATAACTGCCTGCTGATGCGGTTCGGCGGCAATCTCGACAGTCCCTGGCATTTCGGCGCCGGTGCCCGGCAACAGATCGTGCCGGTGCGCGGTGACAGGGTTTCCAATGACGGGGCGCTGGTACACCAATGGTGTCTGGCCGGATACGGGATCGCGCTCAAATCCGAACTCGATGTCGCTGCGGACATCCGTGCGGGCAGGCTGGTGGAGCTTCTTTCGGAGCATGCCCAGCCGGCCTCGCCGGTGCAGATGCTCTTCCCGCCCGGCCGGGCCCAGCCGCGACGGGTGCGCGCGCTCGCCGAGGCGCTGGCATCGGCGATCCAGCAATCCGAGGCCTGTTGAGTCCAGTCTCAGCCGAAGACGGTCTTCAGCCTTTCTGCGTCCGGCGCTTCATTCCAGAACAGGCGCTGGCCCGCTTCAATATCGACCGCACAGATATTACCAGTCTTCACCTTGGCATCATGATCCTCGCCGCCGAGCACGCCATGCATATAGCGCAGCACCCCGTTTGAAGTGATCACGAGGGTGAAGCGCCGGCTCTGCGCGGCGTCCTGCATGACGGCCAGGGCATTGGTGCGCAGGGTTGCCTCATCCGGAGACCAGTCAACGCCCTCGGGCCGGCGATGTTCATCATTCCAGGTGCGATGCGCCTCGGCGCCGAATTCGGCGATAATCTCGTCGCAGGACTTGCCGCCCCAGGAGCCATAATCGATCTCGCGCAGGCGTTCATCGATCTCGATCTTGCCGTGGAAGCCCGAGAGCACGGCCACCAGTTCCGCCGCGCGGCGGGTGCGCTGGAGCGGGCCGGTGATGATGCGTTCCGGTGTCAGACGCGCCTGACGCAGGGCATTGCCGAGCGCCGCGGCCTGTTCCTCGCCCTTGGGCACGAGCGGCAGATCTTCCTTGGCGCCGACCCAGACGACCTTGTCGCCGGGGCCGAAAGTATTGCCGTGACGGGCCAGCAGGACCTTGCTCATGGCACCAGCTCGCCTTCGCGGGCTATAATGCCCTCGACCACCGGCACATCTTCCGGCGCATCAACCGACCAGGCCGAACGGCCGCGATAATCGGTCGGCACGATGCGGATCGGGATGCCGTTTTCTAGGGCGCGCAATTGTTCCAGGCTCTCGGCCTTCTCCAGCGGTGAAGGCTCGAGCGCGACGATGCGCTCCAGCGTCTCGCGGCGATAGCCATAGAGGCCGATATGCTGCCAGGTTGGGGTGCCGGCTTCGGGATGACGCTGGAAGGGGATGACGCCCTTGGAGAAGTACAGCGCATCCATCGCCCGGTTGAAGACGACGGTCGTGCCGCCGACAATGCCCTTGGCCTTCATCTCGCGCATGCGAATAGCGGTCTCCTCGGGCATTTTCACGGCCGGGGTCGCCATGGCGAGGCCGGAATCGGCGCGCATGGCGGTGGCGACATCGCCGATTACCCAGGGCGGGATCAGGGCGGCATCACCCTGGACATTGATGATGATCTCGGCATCGCTTCCGAGCCGTTTCACGGCGTCAAGGGCACGCTCGGTGCCATTGCGGCAGGCCGAATCCGTCATCACGGCTTCGCCGCCAAACCCGCGGACGGCGTCGACAATGCGCTCGTCATCGGTGGCGACGACGACGCGGTCGACGCCGGGTGCGGCGCCGGCCGAGCGCCAGACCCGCTCGATCATCATGCGTCCGGCGATCTTTTCGAGCGGCTTGCCCGGAAAGCGGCCGGAAGCGTAGCGGGCAGGAATGATGGCGATGACGGACATGGGGTAACCCTTTCAGTTCGGATTGCTTGTTTCACAGGCCCCGCCTGATTTCCAGTCCTTCTGCCGGACCCGCTCGGATGGTGGCAATATTGTCTCCCGCGCCCGTCCGTGCGACCATGGACGCATCGGCTTTCACGCCTTTGCGCGCAAACCTGCACCGGAGCGTACGCCATGCTGGAGACAACCCGGATGACCGCAGTCGCCGCAGCCTTGCTGCTCGGCGCTGCTGCCGAGGGTCAGGCCACCAGCGACCCCGTGCTCTCGCCAGCCGAGGCCGTTTCAGACCAGGCTGCCGAGCTTCTGTACCTGGAATCGCTGCGCCAGGCTGCCAATTCGCCACGCCTTGATCCTCAATCCGACAGCGAAGACACGATTATCGTCGAGGCGCAGGGGCCGGGGGCGGTCGTGTGCAGCTGGCGAACCCGCAGTGGCAGCAATTTCCGCGAGCGCCGCTGCAAGACCCGTTTCCAGGCCGAGCGGGAACGGCAACAGGCCGTCTACACCCTGCGACGCATCCGCGGCTTCTAGCCCGCAAGTCCGCGCTCCAAAGGCCGGCATCGAAGGCCGGATCTTGCTTGCTGGATAGTATGTTTCAGCCCTGCGTGATATATATCCGACGTTCCGTAGCCGCCTCCGCTTGCGTTGCGGCTGGATTGTGAGAGTCGAGGGAGAAGGGCATGAAACGATTTTTAGTCGCAGGCCTTGCCGCTGCCGGCCTGGCCTTTACTGCGGGCGCAGCGAGCGCCCAGGACCAGACCGATCCGGCGCCCGCCCCGGCCGACACCGGGATGAGCCAGGACGAGCCGGTCGTCGCCGAAGCCGAGCCTGCCGAGACGCAGGTCGCCGAGGAAGCCGAAGAAGAAGTCATCTGCCATTGGCGCCGCCAGACGGGCAGCAATTTTCGCGAACGGCTTTGCATGACGCGGCGGCAGACAGAGCAGGCCGAGGAGGCTGCGGAGCGGTCGCTCCGACGGATGCGCCGGGGTCAGGCCTTTTCGCCGAACTAGACCGGATTCTGGCCGGCCGTTTCGGTCTCTGATCAAGAATTCACACGCCGGGCGAAATTCCATCGTTCGGCATGAGCGAGTTGTGCCTGATCGCGCTTCTATCTGCTCCCGGACTTTGCCGGAGCGGGAACTAGCATTTGGCGTCAACTCGCCAGTCTTGTAATGACTTATGGACATAAACAGCGCCCGGTCTTATGGCCGGGTGTCTGCCTTTCCCGCCATTACGAGATTTCGAGACCGAGATGCGCCATTTTCTTACGACTGCCGACTGGACCCGCCCGGAACTGCAGGGGCTGCTCGACCGCGCCTCGGCCTTCAAATCCGGGACGGTCAGCCGAGCGCTTGAAGGCAAGTCGATTGCGCTGCTCTTCTTCAACCCGTCGCTGCGCACGCGCACGTCCTTCGATATTGGCGCCACGAAAATGGGCGGCCACGCCATCGTGCTCGACGCCAAGGGCGCGACCTGGCCCCTGGAATTCGCCGACGGTGCGGTCATGGACGGCACCGCCGAGGAACATGTGCGCGAGGCGGCGCGCGTGTTGTCGAGCTATGTCGATCTGATCGCGATCCGCTGCTTCCCCGAGTTCAAGGACTGGGCGGCCGAGCGCGAGGATCCGATGATTTCGGCCTTCGCCAAGCATTCGACCGTGCCCGTGATCAATATGGAGACCATCGTCCATCCCTGTCAGGAACTGGCGATGATGCTGGCGCTGCAGGAGCGGATCGGCGCGGTGCAGGACAAGACCTTCCTTCTGACCTGGGTGCCGCATCCCAAGCCGCTCAATACGGCTGTCGCCAATTCGGCCCTGCTGATGGCGGCCAAGTTCGGCATGAATGTCCGCCTTCTGGTGCCCGATGAGCGCTATCGTCTCGACGAGCGCTATATGGGCGCCGCCGAGCGCTTCACCGCCGAGGGTGGCGGCTCTGTCACCATGACCACTGATGTCGAGGCCGCCTATACCGGCGCCGATGCCGTCTATGCCAAGAGCTGGGGCGCGCTGCCCTTCTACGGCCATTGGGAAGACGAGGCGCCCTTCCGCGCCAAGGGCAGGGATTTCATGATCACGCCGGAAAAAATGGCGTTGACCAATAATGCCACCGTCAGCCACTGCCTGCCGATGCGCCGCAATGTGAAGATCGCCGATGCGGTCGTCGACAGTCCCGCCTTCCTCGGTATCGAGGAGGCGGCCAACCGTCTGCCCGTGCAGCAGGCGGTCATGGAGGCACTCGCCAGCCAGGGAGCGGTCAAGTGACGTCCCAGCTCCCGGGCGTCCGCCCGACCATTGTCCGGCTCCTGTCGCACATGCGCGACGGCAAGGAGATCCGCGAATACCTGCAACGCTTTTCAGGTGTCGACCAGGAACGTTTCGCCGTCATCAAGGTTGGCGGTGCGGTGATCCAGGAGGATCTCGAAGGCCTCTCCACGGCCCTGGCTTTCCTGCAATCGGTCGGCCTCTCCCCGGTCGTTGTCCATGGCGGCGGCCCGCAGCTGGATGCGGCACTGTCTGAAGCGGGCATCGGGACCGAACGCATCAATGGCCTGCGGGTGACCCGCGAGGACGCGATCCCGATCATTCGCGACACGCTCACCCAGGCCAATCTCCAGCTGGTCGACGCGATCCGCGAAGCCGGCGGGCGCGCTGCGGCCGTACCGCGCGGTGTGTTCGAGGCGGAGCTCATCGACGAGGACAAGCTCGGCCGTGTTGGCGAGCCGACGAAAATCCATCTCGAACTTGTCGCCGCTGCGGCACGCGCCGGTCAGGCCGCCATCCTTGGCTGTCTGGGCGAAACCCATGACGGGCGCCTGGTCAATATCAATGCCGATTCCGCCGTCCGCGCCCTTGTGCATGCGCTGCAGCCCTACAAGGTCGTCTTCCTGACCGGAACCGGCGGTCTGCTCGACGAGTGGGGCGATGTGCTCTCCTCGATCAACCTGGCGACGGATTACCAGACGCTGATCAAGGCCGACTGGGTCAATGGCGGCATGCGGCTGAAGCTGGAAGAGATCAAGCGCCTGCTCGATGATCTGCCGCTCTCCAGCTCGGTCTCGATCACCAGCCCGGCCGAACTGGCGCGTGAGCTCTTCACCCATGCCGGTGCCGGCACGCTGATCCGGCGCGGTGAAAAGATCATCGCCACCGGCGCCAAGGCGGATCTTGATCTCGACCGTCTCGACGCGCTGGTGACCAAGGCTTTCGGCCGCCGTCCGATCGCCGGCTATTGGGACTCGCTGGAGCTCGACCAGGCCTTCGTCACCGACAGCTATCGCGCAGCCGCGATCACAACCCGGCTTGATGACTGGGTCTATCTCGACAAATTCGCCGTGCTCGACGATGCGCGCGGTGAAGGATTGGGCCGCACGGTGTGGAACCGGCTGGTCGAATATGCGCCGCGCCTGATCTGGCGCTCGCGCACCTCCAATCCGGTGAATGGCTTCTATTTCGACGAGTGCGACGGCGCGATCCGCCGTGACGAGTGGACCGTGTTCTGGCGCGGCGAGGGCATCCGCCCGGCCGAGATTGACGGTGTCGTCACCCGGATTTTCGATCTGAAACCAACGCTGGAGCCGCTGTCATGACGCGGACCGTCGGCCTGGTCGGCGCCCGCGGGCATACCGGTCGTGAATTATTGCGGCTGATCGCGGCGCGTTCGGATCTTGAGCTGGTGTTCGCCAGTTCGCGTGAACTGGCGGGCCAGCCGGTGAGTGATCTGGCGCCGGAAGTCGGCACCGGGCTGATGTTCGAATCCCTGTCGGCTGACGCGGTTGCCGGCCGCCCGGCCGATGCCGTCATTCTCGCCCTGCCCAATGGCGCCTCCGCTCCCTTCGTTGCGGCCATCAATGCGGCATGTCCGCAGACAGTGATTATTGACCTGTCGGCGGACTATCGTTTCGACGCGAGCTGGACCTATGGCCTGCCGGAGATTTATGGCCGCGATGCCCTGAGCCGGGCGACGCGGATTGCCAATCCGGGTTGCTATGCCACGGCGGGGCAGCTGGCGATCGCGCCCCTGCGCGAGCGGCTGGCCTCCCAGCCGCACGTATTCGGTGTCTCGGGCTATTCCGGCGCCGGCACGACGCCGTCGCGCAAGAATGACCCGGATGCCCTGCGCGACAATCTCATGCCCTATGCCCTGACCGGGCATCTGCACGAGCAGGAAATGTCGCGCCATCTCGGCTGCGAGGTCCGCTTCACGCCTCATGTTGCGGCCTTCTTTCGCGGCATCCTCGCCACGGTGCATATCGCCCTCGGCGAGCCGGTGACGCGTGAGGCGCTGATCGCCCTCTATGAGGACGCCTATCGCGATGAGCCGCTGGTGCGGGTGACTTCCGACATGCCGGAAATTCGCGATGGTGCCGATGCGCCGGGAGCGGTGATTGGCGGTTTCGGCCTCAGCGCAGACGGCCGTCATGCCGTCGTCGTTTGTGCCCTCGACAATCTGCTCAAGGGCGCTGCAGTGCAGGCGCTGCAGAATCTGTGTCTGGCCCTGGGTCTGCCCGAATAGCTAGTCAGTCTGATCGTCATCCCCGCTGTCGAGCCAGCGCGCTTCATAGGCATCATTGCGCCCGACGCGGTGATAGCCCTGCGCCCGCCACAGCGTGAATTCGCGAGTCTTGTCGCCATCCAGCGCGATGGAGAGGCTGCCGGCGGGTTCGAACAGGTCGAAGTCCTCGCGCATTTTCTGCACTTCCAGCGGGCGGTGCGAGACGATCAGGACCGGGTCGGCATACCCGTCGGCCAGTGGCCATTCCTGTTCCGCGTGATTGACCGGGCCTTCATAGCGCAACCACATCTGCAGCGGCCGGTCCCCGGTGCTGCCATAGCGCTGCATCTGGTGGAAGATATTGCGGTCGTCGAACACGATGGCGCTGTAATCGCTCGCCAGGCCCGCCTCGCTGATCGCGGCGGTCGTCTCGTCCCAGGCGCGTACGCGTTTGGTGCTGTTCTCCAGCCCGAGCGCTTCCACGAAGGTCGGGTTGACGACCACGATGGCGATAAACAGGCCGAGCGCGGTGTGAAAGGCGATGGATCCGTAGAGCAGGCCGCGGCGCCAGGCAGGGCCGCGCAGGAGGAAGGCCGCCACCAGCAATGAGGAGGCCACATAGGCGACGCTGGCCCAGTTGGCATGGGCGCGGCTGATGAAGGCCTCGACACAGACCGTCAGCAGGATCGGCAGGATGAAGGCGGCGAGCAGGCGTGACTCCGCCGGCGCCTGGCGGAAATGCCAGACGATCCCGCCGAGTACGACGACGAGGACCGGGAAGAGGGCGGGGCCGAAAATGCCCAGCTGGCCGACGAGAAATTCGAACAGCTCGCCGGGGTGACCCAGTTCGCCGCCCCAGTTCGCATTGGCGGCGGTGTGGCTGACCGTCGCGAAATCATGCGCCGCGTTCCACAGGATATTCGGTGTCAGCAGGGCCAGGGCGATCAGCAGGGCCAGGGCACCACGAAGATTGAGCAGGGCGGCGCGCGTCGGGGCATCGATCACCAGCGTGATGCCGAGGCCGAGCACGAAATAGATCATCGCGTATTTGGACAGGAAGCCGAGACCGATCGCCAGTCCCAGCCCGGCCGCACTGGCCCAGCCGCCGCCGGAGCGCAGGCGGATCAGGGCGTAAAGCGCCCCCGACCAGGCGCACATGACCGGTACGTCGGTCGAGATCACGGCCCCGGAAATCCACATGGACGGGATCGTCAGATAGATCAGCGCCGTCCAGAAGCCGGTACGGGCATCCCAGAGCTGGCGGGCGCTGAGGAAGAGGAAGCTGGCGGTGATCGTGTGCAGGACCGGTGAGGCGAGCCGGACGCTGAAATCGCTGTCGCCGAACAACGTCGTCATCAGGTGAATCAGCCAGGCGATCATCGGCGGCTTCGAGAAATAGCCCCAATCGAGCTGCAGCGACCACACCCAGTATTGGGATTCATCGGCGTAAAGCTCGATAGGGTTGAGCGCGAGCGCCACGATGCGCGCGATTCCGATGCCGAGAATCAGCATGGCCGCGGCCGTCTCCCACGGCCACGCCGAATACGTGCGGCTCATTTGCTTTGCAACCATGACGGGTCCACAGGCCTCAAAAAAGTGTAGCATTTTCGCCGCAGGCTATGCCCTTTCCGCTTCGGCCCGTAAAGGGGGCTGTGGACAAGGATTGGGGTCCGCGTGGCATGCCGCCCCCCGTATCTTGAGTAATTGCTGCACT
>NZ_JBLWTD010000016.1:28279-67719 GCF_048270265.1 Maricaulis sp. | reverse complement strand
CGCCGCGCTCGGTCGACTGGCGCACCTCGCTGACGGAATTGCGGGCCTCGACGATAAGGTCACCGAAACTGTCCGCGAAGACCTGGGCCAGGGCATAACCGTCGCCGATCTCGGAAAACCCGCCGCTCGAGGCGAGGTGATTGCGTGAGGACCATTCCAGTGCCGCAACCTGGCGCTCGTCGGCATCAAGCATTTCGCCTTCAACCGCCAGGGCGCCAATGCCGATCGGGATACGCGGGCTGAGCGGACCGGGAATGGCAAAGCCGATCAGCCGCGAGGCCCCGGCGCTGACCCGGTTGGTAGTCTCGAATCCGGTGATGTTCAGACGGACCTGATGGCTCGCCAGCGCCGGATCGGCGGTGATCTCGAACCCGCCCCGCGCCAGGCGCCGGCACACGGTCTGGGTCAGCTTGCCGACCACACGATTGAAACGCACCGGATCGACGCCGCTGCCTTCCACCACGCCCGGAACGACACCCGCCTGTGCGATGTAGATCGCATCAACCGAGCGCATCGCCTGCGGATCGGCCCATTCGCGCACCTGGAGCAGACGCCGTTCGGCCGGCTGCATGTTCTGGTAGTCGCTCAGCGTGCTGGCCTGTTGCAACCCGTTGGCAGCACAGCCCGCCATGGTGACAGCGATGAGCGGGATCAGGCAAAGCGAGGCTAAATGATTGGGCATGTGGGCTCCGGGGCAGCAGGGTCGACCCAAGGTCTACGCAGCGCAGGCGCGATTGGACCACCCTCGCCCCGGCAGCATCGCATAATCTATTCGCCCGGGGCCCGCGCCTTGATCACCAGCGCATGGATCGGCCCCGCCAGCTCCCCGGCCAGCGCCGTGTTGACAAGGCGATGCCGGGCGACCCGGTTCAGGCCATCAAAGCAGGCGGCGACGATCTCGACGGTGAAATGGCTCTCCCCGCCGGGCCGCGCACCTGCATGACCTGCGTGCAAATGACTGTCATCGCTGACATGCAGGGTCTCCGGGGACAGCGCTTCGCGCAGTCGGGTTTCGATCCGTTCTTTCACCGTCATGAAATTATCACCTTTTTTGACACCCGTTTCATTGCTGCTTTACCCGCGCATGCCCATAATTGGACGCTATGACCGACGCCTTTGAATATACACCGCGGTTCAAGGACATCCGCATCAAGCCGCCCAAGGACAAGCCTTCGGCCGAAGAACGCGTGTGTGAATGGCCCGGTTGCCGCAGCCATGGCAATAGCCGGGCGCCGAAATCGAACGACCAGCTGAGTGAATTCTACTGGTTTTGCCAGAGCCATGCCTCGGAATACAACAAGTCGTGGAACTTCTTCGAAGGCATGAGCGAAAGCGCGGCACAGGCCTATCGCGAATCCTCCGCCTATGGCCATCGCCCGACCTGGGGCTGGCGCAATTCCACCAGTTCGCGCCACAAGGCCCAGCGCGCCAGCCGCGATTTCGCTGATGGCTTCTCCGACCCGATGGGTACATTCGGTGACAAGACGAAGGCCCACGAGGACGGTCCGCGCGAAAAAACCATGGGCCGGCTGCAATCCAAGGCGCTGGAAACCATGGGCCTCAAGCCCGATGTCGACCCGTCCACGGTGCGCCGCCGCTATGCCGAACTGGTCAAACGCTTCCACCCCGACGCCAATGGCGGCGACCGTTCGAGCGAGGAACAGCTCGGCCGGGTGATCGCGTCCTACCAGATCCTCAAGGGCGTCGGGATGGCGTGATTTTTCACGCCGCCCTCTCTTAAACCTCCTAAACAGTCAAATACTTGTCATCCCGGCCGGATGCCCGGACGCGGCAGCGATCCGGGCGTAGAGCCGGGACCTACCCGCTGTTCCAGCTGGATGCACGGGTTGGTCCCGGACTTGCGCCCCGCCTGTGCGGGGCATCCGGCCGGGATGACAAAAATTGATTGAATTATGGATGAGCAAGGCTGGCTCCGCTCAGGCCGCCTTGTGCGGCACAATCCGCGGCGCGATCGCCGGCCAGCTGGTCGCCCGCGCCTGACGCAGATCGAACTCCGCCTGCAAATTCATCCAGAATTCCGCCGTCGTGCCGAAAAAGGCTGACAGGCGCAACGCTGTATCAGCGGTAATCGAGCGCGAACCGCGCACCAGGCCGGAGATGCGGCTTTTCGGCACATCAATCGCCCGCGACAGTTTTTCCTGGGTGAGCCCATTGGGGCGCAGGAAGTCCTCAAGCAGGATTTCACCGGGAGAGATGGGGGCAAGTTTCGTCATCAGATAGGCATCCTCACGCTAATGATAGTCCACGATTTCGACATCCCAGGCCGCACCGTCGAGCCAACGAAAACACACGCGCCACTGTTGATTGACCCGGATGCTGTACTGCCCCTTGCGATCCCCTTTCAACGCCTCCAGCCGATTGGCCGGCGGGATAAGCAAATCCTCAAGCCGGTGCGCGGCGTGCAGCATCATCAGCTTGCGCCGGGCGGGCCGCTCGAATGCAGAAAAGCGTCTCCGTGTCTTTGCAGGCGAAGGATTGGATCGCCGAGGCAATATAGAGCGCCGCTCGGGTTCCGCCAAACGGAACATTGCCCGAAAGCCCTCCATCTCACCCCATCCCTTGCCGTGCGCTGCGGCCTGCGCTAGTCCGGATGCACAATCCCGTGCGCCTTTGCAGTCCTGACGTCCCCAAGCGAAAAGACCGGTTCCATGAGCGATGAGTTCCCCGTGCCTGCCCCCGATGCCATTGCCGATACAACGGCGCTGTTCGGCTTCGATGCCGGCTTTGAAGTGCCGATGTTTTCGAAGCCTGACGAGCACACGCCGAAGATCGATCCCGACTATGTCTTCGATCCGGCAACGACGCGGGCAATCCTGGCGGGTTTTGCGAAAAATCGCCGGGTAATGGTCCAGGGCTATCACGGCACCGGCAAGTCGACCCATATCGAACAGGTCGCCGCCCGGCTCAACTGGCCGATGGTGCGGGTCAATCTCGACAGCCATATCTCGCGCATCGACATGGTCGGCAAGGACGCCATCGTGTTGAAGGACGGCAAGCAGATCACCGAATTCCAGGAAGGCATCCTGCCCTGGGCGCTGCAGCGTCCGGTCGCGCTCCTGTTCGACGAATATGATGCGGGCCGTCCCGATGTGATGTTCGTGATCCAGCGCGTGCTCGAGGCCTCCGGTTCGCTCACCCTGCTCGACCAGACCAAGGTGATCCGGCCCAACCCCTCCTTCCGCCTGTTCGCCACCACCAATACGATCGGCCTGGGCGACACCACCGGCCTCTATCACGGCACGCAGCAGATCAATCAGGGCCAGATGGACCGCTGGTCGATCGTGGCGACGCTGAACTATCTGCCAGCCGAGACCGAGAACGCCATCGTGCTCGCCAAGATGAAGGATCTCGCCAAGACCGAAGCCGGCCGCAAACAGGTCGCCGACATGGTCAAACTGGCCGATCTGACGCGCGAAGCCTTCATCAATGGCGATATCTCGACCGTGATGAGCCCGCGCACCGTGCTGACCTGGGCGGAAAACAACGCCATTTTCAATGATCTCGGCCACTCCTTCCGCCTCACCTTCCTCAACAAGTGTGACGAGCTGGAACGCCCGACGATTGCGGAAATGTATCAGCGCGTTTTCGGAACCGACCTGGCCGAAGCGCCAATCAAGCCCGCCGCGGTCGCCTAGAGGCAAGCCCACACGGTGCTTGACCATTGCGACCGCTCCCCAGACTATGTCTGTCAAATCCGGGGGGACAGGCATGATCAGGACCATCACGATTTGCGCGCTGACGAGTGTCGCGCTTTGCGCGCCAGCGCACGCCTGCCTGCCGCCACCACCGCGTTCCTTCGAGCAGAACCTCGCCGCCTCGGCCGCGCCGCGCCTGTATGACTATCTGACCCGGTCAACCTATGTGGAACTGGTCCGGCCCGTGGCCTGGCAGCTGGCGGAGTCATCAGACGCCTATGCACCCCAGCTGCCGGGCGTACCGCTGTCGGCCTACACGCTGCAGGTCGATCAACGCCTGAAGGGGATGGGCGAGGACCGCTACGAGATCGGAGGCGCGGCGGGCGCGATCGCTGTCGCGCCGATCGAAGCGGACGGCACCGATTACGCCAGCCTGCACGCGCAGACCCTGTTCTGGGACGAATTCCCCGTCGGCACGCCAAGCACCGGTTTTCTCGGCATGCCCAGCTGCGCCAATTCCTTGGGGCTGATCCTGGAGCAGACCTATCTGATTTTCCGCACCGCCGAGGGTGGCGTCCTCGCCATCGAACCTGTCGACAGCGAGGATCAACTGGTGCAGGGCGTGCGCAATCTGATCGCCGAGCCCGAGGCGCGCCGCCCCTGGGAAACGGGCTTGCGGGATTATCTGGTGCGTCATGAGCATCTCGACCGGGTCGAGATCACACAATGCGGCGCGCGCTCCTCGGACATCGAGATGCGCAAGACCGGTGAGTATCAGCCCGGACACGGGCTGGTCTCCGAGCCGGCGGCCTGGGTCGAGGGTGCCGAGGCCCGGCGCGGACACAATTATGCGCGTGGCGGCCTGGAGCGGGGCGATTGCGCGGCCGGGCAGACCTTCCTCGTCACCCATGACCGCTATCTCGCCAGCTGGGGCGCCGGCCGCATCCTGAGCTGGAATCTCCAGGGCGCATTTTTCGGCGCCTACCCGGTCGAAGCCGGACAAGCGGATTTCACCACCACCTATTCGCAGATTGGTGTCACGGACGGCCGCGCTGTGGATCTTGGCGAGCTCGAGCGCTGGTTCGCTGACGCACCGGCGCACTGAACACGCTACCCATCTGATAACGAGGTCTGCCTCGCCGCCTAGGACGGCTCGACATCATTCCCGTCCGTGAGGCTCTCCAGCGCCAGGGCGACTCGGCGCTCCATCAGGGGTTTGTCACTTTCCATGCCTTCGCCTTCGGCGTCAGCGATTTCGGTGGCATCGAATTTCCAGCGGCGCAGGATCTCGATCTTCTGCGCGTCGCTCAGCTCGGCCTGGGTCAGTACCGCTTCGGGTGTGTCGAAGGCCAGGGCAGGGTTCTCCAGGGCCTTGTCGTAATCGAGTGGATCGCTCATTTTCGGCTCCTTCGCCTTGCGGTGAGCTGCGAGGCGGGCGCAGACGCGCCGACCCCGGCCCGATGCGCCATGGAAACACGCTCCGGCACGAACAGCAAACCTGGCGCCCGGTCGCGCCGTTATCGAAACGGCACAGGCCGACAAAGCCTCAGCCCGGCAGGGCGTGCAGATGAACGTCGCGGCCGGAATGCTCGCGCAGGATGGCGGTGGCGCGCGCCTCGTGATCGGCATCGCGTGTGCGCACCCAGAGCAAGAGACCGCCATGGAGGAGCTGTTCCTCGATATAATTGGCATGGCTCTCGCCGACCAGGCTGGCCAGCCCGGTTCCGATCAGCCCGCCAGCTGTCCCGCCCACGAAGGCCGCCGCAGCCGCTGCCGCCAGGGCACCGCCCGAAGCGACAATGCCGCCGACCGCCGCCAGGGCGCCGACATACATCAGCCCGCCGATCAGTCCGCCCTCGGCTTCGCCGAGCGTTTCCAGCGAGACAAAGGCCGTTCGTGGCACGGCGCTGTCATCCTCAAGCTCGGCCGGCCGGGCATAGGCATGACCGAGCTTTTTCTCGACGGCCTTCTCGCTCGCCAGCAGGCTGAGCTCGGCGCGGTCGAAACCGGCGCCAAGCAGCGCATCGATCGCGGCCTGCAGCCGGGCGGCATCGTCAAAATAGCCAACGGCTTCCGTCAGCGTGGCGGTCGGTTGAGCGTCAGACATGCGGTTTTCCTTGTTCCAGCTAGTAGGTGTTCTGTTTCGTGGTCTTGAGGCGGTTGGCATCGGAACCGCCGGTAAGGGTTTCCAGCGCAAGGGCGACACGGCGGACCATCAGGGGCTTTTCGCCCCGCATGCCCTCTTCCTCGGCGACGGCCACTTCATTGGCGTCATATTCCCAGCGGCGAAGGAGATCGATCTTCTGCGCGGCCGTCAGCCCGGGCTGGGTCAACACGTCTTCGGGCGTGTCGAACATGTCGGCCGGGTCCAGCAAGGCCTTGTCATAGTCGAATGTCTGGCTCATGGGCGGCTCCCTGGATCAGGGCAAATCCCTGTACGCGCCACAAACAGCGCGTCTCGGAGAAACCCTAGACCCGATAGGGTTGAAAATCACGACGGTGCAGGTGCGACAAATCCGGCACCGGTCGCATCGGCGCCGTCATCAACACTCGCAATTTCCGCTGGAGGATTTAGGTTGGCCGCCATGAGCCAGCCGCCCCCCGATCCCGACGCCTTCCGCCGCGCCCTTGCCATCACCACGCGGGCGATTGCCGGCGACAAGGAGCTTGATGTCCGCTTCGGTGGCGAGATCGCCGGACTGAGCGGCGGCCGTATGGTCCTACCCAATCCGGGGCCACAGCCGAGCGCCAAGGCCGCCGCCGCCGTGCGCGGCCGCGCCGATGCGCTGGCCTTGCGGCTCGCCTATCACGATGAGGCCGATCACGCCCGGGCCCTGCCCCCGGGTGCAACAGCGCGGGCGATCTTCCACGCCGCCGAACAGGCGCGGGTCGAGGGCCTTGGCGCGCGCGAAATGCGGGGCATGGCCGCCAATCTCGACGCCGCCCTGGTCGATCGTTGCCGCCAGAAGGGCTGGCAGAATGTCACCGAACGCGAAATGGCGCCGATGGAAGAGGCCCTGGCCATGCTGGTGCGCGAGCGTATTAGCGGCCATCCCGCCCCGGTCGAAGCCGACGGGCTGATGCGTCTGTGGCGCGACCAGCTCGAGCAAAGGGCCGGAACCTCGCTCGATGGGCTGGCGGTGAACGCCAATGACCAGTCGGCCTTCGCGGAGATGTTGCGCTCCGTGATCCAGGATCTTGATCTCGGCGACGAACTCGGCGGCGATCCGGAGGAATCCGACAATCCCGAAGACGAGGATGAAGGCGTCGAGCGCGAACAGAGGACCGGCGAGGACGAGGATGAAGACGGCCAGTCCGACGACACCCAGGACACGCCCGATGCCGCCGGCGAAGCCGGTGATGATGACGAGAACAACGCCGACAGCGATGATGCCGATACCCGCGTCGACTCCATGGATGATGAAGGCGCGGCCCAGAAGGCGATGCGCCCCAACTGGCGTCCCGGCGACGATGGCGATGCATCAGCCTACAGGGTCTTCACGCGCGAATTCGACGAAGTCATCCAGGCTGCAGATCTGTGCGATACGGATGAACTGACACGCTTGCGCAAATACCTCGATGGCACGCTGAAAGGGCTCGACCAGGTCGTCGGTCGCCTTGCCAACCGGCTGCAACGCCGTCTCATGGCGAAGCAGGAACGCGCCTGGAAATTCGACCTCGAGGAAGGCATGCTCGATGGCTCGCGCCTGGCCCGGGTCATTGCGGATCCGACCCTGCCGCTGTCCTACAAGGCGGAGAGCGAGACCCAGTTCCGCGATACCATCGTCACCCTGCTGATCGACAATTCCGGCTCGATGCGCGGCCGTCCGATCATGGTTGCCGCTGCCTGTGCCGATATCCTGGCGCGCACGCTGGAGCGCTGCGGCGTCAAGACGGAAGTGCTCGGTTTCACGACGCGGGCCTGGAAGGGCGGCAAATCGAAAGAGAAATGGCTCGCCGAGGGCAAACCGCCCCAGCCGGGCCGGCTCAATGATCTGCGCCATATCATCTACAAGGCCGCCGACACGCCCTGGCGCCGCGCCCGGGTCAATCTCGGCCTGATGATGCGCGAGGGCCTGCTCAAGGAGAATATCGATGGCGAGGCCCTGCTCTGGGCCTGGAAGCGTCTGGCCACGCGCCCGGAACAGCGCCGCATACTGATGGTGATCAGCGATGGCGCACCGGTCGATGACGGCACGCAGTCGGCCAATGCGGCCGGCTATCTGGAACGGCATCTGCGCGAGACCATCAAGCTGATCGAGACCCGTTCCGATGTGCAATTGCTCGCCATCGGCATCGGCCATGATGTCACGCGCTGGTATCGCCACGCCGTCACGATCAATGATGTCGACCAGCTCGGCGGCGCGATGACCGATCAGCTTGCCGCCCTGTTCGATGAAGACACGCCCGGACCGGCGAGCTTTTCCAGCGGCCGGGCCACGCCAGCCACCTCAACCATCAAACGTGCGGACACTGCCGATATGGGTGCCCGCCGCTAGCAGGAGCCTGCAATGAAACGCCACCTTCTGGTCCTGACCGCCCTGCTGGCCGCCGCCTGCTCCCATACGGGTGAGCCGCGCACACCCGTTGCGGATCTGGCGCCCGGCAGCGCCCCGGCGGCGACCGTCCGCCCGGTCCCGCTCTTCAAGGATGCACCCGGCACCTACCGCATCGGTTCGCTTGAATGGCGCGGCGGCCTGGAAATCTCCCACGATGACGCGCGTTTCGGCGGCTTGTCGGCCATTATCGTGTCCGGCGATGGTTCCCGCCTGCTCTCGATTTCGGACAGCGCCTGGTGGGTGACCAGCCGGCTGGGCTGGGCGGAAAATGGCCATCTGACCGGATTCGACACGGTCACCATCTCCACCATGCGCGACGAGAATGGCGAACATCTTGAAGGCAATCGCAACGATAGTGAGGGTCTCGCCGCGCTCGGTGACGGACGTTATGCCGTCAGCTTCGAGCGCGAGCACCGGATCTGGGCCTATGATATCGGCACGGAATGGGATCAGGCCGACGCGGCCCGCCCGGTACCGGTGACCGGCCCGGCTCCCGCGGATCCGGTCGAGGAGAATGGCGGGATGGAAGCCCTTGCCAGTCTGGGCGATGGCGGGCTGTTGACGGGATTTGAATACCCGCTCGGCGACAACGCAGACTACAATATCTGGCATCGGGCCGGGCAGGACTGGCAGGCCACCGCCATGGCAGCACTGCCGGAATACGGCCTCACCGGCATGACGGTCATCGAGGACCAGGTCTATGCGCTGGAGCGCTTCTACAGCCCCGCCGTTGGCAACCGGATCCGCATCATCCGTTTCGCCGAAGCCGATCTCGGCCAGGACGCGGTGATCGAGCCGGAAATCCTCGCCGAGCTCGGCCCCGAAAACTCCATCGACAATTTCGAGGGCATTACCGCCTTCCGTCGCGGCGAGGAGCTGATCCTGCTCATCGTCTCGGACGACAACTACCGGGTCCACGGCCCCCAGCGCACCCTGCTGATGGCCTTCGCCGTCGCCGGCTAGCCTTCATCGCCCTGATGGAAAGCATCGGGTGCCTCGAAGGCCACTTCACCGTCGACCACAGTCATCCAGGGCTCGACGGTGAGGATGTCGGCCGCGGGGATGGTCATGATATCGGCGGAGAAGATCGTGAAGTCGGCAATCTTGCCATCCTCGATCGAGCCCAGCTCATCCTCGCGGAATGAGGCGTAGGCCGGCCAGAGGGTGAACAGCTTCAGCGCATCGGCGCGAGAGAGCGCCTCTTCGCCATGCCAGTCATCGCCCTGGAAACCGTCCAGCGAAGCGCGCGCCGTCGCGGCATAGAATTCGATCCGCGGATCGCCGCGCTCCACCGGGGCATCGCTGCCGCCGGTGATGTGGGCGCCGGCATCGAGCAGGCTCTGCCAGGCATAGGCGCCGGCCAGCCGATCCTCCCCGAGGCGGTCGGGCGCGAAATAGAGATCACCGATGGCGTGTGAGGGCTGCATCGAGGCGATCACCCCGAGCTCGGCGAAGCGCGGAATATCGTCCGGATCAATGATCTGGCTGTGTTCGTCGCGCCAGCGATGCTCCGGCAGGGCGCGCTCATCCGACGGAACATTGGCGAGCGCTTCCCCGGCCCAGTCGAGCAGGACCCGGTTACCCCGGTCACCGATCGCATGCACGTTGATCTGCACGCCTGAACGCAGCGCCTCGGTCATCACGCCAAGCATTTCATCGCCCTCGGGAAACAGCAGGCCGGAACTCTCCGGGCGGTCGGAATAGGGTTCCAGCAGCGCCGCACCACGCGAGCCAAGGGCTCCGTCCATATACATTTTGACGGCACGGGTGATGACACGGCCATCAGCGGCGATACGCGGTGTCTGCGTGGCGAGCCAGGCATAACCATCCGGATTGATCGAGATGTAGTCACGGATCGGCAGGCGGCCCGCTTCAGCCAGACCCTCGATCATTTCGACATCCTGGTAGGGCACCGACATGTCATGCGCACCGGTCCAGCCCATGCTGGCCATGACCTGAGCGCCCTGGGCATAGATATCGGCCCGGACAGCGCCGGTTGGGCCTTCCACCAGCGCATAGACAGCGCCCTGGGCGGCATCGATCAACATGCCGTCGGGCTCGCCATCGGCCTCGCGCAGGATTTCGCCGCCCTCGGGCGCAATGCTTTCGGCATTGATGCCGGCCTGCTGCAGCGCCAGCGAGTTGGCGACCGAGGCATGGCCGTCGGCACGGGTCAGGATGACGGCATGATCGGGCGCTACGGCATCGAGATCATGGCGATTGGGGAAACGGCCTTCGGGCCAATGGGTCTCGATCCAGCCACGGCCATAAAGCACGCTGCCCGGCTCGAGCTCGTCCGCTGCGGCGGCGATTCGCGCCTGCAGCCCGGCGAGCGAGCTGACACCTTCGAGATTGAGCGTGCGTTCGCGGGAACCGACACCGAGCACATGGACATGGCTGTCGGTAAAGCCCGGATACATCGCGCCGCCATTGAGATCGATCACCCGGGTGTCGGCACCGATCCAGATCCCGGCACCGGCCTGGGGGCCGGCAAACACGATGCGGCCGCCCTGCACGGCAACAGCCTGGACGCGGGGCCGGTCATCATTGGCGGTGTAGATTTCACCGCCCCAGAACACCAGGTCGGCGGCCGGCATGGCGCCATCGGCGGCAAGGTCAGGCGCGACCGCCTCAGGTGCGGATGCCGTGGTTTCGCCGGATGGCGCGCCGCAGGCGGCAAGCGCCCACAGGCAAAAGGGCATCAGAAATCTCATCGCGCGCATATCGGCCTCCCCCGCTTCGACGGGCGCAAGCTAACCCTGTCGCGCGCATACGACAACGCCCACTGCAAGCAGCGGGCGTTGGCAGAATAACGAAGTGAGCCAGATCAGGCTGCTGCAGTCGCCTCAGGGGCGGCAGAAGCCTTCTTCAGTGCGCGTTTGATCTTCAGGGCCTTGTCGGACAATTTCTCGTCACGAGCCTTGAGCAGGAAGGCATCGAGCCCGCCAACATGATCAACACTGCGCAGTGCCTTGGCGGCAATGCGGAGCTTGAAATTGCGGCCCAGCTTCTCGGAAGCGAGGGTCACATCGCACAGATTCGGCAGAAAGCGACGGCGGGACTTGTTCATCGCGTGGGAAACATTGTTCCCGGACATAACACCCGTACCAGTCAGTTCGCAGCGACGCGCCATAGTCGCACCTTTCCAAAAATAAAAACTTTCGCTCGGGCCTTGCGACCAGAGTGGGAGCGGGCGAGATAGAGGAGGCGGGTCGTCTCGTCAAGCTTGCGGCGTTCATCTTGCAGTGGGTTTGGGTATATTATTGCAGTATGAAGCCGTCAAATCGGACCTCCCGGTCCAACGCAAGGAGTACAGGGCGTGAAACATGTGTGGTTAGCAAGCGCTGCAGCGCTGGGTCTGGTTCTCTCCGGCAGCGCCGGCAATGCCGATGACGCGGTGGACGCGCCCGCGATCGCCCGCGCCCCTGGCACCCACGGCGTGACCGTGCAGTATTCCGGCTCTGTGCTGATCTTCCAGGTTGCCGATATCAGTATCAACAGCGAGTTCGCCGACGATACCTATCAGGCTGCTGCCCGCTTCACCGCCGCAGGCCTGGCCGCCCTCTTCACCGATGCAGACATCGAAGCGGGCGTGAGCGGGTATCGCGATGGCTCGGAACTCCAGCCCTATCGCTACAGCCATCTCAATCACGCCAGCTCGAAGAATCGCGTCGTCGGTATCGACTTCCCCGAAGGCGTCGCCATGCCCGACGTCAATCCGCCCTTCGGCAATATGGGTGAACCGGCCGCTTCCGACGAGGACCGAGCCGGCGCGCGGGACCCGATCTCCACCCTGCTCGCCATGGGGCTCGGCGCCGTGTCGTCGGGAAGTTCACGTTGCGATGGCCGCCTGCCCGTCTTTGACGGCCGTGCCCGCTATAATCTGCGCTTCGAGGATGGCGGCTACAAGGACGTCCGGACGCGAGCCTGGAGCGGCGAAGCGCTGGTCTGCCGTGCCTATTACGAACCGATCTCCGGTTATGAGGCCGATGAATTCCCCAGCGCCGAGGATATCGCCGAACCGATCGATTTCTGGCTCGCCCCCGTCAATGACGGCGAGTTCTACGTGCCGGTGAAAATCCGCACCAATGCCGGCTTTGGCGGCGTCACTGTCACGGCTCGCTCAATCGAGACCTACTGACCGCACCCGCCACTCGTACGCACCAGCCGGGTGGCCTAGAGTTTCCAGGCTCAACGGAATCACCGCGGGCTGAACGGGAGAGCGGCGTGACGACGCAGCGCGATATGGACGGCCAGATCACGGCCGCCCTCGGACCCACCAATACCGGCAAGACGCATCTCGCGGTCGAGCGCATGCTCGGCCGGTCCTCCGGCATGATCGGTCTGCCGCTGCGGCTGCTCGCGCGCGAGGTCTATGACCGTGTTGTGCGCGCCAAGGGCGCCGCCGCCGTCGCCCTGGTCACCGGCGAAGAGAAGATCGTGCCGAAATCGGCGCGCTATTTCATCTGCACCGCCGAGGCGATGCCGCTCAATCTCAATGTCGCCTTCATCGCCATCGACGAGGTCCAGCTCGCCGCCGATCCGGAGCGCGGCCATGTCTTCACCGACCGCATGCTCTATTGCCGCGGCAGCCAGGAGACCATGCTGCTCGGCGCCGCCACGATGGGCCCGCTGATCCGCGAACTCGTCCCCACAGCGCATATCGAGACGCGCGAACGTTTCTCCCAGCTCAGCCATACCGGCCCGGCCAAGCTGACGCGCCTGCCACGGCGCTCGGCCATCGTCGCCTTCTCCGCCGAGTCCGTTTACGCCATCGCCGAGCTGATGCGGCGCCGGCGCGGCGGTGCGGCGGTGGTGATGGGCGGGCTGTCACCGCGCACCCGCAATGCCCAGGTCGAGCTCTACCAGTCCGGCGAGGTGGATTTCCTGGTCGCCACCGATGCCATCGGCATGGGGCTGAACATGGATGTCGACCATGTCGCCTTTGCCGAGAGCCGCAAGTTCGACGGCCGCAAGCGCCGCCGCCTCAATGCGTCCGAACTGGCCCAGATTGCCGGCCGGGCCGGGCGCTTCCGCAATGACGGCACCTTCGGCGAGACGGCCGATTGCGGGCCCTTCGAACCCGATCTGGTCCGCCGGATCGAGAATCACCAGTTCGCGCCGGTCACGAAGCTGCAATGGCGCAATCCCGATCTCGACGAACGCTCGCTCGACAATCTCCTGATCTCGCTGGCCGAACCGCCCGATCATCCGGCGCTGGAGCGGGCCCGTGAGGCAATTGATGAGCGCACCCTGGCCCTGCTCGCTACCGATCCGGAAATCCGCGACCGCACCGCCTCCATGGCCGGTGTGCGGCGTCTGTGGGATGCCTGCCGCCTGCCGGACTTTCGCAAGGCGACGCTGGACGCCCATGCCAGCCTGGTCCGCACCATATTCCTGCACCTGACCGGCCCGGCCGGCCATCTGCCCGATGACTGGCTCAATGGCCATCTGCAACGCCTCGACCGCACCGATGGCGAGGTTGATGTGCTCGCCGCCCGCCTGACCCAGGTACGCACCTGGGCCTATGCCGCCCATCGCCCCGACTGGACCGCCGATCCCGAGCAATGGCAGGAACGCACGCGCGAAATCGAGGACGCCCTCTCCGACGCGCTGCACGAAAAACTGATGCAGCGATTTGTCGACCGCCGCACCGGCGCGCTGATGAAGGGGCTGCGCGATGAGCGTGAATTGCTCGCCGGCGTCTCGCCCGAGGGCGAGGTCACCGTCGAGGGCCATTATGTCGGCCGCCTGGTGGGCTTGACCTTCAAGCCCGATGCCCAGGGCCGCGAACTGGCAGCACGGGCGCTGCGCTCGGCCGCGATCGAGGCGCTGAAGCCCGAGGTCAATCGCCGGCTCGGCGCCCTGGCGCGCGTTTCCATCACCGATATCGTGTTCGGCGAGGACGGCAGCATCGACTGGCAGGGCGAGGCCGTGGCCCGGCTCACCGCCGGTCCGGAACCGCTGCGGCCGGCCGTGGCGCTGATCGGCGCCGAGATCGGCGCTGCCGAGGCACAGGCCCGCGCCCGCTCCCATCTCGAACGCCTGGTCAGCCAGCTGGCGAAGACCCGCCTGGCACCCCTGCTCAAGCTTCGCGACGGTGCCAATGGCGACAGCCTTGCCGGGCTGGCCAGCGGCATCGCCTGGCGGATGTTCGAAGCGGGCGGCGCGCTGGTCAGGACCGAGGCCGGCGAGGAAATCCAGGCCCTGTCGCCATCGGAACGCCGCGCCCTGAGATCGCTGGGCGTCCAGATCGGCGAGCACATGATCTATATGCCGGCGCTGATCAAACCCGCCGCGGCGCGGCTCAACGCCCTGCTGCGCGCTGTCCATGCCGGCGACCGCCGCCCCGCCTGGCGGCCGGCACCGGGGCTGACCTCCCTGCCCCATGACAGGAGCCGCTCTGCGGCCGATCATATCGCCATCGGCTTCCAGCCCTGCGGCCCGCGTGCCGTTCGTTTCGACATTCTGGAACGGCTGGCCGACACCATCCGTGATGCCCGCACGGCCCGGGGCAAGGGTCAGTTCACCCTCACCCCGGAGATGACCGCACTGCTTGGCTGCAGCGTCGAGGATCTGCGCGGCATCCTGTCGGCACTCGATTACCGGCGCCTGCAGAAGGGCAAGACACCGCCCGCCGAAGCCGAGGAAGTCTGGACACGCCGCCGGCGTCCGGCACGTCCGGCCGTGACGGCCGCCGCGACACCGGTACCCGTCGATCTCGACAACCCCTTCTCGGCCCTGGCCGGGCTGAGCTTTGCGCGCCCGGCCGCGCCCGGCCGCAAGGCCAGTGGCGACCGGCGGCGCAAGCGGCGCCGTCCGGCACGCAAGACGGCCGGACAATGAGTGCTGCCCGCGACACGCAAGCGGAGGAGGCCCAGCGCATTGATCTGTGGCTCTGGCACGCGCGGATTTTCAAGACCCGCAGCCTCGCCACGGCGATCGTCGCCAAGGGGCGTATCCGCCTGACAGCCAACGGCATGACGCGCCGGGTCTCCAAACCGGCAACGCTCGTGCGCGCAGGCGATACATTGACGCTGCCGAGAAATGGCTCAATTGTCTGCCTCACCATTCTGGCACTGGCCCAGCGGCGCGGCACAGCGACGCAGGCCCAGGCGCTGTATTCCTTGCCGGACCTGGAGCCCACCGATCATGGAACCAGTCCGCAATAGCCCGGAGCCCGGACATGTTTGACAAGTTGAAACAGATGTTTGCCGGCACGCCGGTCGTGCCGCGCCCCGAGCTCGACCCGCATGTCGCGGCCACGACGCTGCTGGTGGAAGCGGCCCTGGCCGATGGCATCTATGCCGATTGCGAACAAGACCAGATCAAGTCCATCCTCGCCGCCGCTTTCCAGCTTGATGCGCAAGCGGTTGACCGCGTGCTCGACCAGGCCGAGGAACTGGCCGAGGCGGCCGTCGATCATCACCGTTTCACCAAGGTGGTGAAGGTCTGCCTGACCGAACAGGAACGCGTCGCCCTGATCGAGCAGCTCTGGATGGTGAGCCTGGCCGATGGCGAGAAATCGCCCTTCGAGGACGCCTTCGTCCGCCGGGTCGCGCCCCTCCTCGGCATCGCCGACCGCGAACGGATTTTCGCCCGCACACGTGCGGAAGCCAGGGTCCGCCACCGTTGACAAAATCGGGTCGGCAGCCCATGTCCGGCCACACCCGCTAATCCCCTGCATGACCGGTAGCCATGACCTATATTGTCACTGACGCTTGCGTACGCTGCAAATACACCGATTGCGTCGAAGTCTGTCCCGTGGACTGCTTCTACGAAGGTGAGAACTTTCTCGTCATCCACCCCGACGAGTGTATCGATTGTGGCGTCTGCGAGCCGGAATGCCCGGTCGAAGCGATCAAGCCCGACACCGAGGATGATCCGGACGGAAAATGGCTGGCGGTCAATTCCAAATTTGCCGAGACCTGGCCCAATATCACCGTGCGCAAGGACCCGCCGCCCGACGCCGACGCGATGGCGGAAGAATCCGGAAAGTATGAAATATATTTTTCGGAAAAACCCGGATCCGGCGACTGAATCTGGCCTGGCAGCCCCCGCCGGCGTTTGAATTTCATGTAATTTTGTGATATGTAAGTCACATTGATGGGCAGCGCGTCTGGCGCGGCCCGCTTTTCTACGTGGTGGCTTACACACAAATTTTGTCGATCTCGAAGCCGGATGGGTGCCGGAACTTCTTTGAGAACGCGCGACAGGTTTTGTACCCGATCAGCTGTAAACCACCGCGGGAAGAGCCTAGCGAAAGTGTATCAATGACGAAGAAAACCGCCAACGACAACAGATCTTTCAAACAAGGCGATTTCATTGTGTACCCGGCTCACGGTGTTGGCCAGGTATCCGGCGTTGAGAAAGATTCGGTCGCAGGTTTCGAAATCGAAGTGTACGTCGTGACCTTCGAGCAAGACAAAATGACCTTGCGGGTGCCAACCGCAAAAGCCGACGTCTCCGGCATGCGCCCGCTCTCGAGCGACCGCATCGTCAAGGACGCGCTGAAAACCCTCAAGGGCAAGGCCCGGGTCAAGCGCACCATGTGGAGCCGTCGCGCCCAGGAATACGAAGCCAAGATCAATTCCGGCGATCTGATCATGATTGCCGAGGTTGTTCGCGACCTGCACCGCGCTGAAGACCAGCCGGAACAGTCCTATTCGGAACGCCAGCTGTATGAATCCGCTGTCGACCGGATGGTGCGCGAACTGGCTGCCGTCGAGAATATCGAGCACGAAAAGGCGCGCGATCTGCTCTCTGCCTCCCTGATCAAGAAAGCCGCCTAGGCTTCCCGGACAGACACAGACCCGCCTGCAGGCAGACGCTGCAGAGACAAGATGAAGACGCCCGGCCCTGTGCCGGGCGTTTTTCGTGATGGTCCGCGCCGGTTTTGCCCTGGCTGGCGTCCCCCGGCCCGGAACCGTCACGGGGGATCAGCAAGCCCGGCAGACCAACCGCGCACATTGCGGCCGGGACAGGCCACGCCGGGACAGGCCACCAGGCTGGCCGGCCTATTCCTCGAGCCATTCGATCCGCTCTGGATGATCGATCCGCATCAGCGGACCGTTTTCCGCTTCCAGCCAGCCACGCACCCGGATGCGCCGGCCTTCCAGATCAGCGAGCGCCTGGTCCGCCGCCTCGAATGCCGCCTCATCGGCAGCCTCGACCTGCACGGTGAAGTCGGTGCGGTAATCGAGGCCGAAATTGACATAGGTGCGGCCCGAGCGCAGGCGGGTGACCTCAAGCACCCGGCCTTCGACCAGCTGGACCGAACCGATATCCTGGGCCAGGCGGTCCGGATCGGTATCGCGGACACGGAAGGCCGGATCGGCCCAAAGGCCGACACCGTCCGCCCGTGCATCGGCCTCGAGCCGCAGCAGGGACAGGGCGGCGCCGCGATTGCCCGGATGGCTGAGCACCCGCGCGCGGCCGGCCGAAACCATCGCTGCCTGCACCCACACCTCCTCGCCTGCCCCGGGCAGATAGACCTGGGCGATGGCGCGGTCATAACGGTCGCGCTGCAGACCGTCATAGCGCAGACGAACCTCCTGGCCTGGCAGATGAGTCTCCAGCCAGCGGCGGCCGGCCTCGGCATCCGGTGCGTCCAGCTCTGCGAGGCGAACCTCGATTGGTCCCTCTGCAGTCTCCAGCGCCAGGGTGAGCGGCCCGGAGATGGCGACCACCTGCCCCATTTCACCCGGCTCGAACGCGACCCCGGGATCCTCACAGGCGACGACAAACAACATCACAATCAGTTTGAGAACATCCGGCATAGCCGCCCTCCTCGATTTGACGTGATGCCAAAATTACCCGCCTTGATTGCGCTGCGCAACCTGAAATTGATTTTTGTTGAGACGGCAGAGAACTGCAGCTGCCATCACAGGCTGCGTCAGCGTTTACCAATCCTTTCATTCTGCGGCGTTAGCTGTAGGCGACACACTGATCAGGGATTCGCGCCATGAACGCCTACGCCTATACCGACGACACCCATACCCCGCACGCCGACGCCGCCGGCGACGCCCGCGCGATTGCCGAAGCCATTGGCGAAACCGCCGCCCGCGCCTCGCAGGGCGCCGATGCGGCCGAGATCGCCCGCGACACGATGAACCAGATCGAGGAATCGAGCCAGGTTCTCGAACGCCGCGTCGAAGCCCTGACCGATGCTTCCAAGCGCATCAACGCCATTCTCACAACCATCGAAGCGATCGCCAGCCAGACCAATCTGCTCGCGCTGAACGCCACGATCGAAGCGGCCCGCGCCGGTGAAGCCGGCCGCGGCTTCGCCGTCGTCGCCGGTGAGGTCAAGGCCCTGGCCGGCCAGACCGCCAAGGCCACCGAAGACATTGCGGCGCGCATCTCGGCCCTCGACAATGAGGTGAAGGAAATCCTCGACGGCGTGCGCGGATCCGGCGTCTCGGTCGCCCGCGGCAAGGAAGCCGTCGACCAGATGACCCGCGCCACCCAGGAAGTCTCGCACCAGCTCAACAGCATCCGCGACCAGGTGCGCTGAGCCGCCAGACCGGCGACCCATGAAGCAGGGGCGGCAGGCTGAAAGGCCTCGCCGCCCTTTTTCATGCGCGCGGCCGTGCTCGCTCCGTCCGGACATCCCCGAGTGTGCCCGGGAATTGTCACCGCCCCCCGATCTCGGGCAAGCTCGCGATATCGAAACCCGTGTGACCTGCAGGAGCAGCACCATGAGCCATACCCCCCACGAACTCGCGGCCGATTTCCCCGAATATGCGGAGCAATTGCATGAATTGAAGGAAAGCAACGCCCACTTCCAGAAACTCGCCGACAGCTATCACGCCATCAATCGCGAAGTTCATCGCGCCGAAACGAATGTCGAGCCGATGTCGGACGAACAGCTCACCGAGCTGCGCAAGCGCCGCATGGTCCTCAAGGACGAGATCAACGCCTTGCTGAAATCCATCGCCTGAAACCTGCCCCCGATGCCCTCAGGGCTGCACGGACGCGGCCGGTGAAGCCGGGGAAACTCCGGCGTCACCGGCCTCTCGCGCCGGCCCGGATGGCCTACATGGCGGACACGGTAGGCGAACGATCAGTGGCAGCTTCCGCTGATCGCGCCTCGTGGCCGCAATGCCATTGGACAGGCTTGCCAGTAGCATGAAAGGCGGGGCTTGATTTGAACGCCCCGCTATATCAGGAAGAGTCACACTCTGACCCCGTAGCTCAGCAGGATAGAGCAACAGATTCCTAATCTGTAGGTCGCGCGTTCGAATCGCGCCGGGGCCACCATTGTTTTCAATGACTTGTCAGCCCCGGGGCGGGGTTCACCAGCGCTTCAATCAGACTGTCTCGTCTTCGCGGAAACCGGTCCGGCCGACATCGCCCCATTTGGCGGGTGACGAGCTGAAATGCTTGAGCAGCCCTGCAAGGCGCCAGAAATTATTGAGCTGGCGATAACCGAAATTCTCCAGAACGGCCGTCCAGGCGAGGCTGAGCAATTGCCCGGCCGTGGCGGGGCGTTCGATCGAGCCCTGTTCGAGGACGATGCTCGCGGTGCTGAGGAATATGCCGAACCCGAACGTCAGGGCCAGATAGGCGAACAGGAATTCAAGGTCGAGAATGCCCCAGAGCGCCAGTGCCGGGACCAGGAAATAGCCCAGAACCTCGACCACCGGTCCCAACACGTCGATGAGGATCATGCTCGGCAAGGCCACCAGGCCGATCCGGCCATAGCGCGGATTGAGGATCATGCCGCGATGACGCGACAGGCTTTCCATCGCGCCGCGCTGCCAGCGAATACGTTGACGTGACAGGCCGCGCAGGGTCGCGGGCACTTCGGTCCAGCAAACCGGTTCGGGCAGATAGCGCATCGAATAGGGCGTGCCCTCCTGCCGCAGCCGGTGGTGAAGGCGCATGATCAATTCCATGTCCTCGCCCACCGTCGTGACGTCGAAACCGCCAATTCCGATCACCACACGGGTCGAGAAGACGCCGAAGGCGCCCGATACGAGGGTGAGCGTATTGGTGCGGCTCAGTGCCAGGCGGGCGAGCAGGAAGGCGCGCGTATACTCCACGACCTGGACCCGGGCGATGAACTCCCGCGGCAGGGCGTATTGATCGATCTGCCCGTGCTTCACCAGACAGCCATTGGCAACGCCGACCGTGCCGCCCACCGCGACGACATTCTCCGACGGGTCCTGGAAGGGCTGAACGGCCCGGACCAGTGCCTCGGGCTGGAGAATGGAATCGGCATCGATGACGCAGAACAATTCCGTGCGGGTGCAGGCGAGACCGGCATTGATCGCGTCGGCCTTGCCACCATTCTCCTTGTCGACGACACAGAGATTGGGATAGATCGCCGAGCGGTAAGTGGCGCGGATCTCGGCGTGAACCAGTCCGGGAATCGGCGCCCGGGGGATCTCGGCCAGCTCGAGCGCATCGGCCAGACGTGACATCGTCTCATCGGTCGAGCCGTCATTGACGATGATGACCTGAAAGCCGGAATAGCGCAGCGACAGCAGGGAGTGGGCGTTGGCGACGATGGACTTGTCTTCGTTATAGGCGGGCACGATCAGGGTGATCGGTGGCTGGTCGCCGCGCCTCAGCGCCTGCCAGGTCGCTTCGTCATCATGGGCGTTGGCCCGGTCTCGCAATTCGCGCCAGGCCGGGATCAGATAGCTGGCATAGATCAGATTCTGGGTCAGCCCGACCAGAAGGACGAGCCAGGCCAGGACCAGCAACGGAATTTCGATCAGGCCGATCATCTTGCACCGCCTGAGGCGTACAGCACTTCCTCGACGATCCGGACGGTCCCCGGGCCCGGATCGGGCAGATGCCGCAGGACGGCGCGGCCGGGCGGGCCCAGTTCCGCCAGGGCCTGGGCAGCCCGGAACCTCACCGACCACACCCGATCCGTGATCAATGCCGTCAGGATTTCAATCAGATCGGCACGCCGGCGTCGGCCGATCGCAAGGGCTGCGCTTTCGCGCACGGCCGGCTCTGGATCTTCCGCCAGCCGCTGCAGGGCTGCCGCTCCGGCCGGGCCCACAATGCCGGCGGCGAGCAGGGCGACGCTGGAGCGCACCCGTGGGGAAGCGTGGTTCGACAACGCGGCCAGATCGAGCTGTGTCTCCGCAGCACCGATCGCGGCGAAGCCCTCAAGGGCGCTGCGCAAACACCCTTCCATCGCGCCGGGACCGGCCAGTGCCTCCAGCGCCGAAATCGCGCGCGGTCCCTGGCGCCTCAGCGTGGTGGCGAGCAATTGCATGTCGCGCGCACGCGAACGGTTTGTCAGGTCGACGAGGTCTTCCAGCGCGATGTCGGGATCACGCCGGACCATGGTGCGCAAGGCGGCGAGACGAATATGTTCGTCGTCACAGGACAGCTCCCGGCGCACCCGGTCCAGTGATGAGGCGGTGCCGAGGTGTGACCAGATCGCCAGGATATGGAGCTTCTGCAGGCGCGGCGACTTGCGATAGAGCCGCGCCAGGGCCGGTTCGATCTCCCAGACCGCCAGGAGCTGGTGCAGGCGCTGGCGCGCCTCGCCCTCGAGATTGCGGAAATAGCCGAGCAAGACCGCGATACTGGCACGTACCACGCGTGGTTCGAGCGCGGGCAGCATGTCCGGCGTGATCTCGACTCGCGAGGTGAGCAGGTTGCGGATATCGCTGCTGAGCGCGTCGGCACAGGCCTGATCGCGTCTGCGCGCGAGATCGCGCAGGCCGCGCAGAACCGCCAGTGCCACGAGGGCCAGCAGGGAAAGACCCGCAAGCACCAGGCTGGCGGTCCAGATGACCGTCAGCAGAACCGCGTCAGAAATGATAGCTGATTGAAACACTGCACGCCTTCCGGATGTAGGAATTCTCGCGGTCATCGCGTGCGCAGTCGAGCCGGATTTGCCGGTTCTCGTCAAAGCGGTAGCGGACCCCGCCAAACAGGCTGCGTGTATTGACGGTGACCCCGGCATCGGTCTCTGGCGCATCGGCCATGCCGAGGCTGAATGTGGCGCGCTCGCCAACCGCGTAGGAACCCCGCAGCAAGGCGCCATAACTGGCATCCTCGCCCGCATCGGCAACGGCGATGGTCTGGGCCTCCAGGCTGTAGCCGTCCCAGAACAGTCCCAGCCCCAGGGCGGCGGTATCGACCGTGACCGTACTGTACTGGTCGCGGCGCAGTCCCAGCGTGGTCCGCACGGCCGGCAGACCTGACGCAGGCGAAGCCCAGCGCCGGCCGAGGGTGGCACCGAAGCTGGCTTCGGGGCGGAAAACATTGTCCGGCCCGATATCGGCATTGCCCTCCAGATCCCATTTCTCGTCGAGACGGTAGCCGAGACGCAGGCCGAGACTGTCATTGCGCAGGCCAAAGCGCTCGTAATGATCGGCGCGGATCCCGGCCGAGAATTTCGGCGCGGTCCAGGTCAGTTCCGAAAATCCATGCGTCCAGTTGCTGTTTGCCGAACGCGAGAATGTGCTGACCTCCACACCCATGTCGAGCCGCAGCCGTATCTCTGCCCCGGCGCTTGCACCCTCGAGGCGGGCAAGCCCGTCGCGGGCCTCTGCCGAATTCGGGTCGAGCGCCAGAGCCCGTCCAAACGCCGCCCTGGCCGCCTCGGTCTGCCCTTGATAATAGGCCAGCGATCCCCGCACGGCCGCCAGTTCCGGATTGCCCGGATAGGTGCGTTCCAGTTCGGCGAGCTCGCGCCCGGCGCCCGGATAGTCACCGCTCCAGGCGAGCACGCGAACGCGCATCACCCGGGCTTCATAGCTGGCCGGGTCCGGGGAGTTTCCGACACGGGCCAGAGCGGCCGCATAATCGCCCTCATCGGAAAGCCGCCAGACATCGGCGCGCCAGTCCCCGGTCTCAACCGGCGCGGCCTGCAGGGCCAGCAGGATGGCTGTTGCAGCCTCAACCAGCATTGGCCCGCTCCAGGATTCTCAACCCGCGCAGAACAACTTCTTCCGGGTTGAAGGGTTTGGTGATGAAATCGGTGACGCCGCGCCGCAGGAAGGCCAGCGACTCGTCGGCCCCGCCGCGTGCGGTCAGGATAATGACGGGAATGTCGCGGGTCCGCTGATCGCTCTTCAGACGGTGGAGCACGGCACTGCCATCGAGGCCGGGCATCATCCGGTCGAGCACGAGAAGGTCGAATTTTTCCGCGGCGACCATATCCAGCGCGGTCTCGCCGTCGGCGGCCTCGGCGACCAGGCAACCGGCATTGCGAAACCCGTCGCGGAGCAATTGCAGGACCAGGGGGTCGTCATCGATCAGCAGCACGCTGGAGCGTGAATTGTCCAGCCGTTCGCGAATGGTCCGGACGAGGGCGACTGGGTCGACCGGCTTGACCAGATAATCAACCGCGCCGGCCTAGATCGCCCGCAAGATCGAGTCCGGAGCCGCATTGGCGGTCATCATCACCACGCCCATATCCCGCGTCATGCCATCGCGGTGCAGGGTCTCGATCAAATCGAGCCCGCGCAGGTTCGGAAGTCCGTCATCAAGCAGCAGGACATCGGGTGTCAGGCGGCGGACGGCGGCGATGACTTCATCGCCGTCATGCACCGTGTGCACGTCAATCTCTCCGCCGAACATATCCCGGATCAGCGCCGCGAACACGACGTCATCCTCGGCAATCAGGACGCGCCGCTGGCGGACGGCACGCCCGGCCGGTTCCGGCGCTTTGGCGCGCTCGGCTTCACCGAAATCGGGTGTCGTTTCGCTGGTATGCTTGCCCGCGACGACATCGCCGAGATAAGCGCTCAGGGCCTGCAGGGCGGCGATCGATTCAGCATCCGAGCCGGGACCGGCCAACAGGAGGCGTTCCGCGGCCTTGGCCAGCCGGCTGATAACGGGAAAGCCGAATGTGCCGCCCGACCCCGCCAGCTTGTGCGTGTCATTGATCAGCGCGTCGAGCTGCGTCTGGTCAGCGCTGCCATCCACGAGGGACGCAGTATTGCGATCCAGCTCAAGCCGGGTGGCGCCTGCACGCTCGAGAAATTCCGACAGGGCGTGCTGCCAGCGCTCGTGCAGCAGTGATAAATCTGGCTTGCTATTGACCAATGAGAATTCTCCAACTTCCGGCCTGTATGTGGATGGCCGGGCGTTCACGCTACAAGTTCGATCCTGCCCGGCGCGGGCGGCACCCGGAATTGCGGCGCCACCGGGGGCGGTTGCCCGCATTGCGTGCAATATGGAAGTGTACGAAGTTTGATCCAGTTAGGATGCAGGCACAAGCTCTTACTTTGGGATATCCCGTGCCTGCAAGCCTCCAGGGCCGGCTGGATGAAGCTCAGCGCTCATTCCTTATGAGCGCCGGGTCTGCAAGCTGGACCAGCCCGTGGATCGCCACGCCGGCATAGCTGTCATAGCCATTGAGCCCCGGCTCCACCTCGTCCAGTGCCCGGTACAGGGCCGGCAGGTCGCCGCCAAAGCTGACCCGCGATGCCGGAGCGGTCACGGTGTGGCTGTAACGGAAGGCGGGCTCGGCGATAGTGCCGGACACGGCGTCGGCGAGCAAATGGACTTCCTGAACGGGTCCCGATCGTGAAATCTGAAGCTGGCCGCTCGGTGCCGGCCGGTAGACCTGGAGGTATTCATCCTCCAGCGGACCGGTTTCAAGCGCGATGACAACGGGCAGGTCATGCGCCTCGCCCCAGGCCAGGGCTGGCTGTGCGGCGGTCAGGATCGAGGCCGGCGCGGTCCGGTAGGCCATGACCGTAAGCCGGGCGGCGCGCTCGCGAACGGCCGCCAGCGCCTCCGGCCCGCCGGGGACGAGCGGGAGCCAGAACGGGATGACGATATCGACATTGGCACCATAGGTCTCGCCCAGGGCGATCACCGATTGCGCCCATTGCTCGAGCATCTCCTCCGGTGCCAGCGCATAATCCGGCAGCAGATAGGGCTCGATATCGTATTGCAGCCCGTCCAGGGGCATTTCGGCGTGGTCGAGATTGTATTGCCGCAGCGCCAGGGCGCGGTTCTGCGCGAATTGCAGCCCGGCGGCTGTGACCATTTCCGGATCGCCCTCGACTGCCGACACCCGGATCCCGCGGGCATGGGCCGTGGCGATCAGCCGTTCCAGCGCGGGCGCAGCCTCAACCTCACCCTCCACGATCGGGACCGAAATGAAGACATGGTCGAGCCCCTGGGTCAGCGCCGACGCGATGAAGGCCTCGGGATCCTGCTGCCAGAACTCGCTGCGCCAGACCCAGGCCCCGCGTTGCAGATCCCGGTCAACCGGCCGCGCCTCGCGCGGGAGGGCGGGATCGGGCGTTGAACTGTCCGCGGGTGCCGGCGATGGGCAGCCGTCTTCGATGGCCTCGGCGCGCAGATACTCGACCGCCTCCCCGCTGCCCGGGCGCACATAGACATGAATGGCCGAGAGGCAGGCCGGCCGGGCGTTGGGCAGGGCCGAGGTCCAGACCGGTTCCCCGGCATGGGCTGGCGCGCCCGCGGCGAGGGACATGCCGAGCAGGGCCGAGAGAGCGATTGGCAGGGCGGTTGAGGGCATTGCGGAAATTCTGTCCTTGGTGCTTGGAACCGGCCACAATGCCGGAAATGGGCTGCGGTACGGAATCGCGCCACTGTGCGCATACGTCAAAACTGCACGGTAACCCCTTGCGGGTTTATTGATCCGCTCGAGAGAAGGCCGAAAAGATTATGAAACCGGGTTGGGGTGTAATTGGGGCCATCCTGACGATAGGCCTGATAATCGCGGCGAGTGTGTGGCTGAGCCGGCCGCCGGCTTTCCTGCGCGGGCTGAATGGCCCCGCCATTGTCAGCACGGATATCGAAGCCGACCCGGCCGACTGGCGCGATTACGAGGCCGGCAGCACCTCGCGCCTCGCCATTCTCCTGACCGACGAGGACTCCGCCTGGCTGGGCCTGGTGCACGGGCTGCGCACGATCGGCGTGCCCTTTATCGTCACCCGCGATGCGTCCCGCGCCGTGCAGCATTCCTCGGTTCTGGTCTATCCGATCATTTCCGGTGCCCTGCTCGAGCCGGCCGAACTCGGCCATTTGCGTCAGTATGTGGATGATGGCGGCACGCTGATCGCAACTCAGGTGCTCGGCGGCGGGGTGCAGGATGTGTTCGGCTTCGACCGTCTGGAAGAAAGCCGTGAACATTATGAGGTCAGCTTCGAGCCGGAACAGGCCCTGACCGGCTTTCTGACCGATCCGCGCGAACGCGTCGTCAGACTGGGCAATCCGGAGCGTCCCGAGAGCTGGATCGGAACCCAGTCCTTCATCGGTGCGCAAACCGTGCTCGGCCGCTACCAGGATGGCGCGCCGGCCTTCATCACCCGGTCCCATGCCGGCGGTGGCCAGGCCTATGCGCTGGGCTTCGATCTCGGATTCTTCATCCTGCGGGCCCATTCGGGCCGCGATGAGGGCGCCGGGCGCGATTATGCCAATGGCTATGAGCCGTCAGTGGATGTCTGGTTGCGCCTGGTGCGGGCCATCTACCGGCACGCGCCCGACGCTGTGACCCTGGCGACGGTGCCCGACGGCCAGGCGATGGCCAGCATCATCACCTTCGATGTCGACTACCAGCATTCCGTGGCGAATATGGCGGCCTATGCCGACGTGCTTGAGCGCCACGGCGTACACGGCACCTTCTTCATTCAGACCAAGTACTACCGCGATTATCTCGACCGCGGCTTCTTCGATGAGGCCGCCTTCACCGCCATTCAGGAGCTCCAGGACCGGGGCATGGAGATCGGCAGCCATTCCGTCAGCCATTCCGACGTCTTCTCCGGGCTGCCGCTGGGCAGTGGCGAGGAGCGATATCCCGATTATCAGCCGCGGGTGGCCGGCGTCGAGGATACGCGCCATGCCTCGGTGCTCGGCGAGCTGCGCGTCAGCCGGTTTCTGCTTGAGTCCCTGACGGGCGAGACCGTCACCTCCTTCCGGCCGGGCTATCTGGCAACACCGGACAGCCTGCCCGAGGCGCTCGAGGCCAGCGGCTACCGTTTCTCCACCTCGATCAGTTCCGGAACAGCGCTGTCGCACCTGCCCTACCGGGCCAATTTCGGCCGCCGCTATTCCAGCCAGACGGCGATCTACGAATTCCCGATTTCCCTCGAGGACGAGCAGCCCGTTCCCGATGACGACAGGCTGGCGGCCGGGATCGAGCTGGCCACCTCGCTGGCCGGATATGGCGGCGTCAATGTCGTCCTGATCCACCCCAACGAGACCGGCGAGAAACTGGCCATGCTCGATGCTCTGCTCACGGCAAGCGGGCCATTTTCATGGACCGGCACGCTGCAGGCCTTCGGCGACTGGTGGGCGGCGCGCGATATGGTCGGGCTTGATGTCAGCCTCGACGCCCGGACCATCTCGCTGGTGATCACAACCGCCGCCCCGATCGAGGGCCTGACCGTACAGATCCCCGAGACCTGGCGCCCCGTTGCTCCATTGCCCGCAGGAGCCCGTCTGGACGCCGGAACGCTGGTCCTGCCGGCCTTTGACAACCGGCTCGAGATCGAGTTCCGGGACGGCGAATGACGGGCGCGACCCTCTGCGTGGGCTGAGGTTTGGCCTCAACACTCCGCCTGCCGCTGGCTTACACGCCGCAAGCGCCGTAGGTTACGGTCAACCTGTTCAATTCGCTAACGGAAGACAGAATTCCCAATCTGCAGGTCGCGCGTTCGAATCGCGCCGGGGCCACCATCCTTCACGCGCGGCGCACGCTGCGGCCGGACCGTGGCGAAGGCGAACATCGCCTCAACGGAAGCAGACGGGTCGGCTCCGCCTGACGGGAGACAGCCAATCCCCGCCGGGGAACGCCGTTTCACACCAAGCGGAGCTGACCCGCGTTTCTCAGGTCCGCCTATTTCGTCGATGGAAGCTCATCGGACTCCGCAGGCGCAACAGGCGCAGGGTCCGCGAGCGGGGCCGTCGCATCGGCAGACAGCGGGACGAGATTGATGTGGACCGGATTGGGCACCAGGTCATGCATGGACCCGGTGCCGGCATCCACTGCCGCCCCGATCAGGCCACCAACGAGAACATTGCCGGCCATTGATGCACCACCAGCACCGGAAACCTGGTGCGTCACGTTCACGGTTACAGTCTCGTAGCCACTGCGTTCAATCGTTGCGACGAACTCAGACCGTCGCGGCATTTTGATCGCGCAGGGCGTACTCTGGCACTGATATCCGTTCGAAGTCATGACCGTAGCGCCCGGCGGATCGGTCTCGACCACCCAGGTGTCATTTGACCCGCGCGTGATGGTGCCGCATCCGGCCAGGACAGTCGATGCAGCACAAATGGCAAGGATGGTTTTGTTCATAATTTCCCCCAAAGGATCCAGTCGAAACGCCACCGATAGCAGCAAATTTCACTTACGCAATCAAGAATTATCCGACCCCGGGGGCCGGGGCGGATGAATAAACGGGGACACTCACCATTTTGAATAAACGGGGGCGCTCACGATCTATCCGACCCGGAAATCGTCGCGCTTCGAATATCCAGGAGACCGGCGCGCCGGGCCAGGCCTCGCCCTGAAAACCATACCGGTATCCGGGCTGGCGTCATGCTCGGCAAGGGCTTCAAGAGCCGGTCCGCCCGGCGCTTGCCGAGGGGAGCTTGGAGAAAGCCAACTAGTTTAGTGAAATGGCGTGTGTCCCTGTTGGTTCCGTGCCCACACGGCGCCCCCGGCGCCAGACCCGCCCTTAAACCACTTGCCAGCAAAGGGGCCCTTCGGGGTCCAGCCTCGTCAAGGCCGGCCGGAGGCCGCCGCGAAGCGGGCCTGCGCCTTGACGAGGCTGGACCCCGAAGGGCGAAATCCCGACATGTGGTTTTGGTGGCGGCCGGACGCGCCCGCCCCCCGGCTTATCCACGCGCCCACCCGCGCAGCTATAATCGGTGCGAAACCCTGCTCTTTGACATCGTCCCCCCGCAATACCCCGCCCGCCATGGCGGGCACCCGCATCATAATCGGTGACAGGGTGACAGCCTGTCTGTCACCGGCGCAAGAGCCGCATTCCCCTGTCCTGCAAGGTAATTTCACCCCGCGATGACCGGGTGACAGACTGACAGACAGCGTTTCAGTGGCAGACAACCAGTCCCGCCGCCGGCGTCCTATTTCAGCGTCGCCATATCGACCACGAAACGGTATTTGACATCGCTTTTCAGCATCCGCTCATAGGCCTCGTTGATGCCGTCCATCGGGATGATCTCGATATCGGAGACGAGGCCGTGCCGGCCACAGAAATCGAGCATCTCCTGGGTCTCGGCGATGCCGCCGATGAGCGAGCCGGCAATGGTGCGCCGGCGTCCGATCAAACGTCCCACGGAGGGCGATGGATGCGCCACCTCGGGCACACCAACCATCACCATGGTGCCGTCGCGTTTCAGGCAATCGAGGAAGGGATCGAGATTGTGTGATGCGGCCACCGTGTTGAGGATGAAGTCGAGCTGGCCGCGCACGGCCTTCATCTGGTCGCGGTCCTTCGAGATCACCACCTGGCTGGCGCCGAGCCGTTTGGCGTCCTCGGCCTTGCCCGGTGAAGTGGTGAAGAGCACGACCTCGGCGCCCATGGCGGCCGCGATCTTGACGCCCATATGGCCCAGCCCGCCCAGACCGACCACGCCGACGCGCTGGCCGGGCCCCACCTTCCAGTGGCTGAGCGGCGAATAGGTCGTGATCCCGGCACACAAGAGCGGCGCCGCCCCGGCCGGATCCATCCCCTCGGGGATGCGCAGCACGAAATCCTCCTTCACCGTCAGGCGCTGGGAATAGCCGCCGAAGGTGTGGCTGCCGTCCGGCAAGCGGCCATTATAGGTGCCGGTCATCCCGGTTTCGCAATACTGCTCCAGCCCGTCATGACAGCTGGTGCACGTGCCGCAACTGTCGACCATGCAGCCGACGCCGACCCTGTCACCCGCCCTGAACTTGATGACGTCGGGACCACAGGCCGTCACCGTGCCGATGATCTCGTGACCCGGAACGCACGGGTAAAGCGTATTGCCCCACTCGCCGCGCGCCTGGTGAATATCGGAGTGGCAAACGCCGCAATACTCGATCTCGATCAGCACCTCGCCCTTGCCCGGCTCGCGCCGGTCAAAACGGATCGGCGCCAGGGCGGCGTCGGGAGCAGAGGCGGCGTAACCGAGAGAAGCGGGCATGAGGCGTATCCTTGTGGGTGGGAGCTGGGCCCAATCTAGGCCGTTGATACCCGCCGCGAAAGGGCAAGCTCGAGCCTAGCGCAGCCCGATAATCCCCGCCTGGCCGCCAAACACGCCGCTCTCACCGCGATGATGCGAGCGGCGGGCCGAGAAGAGGCGCGCTTCCTCGGCATAGGTGCATAGCGCAGAGCGTTCTATTTTTTCCGCCCGCACACCCGAAGCGATCAATTGCCGCCGGCAGGCCTCGCCGACATCGAGCTGCGCACCGCCCTCCCCGTCGAGCGCCGAGAGAATGCCGGAACGGTCGGCGAAAACCGCCTCGAACTGCGCCACCACTTCCGGGCCGACGCGGTAATTGGCCGCCGAGATCGACGGCCCGATCGCCGCGATCACGTCGCCCGGCTCGCTGGCGTATTCGCGCTGCATCGCCGCGACGGTCTCGGCGACAATGTTCTGGACCGTGCTGCGCCAGCCGGAATGGATGGCGGCGACGGCGCGGCGCTTTGGGTCAAACAGCAGGATGGGCGTGCAATCGGCCGTCTGGCAGATCAGGCCGATACCGGGCCGGTCGGTGATCATCGCATCGGCCTCGCCGGCGGCCTGATCACCCCGGGGGGCATCATCGACGCGCACAACGGCCTTGCCATGCACCTGGATGGCGAAGGCGAGATGATCCAGCCCCAGCGCCTCGCGCACCCGCGTCCGGTTGGTCGCGACATGCTCCGCGCTGTCGCCGCGCGAGCGCGTCATGTTGAGAGAGGCATAGGGCCCCTTGCTGACACCGCCGGCGCGGGTCGTGAAGGCATGCACGAGATCGTCGCGCTGCAGCAGAGGCGAAGTGAGAAGATCGAGGCTCATGGCAAAAATCCGACCTGGCCGCTCCCGAGATCAAAGCCCTGGCGCGCCAGTTCGATATCGGCCAGCGCCTTGTCGAGCGCCGACCAGTCATCATCCTCGGCGATCCGGGCCCAGATCGCCTCGACGACATCGATCGTCATCGCCATCGGCTCGGCGCACGCGAAATAGGGATGGTCCAGGCGCTCCGGCCGCACCGGTTCGTGCTGGATGAAGAGCTCATGCCAGGCCTCGAAGGCCTCGCCGGCATAGGCGCTGGCGCGCGGGCCCTGCATCGCCCGGTCGGTTGAGGCGCTGCCGCAGAACCAGTCGAAAATCACGCCCTCCCAGGGCAGGCGCGTAGCGTGCATGAAGGCCAGGAAGGCGCGCAGCATCGCCTCGTCATTCGCGTCACCGCGCGAGGCGATGCCGAAGCGGGCGAGGAAGGCGTCCAGCAGCGCCTGGCGATACAGCGCCGGGAAGGTATTGAGCGCCGCCTCCAGGCTTTCGCGCTCGCCGGCCAGAGAGAGGGCGCCGGCCAGTTGCTGCAGCGCCCAGAACACCGCTTCAGGCTGGCGCGCATAGGCATAGAGCCCGCTCTCGTCGAAATAGGCCGCCGTGAAGCCGGGATCATAATGCGGCAGGAAACGCCAGGGACCGTAATCAAAGCTCTCGCCGGTGAGGTTGAGATTATCGGTATTGAGCACGCCGTGAACAAAGCCCGCCGCCATCCAGCTCGCCGCGAGACGCGCATTGGCCGCGACCACGGCTTGCAGCAGGGCCGCCGGCCGGTCCTCGCTTTCGGCCAGTGCCGGATAGTATTCGGCAATGGCGTGATCGATCAGCGCATTGATGCGCTCCGGGCTTTGTTCATAGGCTTGGCGCTGGAAAGTGCCGAAGCGCAAATGCGAATGGCCCAGCCTTGTCATCACGGCCGAGCGTGTCGGCGAGGGCTCGTCATGGCGCTGCAGCGGCTCGCCGGTCTCGAACACGGCGAAGATCTTGGAGGTGTAGACGCCCAGCGCCTCCAGCATTTGCGCCGCGAGGATTTCGCGCACGGCGCCCTTCAAGGTCAGACGGCCATCGGCGGTGCGTGACCAGGGCGTCTGGCCCGAACCCTTGGTGGCCAGATCAAGCAGACGCCCCTGCCCGTCACGCAATTGCGCAAACAGGAAACCGCGGCCATCGCCGATCTGCGGGTTATAGCTGCGGAACTGATGCCCGTGATAACGCATCGCCAGCGGCTCGGGCTGATTGTCCGGCAAGGGTTCGAAACGCTGGAAATGCGCGATCCGCTCTGCCTCATCGAGCGTGTCGAGCCCGACCGCGCCAGCCCAGCGGCCATTCCAGAAGCGCTCGATCGCCTGCGGGAAGGCAGCCGGCTGCACCGGGTCGGCGAAGTCCGGCCCCAGCGTCATGAAGCGCGGGTCGGGCGTGTAGGGCGAGTGATCCGTCATGGCGACGAGCTAAGCACTTGCCGGCTAAAAGGCAAATCGCTCAGTCCCGCAATCCGTCACCCAGCGCCAGCGCCGCCTTGTCGACCAGGGCCTTGGCGCCGGGCAGCAGAGCGGTGAGATTGAAATAGCTGTGTGGCAGCGCCTTGCCGAGCTTGTAGGTGACGGGCACCCCGGCCGCGATCAATCGGTCGCGATAGGCCTGGCCCTCATCCAGCAGCGGATCGAGCTCGGCCGCAGCGATATAGGCCGGCGGCAGACCGGCGAGGTCATCCTCAAGCAGGGGCGATGCGCGTTTGTCGCTGGCGTCTTTTTCATCGGCGAAATAATAGCGCGCGATCTGATCCAGCGCGATGGCGGAGAAGATATGGCCCTCCAGCGCCTTGAGCTTCGACTTCCTGCGCTCGACCATCTGCAGCAAGGGGTAAATCAAAAGCTGGAAGCGCACTTGCCCTCGACGCGCCTGCGCCAGCATCGCCGCCAGGCCACCACCGGCCGAATCGCCGGCCACGGCCAGTCGCGCCGGATCGGCACCCATCTCGGCCGCGCCCTCGCCTGCCAGCCAGTCGAAAGCAGCGAGCGCATCCTCAACCGCTGCCGGAAAGACATGTTCCGGTGAAAGCCGGTAATCCACCGCCAGCACACGCACGCCGCCGATCGCCGCGAGACGGCGGCACAGGGCGTCATGACTGTGGAGGTCGCCGACGAAATATCCACCGCCATGGCAGAAGAGCACGCAGGGCGCCGGTGCGGTCGATCCGTTGGGGATATAGAGACGGGCCGGGATATCACCGGCCGGACCGGGAATGGTCAGATCGCGCACGGACTCGAGCGGCGGCGGCGTCACATCAAGGTGCGGCGCAGCTTCGTGCAGGGCCTTGCGCATATGCGCCGCCGTACGGCCGGGCTCGAACGGGTCGTCAATGCCGAATCTGTTCAGGGCGCGGGTCCAGGCAGAAATGTCCATGGCGTCGGATTAGCACAGAGCGGAGCAGTGGCCTATCGCGCCATTTCGTCTCAATCGGTCATGAGGTTATCGGGCCGATCGGCCGGCGTCGACATCCGGCTGGGTCGATTTATCGCTTGATGGTGTCGCGATTCAATTGCTACTCATCTGTTCAAGAAATCGGAGAGCACCATGTTCAAAGTCAACAGAGCTCAGCACGTATTGGCAGTAAATGACTTTGATTCAGCCGTGAAATATTTCACGGAAATGCTGGGCTTCACTCTGGATAGAACGATTGGCGGATGGTCATTTCTGCACCTCGACCAATTCTATCTGATGGTTGGCGATTGCCAGGGCGAAGTGCCTGCCCGCGAAACGAATAATCATGCCCTCTTCGCCTATGTGAATTGTGAGGGAATAGACGAGCTGTTTGATCAATATCGGGAACGGGGCGTTCAATTCAACCAGACGATCGCCGACAAACCCTGGGGGTTGAGAGAGTTTGGCGTTGAAACCCCTGAAGGCCATCGAATTATGTTCGGGCAGGAAATCCAGGCATAGATTCACAGCCCGGCACATCCAATTGACATGAAGCGATCAGGCCTGGCCATCGGACAGGCGTGCGCGCAGCCCCGGCATCGCGCGCCAAGGGCGGCCGGCGACTCCGGGCAGGGCGTGCAATCTAGTGGATCGAAAGCGAGCCGGTGCGGCCGAGGCGTCCGGCGAGAGCATCCTCCATCACCGAGCGCAGGGCACGCCAGGCATCGGCGCCCTCTACCTTGCCCTGGCCATCGAGATCCATCACCGCCTCGTCGGCATAGCCGATTGCCCGCGGCCCGTGCAGATCGACCAGCGTCCAGGCGATCTGGCGGAAATCTTCGATCGTGATTTGAATGTGCGGCGTCATGGGGCTCTCCGGAGCATTGCTGTCTTGCCGGAGGAAACGCAAGCGCGGGGCCAGATGAGCTTCAGGCTTTTTCGTGACAATTCAATAACTTAATATTCGGCGCAAAATCCGGCCTGCGGTCAGGACTGCCCTCAGGTCTTTTTTGCCGAGTCGATCCGGCCCGGTGCGTAGCCACCATGCTCGAGATAGTCGATCTCTTCCGGCGTGCTGATGCGCTGCAGGGCATCATTGCGATACGGGAAGCGGCCAAAGCGGCGGATAACTTCGCGATGCTTGACGGCATGCTCGTGCGTACCCTGGCTGATCAGGCGTTCGGCGGCCAGCTGGACACAATAGTCCTGATCGTCCAGGGCTTCGGAATGCATGAAGGGCATGTAGACGAAGGCCCGCCTGTCCTCGGCTATCGCAAAGTCGAAACCGCGCTCGATCATGGAGCGGGCGACCTGGCGCGCCAGCGCATCGAAGGCGAAGGCCTTGCCGGAGCCGCGCCAGATATTGCGCGGAAACTGGTCCAGCAGGATGACCAGCGCCAGCGCGTCCTGGGGGTCATCGAGCCAGGGGTGCGCCCCGGCGCGCAGCACAGCCGCCTCGCACTCGACGCTGGCGGCAAACAGGCGCCGCATGCGCGCATCGAAGGCCGGGGAGACGCGATACCATTTCGCCGGGCCTGATTCCTCAAACCAGAAGCGGCGGACATCCGCCGGGGTGATGCGCGGCGCCGTCATACCCGCAACCGCCCGTCCACGATCTGTTCATAGAGTTCGCGCGTCAGCCGCACATATTTGCCGATCACCGGATGGTCGAAATAGAGGGGGTCCTCAATCCGGTCGGGATCGAACCCCTCCTTCACCAGCTCGACCTTGCGCAGCTTGAATGTGCCCGTGGTGTCAGTCTGTTCCTGCAGCCGCAGGAAGAGCGGGCGCGCGAAGGCGGGCAAGGCATTGTGGATATGCTCGTGCAGGGCCTCCAGATCGACCACATGTGGCCCGGCGACCAGCGCCGCCATACCGGCACGCCCGGCATGACCATGGACTTCCACGCCATAGACATTGGCCTGTTCGATCCCGTCGAAATTGAGCGCCTCGGCGACTTCGCCCGTCGAGACATTCTCCGACTTCCAGCGATAGGTATCGCCGACCCGGTCGACGAAATAATAATATCCGAGACGGTCACGCGTCATCAGATCACCGGTGCGGAACCAGGCATCGCCGGGCTTGAAGACATTGCGCAGGATTTTCTTCTCGGTGTCTTCCTCGCTGCCATAACCGTCGAAACGGAAACGGGCATCATCAGGATCGATCCGGCCGATAGCCTCACCGACTTCATCGGGCGCACAGGGCACGCAATGGCCATCAGGCCCACGCAGGGGCATTTCGCTCCCGAGGTCGAACTTGACCAGATCGATATTGAAGCGATTGCGCAAATAGGACGGCACCCGCCCGATCGCACCGGGCTGGTTGGTGGCGTTGACGAGACCGACATTGCCCTCGGTCGAGCCGTAGAATTCGACGATCTGAGGCAGTTTGAAACGTTCCTGGAATTGCTCCCAGACATCGCGGCGCATGCCATTGCCGATGGCGCAGCGCAGCGTGTGCTGATGCTCCTCGGGCACTTCGGGCGAATTGACCAGGAAGCGGCAGAGCTCGCCGACATACATGAACAGCGTCGCGCCGTATTTCACCGTATCGGGCCAGAAGGTCGAGGCCGAGAATTTCGGCCGGATCACCAGCGCCCCGCCAAAGGAGAGGGCACAACCGACACCGCACAGCCCGCCGGTGGCGTGATAGAGCGGCAGAACCATCATCATGCGGTCGCGCTCGGTGCACTTGGCGGCGATACCGAAGACGTTGAGATAATACAGGGCACGCACATGCGTCATCAGCGCGGCCTTGGGCAGGCCGGTGGTGCCGCTGGTGAACATTTTCAGTACCGGCTCGGAGGATTTGACCGCCGCACGCACGGACGGGTCGGGCCGCTCGGTACTCTGGCGCTGCAGCGCCGCATTGAAATCGCGGGAGCCGGCAAATTCACCATCAACGCACCAGGCTTGTGCCTCGACACCGCCGCAGGCCTCGGCCGAGAGGTAAGCGTCGGCCAGCGAGGCCTCGACAATCGCATGACTGGTCTGACCGATGGTCAGGCAGTGGGCGAGGGATTTGCCCTGCAGCTGGTTATTGATCAGCGAAGTCACCAGACCGACCTTGGACAGGCCGAACCAGATCGCGATGTATTCCCATCGGTTGGACATCAGCAGGGCGACAGTGTCGCCAGGCTTCATGCCCTGTTCGAGCGCCCAGTGGGCGACCTGGTTGGCGTAGGCCTCGAAGGTCGCATAGCTGACCTCGCCATCATCGGTAATTGCCATCGCCTTGTCAGCGAAACGGTCCACCGTCTTTTCGATATGATCCGGCACACGCAGGCCTGATGCCGGCCCGACTTTCTTGATCTGACCGAGCACGCGCAGCATCGCCGACACAAATTCGACCTCACGCGTAATGGCGGTGAGTACTCCCATAGGCCAATTCTCCCGATTGGTTTTCGACAGAGTATGGGGGCGGACGTTACGGTCAAGCAAACGCCGCGACAGCGCCGGGAGTTGTGAACCAAGTTTCACAAGGTTACGCAGAGATTTCGCGGCAAGCAGCGGCCTCAGCGATAGCGCCGTACCCGGGTCTCGGTGATGAATGCGAAACAAACCGCCAGCAGGGCCAGGTCCTTGAGCAGGAAATGACCGCTGCGCGACAGGGCCGGGAAGCCGCCGAGATCCGCATCCCAGGCACCGGAATAGGTGACGAGGAAAGACAGGGTCACGATGAAGGTGATCACCGACAGCATCAGACCGATGCGGAACAGGCGCGGATTGAACCAGTAACCCAGCAGCGCCAGTGCCGTAGCGATCTCGACGACCCCGATCAGCGCGGAGATCACCCGCTCGGGCATCAGGGCCTGCATCCAGGAGAAGACCGGGCTGCTGGCGATCAGCGGGGCAATTGCGGCAGCCTCTGCGGCCGTGAATTTCATCAAACCGATCCAGGCTAGCACGAGTATAAGACCGGTCCACATGATCGGCAGGCTGACCGCGCGCGTCTTGCTGGTACGGTTGGAGAAGATGCGCGAATTGTCGAAGCTGCCGGCCCACAGGGCCAGTCCAAGAATCGCGATATATTTCAAAATGCCCTGGCCGGAGCCGATCGCCGGAAATCCGCCTTCGGCGGCGAGCCAGACCGGGTTGGTGAGCATTGCCGTCAGTGACAGCACGGAGAATATCCCCAGCAGGACGAAGCCGATGCGGCGAAAACTACCCAGCGGCAGCGGCGCGCCGATCAGGACCGCCATCACAATCTGGTAGATCCCAAGCGCCTTGGCGGCGGAACCGGCCTGGTCCTCAAGACCCGACAGGAAGGCATGGCCGGCAATCCACTGGCCGACAATCGCCTCGCCGACCGGCGTGAAATCCATCGCCCCGAACCAGAGGAAAATGATGGCAAGGCTCGCTCGGGCGAACAGCAAGGCATTGGTTGTGGATGGCACGAACCGATCTCCTGATGGGCGCGACAAAAACCTAGCACCGGTCATCGCCGGATGCGAGCGCACAGCTGGTTATCACGGCAATCCGGCTGCAAAAAGCGCCCCCCCCGCCGGCCACGCGGCCCAGTTGAGGGCCCGGCGTTGTCAGTCCGGGAAAAAGCCTCCAGTCTGCACATAGAGGCAAGTATCAAGACGTGAAACGTGGCGAAGGGAGGGTTTCCTCGTCACCCGTGCAGGGCAGAAGAGCATGGCCACACCGAACACAGATCATGAAGGCGGGTGCAGCTGCGGCCATGTCCGCTATCGCATTCTGGCAGAACCGCTGATCGTTCATTGTTGCCATTGCCGCTGGTGCCAGCGGCAGACGGGGGCAGCCTTTGCGGTGAATGCCCTGTTCGAGGCGGAGCATGTCGAGCTTGTTGCGGGCGATGTGCTGGAGATCGTGATGCCATCGCCCAGCGGCAGGGGACAGAAAATCGCCCGTTGTCCAAAGTGCCAGGTTGCGGTCTGGAGCAATTACTACATGGGCGGCATCAAGGACGGCATCCGCTTTCTGCGCGTCGGCACGCTTGATGAGCCCGACCGGCTGCCGCCGGATGTCCATATCTTCACGACGAGCAAACAGCCCTGGCTCACGCTGCCATCGGAGGCGCATGTTGTGGATGAGTTCTATGACTTTGCCACAACATGGTCGCAGGCCAATCAGGAACGCCGGAACGCGCTGCTGGCGACAGCCACGCGCGATCCGTTCGAACAACAACTGTAAGCAAAAGAAGAAATGGTGCCCCTGGCCAGACTCGAACTGGCACTCCGTGAGGAAACGGATTTTGAATCCGTCGCGTCTACCAGTTCCGCCACAGGGGCAAACCGTGGGAAATGCAGGAGGCGCAAGCTGACGATCCGCGCGCCCGCTGTCAACGGCCCAATGCGCTCGACGCCCCTGCCTTGTGCAGCTAGGTTCGCAAGCGATTTTTGCTTGAGGATGGGCGATGACCGAGACTGCTGCCTCGCGCGGGCTGATTGGCGCCCTCGAACAGATTGCCGATGGCGCTGGCGAGGACGGGATGAGCCTCGGTGAATTCGTTGATGCGCTGGGCGAACGCGCCTTCGGCATCATCCTGTTCGCGATGGCCCTGCCGGTCTCGATTCCCTTCCTCTACGGCGTGCCACAAGTGATGGCGCTGCCGATGATGGCGCTGTCGGCGCAGATGCTGATGGGCCGCGGCGAGCCCTGGCTGCCGGCGCGCTTCAAAGCCGGGCGGCTCGACAAGCGCGGGCTGATGCGCATGGCGCAGGGTGGTCGCAAATGGTTCGGCTGGCTCGAAGCCCTGGCACGGCCACGCCTGACGGCACTGTCCGGTCCGACGGCGGAGCGCGTGATCGGTGCGGTCTTCGTGATCTTCTGCACCAGCATCCTCATCCCGCTACCGGCAACCAATACCACGCCGGCCACCG
>NZ_JBLWTD010000016.1:0-28269 GCF_048270265.1 Maricaulis sp. | reverse complement strand
ATCAGCGTCGGCCACGCCGGGCATCGCGCTCGCCATTGCCGCCCTGGGCCTGTTGACCCGAGACGGGCTGCTGGTGATTGGCGGGCTGATCCTCGGCCTGGTCTGGATCGCCCTGCTGCTTGTGTTCGGACATACGGTCATTGATGTGATCAAGACCTTCCTGCAATCTGTCTTTTGAGTTCCGTTTTCCAGTGTGCGCATTGGTCACGGTGCGAGCGTAATCAAGGTCGATCATCATGCCGGCAATGAACCCAGTCCTGTCCCAATTCCCGCTTACCCGCTGGCCGCTGCTGATCGGCGGTGCCTCGCTGCTGATCATGTTCGGCGCCTGGGGTTTTCAATATATCGGTCACTATGACCCCTGCGCCCTCTGCTATGATCAACGTCACATCCACATGGCGGTGATCGCGCTCGGCTTTGCCAGCGGCCTCGGCCTGATGCTCAAGCCGGATCTTGCCCGCTTCACGCCTTGGATCCTGTTCCTGATGGCAGCGCTGCTGCTGTACTCGGCCGGGTTCGCCTTCTGGCATGCCGGAATCGAGAATGACTGGTGGGACGGCCCGGCCAGTTGCACCGCATCGGGCGGCGCCAGCATCAGCGCCAGCGACATCATGGCTGCCCTCAATGGCGAGCGCCCGGTCGTGCTGTGCGACGAAGCCGCCTGGCGCATGCTGGGCATTTCCATGGCTGGCTATAATGCCATGATTTCTGCCGTCATGGCCGTGGTCGCGGGCTGGGTCGGCCTGCGGGGGCTGAAGGCATCATGACCGAAACACCCGCCGGCAAGGCCGCAAGCGAAATCATCCCCCAGCCAGGCATTCCCCTGCCCGGCAAGCGTCGTGATCCGCAAAGGATCGAACAGATGCTGCGCGTTGATCATGCCGGCGAATACGGCGCCGTCGCGATCTATGGCGGCCAGCGGGCGATTTACGGCAAACTGCCGCAGAAGGCCCGCATCGCCCGCCAGCTCGAGGAAATGGAAGCCGACGAACAGGTCCATCTTGAGGCCTTCGACGCCCTGCTGGTGGAGCACCGCGCCCGCCCGACCGCGCTGGGCCCGATCTGGAACGTGGCCGGCCATGCCCTCGGGGCTGTCACCGCACTGATGGGCGACAAGGCGGCCCATGCCTGTACCGAGGCCGTGGAGAGCGTGATCGAGCAGCATTATGCCGGCCAGATCACCGAGCTGCGCGCCATGGGCGAAGATGAGCTCGCCGACAGGTTCGACCAGTTCCGCAACGAGGAATTGGCGCATCGCGATCTGGCGATCGAGGAAGGTGCGAAAGACGCGCCGGGCTATCCGGTCCTGTCAGGGCTGATCCAGGCCGGTTGCCGCCTGGCAATCAAGGTCAGCGAAAAAATCTAGACGGGAAGCCGCACCGCAAACACGGTGCCCCCGGGTCCGGTCGATACCAGTTCGACGTCGCCCCCATGCGCCCGCGCCAGATCGCGCGCGATCGAGAGGCCCAGACCGGTGCCACCCCGCTTGGTCGAGCCGGCGAAGGGCCGGAAGAGATTGTCCTGCGCCCTTTGGGGCACGCCCGGACCGGTATCGCTGACCTCGATGCGGCAGAAGCCCGGCTCCGAAACGACAACGACTTCCAGCACTGCCGCGGCAGAATTGGCCGACATCGCCTGGATGGCATTGCGAAACAGGTTCAGGAATATCCGGTGTCCGTGATCGGGGTCGGCATTGAGCTGATGCTCCGCTCCGACCCGGTTGCGCCAGTCGACCTGTGCCTGCCCCTCAACCAGCAATGCATCGCGCGCCGCTTCCTCGAGCAATTCAGTCAGAACGATATTGCGGCGCACCGGCGGGCTTTCCTCGGCGCGGCCGAATTCCAGCGTCGCCTCGCACAGCCGCACACCGCGATCGACCGCACGCACCAGCCGCTCACCCATGCCGCGCACACGGTCATCGCTGTCCATGGCGAGACGGTCAGAAACCAGCTGGGCGCTGGCGAGGACATTGCGCAGATCATGATTGATGGTGGCGACCGCCTCTCCCAGCGCCGCCAGCCGCTCGCGCTGCAGCAGGGCCTGGCGGATTTCCGCCTGCATCCGTGCCAGCTCCGCTTCCGCCTGACCGATCTCGTTGCGGGCACCGCCGGGCCGGATCGTCAGGGCCGGATCATCGGGCGCGCCGCGAAAGCGGATCATCGCGTTGGCCAACCGCCGCATCGGCCGGACGAACATGTAGAACAGGGCCAGATAGATGATTGTACCGACGGCCAAGGCGATCAGCGCCGAATAGACCAGATAGCGGCGTGAAAACACCGCCAGCGCCTCCTTCAGCGGTGCCTCGTGCACGATGACATCGATCAGCTCGCCGGGCCGGCCCATCGGCGTGGCGCGAATGCGCAAGAAGCGTCCCGGCGGGGCGGTCATGGTTTCAATGGTGTCGCGCACATGTCCGATCCAGCCGGTGGTGCGCACATCGCTCTCCGCCAGTTCGCCATCGATCGGACCGGCATAGAGCACCAACTCGTTCATGCCGTCGCGAACCCGCGAGACAGCGACCGCGTCAGCGCCGGCCAGCAGCGCCCAGACCTCATCCTCACCCAGGGCGCCGCCGGGGGCGACATCCGCCGCCAGCGCCGCCAGGTGCGCCGCCTCGGCCCGGTCCATCATCCATTGCAGGCGAAATCCCGCCGAAGCGGGAAAATAGACCAGCACAACACCGATCGCGATGAAGCCGACGGTCAGCATCAGCAATTGCCCGGGCAGGCTTTCGATCATGCCGCGGCAGACCGCTGCGATCGCGCGGCCCAGCCGGGGCAGTGCACCGGTCGGCGCGGCGGGAGGTTGGGGTGTCTCAGGCATGGATGGTGCGCCCCATATCCTAGGGCTCCGGCCGCGACAAGGCAGCACGGGCCCGGCGGCGTACCCGGAGCCGGTGGCCGATCGCGACGGCGGCCATCAGCGCCACCATGGCCACGGCGATCAGGAAGGACGGCCGCGTCAGATCGGACAGGCCCGGCCGCACCCCCGCCTCGACCAACTCGCCCAGGCCCGCCCCGAGATTGGCGTAGAGGACAACGGAGGGCAGTGAGCCGATCAGCGTGCCGGCAAAGAAGGCGAGGAAACGGTGCCCCAGCAGCGCTGCCGCCAGATTGACGAGGAAGAAGGGGAGCGGCAGCACGCGCAACAGGATCACATAGGCAAATTCATTGCGATGAAAGCCTTCGGAGAACCGCGCGATCCTGTCCTTGGCACGCTGCCGCAGGCCGGGGCCGGCCAGAAACCGCATGATCAGCCAGGCATTGGCAGCGCCGAAAGTGATTCCCGCCAGCGAGACGGGAATCGCCGCCGCGGCGCCGAGCAGAAATCCCGCGCCGATGCTGAACCAGAGCGCCCCCGGCAACGAGACCGTGACCGCGAGCATGTAGAAGAGGGCATAGGCGAGGCTGGCCAGCAGGAGATGATCGCCGACCCAGCCGACATCGCCATTCCCGCGCGCCAGATCGACCAGGGCTTGCGGCGTCGCACCCAGCCAGAGCGCGACCAGCATGGCAGACAAGAGTACCAGCCCCGCCGCAAGGCGCAGGCGGACCCGCCCTTTCGCGGTGGGTGAATCGGTCAATGCCGGAATTTCCATCGCTCATTCCTACACCGCCGCTGCATTTTCGGCACCCTGTTGTGATGCGAATAACCGCCGACGCGCTTGACGCCCGCTCTACATATGCGTATTAGCGCCGCTCTTGAATTGATCGCCGATGGAGCGCGACCGTGAAACGCACTTTTCAACCGTCCCAGCTCGTCCGCTCACGCCGGCACGGCTTCCGTGCGCGTATGGCGACGAAAGCTGGTCGTCAAATTCTGGCACGCCGCCGTGCCAAGGGTCGCAAGCGGCTTTCCGCTTAACGACCATGGACACCACGCCGCCAGCCATTGACCGGCTGAAAAAGCGGCGTGAGTTCCTGCATTGCGCACAGGGTAAAAAGGCCGTCCGGTCGGGTGTCGTTATTCAGGCACGCCAGCGGGACGGCGCTTTGCGTTTGGGCCTTGGCTTCACTGCCACCAAGAAAGTCGGGAATGCGGTTGTCCGCAACCGGGTCAAGCGGCGCCTGCGCGAAGCGGCGCGGCTGCTACTGCCCCTCCACGGACGGCCCGGCTTTGACTATGTATTCATTGCACGCGCGACTACCGCCGATCGGGCCTGGCCGCGTTTGCTGCAAGATGTCGAAAGTGCATTGGTGAGCCTCGCGTCCGACGAGGCCCCGGGCAACGCGAAACAACGAGCCTGAGAGGCCTGACTGTTATGGGCGGAGAACAACGCAATCTCTTTATCGCGCTGGGGCTGATGCTGGTCATCATGCTTGGCTATCAGTTCCTGATTACCGGCCCGGCGCAGGAGCGCCAGCGCGCGGCGATCGAGGCCGAACAGGCCGCCCTGGTCGAACAGGGCATTGATCCCGACCTCCCCGCGGCCCTGACTTCGGAACCGACCATCTCCGCGCTCGACCGCCCCGAAGCACTGGCCACAGCCCAGCGCGTCGAAATCAATGCGCCGAGTGTTGAAGGTTCGATTTCGCTGACCGGCGCCCGTTTCGATGATCTGCGCCTGCGCCGCCATACGGTCGAAGTCGGCGGCACCGAGCTGATCTCCCTGCTCAACCCCATCGGCAGCGGGGATGTCTTCTACGTCCGCGATGGCTGGCAGTCGCCCACTCCGGGCTTTGCCGACCTGCCCGGTGGCAGCACGGAATGGACCCTGCTCTCCGGCAATGTCCTGACCGAAGAAACGCCGATCGTGATCGGCTATGACAGCGCATCGGGCCTGCATTTCGAGCGCACGATCAGCATTGACGAAAATTACCTCTTCACCATCTCCGACACCGTCACCAACACCACAGGCGGTGATGTCGAACTGCAGCGCTACGGTCTGGTGCGCGATGAAGGCATGCCGACCGACCTGACCAATAATATGGCCGTGTTCGAAGGCGCGCTCGCCGTGGTCGACGGCCGCCTGATCCAGCGCAAGTTTTCCAAGCTCGAAGATGGCGAGGAAGATGAGGCCAGCGGCGTTGGCGGCTGGGCCGGCATCACCATGCGTTACTGGATGGCCGCCGCCATTCCCGACCAGAGCCGCAATTTCACCGCCCGCTTCCGCACCATCGAGCGCGCCGGCATCACGGCCTTCGAGTCGAGCTATGTGGAAACCGCACAGATCCTTCCGGCCGGTGCCTCGCTGAGCTCGACCTCGCACATCTTCGCCGGTGCCAAGGAACTCGACGTCCTGCAGGCGGCCCAGAATGACCAGGGCATCCAGAAACTCGACATGGCCATCAACTGGGGCTGGCTCTGGTTCCTCGCGCGCCCCTTCGTCTGGCTGCTGCACCATCTGGAAAACCTGACCGGCAATGTCGGCTTGGCAATCCTCGCCCTGACCCTGATGGTCAAGATCGTGATGTTCCCGCTCGCCAACCGCGCCTTTGCCTCGATGGCGAAGATGAAAACGGTGCAGCCGAAAATCGCCGAGATCAAGGAACGCTACGCCGCTGACCAGCAGAAGCAGCAACAGGCGATGATGGATCTCTACAAGAAAGAGAAGATCAATCCGCTGGCCGGCTGTCTGCCAATCCTGCCGCAGATCCCGATCTTCTTTGCCCTTTACCAGACCCTGTTCAACGCCATCGAGATGCGGCACGCGCCCTTCTTCGGCTGGATCCGCGATCTGGCAGCACCTGATCCGACCAATATGTGGAACCTGTTCGGCCTTCTGCCCTTCGATCCATCCAGCTGGCCGATCCTCGGCGGCGTGCTGGCGATCGGCATCTGGCCGATCCTGATGGGCCTGACGATGGCCGCACAGCAGGCACTCAACCCGCCACCACCCGATCCGATGCAGGCGAAAATCTTCGCCTTCCTGCCCTTCGTCTTCACCATCATGCTGGCAGGCTTTGCCTCCGGCCTGGTGATCTACTGGGCCTGGAACAATGCGCTCTCGGTCACCCAGCAATACATCATCATGCGCCGCCACGGGAATGAGACCCAGCTCGACAAGCTGATCGCCCATATCCGTGACCGCATGAGAGGAGGCGGAAACTGACCGCGTCCGGGGAACCTGATCTGGCGGCCGGGCGGCTGCTGTTTGCCCGCCCGTGCAACTTCCTGATGGGAGCGGTTGATCTCGATCACCTGCCTCCGCCGGATCGCACCGAAGTCGCCTTTGCCGGCCGTTCCAATGTCGGCAAGTCGTCCCTGATCAACGGGCTGACCAACCAGGTCGGACTGGCGCGCGCTTCGGGCGAGCCGGGACGCACCCGCGAGCTCAATTTCTTCAACCTCGAGGGCAGCAAGCTGCGCCTGGTCGATCTGCCGGGCTATGGCTTCGCCAAGGCGCCCAAGGATGTGGTCGACAAATGGACGCGGCTGACCCGGGCCTTCCTGCGCGGCCGCGTGAATCTCAAGCGCGTCTATCTGCTGATCGACAGCCGCCACGGGCTCAAGCCGGTCGATCAGGCCATCATGGATGTGTTTGACGAGGCCGCCGTCAGTTATCAGCTCGTGCTGACCAAGTGCGACAAGATCAAGCCACCGCAGGTCGCACGGACCATCGAGGAATCGCTCGCGGCAATCCGCAAACGCCCCGCCGCCTTCCCGCGTGTGGTGGCGACCTCGAGCAGCAAGCGGCAGGGTCTCGACGATCTGCGTGCCGAAATCGCCTCGCTTTTGCCTGGCGGTGCCGGATAGGGAGCCAAGCCTCATGTTGATGCGCCTTCTGATCCTCCTCGGCCTCTCCCTGTGCGCCACCGCTCCGGCGCGCGCCTATGATGTCTGCAACCAGACCAGCTATATCGTCCATGTCGCGACCGGCTGGCCGGTCGCCGGTGGCGTTGCGATCCAGGGCTGGATGCGGATGCGGCCGGGCGAGTGCAGTGAAGTGGCCGGCGATGTCGAACTGGCCGACGATCAACCGCTCTATTTCTACGCCAAGACCAGCGATGCCTATCTCGGCGGCGTGCGCGAATGGCGCGGCACCATGGCCTTGTGTGTCGACGAGGCCGATTTCGAGGTCGTCGCCAATACCCGCTGTGCCGCGCTCGGCCTTGCCTCGCGCGAATTCATCGTCCGCGAGGGCGATCAACGCGACCGGACGGTGCTGGTCGGGCCAGACGATTTCGGCACGCATGCGGAAGTCGCCGGCATCCAGCGCCTGCTGCAATCGGCAGGCTATCCGATCACGGCTGTCGACGGCTATGACGGCCGCGGCACCGATCGCGCCATCGCCCGTTTCATGACCGATGCGGAGCTGACGACGCGGCCAGCCAATACGGCCCTGATCGACGCCCTCGAATCGCGCGCCATGACCCGCAATGCCCAGAGCGGCATGACGATCTGCAATGAATCAGACGGGGATATCGCGACCGCGATCGGCTATCGGGCCGGCGAAATCCTGCAATCGCGCGGCTGGTGGCGCCTGCATGCCGGCGAATGTGCGCGCCTTCTGGCGGCGCGGATCGAGACGACAAACACCTATTACTATGCCGAGCGGATCAATGCCGCCACGCGCCGGCCGCTGAATGGCGGCACGGACGCTTTCTGTATCGCTCCGGCCCGCTTCCTCGCCGAGGAGCGCACCGGCTGCACCGAGCGCGGCTATGCCACGGCGAATTTCCGCCGCATCCCCGAACCCGTCGATGGCGGCGTGCGGATCATGATCGAGGAATCCGATTTTGCAGGCCCAAGACGTGACCGCTGACCGCCCCGACCTGACCCATATCGATCACTGGGTGTTTGATCTCGACGACACGCTCTACCCGTCCGATGCGCCGGTCATGGCCCAGGTCAGCGCCCGCATGACCGAATATGTCGCCCGCCTGCTCGACTTGCCCCATGACGAGGCCCGGCTGCTGCAGAAGTCCTACTGGCGTGACTATGGCACGACCCTTCACGGGCTGATGGCCAACCATCCGCTCGATATCCGCGAATATCTCGACTTCGTGCACGATATCGACCACAGCGTCATCCCGGCCAATCCCGAACTGATCCGCCATCTCGGCGCCCTGCCCGGCAAGCGTCTGGTCTACACCAATGGCTCGCTGAAACATGCCGAGAACGTGCTGGCGCATCTGGGCATCGACCATTTGTTCGATGACATTTTCGACGTCGAGGCGGCGGGCTTCACGCCCAAACCCCATCGCGAGGGTTTTGACCGTTTCGCCGCCCGCTTCGACCTGCCGGTGCCACGCTCGGTCCTGTTCGAGGATTCTGTCCGCAATCTGAAAACCGCCCATGAAATGGGGTTCACAACCGTGCTGATCCGCGCGAAGGAAGGCCTGCGAACGGAAGATCACAGCCTTGCCGGCGAAGATCCCGACCATGTCCATTTCGCCGCCGACTGTCTGACGACCTTCCTGGGCGAAATGCGGACATCCACGACACCGGAGACCGCCCATGACTGACCCGATCCAGACCATCATCGAATCCGCCTGGGACAATCGCGACTCGGTCTCGACCGACACGACGGGCGAAATTCGCGAGGCCGTCGAGGCCGCGATCCAGCTGCTCGACAGCGGCAAGGCCCGCGTTGCCGAACAGGCGGGCAATGGTGACTGGACCGTCAATCAATGGCTGAAAAAGGCCGTCCTGCTGGGCTTCCGTCTCAACCCGATGGGTTTGATTGATGGCGGCGTTGCCGGCGCCGGTTGGTGGGACAAGGTGCCGTCGAAGTTCGAGGGCTGGGGCGAGGCCGAATTCAAGGCGGCGGGTTTCCGCGCCGTACCACCCTGCGCCGTGCGCCGCGGCGCCTATATTGCGCCGGGCGTCGTGCTGATGCCCTCCTATGTCAATCTCGGCGCCTTTGTTGATGAAGGCACGATGGTCGATACCTGGTCGACGGTTGGCTCCTGCGCCCAGATCGGCAAGCGGGTGCATATCTCCGGCGGTGTCGGCATTGGCGGCGTGCTGGAGCCCTTGCAGGCGGGTCCCGTCATCATCGAGGACGACGTCTTCATCGGCGCCCGTTCCGAAGTCGCCGAAGGCGTCATCGTGCGCACCGGCGCGGTGATCTCGATGGGGGTTTTCCTCGGCCAGTCGACCAAGATCGTCGACCGCGCCACCGGCGAGATCACGCGCGGCGAGATCCCGGCCTGGTCGGTCGTGGTGCCCGGCACCTTGCCCGATCCCAAGGGCGGACCGTCACTGGCCTGCGCCGTGATCGTCAAGCGCGTCGATGCCCAGACCCGCTCGAAAACCTCGATCAATGAGCTGCTCCGCTAGATTCGTCTGACGCGCCGGTTTCCGTCACGCCTTGGCGGGTATGACAGCCGGGCCAGCCCGGGGGCGGCAGAGTGTGTCTGTTCCGCTTGCGCGGGAAAAACACTGCCAGTCTGCCACTCTGTCATTATTGGGCTTCAGCCCTGCCGGCAAAGGCCCGGACGCGATGACTGGAGGTGTGACAGAGGCTGTCAGCCTGCCATTGCGAGACCGGATTTGCGCCAGGCCAATGCCCGCCGCCGCGGGTATTCCGGCGCGGCGCGGGCGCGTTTTTGGTGATCCATCCACGGTGTCAAAGAGCGAAATCCGCATGACTATAACCCCGCGCCGCCAGGGGGCGGAGAAGACAGGAATACCCGGGCCAGGAATAACCCGGGCAGGCAGGAATGAAACGCCGGGCGCGATTATTCGGTGTGGGGGCCTTCGTCAGCCACGACCCCGGACACTGCCACGTCTTCCGGCTGCGTCTGCAGCCCCATCCAGACCTCGATCCCGCGTGCCGCAGCGATGCCGGTCGAGAAACAGCCCTGCAGGAGATAGCCACCGGTCGGCGCTTCCCAGTCGATCATCTCGCCGGCGACGAAGACGCCCGGCAGGGCTTTGAGCATCAGGCCGATATCAAGCCCTTCGCGGGCAATGCCGCCGGCCGAGGAAATCGCGCGTTCCAGTCCGGTCTGGGCGGTGATGGTGACCGGCGTCGCCTTGATCCGACGGGCCAGATCGGCCGGCTCGCCGGGCAGTTCACCGCTCTCGCGCAGCAGGCCGATCGCCTGCGGTGACAGGCCGGCCTTGCGCAGTGTATTGGCCAGCGACTGGCCCTTTTTCGCCGACGCGATCCGCTCGGTGATCTCGCCAATCCTGTGATTGGGCCGCAGATCGATCGTCGCCGTTACCGGATAACCGGTGGCCAGCGCCTTGCGGATCGGGGTGGAGAGCGCATAGACCGCGCCGCCTTCCAGCCCGTATTCCGAGATCATCGCCTCGCCGCGCACGGTTTCGCCATTCAGGCTGATCGAGATCGTCTTCAGCGGCTGGCCGGCGAAGCGCGATTTCATGATCTCGCTCCAGGCGATCTGGACACCGCAATTGGTCGCGGCCAGCTCATGCACCTCGACATCGCGAGCGCGCAGCCTATCGGCCCAGCCACCATCCGAACCGAGCCTGGGCCAGCTGGCACCGCCGAGCGCCAGCAATGTGGCGTCGGGCTTGTCGATAGTGATCTCCCCGTCAGGCGTGTTGAACAACAATTCGCCGTCCTCGCCCCAGCCTGCCCACTCATGACGCATGCGGAACTGCACGCCCTGGGCATCGAGCCGGGCGATCCAGGCGCGCAGCAGCGGCGAGGCCTTCATCGCCTTGGGAAAGACACGACCGCTGGTGCCGACAAAGGTCGGCTGGTCCAGGCTCTCGGCCCAGGCGCACAGATCCGCGGGGGTGAAGATTTCCAGCCAGGACGACATCCAGCCGGTGGCCTCGCGATAGCGCGCGACAAAGGCCTCGCGGTCATCGCTATGGGTCAGGTTGAGCCCGCCACGCCCGGCCATGAGGAATTTGCGCCCCAGAGTCGGCATGCGCTCGTAAACGGTGACGGCGTGGCCGCGGGCGCTGAGCCGTTCGGCGGCGATCAGGCCGGCGGGGCCGCCACCAATGATGGCGATTTGTCTGGAAGATTGTTCGGTCATGGGCGACTTCTAGTCTTTCCACGGCGAAACAGCCAGAATCCCGCCCAGTGCGCTGATGCGGCCCTGTCGCGGGACGCTCGAATCTGATGCAATACCCGCCAGCGAAGAACCATGAAGGAAATTGCCGTGAGCGATGTGAAAGCCAAGACCAATCCGGATGCTGCCGATCCGACCGCGCCCTACGGCTCCGCCAACAACCCGTCGGAATTCGATGTCCTCAAGCGGCTCGATGCCAATGAGCCCTATTTCATCATCCGCGGCGGCGATCCGCTGTCCGACGCGCTGGTCGAGCTGCACGCCTATATCGGTGCCGGCCAGAGCGGCGCCGCCCACGACACGCTGGAGCGCATCCTCGCCCTGACAGCCCAGCACCCGCCCCGCCCGGTGGGCTCACCCAAATATCGCGAGACGTTCAAGATCTCGATCTCGATGGAACGCTATCGCGAGACGCACGGGCGCTCGCACTAGGGTCTGAACGAGGGACGTGTACCTCTGGTGCGCGTCCCATCGGGCAAATTTCTGTTTTGGTCCTCAACGGAATTCTGTGCGAGAGCCAAGGCAAGGCTCGGCAAGAGGAGCATTCAGCCCCTTCAACGAGAGAAGATTGCCTCCCCGGGACACGTACCAGAGGTACATGTCCCTCACCCTGGGGCGAGGTCAGGTGCGCCTCAGCCGGGCTCTTCGTACTCAATGATCTGCCAGAGGATCCGGCGATCAGGCTCCGACGACGGGCCTTCCTGATTGGCATCAAAATACGCGCGGGTTGGATGCTGCACGGGCACCCTCCCGGCGCCGAAGCCCGTCACCTCGCCCGGGTTCGCACCGATGGGTTCATCCACGAGGAATTCATCATATCCGCTCCAGTTGAACGTCCGGCGCAGCGCGAAGTACCGCTCAATGACCCTCTCGCCGCGCGGTTGCTCCCCACTACGCATAACAGTGCGCCGCCCGCCATCGAGGATGACCAGGACGTAGTCCTGAGACTCAAGCAGGTGGCGCGGGTTAATGTCCTGAGTGGGCGACAGGGCGCAAGCTTCCAAGTAGGCCGCCCCGAGATAGCGGCTGGTCATGGGTTCACCGGGGTTCAGGCATCCGCCATTGCGATGGACCAGACGATAGCCGCCGGGGTCGCTCAAAATTCCCCAGTGCTGATTGGTGGCGCCATCCACACACGGCTCACGGAAGACTCCACCATCCGGGTGCCGCGCGAGACAATTGTACTCGATACCCCGCACGATGAAGAGGAGTTCCTCGCCCGGCTGACTGACGCGAGGTGTGACGGCCGCGGTGGCTGTCACGTCCTTTTGCGCATCGGCGACTGAGCCGAATAATGCGGCGGTCGCAGCGATCGCAATGGCGAAATTTTTCATGAGGATGATCCACACCTTGGGTTTTCTCGGAGAGTTACCGCAGGGTGCGACCGCGTCACCCTAGGGGGCATGGCGCCGAACGCAACCCGCGCGCTCAAAGAAACTCAAATGGAATCAATAAGGCGTGCCATCCTTGTGGACGAAAGTGCCCGTGCCCGGCCGGTCATAGCGTTCCGGCAGGGCCCTCATGTCGATATCGGGGTATTCGGCGCCATCCGCGTCGATGCGGGTGCCGATGGCGAGGAAGATGCAATCCTCGTCCGAGCGGTTGACCAGGTGATGCCCGTCCTCGACGCCGGCGCGGAAGCCGGCGCAATCACCGGGACGCATCACGGTCTCGCCGCCATCCATCACCAGCACCGCCTCGCCGGAGATGATCTGGACGAATTCATCCTCATGCGTGTGCCAATGGCGCTGGGATGACCAGGCGCCGGGCTCGAGCCGGACCTGGTTGACGCCGAACTGGGTCAGGCCGGCAGCCCCGCCGAGACGGCGGGTATGGCGGCCATTGCAGGCTTCGTTGAACGGTGCGGGATAGCCGCTCTTCGAGATTTCAGCGACATCCTCGACGGCAAACTTGCTCATGGCTGCATCCTTGTTCTGGCGCGGCCGGACGAACCGGCTATGTTTCGATTATGAACACAGCTCTCGATCTTTCCAATCCGCTCGCGCTCGCCCAGCGCCTGATCCGCTGTCCCTCGGTGACCCCGGCCGATGCCGGAGCGCTGGATGTGGTGCAGCAGGCACTGGAAAGCCTCGGCTTTGCCTGCCGGCGTCTGCCCTTCGGCGAGATCGACAATCTCTATGCCCGCCGCGGCACAGCAGCCCCCTGTTTCATGTTTGCCGGCCATACCGATGTCGTGCCCCCGGGCAATGACGCCAAATGGACCCACCCGCCCTTCGCCGCCGAGGCGGTCGAGGGCGTGTTGTGGGGCCGCGGCGCCGCCGACATGAAAGGCGCCATCGCCGCCATGGTCGCCTCGGTGCAGCGTCTGCTCGACGAGCACGGCGAACCGGACGGCTCGATCGCCTTTCTGATCACCGGCGATGAGGAGGGCATGGCGATCAATGGCACCAAGGCGGCGCTGGAACAGCTCGCCGCCGAGGGCGAGCGCTTCGATCATTGCCTGGTTGGCGAACCAAGCAATCCCAACGCGATGGGCGAGACGATCAAGTCGGGCCGGCGCGGCAGTCTCAATTGCCGGATCTCCATCACCGGCCGCCAGGGCCATGTCGCCTATCCGGAACGGGCGGAAAACCCGATCCCGCCTTTGCTCACCCTGCTCGGCCGCCTCACCGCGCGCCTGCTCGATGACGGCGCGGAGAATTTCCAGCCCTCCAATCTGGAGGTCACCAGTATCGATGTCGGCAATCCGACCACCAATGTGATCCCGGGCCATGCCGAGGCGCGCTTCAATATCCGCTTCAATATCGCCCATACCGGCGACGAGCTGACCCGCTGGATCGAGGATGAGGCGGCGCTGGTGGCGCTGACCTTCGACGGCGAGGTGGTCTGCGATATCCATGTCACCGGCGAGGCCTTCCTGACCCCGGCCGGAGCCTTCACCACCCTGTTGCAGGACGCGATCGAGGCCGAGACCGGCCGCCGCGCCGCGCTCACCACCGGCGGCGGCACCAGCGATGCCCGCTTCATCCACAAATACGGACCTGTCGCCGAATTCGGCCTGGTGGGCGCCAGCATGCACAAGATCGATGAATGCGTGCCGGTGGCCGACCTGGAAACGCTGACCCGCATCTATACCCGCATCCTCGCCCGCTATTTCACGGACACGCCGGCATGATCAGACTGGTCGCGGAGGCCTGGCTTGCGGTGCAGGGATGCTGGCGCATCCTGACCTTCAAGGAGGGCTGGGAGGAGAATTTCAACACGTCGATGGGCGGGTTGTGGCGTTCCTTCTCGGCGGCGATTTTTGCCCTGCCCCTGGTCACACTCAGCCTGCTCAGTGCCTGGCACGGCTCCAATGGCGAACGCGTCTACGGGCTCGAGGACTTCCTCGTCTATTCCCTGTCCTGGGTGGTATTCCCGCTCGCGGCAGCGCTGGCGGCGAGCATTGTCGGCGCGCGAGGCCGCTGGGCCGCCTGGGTGGTGTTGCACAATTGGAGTTCGATCATCCTGTTTGCGATCCAGGCCACGATCTACACCCTGTTCATGGCCGGCCTGATCAATTTGCAGCTGATCGCCATACTGCTCTGGCTATACCGATATCTGCGGATTCTGGTGCACTGGCGCATCGCCTATATCGCCCTGGGCCAACCCACCCTGACCTCGGCGGCGGCGGCGGCCGTGCCACTGCTGGCATCGGAATTCCTGCTCATTGGCCTGAGCCTCGCGATGACACCCGGCGCGTCGGCCGGCTAGGCCCCAGGCCTCAGTCCGGATAATCCACGGCCACCAGATAGAGCCCGTCCGACGGAGCCACCGGGCCGCAACGCTTGCGATCGGCCGCATCAAGCGCGGCCTTGAAATCGCGCAGCGACCATTTGCCGACCCCGACCTCGACCAGGGAGCCGACAAAAGAGCGCACCTGGCGGTGCAGGAAGGAGCGCGCCGAGCAGGTCACCTGTACCTCCTCGCCAATGCGCGAAACACGGATCTCGTCGAGCGTCTTGACCGGGCTTTCCGCCTGGCATTGCGCATCGCGGAAGGTGGAAAAATCATGGCTGCCCACCAGCATCTGCGCCGCCGCATGCATGGCATCGCTATCGAGCCGTTGCGGCACGCGCCAGATCTGGCCCTTGTCGAGGGTGAGCGGCGAGCGGCGGTCGATCAGGCGGTAGAGATAATGCCGCTTGGTGGCCGAGAAACGGGCGTGAAAATCCTCGCCGACCTTCTCGGCCTCGAGCACGGCAATCGGATCGGGACGCAGATGGTGATTGAGCGCATCGCGCACCCGGTCGCAACGCAGATCCTTGTCGAGATCGAGATGCGCCACCTGCCCCAGCGCGTGCACACCGCTATCGGTGCGGCCCGCGCCCTGAACGATCACCGGCGCGCCATTGAGCGCCAGCGCCGCGCGTTGCAGCGAGCCCTGCACGGACGGGCCGTGATCCTGCCACTGCCAGCCGTAGAATGGCGTGCCGTCATATTCCAGGGTGAGCTTGTAGCGCGGCATCAGCCCAGCACCGTTCCGGCCGGCACAGCGGTGCCGCGCAGGAAGTCCTCCGCCTTCATCGCCCCCTTGCCCTCGCGCTGCAGACGCAGCAGGCGCAGGGCACCGGAACCACAGGCGATCAGAAGCTTGTCGTCGAGCGCCGTGCCGGGCGCGCCCTCGCCCGCCTCGCTGGCCGCAAGCAGGACCTTGACCCGAACGGGCCCCTTCTCGGTCGCCAGCTCGAACCAGGCGCCGGGAAAGGGCGAGAGGCCACGGATGTGCGGCGAGAGTTCCGCCGCCGGGCGCGACCAGTCGATGCGCGCCTCCTCCGGCGTGATCTTTTTGGCGTAGGTGACGCCATCTTCCGCTTGCGGCACCGCCTGCAAGGAGCCGCGTTCGAGCGCCGCCAGGGCGCGCGGCCACATCAGGGCGCCGACATCCATCAGCCTGTCGTGCAGACTGGCGGCGGTGTCGGTTTCGCTGATGGCAACGGTTTCGGACAGCAGGATCGGGCCGGTATCCAGCCCGGCTTCCATCTGCTGGATCTGGACACCGGTCTGGCTATCGCCGGCCATGATCGCGCGCTGGATCGGCGCCGCCCCGCGCCAGCGTGGGAGCAGGGATCCGTGCAGATTCAGGCAGCCCAGGCGCGGCGCATCCAGCGCCCGTTGTGGCAGGATTTGCCCGAAGGCGACGACGATGGCGGCATCAAGATCGAGAGACTCGAACGCCTCGAGCACCGCATCATCCCTAAAGCTGCCAGGGGTGGAGACGGGAATTCCCAATAGTTCGGCCAGCTGGTGCACCGGCGTCTTCTGCTCCGACTGGCCACGTCCGCGCTTGCGCGGCGGCTGGGTATAGACGCGCACGATCTCGTGCCCCGCTGCAGCGATCTCGGCGAGCGAGCGGACCGCAAAGTCGGGCGTTCCCATGAAGGCGAGGCGGAGGGTCATGCGCGCTATTGTCCCGTCAAGATCAATCGACTTATTCCCGCTGTCTTAACTTTGATATAGGCTGACCGCCAAGCAGGAGCGACACCATGACAAAACCGGCCGGCATTCTCATCACCCTCGTTTCCGGACTCCTGGCGCTCAGCGCTTGCGCCGCATCGACGCCGGACGGTCCCGTCACCAATACACGCCCGACGTCCGAAATTGGCGGCATGTGCGGCGGCATGATGGGGACGGGCTGCGCCGATGCGAACGCCTATTGCCGCTATGAGCCCTCGGCCCAGTGCGGCGCGGCGGACCAGTCCGGTATCTGCACACCGAGGCCACAGGCCTGCACGCGCGAATACCGCCCCGTCTGCGGCTGCGACGGCCAGACCTATGGCAATGCCTGCACCGCGGCATCTGCGGGCGTCAGCGTTGCGCGGGATGGCGCCTGCGCACCGTCAGATGATGACTGACAAGCGGAGCTGACGGGACATGCGCCACAGGCGCATGTCCCTGAATCCCTACTCGGCGCCCCAGGGGGCCGGTGGAACATCAACCGGATGGGTCATATCAAAGCTGACCTCGAAATGACGCTCCGGCCGATCGAGCGCATAGGTCAACGTGTCGTCCGTCAGCGCGATCGTCCAGACATTGGTGACTGAAACCGCGAGCCCCTCGCGCTCGAACAGGTCTTTCGAGAACTGATCGGCCGGGAATTCGGCGCGGCCATTGGCCGGCGGCGTCACGGTCGAACCGCCATACATGGTCACCGCATCATCGCTGCCATCTTCGTGACGATGGTCGTGCTGCAGGCGCAGGCCATCGCCCTGGCGGCTGATGATCCAGGTGCGCGAACGATCCTCGCCGACATGCAGGGGGATGCGGACTTCGTCATCACTGCATTCGCGGAAATGGATGGTCAGCACCTCAGCGGCCCAGTCGGCATCGCGAGGATCATCACTGATGACCGCGCCTTCGAACGCCTGACCGCAATATTGCGACAGCGCCGCCAGCATGTCGTCGCTGGCTGGCGTTGATTCCGGTGCGGAACAGGCTGCGAGGCTTATCAAGCCAAGCGCGGCGCTGGCGTGGATCAGTTTCATTATGGCAATCCCCTTGAAATTGTTTCGCAACGATCCCGCACCTGCCGGACCGGGTCAAGCACAAGCGATCCTGTCCGCAGCGGAAACAATGCTTTTCGCCAACGCGGCTGGTTTCGGGACCGCGAAGGCCTATTTTGACGCTCTACCGAGCCCGCAGGAGCGCATCATGTCCACCACCACCAAGACCAGAGCCCGCCGGATCAGCCAGATCTCGCGCGGCATGCCGACGTCGGACGGTGCCGGGGTCAAGCTGACGCGGATGCTCGGCCATCAGGGGCTGAACTATCTCGACCCATTCCTGATGCTCGACCAGTTCCGCTCTGACAATCGTGATGACTATATCGCCGGCTTCCCCAGCCATCCGCATCGCGGTTTCGAGACCGTCACCATCATGCTCGATGGCCGCATGCGTCATGGCGACAACAAGGGCCACAAGGGCGTGATCGGACCGGGCGGGATCCAGTGGATGACGGCCGGGCGCGGGATTGTTCACTCCGAAATGCCCGAACAGGACGAGGGCCGGATGTGGGGCTTCCAGCTCTGGGTCAATCTGCCGGCGAAACAGAAGATGACGGCGCCGCGCTACCAGGAGTTCAGCGCTGACCAGATCCCGGTCGAACAGCGTGAAGACAGCCGCGTTCGCGTCCTGGCTGGCTCCAGCGCCAGCGGCGTCACCGGCCCGGTCGAACAGATCGCCACCAGGCCGCTCCTGCTCGACATCACGCTGGAGCCCGGTGCCACTTTCAAGGAAGGGGTGCCGGCCGGGCATACGGTTTTCATCTCGGTCTACAAGGGCGAGGTTTCCGCCGGAACCGAGACCGTCAAGGCACCCGACCTCGGCGTCCTGAGCGATGGCGATGCGGTAGAATTGAAAGCCGGAGCCCAGGGCGCGAGCTTCATCCTCGCCGCAGGCCAGCCGATCAATGAGCCGGTGGCACGCTACGGCCCCTTCGTAATGAACACCCAGGCCGAGCTGCAACAGGCCGTGGCCGATTTCCAGGCGGGGCGATTCTAGGCCGCGTCGTCGCGGGGTTTGTCTTTTTCCAGCTTCTTGACGCGCTGGACGGCGCGCTGGCGTTTGAGGCGCGAGAGATAGTCGATGAAGAGAATGCCCTCGAGATGGTCCATCTCGTGCTGGATGCAGACGGCGAACATGCCCTCGGCGATCTCGTCGCAGGGCTTGCCGTCATAATCGAGATACTGGATGCGGACCCGGTCCGGGCGCTCGACCTCGTCAAACACGGTCGGCACCGACAGACAGCCCTCTTCATAGGGCTGCAGCGTATCGGACGGGTCAGACAGGACCGGATTGACGAAATAGCGCGGCTGCGGCGGCTCGTCGGCCTTGGCCAGATCCATCACGATGACGCGTTTGGGAACGCCGACCTGGATCGCCGCGAGGCCGATCCCGTCGGCGGCGTACATGCTTTGCAACATGTCATCCATCAGATCGCGCAACTCGTCATCCACCCGCTCGACGGGTTGGGACACCAGTTTCAGGCGCGGATCGGGGACGGTGATGATTTCTCTGACAGCCATGGGCACTAGATAGGGCGAGCGGTGCGCGGAATCAAGAATTGGACACTTCAGTCGGCCCCGTCCGGCGCCGCCAGCGCACGCGGGGCTTCATCGACCTGGTCGGGCGCCTCGATCGTCTTGGTCTGGGTGGCCGCATTCATCTCCGACATCCGGCGGGCCGAGACCAGCACCCGCGTCTCCAGCGAGGCGACGGCCTTGTTGTAGTTCGAGGTCGCCGATTTCAGGCCCGAGCCGACGCGGCCGAGATGTTCGGAAAAGGCACTCAGACGCGAATAGAGCTCGGCCCCCAGCGCCGCGATCTTCTCGGCATTGGCTTCCAGAGCCTGCTGGCGCCAGCCGAAGGAGACGGCCTTGGCGAGGGCCAGCAGTGTGGCCGGAGTGACGATGATAATGCCCTTGGCAATGGCGTCGTCAAACAGGGCCGGGTCCTGGTCCATGGCAGCGTTGTAGAAGCTCTCGCCGGGAATGAAGAGCGCCACGAAGTCGATCGCACCATCGACAGCGTTGGCATATTCCTTCTTGGACAATTGCTTCACATGCGTACGCACCTGCGCCGCATGCCGCTGCAGGGCGCTTTTTCGGGCGGCCTCATCCTCGGCTTCAACAGCATCGAGATAGCCGGTCAGCGCGACCTTGGAATCGACCACGAAACGCCCACCACCGGGCAGGCGCACCACGAAATCCGGGCGCATCGCATTGCCGTCGCTGTCGCGAGTCTGGTGCTGGGCCTCGTAATCGATATTGGCGCTCAGACCGGCCAGTTCGAGAATATTCTCGACCGTGCGCTCGCCCCATTGACCGCGTGTCGTCGAGGAGCGCTGCAGCGCATTGACCAGTTTGGAGGTCTCCTTGTGCTGCACCGAGAGGCCTTCGGACAATTGCTTGATCTGATTGTCGAGTTCGCCCTTGTGCGCGTGGCGCTCCTTCTCGATGATCGCCAGCTGGGCGCGGAACTCCTCCAGTCCTTTCTGGACCGGTTCGACCACGGATTTGACGCCGCCCTCGGTCTTTTCCTGGCTGACCTTGAAGGTCTCGCCGGCGCGCTCGAGGAATTTCTTCTGGCTCTGGTCGAGCACTTCCCCGGCCAGGGCGGTGAATTTGACGCGGATTTCCTCACCCATTTTCGACAGGGAGGCGCGTTCCTCGGCGACAGCGCGCTCGCGCTCCTGCATCTGCGCCTGCATGGCGGCGACGCTTTGCTCGGCGGCCTCGCGCGCGGCCGTCTGGGCCGCCAGTTTCTCACCAAGCTCGGCAAGCTGGCTTGCCCGCTCCTCGGCGCGCGCCAGCGCCAGCTCGGCATTGGCCCGCATCCTCCGCTCCTCGGCCAGATCTCCGGCCGCAGTCTCAAGCTCGCGCCGGGCCTGGGTATGGGCGCGAAATTCAACAATCGCGATCACGATGGCGATCAGGGCGAGGGCTGCGAGGCCGGCGAGCGGGAGAAGCGTGGCGGTATCCATTGAAATCATCCGAATCTGATTGACGAACTCAAGCCTAGCACAGCGGCCCGGACAAAAGCTGTCGCCTGCCCATAGGGGTATTCATTTCGGCCCGCAACTTGCGTCTCCCCTGTTGGGGCACAACCGGGGTAGCTACATGGACGTGAAAATCGTCTCGATCGGGGACATTGACGACAAGATGATCTCACAATGGAACGCCTGGGCTGCGCCCGGCGGCCAGCTGGTGAGTCCATATCTGCGTTTTGAGTTCACCCGCAGCGTTGCGCGCGCACGCGGCGATGTCCGCATCGCCGTGTTCGAGGACAAGGGTGAAATCATCGGTTTCTTCCCGCATCATGCCGCCCGCGAGGGCGTGGTCCGGCCGATCGGTGCGCCCATGAGCGATTATCAGGGCATTATCGCCGCGCCGGGACAGGTGCTGGACCCCAAAGCCGTGCTGGTGGCCAGCCACGGCTCGGCACTGGTGTTCGACAACTGGGTCGGACCCGATCCCGGCGATGACCCGGCAGTGCGCACCCGCGATGGCTCGACCATTGTTGAACTGACAGACGGCGCCGAGGCCTATTTCGCCGCTCAACAGGCCGAATTCCCCTCACACTTCCGCAAGACGGCGCGCCTGCAGCGCAATGCCGAGCGCGATCACGGCCCGGTTCGCGTTGAACTGGGCGATCCGGACGGACGTCTGTTCGAGGCCCTGTGCGACTGGAAACAGGCGCAATACCGCGACACGGGCAAGCTCGACGTCTTCGGGATCAACTGGGTCCAGTCCGTGCTGGCCGATCTGCGCGAGAATGAGGGCGCCGGATTTGGCGGCCTGACGGCAGCGCTCTGGTTCGGCGACCGGCTCGCGGCCGTTGAATTCGGTCTGGCGGCCGGCGGTGTCTATCACTCCTGGTTCCCGGCCTATGATCCGGGTCTGGCGAAATACTCTCCGGGCCTGCTGCTGATGCAGGGCCTGTTCAGACAACTTGGCACCCGCGGCATCACCCGCGTCGACCTTGGCGGGGGCAGCGCCCAGTACAAGAAATATTATCGCAGCTACGAAGTGCCGCTCTACCAGGGCAGGATTCTGTCGACCGGTCTGGCAGCACTGGGCATTCGCAGCTGGGAACTGGCCGAATCCGCAGCCCGGATCATGCCCGGACAGCTCGCCGAAATCCCGGTGCGCCTGCGCCGGCGCTGGGCCCAGGCCTCGGCCTTCGAGTCCGGCCTGCCACCGCGCCTGGCCAGCATGGCGCGGGCGCTCTCGCTCTAGCCGCGGAAATCGCCCAGCGGCCGGCCCACGGCGAAATTCCGGATCAGATAGACCGCGGGCGTATCGAACGCCGCGACCATGATCTTGACCACGATCTGGCCAAGAATCAGGCTGCCGATCGCTGCCAGTGGCAGGGCACCCAGAAAGCCGGCCGTGATGAAGATCAGGCTGTTGAGGATTTGCGACACCATGGTCGAGACATTATTGCGCAGCCAGAGCCGGTTCTTGCCAGCATCGCGCTGCTGCAGATAGTGATAGATCAGGATGTCGGAACTGGCACTGATCGCGAAGGCGACCATGCCGGCGAGATTGAGCCGGTTGCTGGTCGACAAAATCGACTCGAAGGCCTCCTGACTCTCGGGCGACCACTGATTGATCACGGTGATGAAGCCAAACACGTCCTCGGCGTGAAGCGCATAGAGGATCAGCACCATCATCAGCAGGCGCATCAACAGGCCGATCAGCACGACGCAGAAGGCGTAGCTGCGTCCCCAGACCTCGCTGATCACATCCGTCGCGAGATAGGTCAGGCCGAAGGCCAGGGTGCCCGCCGGAACCAGGACCGAGATGCTGCCGAAATGGAATTCCTGGATCTTGGACGAGGTGATGGCCGCCATCACCAGCGAGACCATGAACAGGGCGATGCAGAAGAACAGCGTTGCGGTCTTGCGTGTCAGACGGTCGGCATGATGGTTTTCCCGCTCCGTCTCCGTGGCCATGTCTGTATGCATCCCCGATCAACCACGCCGCGCATTGCCGGCCACTGCTGCAGCCTAGGATGATTTGGCCTCAGAAGGCCATTTGGTTTTTTGACAGACGGACCTAGACCGCCGCCCGGCTGCGGAAGGCCGCTGCCAGCGTGCCGTCATCCAGGTAGTCCAGCTCGCCACCCACCGGCACGCCGCGCGCCAGCGACGTCACGGACACGCCCGCCGGCTGAAGTTTGTCGGCGAGAAAATGCGCGGTTGTCTGGCCGTCGACCGTGGCATTGAGTGCCAGCACGATCTCGGTGATCTCCTCGCGTGCCGCGCGCTCGATCAACTTGGCGATATTGAGGTCTTCGGGCCGGACACCATCGAGCGCCGACAAGACACCGCCGAGCACGTGATAGCGCCCCTTGAAGGCCCCGGCGCGCTCCAGTGCCCACAGATCGCCCACCGTCTCGACGACACAGATCGCCGCCGGCTGACGGCCGGGCGAGGCGCAGACGGCGCAGGGGTCAGTCACGTCGAGATTGCCGCATTCACTGCAGGCCCCGATCTTGTCAGCGGCATCACCGAGCGCCTCGGCGAGCGGACGCATCAGGCTGTCGCGCTTGCCGAGCAGATGCAGGGCCGCGCGCCGCGCCGAGCGCGGGCCTAGCCCGGGCAGTTTGGCCAGCAGGGCCATCAGGCGTTCGATTTCGGGTCCGGCAGAGGCAGTGCGCATCGGGTCAGGTCCTGTCCGCTCAGCCCGGCATCGACATGCCGGGTGGCAATTGCAGACCGCCAGCGGCCTCTTTCATCACGTCCTGCTGCAGCGCTTCCATCTTGCGCCTGGCATCATTGTGGGCGGCCATCACCAGGTCCTCGATGACTTCGCCTTCGGTCGGATCGAGCAGGGAGGGGTCAATCGACAGGGCGCGCATCTCGCCCTTGCCGCTGAGCGTCATGGTCACCAGGCCGGCACCGGCCTCGCCAACGACCTGGCTGGCGGAGAGCTTTTCCTGCGCCTCGGTCATTTTCTGCTGCATGGCCTGCGCCTGCTTCATCAATCCCATCAGATCGGTCATGCGCGATTCTCCGCTTGGCTGGTTTCGTCTGTATCGTCGGGTTTGGCCGCTTCAATGACGCGGACAATCTCGGCACCGGGGAAGAGACGCATCGCCTCTTCCACCGCCGGATCGCTGCGCACCGCCGCCATTCTTTCCTGCTTGCCGCGCTGACGCCGCTCCGACCAGGTCTCGCCGCCCTTGGCATTGGCGTCGGCGAGAATCATCCAGCGCGTCTCGGTCCATTCCTGCAGACGCTTGGACAGGCGTTGCGCCAGATCGGACGGCGCGTCCTCGGTTGGCTGGTAGGTCATCGCGCCCGGCTTGAAGGAGACCGGACGGACACAGCGCTCGACATCAAGCTGCAGGATGATGTCGCGCCGCTCCTGCAACATGGCAATCAGCTCTTCGAAACTGGCAGGCCCCTGTTGCGTGGCCGGCACTTCGACGGCTTCGGCCGTCATGGCAGCGTCGGGACCGGCCGGCATCGCTGCCGGCTCAGGCTTTCCCGGCGCCTCCCTGTCTGCCGCAGCCGGAGGCTGGCTGGCCAGCAGGCGGGCAGCATCTTCCGGCGGGGGCAGCATCGAGGCGGCGACCAGGCGCAGCAGCGTCATCTCGGCGGCAGCGAGCGGATCAGGTGCCTTGCGGACATCCTCCAGCCCGGTCAGGAGCAGTTTCCACAAACGGGTCAGCTGAGCGAGGCTCTGGCTTTCGGCAATCGCCGCGAGGCGCTGGACCGTGTCGGCCGCCTCGCCGAGATCAGCCCCGGATCCGACCGCCTTCACGCGGGAGATGGCGTGGACATAATCGAGCAGGTCGCGGGTGATAACGACGGGATCGCCGCCGGCATCATAAAGCGACGCCAGTTCGTTCAGCGCATCACTGGTTCGCGCAGCGAGCGCGTGGTCAAGCAGGTCGAGTACGCGCGCACGATCAGCCAGGCCGAGCATGTCGCGGATCTGGGTCGCGGAGACGGGGCCGTCAGCCTCGGCGCCCTGGACAATCGCCTGGTCGAGCAGGGAGAGCGCATCGCGCACCGAGCCTTCGGCCGCGCGGGAAATCAACGACAGCCCGTCGCGTTCGACCTGCGCCGATTCGAGGCCGCAAATGCGCTCGAGATGGTCGGTGAGCACGTCGCGGTCGATCCGCTTGAGGTCAAAGCGCTGACAGCGCGACAGCACCGTCACCGGCACCTTGCGAATCTCGGTGGTGGCGAAGATGAATTTGGCGTGCTCGGGCGGCTCCTCCAGCGTCTTCAACAGGGCGTTGAAGGCGGAGGTCGAGAGCATGTGGACCTCATCGATGATGTAGACCTTGTAGCGCGCCGACACCGGGGCGTAGCGCACACCCTCGAGAATCTCGCGGATATCGCCGACACCGGTCCGCGAGGCAGCATCCATCTCCATCACATCGACATGGGTCGAACGGGCGATGGCATCGCAATGCTCGCCGCGGACATCGAGCTTCATCGAAGGCTGGTTGATCTCGGCATTGCGGAAATTCAGTGCCCGCGCGATCAGGCGCGCCGTGGTCGTCTTGCCGATCCCGCGCACACCGGTGAGCATATAGGCATGGGCGATGCGGCCCGCCGCAAAGGCATTGGTCAAGGTGCGGACCATGGCCGCCTGGCCAATCAGGTCTTCGAATGTGTCAGGACGGTATTTGCGCGCCAGAACCTGGTAGCCGGGAACGGGGCCGGTCGCGGGCAGATCGAGCCCCGGCATCAGCGCCTCCGCTGCGCCTGTCTCGTCGGATGGCAGCGGCGTATCGTCCATATCGGCTCGCTTGGCTGAAATTCGGGTGACTGAAATCCGGGCTGCGCGGGGCTAATTGCGCTGGTGCGCGTGGAAGACCGGACAGCGACCCGTGCCAAAACTCGTTACGGCTGCTTCCTTCCGGACCTGACCGGGTTGGCGAGGAGCTCGTCCACCGCCGATCTTCCAAGGTCTATATCGCAAGCCGGACCTCCCGGTGCAAGTCATGGCTTCACTGTTGACGGTGAAAACTGCCCTCGCCCATGCGCGCGGCCGCGTCGAGAAACAGGGCATGGTCGTCGAGCACGGCGATCAACGCGTCGTCACCGCCGGAGGAGACGAGCAGATCGCGCCAGTATCCGGTGATCCGCGCCTGGGTTTCGAGCCAGTCTCGGACCGCCAGATCGGCCTGTCCGGCCTTGATATCCTGGCAATGCTTGCGGGTATGATTCATCGTCGCGCTCCTCTTGCGTCAAGCTTAATTGAGAATCATTCTCAAAATCAAGCCGGCCAGCGGCGATTTGTTTCGACAGGCCGCAGCATCTTGATAGGCTTGCCGCATCGGCACAGCCTGCCACCCCTGCCGCGCATCGGAGATCCGTTTTGACCGAAATGAGCCTGACCTGCATGGGTGCCGCCGGTACGGTAACCGGCTCGCGGCATCTGCTCGAAGCCGATGGCAAGCGCATCCTGCTCGATTGCGGCATGTTCCAGGGCCGGCGCGATATCCGCACCCGCAATTGGGAACCCTTCCCGGTTGCGCCCTGGTCGATCGATTCGGTCGTGCTCTCCCACGCCCATATGGACCATTCCGGCTATGTCCCGCGTCTGATCCGCGATGGCTATGCCGGCGACATCCTGTGCTCGCCGCCGACCATTGATCTGTGCGGCATCCTCCTGCCCGACAGCGGCTATCTGCAGGAACGCGACGCGGAATATGCCAATCGCAAGAAATTCTCCCGCCATGAACCGGCGCTGCCGCTCTATACCGAGGATGAGGCGGAGGCCTCGATGGAGCGTTTTCGCGAGGTGGAATTCAACACCGATACCGATCTGGGCCATGGCGCGCGGCTGAAACTGCGCCGCGCCGGCCATATCCTCGGTGCCGCCACCGTCGAGCTGAACTGGCATGGCCGCACCGTCGCCTTTTCCGGCGATCTCGGCCGCTATGACGACCCGGTGCTGTTTGATCCCGAACCGATCGGGCAGGCTGATTATCTCCTGCTGGAAACCACCTATGGCGACCGGCTGCATGAGCAGGGCGATCCGGGCGAGCTGCTGGCCGGCATTGTCGAGCGCACCACGGCGCGCGGCGGCACAGTCGTCATCCCCTCCTTCGCCGTCGGCCGGGCACAATTGCTGACCTATTATCTGTGGAAGATGAAGAAGGCAGGCCGGATCAAGAATGTGCCCGTCTATCTCGACAGCCCGATGGCGATCAATGCCAGCGCGATCCTGCGCCGCCATTTTGGCGATCACCGCATCTCTCCCGGCGATGCCGAAGAAATCGGCGACATGGTCAATTACGTCCGCGAGACCGAGGATTCCAAGGCCCTGACCGTGGACAAGATGCCCAAGGTCATCATCTCCGCCAGCGGCATGGCGACCGGCGGACGCATCCTGCACCATCTCAAAGCCTATGCCCCGGATCCGCGCAATACGGTGGTAATCTCCGGCTTCCAGGCCCCGGGCACGCCCGGCGCGACCATCCTTGCCGGCGCGGACGATATCCGCATCCATGGCCAACACGTTCCGATCCGGGCCGAGGTCGAAGAAATCTCCATGCTCTCGGCCCATGCAGACGCCAACGAGCTGATGCAATGGCTTGGTGGATTCAAGACACCCCCTCGCAAGACCTTCCTCGTCCATGGCGAGCCGGCCTCCTCGCGGGCCTTGCGCAGCCGGATCGAGCGTGAACTGGGCTGGTCCTGCGAAATTCCCGGCCATCTCGACCGCTTCGACCTCTAGCACGGCGCAGACGTTGAAGGTCGCAATGAACCCTTGTAATCCTTGCCTGCACGCCCTGACGCGCGCAGCGCACCGCCAATCCGGATATTGCCATGAGTGACCGCTCCGTCCTGATAAACCGCCCGCCCCTCGTCTTCGCGGGCTCACCGCTCGATCGCGGCGAGCGCCTGCGCCGCGACACAGCGAAACTCGCGGCCCAGGCCGGGCGCGAGAATGCCTGGACGATGGTGCTGTATCGCGGCCTGCCGGGGATCGCGGAAGGGGGCGGCATCGCCTGGCTGAAGCTTGATGACTGCGAGCGGCTCTACGGCCCGGCGCAGCTGCAGCTCTATCTCGGCGAGTTACGCGGCGATCCGGTATTTGCCACCGAATTGTCCCAGGAACCGCCGGCCGAGGCCGCCATTGCCTTCATGGATGCGCGCCAGGCCGCCATGGCGCTGAGCCAGAGCGAAGCGGCGATCTTTGCCCACGCCAAGGCCCTGTGTGCCTGGCATGAACGCCATGGTTTCTGCGCCAATTGCGGCCAGGCCACCGAGATTGTCTCTGGCGGCGCCAAGCGGGTCTGCGGCGGCTGCGAGGCGGAGCATTTCCCGCGCGTCGACCCGGTGGTGATCATGCTGGCGATTGACGGTGATAACTGCCTGCTCGGACGTCAGGCCAGCTGGCCGCCGGGCATGTGGTCGGCACTGGCCGGCTTCGTCGAGCCGGCGGAGACCATTGAAGAGGCTTGCGCCCGCGAGCTCGAAGAAGAATCCGGCGTGATCGCCGACATCGCCGCCATCCGCTATGTCATGACCCAGCCCTGGCCCTTCCCCTCATCCCTGATGATGGGGCTGGTCGCACCGGTCACCAATGCCGCGGTCACGGTTGACGAGAACGAGCTTGAGGATGCGCGCTGGTTCTCCCGCGACGAGGTCCGTGCCATGCTCGAGGGGCGCCATCCCGAGGCGCAGGTCCCGCCTTCGGTCGCCATTGCCCGGCTCCTGATCGAATTATGGGCTCACGGCGAGATCTGACGCCGCGCAGCCCGCCCCGGCCGCACGTTAGGCATCGATGAAGGCGCCGGCATAGGCGGCAACCGTGGCGCCGTCATCGCCATAGGAACGGCCATGCCGGCCGAT
>NZ_JBLWTD010000015.1:0-71296 GCF_048270265.1 Maricaulis sp. | reverse complement strand
GCCCATGATTTCATCATCAACCTGCCCGACGGTTATGACAGCCCGGTCGGACCGCGCGGCGGCAATCTGTCAGGCGGGCAGCGTCAGCGCCTGTCGATTGCCCGGGCGATCCTGAAGGATGCCCCGATCCTGCTGCTCGACGAAGCCACAAGCGCCCTCGACACTGAGTCGGAACAACGCGTCCAGGCCGCCCTGGAACGGTTGTCAGAGGGCCGCACCACCCTGGTGATCGCGCATCGACTGTCTACCGTGCGCAAGGCTGACTGGATCTATGTCCTGCAGGATGGCCGCGTCCATGAGCAAGGCCGGCACGACGAACTGATCGCGCAGGACGGCCTGTACGCAAAACTCTGCCGGCTGCAATTCGGCGAGGAAAGCCGCTAGCGCGTCGTCGCCAGGGTCAGGACGCTCGGCTGCAAATGCGACATCGGCAGGCTGACCGAGAAAACCGAGCCCGCACCCGGCACACTCTCGACCTCGATATCACCATTCATCAGCTCCGCGAGCTTCTTGGAAATGGCCAGGCCGAGTCCGGTACCGCCATTCTTGCGCGACACGGCCGATTCGCCCTGGCTGAACGGCATGAAAACCCGCTCGATCAGCGTCGGCTCCATGCCGATTCCGGTATCGCTGACCTCGAAATTCACCTGGTGCCGGCCATCCCCCGTCTGGGTCGCCATGCACCGGACGCGGATCTCGCCGCGATCGGTAAACTTGACGGCGTTGGACAACAGGTTGGACAGGATCTGGCGGATACGCGCCGGATCGCCACTCGCCTCGCCCTCAATGCAGGGGTCGATTTCCAGATGCAGGTTGAGCCCCTTTTCCATCGCCTTCATCCGGTAGGGACCGATGACGCTGCGGGTCAGCTCGGCGGGGCGATAGCTTGTCGCCTCGACCTCGAAACGGCCGGACTCGATATTCGCCAGATCGAGAATGTCATTGAGGATATCGAGCAGGGCATGGCCCGAGCTCTGGATCAGCTCCACCATTTCACGCTGCGAGGGCTGCAGGTCCGTATTCATCAGCAGGCTCGACATGCCGAGCACGCCATTCATCGGCGTGCGGATTTCATGGCTCATCGTCGCGAGAAATTTTGACTTGGCGCGACTGGACTCCGTCGCCTGTTGCCGGGCCTCGAGCAGATCATGAATATCCGTCAGCGCCCCGACCAGACGCGTCGGTTCCCCGTCCGGGCTGCGGACAGCCTCGGCGCGGAACCGGAACCAGCGATGGCTCCCGCCATCCACTTCGATGCGGATGGACAGGTCCAGCGGTCGGCCGACCTCGTAATGCGCAGCCAGCGCTGAGCGCAGCCGCGAGACATCGTCCCGATGCAGCAGGCCCGCAAGCGAGGCCGATGGCGCCGTCTGTTCGCGCGAGGGGTGGCCCAGCAATTCGCGGCAGCGCGCGGACATGTAGACCTGGTCGGTTTCCAGGCACCAGTCGACGATCCCGTCCGACATGCCGCGGATCGCCAGGCTGGCGCGTTCGCCGGTCTCGACCGCGAGGATTTCTGCCGTCAGGCGGCGCCGGTAGTGGTGCAGGATCTTGAGGATTCCGTCGGGGTTCTCGATGCGCCGCTTGAACAACACCGCAATCACGCCGATGGACTGGGCGCCCTGATAGAGCGGCGTGCCGGCATAGCCGCAAATGCCCATCTCCTCGAGCATGAAATCGCGGGGGAAGAGCTGGGCGACGCCGTCATCGAACACTTGCGCGCCCGACTGCATCACACTCGCACACGGTGTGCCCTCGAGCGGGTAGCAGAAATTGCCACTGACCGCGCCCTGAGAGGCGACATGCAGGGTGCGCATCTGGCGATGGCCGGCATCGACACGGCCGATATAGACACAATCGGCGCCGCAATGCTCGGCAACGAGGCTGACAAAGGCGCTGAGAAATGCGGGGCCGGTTTCACGCGAGAGCCGGGCGTGCAGGCCATCCAGCCGGTCATCGCCGCGCTCAATCGTCTTGACCGTCTCGTGCATTGTCTGCTCCCGCCCTGTCATCAGCGCTCGATCCGGTCGGGCGCCAACGTGGTTAACGAGAGTTAATTTGCCGCAAAGCTGGGGAAAGAGTCGTCATATCTGATGAATCGGGCAGGCATAAAGAATCAACCGCTGGTTATTCGCGCCGCAAAAGCCGCTCTGTCAGCAGATTTCCCCACCAGCTCGACATGAAGCCTGCCTGCACCGCATCGCGGTCATAGACGGTCTCGACCCACTCCATGAAATCGATCGGATTAGCCTCGTTATAGGCCCGGTAGGTCTCGAAGAAATAATCCAGCACGCCGGTCTTTCCGGCCTTCACATGCAGATATTTCAGCGACAGATGCGCGATGGCTTCGTCATAGGGCAGTTTCAGATGCGTCAGCGCGAACAGGACCGAAACCAGCCCGGCACGGTCGGCGCCCGATTTGCAATGGACCAGGGCGGGGTATTCGATGCTCTCGAAAATCTTCACCGCGCGCTGGATACGATCGACATAGGGCGCCTCGCGCGAGCCGAAGGGCATGTCGTGCAGGGCCAGGCCATGCAGCTCGCAGGCCTCGCGCTCGAGGTCGTAATAACAGACGCCCGGCTGCGGGCCGCGAATGTTCAGGATCGTCTTGAACCCCTCGGCCGCCAGCCATTCCAGCCGGTCCGGCGAGGGTTGATTGGCCCGCCACAGACCGCCGCCGACCTCGTGCATATTGTGGAATCGCAGGCGCAGTACGCCGTGATCCTTCCAGAGATAATCGCTCCAGGCGCGCTTGCGGTCGGTCGGATCGGTAAGATCATAGGCCATGCGGTTTCTTTCTTGCTGCGACGGGATTTAGGATGCCTGCGCCGGTGAGGCAACCGCGCGCCGTGCTTGACCTTTCAGCCGGTGAAGGCGAGCAAGGATACACGATGTTGAAACGCTTGCTGTCAAAGCCCTGGGCCCAGGAAATTGGTGCCTTTTTCGCGCTGCTCTATGTGGAGTCGGTGCGACGCTCGATTCGCTGGGAAGTTCGCAATGGCGACTATGTCCAGAAGGTCTGGGACGAGAATCTGCCGATTCTCGGCTGTGTCTGGCATGGCCGTGTACTGATGGCCCTGCAGGGCTGGAACCGGCATTATGATCGCATGATGGCCCTTGCCTCGAGATCCCGCGAAGGCGAGATCGGTGCCCGCTTCGCCCGCTGGTACAAGGTCGGCCTGGTGCGTGGCTCGTCCCGCAATACCAGCAAGCCCGAGGCCAACAAGGGCGGCGAGGCGGCCTACCGGGCCATGGTCAACCATCTCAACGAAGGCGGCAGCGGCGCCGTGACGCCGGACGGTCCGCGCGGCCCCCGCATGCGCGCCGGCTATGGTGCTGTCCGCATGGCCCGCGACACCGGTGTGCCAATCGTCCCCTTCACCTGGTCGACCCGGCGCAAGACCGTCTTGCACCGGGCTTGGGACAAGCATTGCCTGCCGCATTACTTCACCCGCGGCATCATCATCTGGGGTGATCCGATTCACGTGCCCAAAAAGGCAACGGCCGAAGAGCTGGAAGCAGCGCGGCTTCTGCTCGAGACCCGGCTCAATGAACTGACCCGCGAGGCCGACGAGGCCGTCGGCGGCGAGGTCATCGAGCCCGACAGCCGGATGCGTCCGGGAACGGGCGGGCGTGGAGGCAAACGGTGACCCTGCCAACCGGGCTCACACTCTACCGCCTGCTGATGCGGGTCGCGGCGCCGCTCGCCACGCCATTGCTGATGCTGCGCACCCGTGCCGGCAAGGAAGACCCCGGACGCCGCAATGAACGCCTTGGCCGCCCGACCTTTCCGCGCCCGCCCGGCCAGCTGGTCTGGCTGCATGGGGCCAGCGTCGGCGAGAGCCTGGTCCTGGCCAGCCTGGTGAGTGAGTTCGCCGCCGCGCAGCCGGAGCTTCGCTTCCTCGTCACCACCGGCACCATGACTTCGGCCCGGCTTATGGCCCGGCGCCTGCCACCGGTCGCACGCCATCAATACCTGCCCATCGACACCCTGTCGGCCGTTCGCGGTTTCCTCGACTACTGGAAGCCCGATCTCGCCGTGTTCGCGGAATCGGAACTCTGGCCCAATCTGGTGATCGAGACCGCCGCGCGCGACATCCCGATGGCGCTGGTCAATGCGCGCATGAATGACCGCTCGCTGGCCAGCTGGAACAAGCGCCCGGATTCGGCGCGCTATCTGCTGGGCTGTTTTGACTGGATCGGTGCCGCCGACAGCCGCACCCGCGACGGGCTGGAAAACCTCACCGGCAAGGCGATCACCCTGGCCGGCAATCTCAAGCTGGAGGCGCGCGCCGAGACGGCCGACCCCGAGACCCTGGCCGGGATCCGCAGGACGATCGGTGATCGCCCGGTCTGGCTCGCCGCATCGACCCATCCCGGCGAAGAGGCGATTGTGCTGCATGCTCACGCCCTGACCCTGAAAACCCATCCCGACGCCCTGCTGATCCTCGCCCCGCGCCATCCCGAGCGCGGTGACGAGGTGGCGCGGCTGATCGACAAGCAAGGCTTTCGCTTCGTGCGCCGCTCGGCGGGTGATGCGCCGTCACCGGACCATCAGATCTGGCTCGCCGACACGCTGGGCGAGATGCCGCTCTGGTATGGCGCAGCCCCGGCGGCGCTGATTGCCGGCAGCCTTCTGCCCGGGATTGGTGGCCATAACCCGATCGAGGCAAGCCAGGCCGGCACCGCCGTTCTCAGCGGCGAGCACACCGCCAGTTTTGACGATCTCTACGCTGTCTATCGCCAGCACAAGGCGATGATCACCGTCGACAGCGCCGCCAGCATCGCCTCGGCCATTGAGCGGGTGTGGGGTCATCGCGGCCCCGCGATCAAACTGGCCCGAGCGGCGATCACCGAGGCCTCCGGCGGTGCGATGGCGACCAGTCTCGCCGCGCTGGAAGCGCTGTTGGCCGGCGGCAAGGGAACGGAGATCGCACCATGAGGGAACCGGCTTTCTGGCGCACCGATGGCGGGCGCGGTTCGGGCAGCCTGGTGCGCGCCCTGCTCACTCCGCTGAGCTGGATCTATGCCTGGGCGACAGCACGGCGCATTCGCAGGACCAACCCGCTCGACCCCGGCATTCCCGTCATCTGCATCGGCAATCTCACCTTGGGCGGCACCGGCAAGACCCCCGTCGCCCAGACCATCCTCGGACGTCTGAGCAATATGGGCTATCGCGCCCACGCCCTGTCGCGCGGCTATGGCGGCCGCCTCAAGGGCCCGGTGCGGGTCGATCCGGCGACCCACGCAGCCCGCGATGTCGGCGATGAGCCGCTGCTGCTGGCGCGCGTTGCACCGGCCTGGATCAGCCGCGACCGGCCCGAGGGCGCACAGGCCGCGGTCGAGGACGGCGCCCAGGTCCTGGTGCTCGATGACGGACATCAGAACCCGACCCTGCGCAAGCGCCTCTCCTTCGTGGTCATTGATGGCGAGGCCGGATGGGGTGCGAAGACCGTCTTCCCGGCCGGCCCCCTGCGCGAGCCCGTTGCCGCCGGACTGGCCCGCGCCGATGCGGTGATTGTGATGACGCGCAATGCCGACACCCTGCCCGACTATCACGGCCTTGGCCTGGCGGATCTGGAAATCCCGGTCCTGCATGCCTGGCTCGCCCCTTCAGGCCCGCCGCCCCGCGGACCGCTGGTTGCCTTTGCCGGGATCGGACGGCCGCAGAAATTTTTCGATGCCTTGCAGGCCGCCGGAGCCAATCTTACCGAGACCGGACAGTTTGCCGATCATCACCCCTATTCGCAGGGCGACCTCAAACGCCTCAAGCGGCTGGCCCGGGCCCATGAGTCGGCCCTGATCACCACCGAGAAGGACTGGGTGCGTTTGCCCACCGCTATGCAGCCCGAAGTGACCGCCTGGCCGGTGCGGGCCGAGTTCGCCAATCCGGCAGCCCTGGACGGTCTGTTGCGGGACATGATGGACGCCGGCGCGCCGGGCCGCTAAATCCGTTTGATGATTGAAGCGCAACGCAATGCCTCCTTCCTGACCCGCGCCGGCTGGCACGCCGAGGCCCTGGCCTGGGATGCCTATAATGCCTGGTACCGCGCCAAGGGGCTGGACCGGGCATCGGATGCCGGCGGCGAGCTGTTGCAGCGCCTCGGTCCGATGACTTCGACCCACAAGATCGCCCGTATCAACATGCAGCGCTGCTTCCCCGAAGCCGCGGAGCCGGAGATTGACCGGCTGCTTCGCGGCATGTGGGACAATTTCGGCCGCCTCGCCGGCGAGATGCCGCACATGCACCTGTTCGAGGATGATGCCTTCTTCGAGGAGCGGGTCGAGTTCATCGGCCGCGAGAAGCTGGAGGCGGCGCGCGATGCGAAACAGCCGCTGGTCATCATCTCGACCCACAGCGCCAATTGGGAGATCTCCGGCACCGCCATCTCCAAGACTGGCCTGCCCTGCTACATCACCTATCGCCCGGCCAACAACCCGCTGATCGACCGCCGCATTCTTGCCGCCCGCGCCGATTACGGCATCAAGCTGATGACGGCCAAGGGCGGCGATGGCGCCAAGGAATTGCTGCAGACCCTCAAGCGCGGCGAGACCGTGGCGCTGATGAACGACCAGAAAATGAATGACGGCGTCGAGGCGCCCTTCTTCGGCCATCCCTCGATGACGGCGCCGGGCCCGACCAAGCTGGCCATGCGCTTCAATTGCCCGCTGGTGCCGCTATCGGTGCGCCGGCTCGAGGGCGCGCGCTTCCGCATCGAGATCCATGACCCGATCCAGCTCTCGGCCAATCCGGACAAGCCCGCCGCCATCATCGAGACGGTGACGCGGATCAATCAATGGATCGAATCCGAGATCCGCAAGGCGCCGGAGCAATGGTTCTGGGTCCATCGCCGCTGGGCGAAGGATGTCTACCGGCAACAGCCCTAACGCCCCGTCAGTCGACCGGGTGCAGCTCGGCCGGATCAAGCTCGAGCAGCAGCGCCGGGTCGACATAGAAGCTGTTCTGGAACTTCACCCGCCAGTCAAGATGCGGCCCGGTGGCGCGGCCACCGGCCCCGATTTCGCCGATCAGATCACCCTGCTCGACCATGTCGCCGGCCGCAACGTGCACGGCACTCATGTGCAGGAAACAGCTGACCAGGCCCTGGCCGTGATCGAGGAAGACCAGCCCGCCTTCATAATACATGTCCGGCTCCGCCAGGATGACGCGCCCGGCCGCCGGTGCGACGACCGGCGTGCCCGGATCATTGGCCCAGTCCAGGCCCCAATGGGGATTGCCCGGCGTGCCGTTATAGACGCGCTGCGAGCCATAGACGCCGGTGGTGATGCCCTCGGCAGGCCGGATGAAACCGGCCAGAAAGCCTTCCCCGTCCCAGCGGGTCGCGAAGGCGGCCTGTTTCTGGGCGTATTCGCGCTGGCGGCGCGGCAGGGTGGAGGCGTCGGGCGTGACGGTGGATTGCGGCACGCCTTCGATGCGCTGGATGGCAAATTCACGCTGGGTGATCGGCTGCATGCGATCGATCCGCTCGCCCGCCGCCGCGACAGTGAAACGCAGCTCGCCCGGGGCGTCGCGCGGGATACCGAGCACGGTCCAGCCCGAGCCATCGGCCTGCGCCGTGACATCGCCCAGGCTGACCTGGCTGCCCGGTCCGTAATTGCAGATCAGCAACGCGCCCTCGGCGAAATCGCCGGCACAGCCCTGGACCGGTTCGCTGAGCGTCGGCGCCGCCATGACGACGGCCTCGCGGGCGTCCGGCGATTGCGAAGCGATCATCTCGCCGATCGGATCGAGCGGCGCGGTGCCGGACTGCAGGATGAAGGCTGCGATCAGACCGATCATTGGCCGCGCTCGCCATTCAGCTCGGCCCAGCGCCGCGTCGCGATAATGCTGTCGCGATAGGCTTCCTGGTCATCCACGCTCCAATAGCGCAGATCCGCCAGGGCGATCGGATCGCCCGTCACGGCACAGCGCACGAAGGCGCCCGGCTTGAGGATGATGAAATCGGCATCGCCGAACTCCAGGATGGCTTCACCCGAGAAATCAGCTTCGAAAGGATTGTCTGTCTGGCTCATGAAACCCGTCTAGCATGCCTTGCCCGATCAGGGGAATGCTCCGCCTGCGCCTGCACCAAAATCTCCACGCGGCCTGCCGCTGGAGGTTTGCTGGTCCTCCCCGGATGGGAGGTGTGCGGGACGCCGGCGAATGCCGGTTCTTGAGTAAGTTTTGGGGGCATCCGAGACGTCCCGCACGTGGAGATTTACTCAGGTCCCTCGCGGGCCCTGCCTCGAAATGACCGTGGAAGATTGGTCGAGCCCTAATGCCTCACTTCCCCGATCATGGCCCCACCGGAACTCGGGCTGTCACGCCGTCGTGCGGATGGGCTCCACGCTCCCGGCCGCCGCAAGTGACTGAGCTCACGCCTCCCGTGCGACCGGAACGCTGTAAGCATAAGCGCAGGCGGAGGGGGCGGGGATAACATCGCTCAAAATTCGTCATCCCGACGCAAGTCGGGACCTCGATATTGCAGGCTCCGCGCTTGTCACATCTGGGTCCTGACTTTCGTCAGGATGACGTGGGATAGTTGTCTAACGTGGGGGATAAGCGCGGGGCAACGCAGCCCAACAACTCCAAAAACCCCAACCTAAAACAAGGTCCCCTGCCCGGCCGCACGCGGCTTGGCCTTCGGCAGCGGTTTCGCTTTCGGCCGCGCAACGGGTGCAGGCGGCATCGCCCCCGGCTCGCCATCAATCACAGCACCGCGCCGGGCATCGGCAAATTCCAGCTCGACGCTGGCACCTGAAGCCAGGCTCGCCCCGGTCCGAACCAGCTTGCCGTCGGCATCGCGCACCAGAACGAAACCGCGCTTGAGCGCCGAGGTATGGCTCAGCGCCTCCAGGCGTGCAGCCCAATTGCCCAGTGCCCGGCGCTGATCGCGCAGGATGCGCGTCGCGGCTGGCGCCAGGCGCCCGGACCGGTCCGACAGCCGTTCGCGCTTTTGCTGGATGTCACGGCGCAGGGTGACGGGGCGCAGGCGGGCAGTGAGCACCAGAAGCTTGGAGCGCTTCTCGGCGGCACCTGCAAGCAGGGCGCCGTCGAGCTTGTCGGCGACCATGTCGAAGCGCTGGCGTTTGAGTTCCAGCAGGGAGGTCGGGCGCGGCAGGGCGCGCGCTGCCGAGCGCAGCTCGGTGCGGCGGCGTTCGATCAGGCGGGAGAGGCCGGCGACCAGGCGGCCGCCGAGCGTATCGAGACCGGCCTTGAGTTCGGCGCGCACGGGCACGGCGATCTCGGCAGCGCCAGTAGGCGTGGGCGCGCGGCGGTCGGAGGCGTAGTCGATCAGCGTGGTGTCGGTCTCATGGCCGACGGCGGAGATCAGCGGGATGGCCGATTCGGCGGCGGCGCGGACGACGATTTCCTCATTGAAGGCCCAGAGGTCTTCAATCGAGCCGCCACCGCGCGCGACGATGATCACATCCGGGCGCGGTACACGCCCGCCCGCTTCCAGCGCATTGAAGCCATGGATCGCTTCGGCAATCTGGCCGGCTGCCGCCTCGCCCTGGACCAGCACCGGCCAGAGCAGGACATGACAGGGGAAGCGGTCACGCAGGCGGTGCAGGATATCGCGGATCACGGCGCCGGTCGGCGATGTGACGACGCCGATGGTGCGCGGCAGGAAGGGGATGGCCTGTTTGCGATCCGTGTCGAACAGGCCCTCGGCGGCGAGCTTTTTGCGGCGCTCATCGAGCAGCGCCATCAGCGCACCGGCGCCGGCCGGTTCCATGGTCTCGACGATCAGCTGGTATTGCGAGCGGCCGGGATAGGTCGACATCCGACCTTCAATGATGACCTCCAGCCCCTCTTCCGGCCTGAAGCGGAAATGCGCCGCCGTGCCCTTCCAGGCAATCGAGGTGATGACGGATTTCTCGTCCTTGAGGTCGAAATAGACATGGCCCGACTTGGCGACCACGACACGGCCCAGCTCGCCGCGCACGCGGACATGGCCGAAGGCGTCCTCGACGGTGCGCTTGAGCGATCCGGCCAGTTCGGAAACGGAGAATTCGTGGATATTGCCTTGGGTCACGTCCATGCTTCACTTGGTAAGGCGGATTCGCCCCTGCCGCAACGGCGCGAGGGACTCGCAGCGAGGCCTGGTTTACGATAGGCCGGGCTGGAGATTTGCAGGAGATCGAGATGAAGGTTCTGGTAATCGGATCCGGCGGGCGCGAACACGCCCTGGTCTGGAAAATCGCCCAAAGCCCCCTCCTCACCGAATTGATCGCCGCTCCCGGCAGCGCCGCCATCGGCACGCTGGCGACATGTGTCGACATCCCCGTTTCCGATCTGGACGGGCTGGTCGGACTGGCGCGCGAGCGGGCGGTGGACCTGGTGGTGGTCGGCCCGGAAATTCCCCTCTGCGACGGTCTGGCTGACAGGCTGCGCGCCCACGGCATTGCCGTATTCGGCCCCTCGAAAGCCGCCGCGATGCTGGAGACCTCCAAGGCTTTCGCCAAGGATTTCTACGCCCGCCACAATGTGCCGACCGCGCGCTATGGCGTGTTCGATGATGCCGCCAAAGCCAAGGCCTTTCTCGATGAATTCGAAGCCCCCTATGTGCTCAAGGCCGACGGGCTGGCGGCCGGCAAGGGCGTGGTGATCCCGGAGACGCGCGCCGAGGCCGAGGCCGAGATCGACGCCTTCCTGTCAGGCAAGTTCGGCGATGCCTCACGCACCCTGGTGATCGAGGAATTCATGCGCGGCGAGGAAGTCTCGATCTTCGCCCTGTGCGACGGCAAGACCGTGCTCTATTGCGGCGCCGCCCAGGACCACAAGCGCGTCGGCGAAGGCGATACCGGCCCCAATACCGGCGGCATGGGCGCCTATTCCCCGGCCCCGATTGCCACCCCGGCCCTGATCGACACCGTGATGAAAACCATTATCGAGCCCACCGCCGCCGGTCTCGCCGCCGAAGGGGCGCCTTTTCAGGGCGTTCTCTTCGCCGGCATCATGGTCACCGGGGACGGGCCGAGGACGGTCGAGTTCAACATCCGTTTCGGTGATCCGGAATGCCAGGTGCTCATGGCGCGGATCGAGAATGATCTCCTGCCCTATCTCAGGGCGGCCGCGAGCGGTCATCTCGACCAGATGCTCCCCATCGACTGGTCGCCGGAACCGGCCATCACCGTCGTGATGGCAGCGCAGGGCTATCCCGGTGATTACGCGAAGGGTTCGGTCATCGATGGCGTCGATGATGCCAATGCGATGGATGGCGTGCACGTGTTCGAGGCCGGAACGGCGCGCGACAGCGAGGGCCGGCGCATTGCCGCCGGCGGCCGTGTACTCAACGTAACCGCGACCGGTGAAAACTTGCACTACGCGGCCGACAGGGCGTATAGTGCTGTTGACGTGATCGACTGGCCGCAAGGTTTCTGTCGCCGCGACATCGCCTGGAGGGCGCTCAAGACCCATTAGGGCGGTGCGTTCTTCACAGGTGAATTGACTTCCCGGCCAGCCGGGGCATGTTTGCGCCAAGAAATCAAAAGGCGGGGAGACAAACATGTTTCGTTCAATGGTCGCAGCTATCGCTCTGATGGCAACGGGTGGTTCGGCCCTGGCGCAGACGGATGCACCAGGCGCCGGCCTCACGGTCATCCATGCCGGTCATTTGCTGGCCGTGCCGGGCAATGCCCCGACATCCAATCAATCCATCCTGATCCGCGACGGCCGCATCGAGGCGATCGAGGCCGGTTTCGTCACGCCCGAGGGCGCGACCATCGTCGACCTGTCGGACCAGTTTGTCCTGCCCGGCCTGATCGACAGCCATGTGCATCTGCAGGGCGAGCTGAGCCCGCAGGGCCGTCTGCTGGAAGTGACCGAGAACAGTGCCGATCTGGCGCTCAATGGCGTCCACAATGCCCGCACCACGCTGATGGCCGGTTTCACCACCGTGCAGGATGTCGGCGGTGAGCTGGAAGCCTCGACCGGCCTGCGTGATGCGATCCGCGATGGCGATGTCATCGGGCCGCGCATGCGCGTCTCCGGCCCGGCCGTGACGCCGACCGGCGGTCATGGCGATGTCAACGGTTTCTCGACCGCCGTGATGGATGCGCTGACCAGCCGCTCCGCCTGCGATGGCCCGGCCGATTGCCGCCGCGTGGTGCGCGAACTGGTGCGCGCCGGCGTCGATGTGATCAAGATCACCGGCACCGGCGGCGTGCTCTCCAACACGGCAGCCGGCGTCGAGCAGCAATTCTTCGATGACGAGCTGGAATCCATCGTCGGCGCCGCGCACATGATGGGACGCCAGGTCACGGCGCACTCACATGGCGTCACCGGCATCAATTCCTTCCTCGAGGCCGGCGGCGACTCGATCGAGCACGGCACCTATCTCGACCGCGACTCGATCCGGCTCTTCCGCAGCCACAATGCCTATCTCGTGCCCACCCTGTTGGCGGGTGCCACCGTCGCCGAGATTGCCTCGACCGCCGACTGGATGACCCCGGCTGTGCGCGAGAAATCGCTCTCGGTCGGACCGATCATGCTGGAAATGGCCCGCCGGGCGCATGAGGGCGGTGTGATGATCGCCTTTGGCACCGACAGCGGCGTCTCGCGCCACGGCATCAATGCCCGCGAATTCGAGCTGCTGGTCGAGGCCGGCCTCAGCGAGATGGAAGCGATCGAGACCGCCACGGTCAATGCCTCGGCCCATCTGCAGATGGATGCCGATATCGGCACGATCGAGCCGGGCAAATATGCGGATATCATCGCCGTTGACAGCAATCCGCTTGAGAATATCGCCGCCTTGATGGATGTTGGTTTTGTTATGCAAGGCGGAACGGTGTATAAAAGCGAATGAGCACGGTTGATGAGAGTTTTTCCGGCACCAAGGATGTTGCCGATGCGCTGGCCTTTGACGAGGCGGCCCTGGCGGGCTGGATGTCGGAGCATGTCGACGGCTATGCCGGTCCGCTGAGCGTCAGCCAGTTCAAGGGCGGGCAATCCAATCCGACCTACAAGCTGGCAACGCCGTCGCGCAGCTATGTGCTGCGGCGCAAGCCACCGGGCAAGCTCCTGCCGTCAGCCCATGCCGTCGACCGCGAATTCCGCGTCATGAAGGCCCTGGGCGAGGCCGGCTTCCCCTGCCCCGTGATGTATGGCCTGTGCATGGACCGCGATGTCATCGGCACGGAATTCTATGTCATGGAATTCGTCGAGGGCCGGATCTTCTGGGATCCGCTGCTGCCGGGCATGGAACCGGCCGAGCGCGCCGCGATCTATGACGCCTCCAATGCCACCCTGGCGCAGCTGCATGCCATCGATGTCGAGGCCGCAGGCCTGTCGGACTATGGCAAGCCGGGCAATTATTTCCAGCGCCAGATCGGCCGCTGGTCGAAGCAATATCGCGCCGCCGAAACCGACACGATCGAGGCGATGGACCAGCTGATCGACTGGCTGCCTACAGCCGCGCCCGAGCAGGAGCGCACCAGCGTGGTGCATGGCGATTACCGGCTCGACAATATGGTCTTCCACCCGACCGAGCCGCGCGTCATCGCCGTGCTCGACTGGGAGCTTTCGACTCTGGGCGATCCGATGGCCGATTTCACCTATCAGCTGATGGGCTGGATGGTGCCGCCAACGATCCGCAACGGCTTCCTCGGCGTCGACCTGGCGGCGCTCGGCATTCCCGATGTCGCCGCCTATACCAAGGCCTATTGCGAACGCACCGGCCGCGACGGCATCCCCGAGCTCGACTTCTACTTTGCCTACAACCTGTTCCGCCTCGCCTCGATCTGCCAGGGCGTCTATGCCCGGGCGCTGCAGGGCAATGCCTCCAATGCCAAGGCGCTGGAAATAGGCCAGGCCGTCAAACCGCTGGCCGAGGGTGCGTGGGGATTTGCGAAGAAGGCCGGCGCCTAGGACGTTTCGTCCCTGGCATCCTTGTCCCGCCGGGCGCGCGTTTCATTGTAACTGGCGATGGCTATGACGGCGACCATAAACACGGTGAATACGACCAGGGGCCACAGACTGACTTCAACGGAACCGATCATCTTCTGCCTCCATTTCGCCCGCTCGATAGGCGCAGTATGTGCTCGCGATCAGCACAATGATACCGGCGAGGATGCTGCCAGGCTGAACCTGCCCGCCCTCGGCGAACACCGACAGTCCAATCGCCCCCAGCCCGGCCGCGCGGCAAACCACTTCCCAGTTCCGCCAGACCGATACACTCGGTCGGCGCAGCGGAAGCGTAATGCGCGCGACCACCGCGCCTATACCGGCGGAGACCTGCATCAGACATCGAAGCAGCTTGGACCACATCCCGTGAACACTACACGTTCCCGTTGTGTTCCGCAAGTTTGGCCGCGCCCGCCATCGCCGGGCCGCGTGTTGGTCCACGCCGTATGAATATCCTCATCCTGATCATCTCCGTCTTCATCACGGCCTTCATCTCCGGGATTTTCGGCATGGCGGGCGGGTTGATCCTGATGGGGGTGCTGGCGATGATCCTGCCGGTCTCCGCCGCCATGGTGGTGCATGGGGTGGTCCAGACCGTCTCCAATGGCTGGCGCGCCATATTGCTCGGCAAATGGATCGACTGGCGCATCCTCGGCATTTATCTGACGGGCTCGGCGAGCGCGGCGGCCGTCCTGTTCTTCGCCGCCTTCGAACTGCCCAAGCCCTGGCTGTTCATCGTGTTGGGCCTGGTGCCGGCCGTGATCTGGATTCCCCGCAAATGGCTCAAACTGGATGCCGGCAATCCGGTCCAGGCGGCGATCTGCGGCTTTCTCGTCACCGGACTCAATACCGTCGCCGGCGTGTCCGGTCCGCTGGTCGATGTCTTCTTCGTCGCCGCCCCGCGCGACCGGCGCATCATCGTGGCCACCAAGGCGGCGACACAGGTCGTCTCCCACCTGGTGAAGGTCGCCTATTACATCGCTCCGGCGATTGCCGCCGGGGCGCTGCCGCAAGTTCACTGGCTGCTGATCGCCGGCCCGCTCGCGATCATCGGCACCACACTGGGCGCGCGCCTGCTGGAGGTGATGAGCGATGTTCAATTCCGTAACTGGACGAAATGGATCGTGTCAGGAATTGGCGCGATCTATGTGATACGCGGAGCGCTCTTGCTGATCGGGAGCTGAGCCATGCAGATCAAAGCGCGCGTACTTGAAAATGACATTGTCCGGCTTGAGCCGCTGGTCGAGGCCCATCGCGAGGAGTTGCGGCCGCTGGCAGCGGAAGCCGAGCTGTGGGCGCTGACCTCGATCCGCGGCGATGGCGATCATTTCGATCCCTGGTTCGATCTCATGCTGGCCGGCCAGGCGCGCGGCGACCAGGTCTCTCACCTCGTGCGCCGGCAGGGCGACGGGACGGCGCTGGGTCATAGTGCCTATCTGGCGATCACCCCGCCCCACAAACGGCTGGAGGTCGGCTGGACCTGGTATTGCGCCGAAGCCCGCGGCAGCAAGGTCAATCCGGCCTGCAAACACCTCCTGCTCGGCAATGCCTTCGATGCCGGTGCCGAGCGCGTCGAGCTCAAGACCCACCACAAGAATCTGCGCTCACAGAATGCGATGTTGAAAATGGGGGCCACAAAGGAAGGCACGCTGCGCCATCACCTGCTGTGCTGGACCGGCGAATGGCGGAACTCGGTGTATTTTTCCATGCTCAGGGAAGAGTGGCCGGCGGCGCGGGACGGGCTGGAGGCGCGGCTCGCGGCCTGAGCCGTTATTTCGGTGCCAGGGTGCGGTTGAAGTCTAGCGCCAGACCGGCCCAGCCGCCGAGCTCGTCCTCGTCGAGATCGGACGGACCATCGATGGTGACCCAGCCCGTCATCACCTTGCCGGTCATGTCCATGATACGCGCGCCCGGCCGGGTCAGTGCCTCGGCATAGCGCTCCGGCCCCACGCGGACATGCATCTCCTCATTCGAGGTGCCATAGCTCATATGGCCATTCACCATCAGGGCGATACCGCCGAACATCCGGCGGCGCGCCGGCATGGCACCGCGCGCGACCAGGGCGGCCTCCATGCGGTCGGCAAGGTCAGGATCAAACGTCACTGGTTTTCGCCTTGCGGCGCGCCCGGAAAAACCCGCGCAGGAGCGCCGCGCTCTCCTCGGCCAGAATGCCGGATGTGACCTGCGGGCGGGAGTGGCAGGTGGGTTGTTCGAAAAAGCGCGGCCCGTGCGCAACCGCCCCGCCCTTGGCATCATCGGCCCCATAGACCAGACGGCCAATCCTGGCGTGGCTGATGGCGCCGGCGCACATGGCGCATGGTTCCAGCGTCACGAACAGCTCCAGTCCCGGGAGGCGATAATTGCCAAGCCGGGCCGCTGCGGCGCGCAAGGCGAGTATTTCTGCGTGCCCGGTTGGATCATGGCCCGCAATCGGGCTATTATGCGCGCTCGCGATGATCTCGTCCGTGGCCGGATCGACGATGATTGCACCGATTGGCGTTTCGCCAGCTTCCGCTGCCGCTTGCGCCAGGCGTAGTGCCGCCTCCATAAACCCGGTATCTCGCGACGTTGTCATATTGGCGGCGTAGAGCGCCGATGGGAAAGGGTCAAGTTTGACCGACGCAGCAGAGACCGGCGAACGCATCGCCAAATACCTCGCCCGTGCCGGCGTCGCTTCGCGGCGCGAGATCGAACGCATGATCGAGGGCGGACGGGTGAAGGTGGACGGCAAGACGCTCGACACCCCGGCCTTCAAGGTGACGGGCCGCGAGACGATCGTCGTCGACGGTGTCCTGGTGGAAACGCCCGAGGCCACGCGCCTGTGGCTGTATCACAAGCCCGCCGGCCTGGTGACGACCCATAGCGACCCGGAAGGGCGCGAAACCGTCTTCGACAAGCTGCCGAAGGAAATCGGCCGGGTGATCTCGATCGGCCGGCTCGACCTGACATCGGAAGGCCTGCTTCTTCTGACCAATGACGGCGCCCTCGCCCGCGCCCTGGAATTGCCCTCCACCGGCTGGACGCGGCGCTATCGCGCCCGCGCCTTCGGCACGATCGACAATGCCGCCATCGCCAAGCTGCAGGCCGGCATCACGGTGGAAGGCATCAAATACGGCCCGATGGAAGTGGAAGTCGAACGCGAGACCGGTTCGAATATCTGGCTGACGATCGGCATCAAGGAAGGCAAGAACCGCGAGGTGCGCCGCGCCCTCGATGCCGTCGGCCTGCGCGTCAACCGGCTCATCCGGATCGCCTATGGGCCATTCCAGCTCGGTACAATCGATCGCGGTGAAGTCAAATCCGTCGCCTCGCGCGTCCTCAAGGACCAGTGTGGACATCTGATGGAAGACGGGCATGTGTTCGAGGAGCTGGCCGCCGCCAGCACCCGCCCTGCCAAGCGCCCGGCCAAGCGCACCATGGGCGGTGCCGGCCAGCCCGGCTTCGCCAAACCGGTGCAGTATCTCGAGGATTCCCGCACGCGCGGCCCACGGGCCCGCCCGGATTCCAAGCGCCCCGATCCCAAACGTGGTGATCCCAAGCGTGGCGGGCCGAAACGCTCGGACCCGAGAGCGGCCGCGGCCGAGCCGGTTGATACCAAGCGGGCCGATGGCCGCAAGTTCGGCGGCAAGCCACCGGCCGGCAAGACGGGCAGCAGCAAGCCGAAAACCGGTTTTCAGCTCGCCGGCAAAAACCGCAATCCCGCCGCCAGACCCGGCAGCTCCACCGGCAAGCCCGGCACCGACCGCAAGCCAAGGGGGCGCAGCTAGGCCATGAGAATTGTTGGTGGATTATACAAGGGCCGCACCATCGGCGCGCCCAAGGGACGCACGACACGTCCGACTTCGGACCGGGCCCGCGAAGCGATTTTCAACGTGCTCGAACATGCCGAATGGGCTCCGCCCCTGGTCGGCAGCCGGGTGCTGGACCTGTTTGCCGGTTCCGGCGGACTCGGCCTGGAAGCCCTGTCGCGCGGCGCGGCCTACTGCCTGTTCGTCGACAATGAGGCCGGTGCACGCTCAGCGATCCACGAGAACATCCAGACGCTCAAACTCTTCTCCCAGACCGGTCTGCACCGCAAGGATGCCACCGCAATGGGCTCCAGGCCGGCCGCGATGGCCGAACCCTTCGATCTGGTGTTCCTCGACCCGCCCTATGGCAGCGGGCTCGGCGAAAAGGCACTTGGCAAACTGCTGACCGGCAATTGGGTGGCTGAAGATGCCGTCGCCATGCTGGAAGTGGGAATCGAGGAAAAGCCGGAAACCCCCGGCTGGATCTGCGCCAATGAGCGCGAATATGGCGCCGCCAAGGTGATGTTCCTCGAACGCGACAACTGAGCCGCACCTTCCGCCCCCGTCCGCGGGAGCGCGGACCGGGCGCACCCGCATTAACCGTAAATTCGAATTTGTCCCCAATTCTCCCGGAGATAGCGTTCAGCTGGATGCACACGTGACCGGGGCGGACATGACAGGCACGCATCAACTCAGAAGCTTGCATCGCCTGGCCAGGACAGCCGCATCGGCGCGCGTCCTGAACCTGCACGAAATTGCGCGTCTCAATGCGACGAACCCGGCGCACGCCGCCTCGCCCCTGTTCAGCTGCCGGCGGCTCAATGATGCCATCCTGCTGAAACATGCGCTGCGGGCCCAGGACCGGCCCTATGTCCACACGCATCGCGCCACCGCGACGAAGATCGTTTTTCCGTTCAGCAAGTCTGACCTCAAGCTCGGCGGCTATGCCCTGTTTGTCGAGCAACCCAATCTGGACTCGGCCTTTCGCGAGGCAGTCGGGCCGAACACGCCCAATGAAGCGATCAGCCGCGACCTGGAACTGCTGCGGGAAATTGCCCGCCTGCCCTCGCTCGACCCCTATCTGCTGCGCGATGTGACCCAGGGGCTCGGCCGCCAGGTGGCCGATTGTTATTTCGACATTTCATTGCAGGATATCCGCGCGGTGCGCTCCTTCCTGCGCCGCGACATGCGCGCCCTGGTCGACCGGGCCAGCGGAGCGGCGGGGCTGGATATCGATCTCACCGCCGACCGTCTGACCCATCTGATGATGGAAGATCCCACCAACCCGGCGCTCGCGCCGCTGCGTCACGCCCTGCGCTTCGGCATCGATGATTTCGAGCGGTCGCTGAAGGGCTGGAAGGGCGTGCTGTACTACAAGTGGTGCTATGCGCGCCTGCTGCAGGGCTTCCCGGCTGTTGCCACCCGCATGGCCAGCATGCGTCTTGCCAGGGCCAGCCAGGAAGACAAGGTCTTCATCTATGGCCTGGTGCGGCGGATCCTGCAGCGCCTCGACGAGAATTTCGCCTCGGTCAAAGTCCATCTCGTCAATTACGACACCGTGTTCCAGTCACTGATCGACGAGAATGATCCGCTGCCCTTCCAGACCTTCCTGCGCGGTGCCAGCCAGTCCTTTTCCGAGATCGGGCGGGCGATCGGCGAGATCTCGCATGCCTGCGATTTCTGGAATTACCGGCAGGGCAAGGACACCGAGACGCGCGTCGATGTCGACATCGCCAATGAACTCATCGGCGAGCTGGCCCACTCCCTCGATCTCAGCTTCGACAAGGCAACGGACCGGCAGGCCTCAGCCTAGCGCCGTCCGAACAGGCGTTCGATATCCGCCAGTTTCAGCTCGACATAGGTCGGGCGGCCATGATTGCACTGGCCGGAATGGGGTGTCGCCTCCATCTCGCGCAGCAGGGCATTCATCTCTTCGCCATTGAGACGCCGTCCGGCGCGCACCGAGCCATGGCAGGCCATGGTGCCGACGACATCCTCGAGTTTTTCCTTCAGGGACAGCGCCTGGTCATATTCGGCAAGATCATCGGCGAGATCGCGGATCAGGCCCTGGACATTCAGCTTTTTCAGCAAGGCCGGCGTTTCGCGCACCGCGATTGAACCGGCACCGAAGCCCTCGATCACCAGACCCAGTTCGGCGAGCTCATGACTGCGGTCGAGCAGGCGCTGGGCCTCAGCCTCTTCCAGATCGACAATTTCCGGCACGAGCAGGCGCTGGCGCTGCACACCGGTCTCGGCGATCATCGCCTTCATGCGTTCATAGACCAGGCGTTCATGCGCTGCGTGCTGGTCGACGATGACGATACCGTCGGCCGTCTGGGCGATGACATAGGTCTCGTGCAATTGCGCCCGCGCAATGCCCAGCGGCCAGTCCGGCGCCGGAGCCTGCGGCTGGCCCTCCATGCCCGCAGGCAAGCCCGGAGCGTCTTCCGGCGTATCATCGCGCTCGATCCGCGCCGACATGCCCGGCTCGAACACGCCCGGCTGATGCGGTTCCGGCATGCGGCCCCAGAGCGGTGAATGGGTCGGCGCCTGGTACTGGGCGCCCTGTAGTGGCCGATACCCCTCCGGGCGCACCGCACCAAGGGCATGGCCGGCAACGGTCGTGGAGGCCCTGTGACCGGCCCCCGCGAGGGCATGGCGCAGCGCCCCGACGATCAGCCCGCGCACCAGGCCGGCATCGCGGAAGCGGACCTCGGCCTTGGCAGGGTGGACATTGACATCCACCTGGCTGGTCGGGAGTTCGACATTGAGGGCGACGACGGGATGGCGGTCGCGGGCAAGGAAATCCTGATAGGCGCCGCGCACGGCACCGCCGAGCAGCTTGTCGCGCACCGGGCGGCCATTGACGAAGAGATACTGGTGCATCGCATTGCCGCGTGAATAGGTCGGCAGACTGGCGAAACCGGTCACCCGCACGCCTTCGCGCACCTGATCGACTTCCAGCGCATTGGCGCCGAAATCGGCACCGATCACGGCCGTCATCCGGGCCTTGTGCGCCTCGGCATCATCGCCGCTCTCGGCGGCAATCGACAGGCGCTTGCGTCCGTCCTGGACCAGGAAGAAGCCGACATCGGGCCGCGACATGGCCAGACGTTTGACGACATCGGAAATGCCGAGATTCTCCGCCCGTTCACTCTTGAGGAATTTCAGGCGCGCCGGGGTCGCATAGAACAGGTCGCGCACTTCGATTCGCGTGCCCGGACGTCCGAGCGGGGCGACGGGGGCGACGTCTCCGGCCTGCCCGCCCTCGACACTGACCGACCAGGCATCGCCGGCACCGCGTGCCTGGCTGACAATGGACAGACGGGCAATCGAACCGATCGAGGGCAGCGCCTCACCGCGAAAGCCCATGGTGGCGATATTGAGCAGATCGTCCTGACCATCTTCACCCAGGGGGAGTTTCGAGGTTGCGTGGCGCTCGATGCACAGCGCCAGCTCCTCGGCGCTCATGCCCTTGCCATTATCCTCGATCAGCAGGCGCGTAAGGCCGCCACTGTCGGCGACAATATCGATCCGGGTGGCGCCGGCATCGAGGGCGTTCTCCACCAGTTCCTTGACCACGGAGGCAGGCCGTTCGACCACCTCGCCGGCGGCGATGCGATTGACGGTCTGCGCGGGCAGGCGGCGGATGATGGGCTGGGTCATGGTCAAAGACATAGGGCCAACCTTTCGGCTGGCCCTGAGTCGGTCAAGTCCGCGACGGGGTCGCGATCAAAGGCCCGGCAGTTTCGGCAACAGCCGGCGATCGCGTTCGATCTCGACATCGCCGCCACCGGTGGTGTTGAGGATCTGCTCCTGGCGCAGGGCCTCGGCACCGGAATCAAGCGGTGTCGCATCGACGGGCGGGACATATTCGCCATTGCGCCAGAACAGGACCTGGTCGGCAAAGCTGCGGGTCTTGTGCACGACACCGGCGGTTTCGCCATCAATGATCGAGCGGATGAAGGGGTCAGCCGCGCCGCCACCGGCATGGGCGACAAGCAGGGCCTCGGCATCGCTGCCCTGGAATTCACCCTGGGAACCCAGCAGAGCCGCACGGGCCATCTGGTCGGGATAGATTTCGTCGGGACGTGGCGCACCGGGCTCCGGCGGACGCAGATTGAATTCGGGCGGCACGCTCAGCGGCGCAATGGTGACCGTGCGGAATTCGTCCGGCGTGACCTTGCCGCCACCGAAACCCCGCTCAACAGCGGCACAACCCGTCAGGGCGAAACTGGCCGCGGCAGCGGCGATGAGTACGGATGGCAAACGCATGTCGACTAGCTCCAGTCATTCTTCAGATCATATGTAGCGAAGAGTCTCGTCGATCTCCAGCCCGTAGACCATTACATCTTCGTCTACCGCTTATCGCGGTCGAGAATGAACACATCCAGGATGATGGCCGCAACGCCGAGATTGATCCCGACATCGGCGATATTGAACACCCAGGGAAACATCAGGCCCGAAAAGTTCAGGAAATCGGCGACGGCCCCGTAGAGGGCCCGGTCGATGGCATTGCCCAGGGCGCCGCCGATGATCAGGCCGAACGCGATCGCCTGCCAGCGCCGGGCGACCTTGAACGGTCCCACCGACAGCAGGCCGGCGACCAGGGCCAGGGCCACAGCGACCGAAAACCCGACCAGCAGGAACCGGCCAAGCGGACCGTCGGCACCGAGCAGGCCGAAGCTGACGCCTTTGTTCCAGACCATGGTGAGGTCGAAGAAGGGCGAGACTTCGATATGGCCGCAATTATTGGCCATGCTGGCGCGGGCGGCCGCGTCGGCGCGCTGGAAATCCAGACAGCCCGGCGGCGAGAAGGCGAGCCGGTCGAGCACCCACCATTTGCTGAGCTGGTCGAGCACCAGCACGGCCCCGGCGAGGATCAACCCCAGCCGGGACTCAGGTGTGAGCCGGATCGCCTGTCTCATCGCGCGCAGCCGCTCAAGCATTCATCGCGTCCCAATGGGCGACCGCTTCGGCATCGCGCGGGGAGAGTTCGGGATAGCGGCTGTCGCTGCCGACCTCGGTGGAATATTTCCACGAGCGTGCACACTTGCGGCCGACCGCACGGCCGGGAATGACCGCGATATCGGCGACATCCTCGAGACGGAAAGCCCCGTCCGGAGCCGGTTCATCGTGCAGGCTGGCCTGGCTGGTGATCGCGATCTCGGCCAGATAGTCCTCGATATCGCCGTCGGCTTCCTGCGCCAGGGCATCACGATAGGCCGGGTCGGCGACATAGACCTGCGGTGCGGCTTCGAGGCTGGAGCCGATGCGCTTTTCACGGCGCTCCACTTCCAGTGCCCCGTTCACGACCCGGCGCAGGCGGCGAATGGTCTGCCAGCGCTCGGCACGGCTGCCATCATGCCAGTCGGATGGCGTGTGCGGGAAGGTGCGCAGATGCACACTGTCGGTGTCGGACGGGTGCAGGCCGAGCCAGACCTCTTCCATGGTGAAGGGCATGATCGGCGCCATCCAGGCCGTGAGGCGGTCGATGACTTCATGCATGACGGTCCGCGCCGACCGGCGGCGCAGGGCGTCCGGGCGGTCGCAATACAGGCTGTCCTTGCGGACATCGAGATAGAAGGCCGACAGGTCGACGACGCAGAAATTGAACAGCGCCGAATAGACCTTCTTGAAGTCATAGGCCGCATAGCCCTCGCGCACGATACCGTCGAGTTCATGCAGGCGATGCAACACCCAGCGTTCCAGCGACGGCATCTGATTGTGCGGGACGGTTTCCGACTCCTCGAAACCATCGAGGGCACCGAGCACATAGCGCATCGTATTGCGCAGCTTGCGATAGGCATCGACCGAGGTCTGCAGGATCTCCTCGGAGATGCGCAGATCATCGGTGAAGTCCTGGGCCGAGACCCACAGGCGCATGATCTCGATGCCGTATTTCTTGGCGATCTCGTTCGGTGCCAGCGTATTGCCGAGCGATTTGGACATCTTGCGACCGTCACCGGCCATGACGAAGCCATGGGTGAGCACGGCGTCATAGGGCGCACGGCCGCGCGTGCCGCAGCTTTCCAGCAAGGATGACTGGAACCAGCCGCGGTGCTGGTCGGAGCCTTCAAGATAGAGATCGGCCGGCCATTTCAGATCCGGACGCGGTTCCAGCGCAAAGGCATGGGTGCAACCGCTGTCAAACCAGACATCAAGAATATCGGTGACCTTTTCCCACTCATCAGCATTGTACTCCTCGCCGAGGAATTCAGATGCCGGACGCTCGAACCAGGCATCGGCCCCGTCCTCTTCGACGGCCTTGATGATACGGGCATGCACCTTGGGATCATTCAGCACGCGCTTGGTGCCGGCCTCGACGAACAGGGTCAGCGGCACGCCCCAGGCGCGCTGGCGCGAGACCAGCCAGTCCGGCCGTCCCTCAACCATGGAGCGGATGCGGTTTTCAGCGACCTTCGGCGTCCATTCGGTATCGCCGATCGCCTTGAGCGCAGCTTCGCGCAGGGAGCGGCCATCCTGCATCGGCCGGTCGATGGCGACGAACCATTGCGGCGTATTGCGGAAGATGACCGGTGCCTTGGAGCGCCAGGAGTGCGGATAGGAGTGTTCCAGACGCCCACGCGCCAGAAGCCGGTTCTGGGCGATCAGGGCATCGATCACCGCCTTGTTGGCCGGCCCGTCCTGGCCCTGCTTCTTGCCGTCGACACGGATGATGTGCAAGCCGCCGAACAGCGGGATCGTGTCGTAAAACGCACCGTCCTCGCCCACGGTCTGGGGCACCGGCATATTGCGGTCATGCCATTCGGGATGCGCCATCCAGGCGACATAGTCCTCGGCGCCATGGCCCGGTGCCGTGTGGACGAAGCCGGTACCGGTCTCGTCGGTCACATGGTCACCGGCGAGCAATGGCACGCCATAGCTCCAGTATTTGTCGGCATTGGCGAGCGGATGGGCGCAGACAAAACCTTCCGGTTCGACGGTCATGATCCGGTCAGCGCGCTTGATCATGGCCGCGGCGGCGGTCTCTTCCCACAGATTGTCGGCGACGATCAGGCGATCACCGGGCATCGCCCAGGGCTTGAACTCGCTCTCGCCAACCGCCGTGACCTCATACAGGCCATAGCTGATATCGGGCGAATAGCAGATGGCGCGATTGGCCGGGATCGTCCACGGAGTCGTGGTCCAGATCACCACATGCGCACCGATGCACGAGGCCGGAATCGCGGAGCCATCCTTACGCAGGCCGCGCAGCGGGAAGCGGACATAGATCGTGGTCGAGACCTTGTCGTGATATTCGACTTCGGCTTCAGCCAGGGCAGTCTGCTCGACCGGCGACCACATCACCGGAGCGGAGCCGCAATAGACCAGGCCCTGTTTCACGAAGCTGAGGAATTCGCGCACGATGGCCGCTTCGGATTCATAGGCCATGGTGGTGTAGGGATCATCCCAGTTCCCGACACCGCCGAGACGCTTGAACTCCTCGCGCTGGACATCGATCCAGCCGGCGGCATAGGAGCGGCATTCGGCGCGGAACTCCTTGGTCGGAACATCATTCTTGTTCCGGCCCTTGGACCGGTAGAACTGCTCCACCTTCCATTCGATCGGCAGGCCGTGACAATCCCAGCCCGGTCGATAGGGCGCGTCGAAACCGGCCATCTGGCGCGACCGCACGACAAAATCCTTCAGGATCTTGTTCATGCCGGTGCCGATATGGATGTGGCCATTGGCGTAGGGCGGGCCGTCATGCAGCACGAAGCGGGTGCGTTTCTCGCCCTGCTCACGCAGGCGCTTGTAGATTTCCAGCTTCTCCCAGCGCTCGAGCCAGCGCGGCTCCTGCGTCGGCAGGCCGGCGCGCATCGGGAAATCGGTCTTGGGCAGAAACAGGGTCTCGCGATAATCGCGGCTCTCGGCAGTTTCGCTTCCGGTATCGGCGGTCTTATCCGTCATCGGATCAGGTCCTTGCGGTCAGTATCGTGGAGGGTTCTGGAGGAGAGGCAGTCTCCCGGAACCGCCAGGATCAATCCCGGCGGCCCGGGCCGCTAATTCGCCGGACAAGGGATGCCGGAGACAGCTCCGCATCGCATTTCTTCAATCGGGAACAAACCATGCTCCGCGTATATCCGAGCCCGTCAGGCCGGTCCAGCCACACGCGTCAGCACGTCGCGGGCGCGGGTGGCATCCAGGGCGATCTGCGCCTTGAGAGCATCGAGCCCGTCGAAGCGCCGTTCGGCACGCAAATGGTCATGAAACTCGACCGCCAGTTCGCGCCCATAGAGATCACCGTCAAAGTCCAGCAGATGGACTTCCAGCAATTCCGTCACACCGTCGACCGTCGGCCGCGTTCCGATATTGGCCACGGCCGGGCGGTCTGCCGGCTGGCCGTCAATGCCGACGCGGACGGCATAGACCCCGTAGGCCGGGCGGACATAATCGCCCAGATCGATATTGGCGGTCGGGAAGCCGATCGTGCGGCCACGCTGATTGCCCTGCACGACAATGCCGTCCACCGTCCAGCGCACGCCGAGAAGTTCGGCTGCGGCCTGCATGTTGCCGTCATGGATGGCCTGGCGGATCCGGGTCGAGGAAACCTTGTCGGAGCCATTGCCCTCCAGCTCGGCGAAGGCCGACTGAATGCCACGCGCATCACACAATTGCGCCAGCTCGACGGTCGAACCGGTGCGGCCGGCGCCGAACCGGAAATCGGCCCCGGTGACGATACCATTGATCCCGAGACCGTCGGCGAGGACCGTCTGCACGAACCCCTCCGGCGTCATCTGGGCCATCACGGCGTCGAATTCGAGCACATGCAGCTGGTCAACGCCGAGGGAGGCCAGCAGGGCATCGCGGCGCGCCGGGCTCATCAGCCGGAACGCCCTTGCCTCGGGCGCGAAATAGCGCCGCGGATGAGGTTCGAACAGGGCGACGCCGAGCTTTGCCCCGGCCGCGCCGGCCAGATTGCGCGCAACATCGAGCACGGCGCGGTGCCCCAGATGCACGCCGTCGAAATTGCCCAGCGCGACAACCGCACCGCGGTGTCCGGCGTCAATCCGGTCATATCCGTGAAGCGTCTGCATCAACAGCTACTCAACCGGGGCACGGCGCCGCTTGCGGACCATGACTTCCGCCTCGGCCTGCATCGCGACCTTGCCCTCGACCGTGCAGACACAGTCCATGACCAGGCGCCGGGCCTTGATGTCGATATCCTTCACCGTGACGCGCGTCAGCACCTCGTCACCGATCCGGACCGGCTGGAAGAAGCGCATGTTCAGCGCCAGGAAGATCGCGCCCGGTCCAGGCAGCTGGTTGCCGAGCACACCGGAGATGTGGGAGGCGACCAGGGCGCCGTGCACGATCCGGCCGCGGAACGGCGTCGTGCGGGCATAGGCCTCGTCCATATGTACCGGATTATAGTCGCCCGACACCTTGGCAAACTGGTCCAGATCTTCCTCAACAACGACTCGCACTGCTTCCGCAGATTGACCGATTCGCATGTCTTCCAAGGCAATTGCTACGATTTCCGCCATGACTCTCTCCGTGTCTTCGCTCGCTTTAACCGATTTTTATCCGCAGTTGTCTAGGGTCATCGATGAAGACAGCGGAACAAGCTGTCTCAGGTAACACGCCGAGTGGATGGAGACTTAGCATGGCTGTCGATATGACAATGTCGATCCTGGTTGTGGACGACTACAAAACCATGATCAGAATCATACGCAACCTGCTCAAGCAGATTGGCTTCGAGAATGTCGATGATGCCTCTGACGGGCAGGAAGCATTCGCGAAGATGCAGGAAAACAAATATGGACTGGTCATTTCCGACTGGAACATGGAACCGATGACCGGCTACGAGCTGCTGCAAAAGGTTCGCGCTGATGAAGGCATGAAAGCCACGCCCTTCATCATGGTGACCGCAGAGTCCAAGACCGAGAATGTTGTCGCGGCGAAACGAGCCGGCGTGAACAACTACATCGTGAAGCCGTTCAATGCCGGCACCTTGAAATCGAAGATGTCCGCTGTTCTGGGTGATTTCTAGGCCCTGGCCTGAACGACACCCCGTTTGAACCTGCTGAGCAAGGAGGGCCGCATGCCCGCCGCCAATGTCGCCGCGCAAGTCCGCACATCGCTCGCCTCCCTGAAGGCCGGCGATCTGCAAGGTGCGCAGATCATGGAAGTTCTGAAGCTGGCCCACCAGCTGACGGATACGATGAAGCTGTTCTTCAGCTCCCTCGACCAGTCGATCTGCCAGGAATTCAATTATATCGCCGAGTATATCTCACGGACGCGGGACGAAATTGCCGCCCTGCGCCCCAATGATATCAAGACCCAGCGTATCCCGACCGCCGGCGCCGAGCTGGAAGCCGTTGTCGGGGATACCGAGAAGGCCACCGAGACCATCATGTCGGCGGCCGAGGATGTCCTCTGCGATGACAACGAAGATTTCGCTGCCTACCGGGCCAATGTCGAGGCGCAGATGATGACCATCATCGAAGCCTGCAGTTTCCAGGATCTCGCTGGTCAGCGGGTTTCCAAAGTGGTCAACAGCCTGCGCCATGTCGAAGACCGGGTCGCCCGCTTCGCCGAGGTGATGGGTGTCCGCGACGCTGACATGACCCCGCAGGAAGAAACGCCCGAGGAAAAGCGTGCCCGCGAGCAATTGCTCAACGGTCCGGCCATGGGCGGTCCTGAAACCAGCCAGGATGATATCGACGCCATGTTCGCCGCGATGGATGCGCCACCGGTCAATGATCTCGACCAGGGCTCAATCGACTCGCTGTTCGACTAGGCCGACCAGACCAGTTTGGGCGCCCACCAGCGCGCCTGCACCCCATAGTCATCCAACATGTCAGCGACAGTTTCGGAATCGAGACTGTCGCTGTTCAGGTCTGCGGCGTGGATGCCGTCGGCGATGAAGACCGCATCGATGCCGATGCGCATGGCACCGGCGATATCGGTCTCCGGCCCGTCGCCAATGGCCAGAACCCGCTTTAGGTCGACAGACCGGCCCGACGCCTCGACCCTGGCCCGTGCCAGTTCGTAGATCGGCCGGTGCGGCTTGCCCGCGACAATGCTCCGCCCGCCCATCTGGGTGTACAGGCGCGCAATGGCACCGGCGCAATAGACCAGCCGGTCCCCGGACTGCACGACAATGTCGGGATTGGCACAGACCAGATCGAGATCGCGCTCAAGCGCCGCTTCCAGCACGCCGCGATAGTCCTCCGGCTTGCCGTTCCAGTAATCATCCGGCCCGGTACAGCTGATGAAATCCGCGTCGGCGAGGTCGGTGAAGCGGATGTCCAGCCCCTCATAGAGCGCGTCATCATCATCCGGCCCGATCCGCAGGGCGCGGCCGGGCATTCGCTTGGCCAGCTCCGCATGGATCGCATCGCCCGAGGTGACGATCGCATCGATACTGCCACCGGGCATGCCCATCTGGTCCAGGTGGGCCGCCAGGCCGCGCGCGCGTTGCGGCGAGTTGGAGACGAGGCAGACAAATCCGCCCGACTGGCGAAAGCGGATGAGGGCGTCGACAGCGGCGGGCAAGAGCCGGCGGCCATCACGGATCACGCCCCAGACATCGCAATACAGGACGTCATAGCGGTCACGTAGCTCGGACAGGCAAACAGGCTGGGTCATGAGCGGGTTGAAGCAGCGCCGCCGCGTCAGGTCAATCCTGACCCGCTGGGCGCTTGCTAGCTGGCCATCCGGACAACATTGCCGGCTTCGTCGAGCACTTCGTCACGCACCGGGCGCGGCTCGCCGAACAGATGGCCCTGGCCGTAGGCGACGTCGAGCTCGAGCACTTCGACCACGGTCGATTCGGATTCGATCTTGTCGACGATCAGGTCGATGCCGTGGCGGGCAAACACGCCGGCCATGTCTTCATGGGCAATCGAACCCGGCTCCAGTCCGGCAATCGACTCGAGATTATTGACCGCATCGAGCAGGCGCTCGCCGGCGATCTTCACGAAACGTACGCCGGCCCGCTGCATCTCGGCGAGATCGACATCGACATCCGTGACCTGGTCGATCGAGAAGCGGAAACCGAAATCGACCATGCGCGACATGTTGCGCGCCGCAATCGCATTGCGCTCGATGAAGGCACGCTGCGGGATCTCGAAAATCAGGGCCCCGGCGAGGTCATTGTTCTGGCGGATGAAGTCGAGGAAGGACGGGAAGAAGCTCTCATCGGCCAGCGAATGGGCCGAGACATTGCAGAAGATCCCGACACGGCGATCCTGTTGCGTCAGACGGCGCAGGATCTGGACACACCGGAACAGCAGGAGATTGTCGACCTCGGTCATCAGGCCGGCGCGTTCGGCGGCCTCTATGAAGACGCTCGGCGCCAGCAGGCGGCCAGCCGCGTCGCGCAGGCGGGTGAAACTTTCATAAAACATGATCCGCCGCTGCGGCAGGGTGACGATGGGCTGCAGGTAGAGATCGACCCGATTCGCCTGGAGCGCCTCGCGGATGATGTCGATATTGACCGCCTTGCTGCTCGCCTCGACGGCCGGTCCGGTCCGGTCCGGGAGTGGCTCGCCGACACGGCGCACCAGATCCTCGAGCACCTTGACCTCGTGCACGAAGGCATTGTCGCGCTCGACAGCCTCGCAGCGCAGCTCGTCGGTGATTTCATCGAGCCGGCGCTGCGCCGCCTCGAATTCCTCTGCCAGGGCAAGATTGGCCGATTTGAGGCCGCGGATTTCCTCTTCCGTCGCCTTGCGTTCCGCCGCATGCGAGGCTGCGGAATGGGCCATGCCGGCAACGATGAACACGATCGCGCCCATCATCCAGGCTGTCGCCGTCGACATCAGGCCGAAGAACTCGAACCCGACCGCGGCGACGACCGCGATCATCACATAGGTGAGCAGAATGAGAATGTCTGATGCGCGGGGCATGGGCAGCCTTGTTGAACCGGCAATGCCGAAAACGAATCGGTGGCAATGCTTGATGCTAGGCTGATCCTCTACCGGTTGTCGTTTGGTTAACGAAGGTAAACCGCCACCCGGCCCCGCTTTTCCCCGGCAAGAAAAAAGCGGCCCACCGGAGTGGACCGCTTTCTTCCAGTCAGCTGATACCCGGATCAGGAAACCGTATGCGGGCGGATCAGGATTTCGACGCGCCGGTTGCGGGCCCGGCCCTCGGAGGTGTCATTGCTGGCGATCGGCGAACGCTCGCCCATGCCGGCGATGTAGAAACGGTCGCGCAGCACGCCCTGGGAGATCAGATAGCTGCCCACCGACGAGGCCCGCTGTTCGGACAGCGTCTGGTTATAGGCATCCGCCCCGGTCGAATCGGCATGACCGATGACATCGACATAGGTGGCGGGATAGCGATTAAGGACTTCGGCGGCATCATTGAGGATGCGGTAGAAGTCCGGCTTGATCGAGGAGGAGTTGGTGTCGAAGGTCACATCGCCCGGCATGATCAGCAGCAGATCATTGCCCTGGCGGCGAACGCCGACGCCGCTGTCCGACATCGCCTCGCGCATCGCCGTTTCCTGGCGATCCATGTAATTGCCGATCCCGGCCCCGGCGAGACCGCCAATGCCGGCGCCGATCAGGGCGTTGGTACGGCCTTCCTGGCTGTCGGACGTATTGGTGAGATAGCCCAGCGCAGCGCCGGCGGCAGCGCCGATCAGCGCGCCACGTCCAGTGTAATTCGGGCGAACTTCGCCGGTATAGGGGTCAGTGGTGGTGCAGGCCGTCATGGCCAGCGCAGCCAGGGTAGTCATCAGCGCAGTACGGATCTTCATGGGTTCGACCTCTCAGCTTCGCGGTCGCGTCGACCGTCAGAGCGTTATTATCACAGGCATTGCGACGGAGCGATATCAATCGCGCGATGAACGGAAAATGACCGGCAGAAAACGCGGCGCCGTGTTTCCGCTTCCCGGCACACATCGGCGCCCTTGACGCCGTCATGGCGACTGCTTATCTGCCCCTCTGTTAGCAGTCGACGGTCGTGAGTGCCAAACTCACTTCCGAGCTGTTTTTGATTTTCTGTCCTCTTGTTGGAGATACACCAAGATGAGCTTTCGTCCTCTGCACGACCGCGTCCTTGTGAAGCGCCTCGAAGAACAATCCACCACCAAAGGCGGGATCATCATCCCTGACACCGCCAAGGAAAAGCCCCAGGAAGGCGAAGTCGTCTCCGTGGGCACCGGCGCGATCAAGGATGACGGCTCGGTCCGTCCCCTCGACGTCAAGGCCGGCGATCGCATCCTGTTCGGCAAATGGTCCGGCACCGAGGTCACCCTCGACGGCACCGAGCTGCTGATCATGAAAGAATCCGACATCCTGGGCATCGTTGGCGCCTGAGCGGCCGCCCCGATCCCTTCTGACCCACTCTAGCAAACGGAAAAAATCCCATGGCTGCTAAAGACGTACTCTTCGGTTCCGACGCCCGTGAGCGCATGCTGCGCGGTGTCGATATCCTTGCCAACGCCGTCAAGGTGACCCTCGGCCCGAAAGGCCGCAATGTCGTCCTTGAAAAATCCTTCGGTGCCCCGCGCACCACGAAGGACGGCGTTTCGGTCGCCAAGGAAATCCAGCTCGCCGACAAATTCGAGAACATGGGCGCACAAATGCTGCGCGAAGTCGCCTCGAAGACCAATGACGAAGCCGGTGACGGCACCACGACCGCCACGGTCCTGGCCCAGTCCATCGTCCGCGAAGGCATGAAGTCGGTTGCGGCCGGCATGAACCCGATGGACCTGAAGCGCGGCATCGACAAGGCTGTTGCCATCGTCGTCGCCGAGATCAAGGCCTCTGCCACCCCGATCAAGGGCACTGCTGAAGTTGCCCAGGTCGGCACCATTTCGGCCAACGGCGCATCGGAAATCGGTGACATGATTGCCAAGGCCATGGAAAAGGTCGGCAATGAAGGCGTCATCACGGTTGAAGAAGCCAAATCCCTCGACACCGAACTGGACGTCGTTGAAGGCATGCAGTTCGACCGCGGTTACCTCTCGCCTTACTTCATCACCAATGCCGAGAAGATGACGGTCGAGCTCGAAGAGCCCTACATCCTGCTGCACGAGAAGAAGCTCACCTCGCTTCAGCCCATGCTGCCGATCCTGGAAACCGTTGTTCAGTCCGGCCGTCCTCTGCTGATCATCGCGGAAGACGTTGAAGGCGAAGCCCTGGCGACCCTCGTGGTCAACAAGCTGCGTGGCGGCCTGAAGATCGCTGCCGTCAAGGCACCGGGCTTCGGCGATCGTCGCAAGTCGATGCTGGAAGACATTGCCATCCTCACCGGTGGCCAGGTCATCTCCGAAGACCTCGGCATCAAGCTTGAGACCGTCACCCTCGACATGCTCGGCACGGCCAAGCGCGTTGGCATCACCAAGGACGATACCACCATCGTCGACGGTGCCGGCGAAGGTGCCGCGATCGAAGCCCGGGTCACCCAGATCCGTCGCCAGGTCGAGGAAACCACCTCCGATTACGACCGTGAAAAGCTGCAGGAACGTCTGGCCAAGCTGGCTGGCGGTGTTGCCGTGATCAAGGTCGGCGGCGCGACCGAAATGGAAGTGAAAGAGAAGAAGGACCGCGTCGACGACGCCCTCAATGCGACCCGCGCGGCCGTTGAAGAAGGCATCGTGCCAGGCGGTGGTGTTGCTCTGCTGAAGGCTTCCCTGAAGCTGATCGGCATGAAGGGCGACAATCCTGACCAGACCCAGGGTATCGCAATCATCTCGCGCGCCCTGCAGTCCCCGATCCGCCAGATCGCCGAAAACTCCGGTGTCGAAGGCTCGATCGTGGTCGGCAAGGTCATGGAAAACGCTTCTCTCACCTTCGGCTTCAACGCCCAGACCGAAGAGTATGGCGACATGCTCGCATTCGGTGTCATCGACCCGGCCAAGGTTGTCCGTACCGCTCTGCAGGATGCCGCTTCGGTTGCTTCCCTGCTGATCACCACGGAAGCCGCTGTCGCCGACGCACCAAAGGATGAGTCCGCTGGTGGCGGCATGCCCGACATGGGCGGCATGGGCGGAATGGGCGGAATGGGCGGCATGATGTAATCACGCCGTTCAGCTCCGGCTGAATGTCAAAGGAAAGGCCGCTCCCGCCGGGGGCGGCCTTTTTCTTTGCTGGTTCCCATCCCACCCTGCGCTATGATGCGCGCAACATGGATTTGGGGAGATGAGCATGAAGTATTTCGCAATCAGTGCGGCACTCGCACTCGGACTGGCGGCCTGCCAGCCCGCTGACCAGGCTCCGCCCGCCGCCATCGATGCGCCGGCGCCAACGGTGACGCGATACGATGCCGCCACCTTCTTCATGACCACCAGCTTCGGCATGGCGGACAGTGCGGGCTTTGCCTTTGCCGCCTCCGATGGCCGCATCCTCATCTCCTCGGACGAAACCGGCGTCTATAATGCCTATGCGGTCGATCCGGTTTCCGGTGAGCGCGAGGCGCTGACGGATTCAACCACAAGCGCGACGGCGGCGATCAGCTGGTTCCCGAATGATGATCGCGTCCTGGTCACCTTCGATGGCGGCGGCGACGAGCTCAATCATGTCTATGTCCGCGAACTCGATGGCCGCCTGAACGACCTCACCCCCGGCGAAAACGTCAAGGCCCAGTTCATCGGCTTCTCGCCCGATGGCAACGATATCTGGATTGCCACCAATGCCCGCGATGCCGGTGCCTTCGATGTCTATCAATACGACACGCTGAGCTATGAGAGCAGCGTCCTGTTTGAAAACACCGACGCCCTCTCGATCAGCGCGGTCAGCCCGGATGGTCGCTGGCTTGCGCTGGTGCGCAATCGCACCTCGGCCGATAGCGACATCCTGCTGGTCGACCGCGCCGCGGACAATGCGGAGCCGGTCCTGATCACGGCCCATGAGGGCAATATCGCCTATAGCGCCTACACCTTCACGGCCGACAGCAGCGCCCTGATCTATGCCACCGACGAATTCGGCGAATTCTCCCAGGCCTGGTCATATGACCTCGCCACCGGAGAGCGCGCCCCGGTGGTGACCGCCGACTGGGACGTCCAGTTCGTCACCTACTCACCCTCGGGCCGTTTTCTGGTGACCGGCATCAATGCCGATGCCCGTACCGAGGTGACCATCACCGATCTGCAGACCGGCCAGGCGCTCGCCCTGCCCGATCTGCCGGCCGGCGATCTCGGTTCGGTCCGTTTTTCCCGCGATGAGGGCTCGATCGCCTTCATGATCAATGCCGCTACCTCACCCTCCAACCTCCATATCGTGGACCTGGCCACCCAGGCCCACACCCAGCTGACCCAGGCCCTCAATCCGGCGATCAGCGAGGCCGATATGGTCGATGCCGAAGTGGTGCGTTTTGCCAGTTTCGACGGCGTGGAAATTCCGGGCATCCTCTATCGCCCGCATGGTTCCAGCGCCGACAATCCCGTGCCCGCCCTCGTCATGGTCCATGGCGGGCCGGGCGGTCAGAGCCGGATCGGCTATTCGGCGATGATCCAGCACCTCGTCAATCACGGCTATGCCGTCTACGCCGCCAATAATCGCGGCTCCTCGGGCTATGGCAAAACCTTCTTCCACATGGATGACCGGCGCCATGGCGAGGAAGACCTGCAGGACATTGTCGCGGCCGGCGATTATCTGCGCTCGCTCGACTGGGTGCGCGACGACCAGGTCGGCGTGATCGGCGGCTCCTATGGCGGCTTCATGACGGTTGCCGCCCTCGCCTTCCATCCCGACGCCTTCGAGGTCGGGATCGATATTTTCGGCGTCACCAATTGGGAGCGCACCCTCGCCTCCATCCCGCCCTGGTGGGAGAGTTTCCGCGAGTCGCTCTATGATGAAATGGGCAATCCGGCGACCGATGCCGAACGTCACCGCGCCATCTCGCCGCTCTTTCACGCCGACAGCATCACCAAGCCGCTGATGGTCATCCAGGGCGCCAATGATCCGCGCGTGCTACAGGTGGAGAGCGATGAAATGGTCGCCGCCGTGCGCGCCAATGGCGTGCCGGTCGAATACGTCCTCTTCCCCGATGAAGGCCACGGCTTCCGCGGCCGCGACAACCGCATCACGGCGTCAGAGGCCTATCTCAGCTTCCTGGATACCTATCTGCGCGGTGAAAGCGAATAGGCTGGCAGCCCGGGCGCACCGCAAAGGTGACCCGGGCTGCTTCAGCATCCGGTCTGTTCACTCCGGCAGCGCACCGAGTTCAGCGAGGCCATTGGTCGAGTCCGCACACCAGAAACACGTCCCGTCCCGAGGCGCCAGTTCAAGCGCCCGGCGAAATTCCGCGATGGCAGCGTCAAGGTCACCGGCCCGCTGATAGGCCGTCGCCAGGCTGTCATGGAGATTTCCGTCGCCCGGGAAGCGTTCGGTATTGGCCCGCAGAACCGCGACGGCCCAGCCATGACGCCCCTCAGCCAGCAGGCGGAAGCCGACGCGATTGAGCACCCATGCTGCCTCAAGCGCCCGGCCAGTTCGCGCCTCGATGAAGGGAATAAGCGCGGGAGCATCACTCACATCATGCGAGGCAGCAAAATCGAGCGCCAGGCGGAGGGCATAGGGCGGTATCGGGGCGGGTTCGAAAGCCGGGTCGAAGATCATCCGGCCGACATCATAGCCCATCCGCTCGATCTCGCGGCTGGCCTCATTGGTCATGTGAATGACGAGAATATCCTCCTGGACGTAGCGGTGGATGGACGCGAAGAAAATTGAATTTCCACCATTGTGACTGAGCACCGGCGTTCCTGCCGGACTGGTCCCGACCGCCCAGCCATAGCCATAATGCGTGAACCCCTGACTCGCCGGTGCGACCCTTGGCGAATGGGGCGCCTGGTAAAGCCGGAGGGAGGAAGGCGACAGGATACGCCCCTGCTGCAACGCCTGGTGCCAACGCTCCAGATCGGCGGGCGTGGAGTGGATGCCGCCATTGCCCAGCAGATGCCAGGTAACCGGCTCGTTCTGCCAGAGGTTCAAAAACAAGTGCCCCAGATCTGCCCGTTGCGGATCGGCGCGCCGATAATCATAGCCGCGGGCGGCCGTGTCCTCACTCCACTCCAGCTGACGCTGTCCGGTATTGTCCATGCCGGCGGGCTCAAACAGGACCTGCCGCAGGAAGGTCTCGTAATCCTGACCCGACACGTGCTCGATGATCGCGGCCAGCACGGAATAGCCCGCATTTGTATATTCATAACGCGTACCCGGCTGTGAGGTGAGCGGGCTGGCCAACACCATCGCCATGACTTGCTGCTCGGAAATGAAGGGATCGAAATCCGACCCGGCAAAGGCGCCGGTATCGTCCGACAGGCCGGAGGAATGACTCAACAGCTGGTCGATCGTGATCGAGGCCTTGTCGGCCGGCACATTGTCGAAATACCGGTCCAGCGTGTCCGTCAGCGCGATCGCGCCTCGGTCGGCAAGGATGAGAATCGCCGCTGCGGTGAATTGCTTGGTGAGCGATCCGATGTCGAAAATCGTGTTCTCGTCAAAACCACGCCCCGCGGCGCGATCGGCGAGCCCGTAATAGGCCTCGTAAATCCGCTCCCCGCCTCTCGAGACGATGATCGCACCGGGGACGACGCCATTCTGTTCCGAGGTCGTGAAATAGCGATCAATGCGGTCGCCGAGTTGGACCGTGTCGATCACGGGCTGGGCGATGCCCGGGCCGGGGGAAAGGGTCAGCGCAGCGCACACGGATGCAGCTGCGATCGCTCGCATTTGAAACATGGTCTTCTCCTTGAAGGGTAAGTCGGGTCGCGGGGTTGGCGCGACGCCGCGTCATCGCCGGCAATGTGCGGCGACAGGCATTACTTCCAGCGGAAGCTGATGAAGAAGCAACCGAAGCTGCCGAGCAGGAACATCAAGCCAGGCACAGCGAACCAGCGAAGCGGCGACTCGATGACAACGCGAACATAATCCACGGGTTCAAAATACCGCCGCCCGCCCTCGACGCTTTCGTAGAAGCCGTCACCGCGGGCCTCGCGCAGGGTTCGAAACTCTTCATCGACCCGTTCCAGCATCTCGATCTGCCGGGCGCGCAGTGCTGTCTGCCCCGCGCCCCCGGTCACCATTGCTTCACCTTCCGGCTGCGCCGGACGCGTGAGGACGTCGTAAACATCCGGATGTTCACCCGCCGCGATCACGCCGATGGAGCGGTAGAGATACTCCTCATAGCTCACCTCTTCGGCGAGCGAGGCGAGGCCGATCGAACCACCGCCGAGAAAGAGGCAGGCCAGACCCGCAATCATCCAGCCGCGCGACATTTGAACTGCCCGCCGCAGGATGGAATTTGCCGCAGCATGGACCGGTGCCACGTCACGCAACTGGGCCAGTTCTGCCGGATCAAGCTGACGGGCGATATCGGCCGGGTCGAGCCCATAGACCGATTGCAGGCGGGCAAATACCTCCGAAGAGGGGGAGGACTTTCCGGTTTCCAGCTTGGACAGATAGGATTGCTCGATCCGGACCTTCAGGGCCGCCTCGGGCTGGGTCCAGCCACGGTCTTCCCGGACGCGTTTGAGGTAATCTCCGAATTTCATCTTGCCCCTCGCCTTTCATCACACGCCAGGGGCATATCGCCCTGACCTGCCGCAGTCTTGGAAAGTCACACCGGGAATGCCAGATGAATATCGCCGAATGCCCGTGAAACTGCAGGAATTTCCTTCCGAATCTGGGGCAGGAGGCAATCATTGCGGGGCTCCGCTCGCGCCTAGAGAGGGGCCACCCTCCGCAGCGCCGCAATCCGCGCCACGGACTGATCAATCCTGGCCTCGGTAAAGCGGCCCTCGGAAATCGCTTCGATCACCCAGTCGACAATCCGCTGTGGCAGCTCCGGATCAGGCGCCGCCGAGTTGGACAGCATGATGATGTCATTGCCGGCCTCGATCGAGCGCAGCACGGCTTCACGCTGGCTGTAATTCTCGCGGATCGCGGCCATGTCGAGATCATCGGTCATCACCGCACCGGTATAGCCCAGCTGCCCCCGCAACAGTCCCTCGATCACCGGAGCGGAGAAGGTCACCGGCACGTCGGCCGGGTCGAGCCCGCGCTGGGTGAGATGCCCGCCCATCATCAGCCGCGCCTGACCGGCCTCGATCAGACGCCGGAAGGGATCGAGTTCGGCATCGCTCCAGGTCTCGGTGATATCGACAAAGCCGGCATGACTGTCGCCGCGCGAATGCCCGTGACCGGGGAAATGCTTGATGGCGCAGACCGCGCCGGCCGCACGATAGGCATCGATGAAGGCGCCGGCATAGGCGGCAACCGTGGCGCCGTCATCGCCATAGGAACGGCCATGCCGGCCGATCACGGCATTTTCCGGATCATTGAGGTCGGCAACGGGCGCGAGATTCATGTTGAACCCGGCGTCGCGGAATTCCTGTGCCGCGGCGGCATAGACCGCCCGTGCGGCTTCGGCATCGCCGGCCTCGGCGACCAGCCGGGCGCGCGGTACGGCGCCATAGCCCAGATCACGCGACAGGCGCTGCACGACGCCGCCCTCCTGGTCGACCGCCATCCAGGCTTCCGGCGCCACCGCCCGGAAGCGTGCCGTCAGGCCTTCAACGCCCTCGCGCGTGCGCACATTGTGGCGCAGGAACAAGACACCGCCGATCCGGCCTTCGCCGAGGTGAGCGGCAATCTGGTCGGCACCCTCGGTGTCCACCGTTGAACCGATAAAGCCGAGCAGCAACATCTGGCCGATCCGCCGGTCCAGGCTCATCTCGTCCGCAAGGGCGAAGGAGGCCGGCAACAGGCTCATGCCGGCCGTGGCTGCGGCCCAGCGCAGGACGCTGCGGCGGTCCGGTCCGCAAAGGGGGTGCGTCATCAGTCTCTCCAGGGCCAAACAAGTCTGCGGTTACCATGCAAAGCCAGGGCCGCGCGCGCAAGTCGCCATGACGTCTGCATTGCCGAAAGGTCACACAGCAGCAAGGCTGCAGTCGGACAGGTTCGGGCAATCTCCATCTCAGCCGTTCTTTTCACGATCAACGGCCCCTTTATTGACTGGGCGCGACACCTGAACGGTGTGGCGCCCTCTTTTTGCCGGCGTGCGCCTTTCCAAAAGTTCAGCCCGGAGCCAAGGCGCGGTAACACGGCGAGGCCCAGTGTGGAGGTGAGATCCAATGAAAGGGACATTTCATGAAGACGATCCTGCTTGCTACCGCTGCCGTCACATTGGCCGGCACGGCCGCCTGGGCGCTTGACGATGACAACCGCCATACGCGCATCCGCATCGCTGGCGACATCACCGCTGACACGCTCCATCCGGGCACCGTAATCGAAATCCGCGGCGAGGAGGGCGAGCGCACCATCCACCTCCAGGGCGACGCCCCCGCGACCCGCCTGACCGTCAACGGCCAGACCGTCGAGATCGACGGCTCCCGCGTCATGATCGACGGCCAGCTGGTGGAGACCGATGGCGCCGGCGTCATCATCGTCGAGGGTGACGAGATCCAGGTCATCCGTGACGGCGAGCGCGGCCGCTTCGATGGCCGCTTTGCCCGTCACCGGGCCGAGCGGGCCGAACACACGGCGCGCCTGGCCGAGCGGATGCAGGATTTCCACTTCGAGTTTGATTCCGAAGGCATGCGTGCCGACGTCCTCGACTCGCTCACGGACGCACTCGCGGAGCTGGATTCCGGCGCCATGCTTGCCGGCAATTCGCGCGACTGGGACGAATTGTCGGAGGCCGAACGCGAAGAGGTCCGCGCATCCTTGGAGACAGCGCGCGCGGAAATCCGCGAAGCCATGCGCGAAATGGAAGTCGAGTTTCGCGAGGCCCGCGATGAGGGCCGCCGCGTCCGCGTCGAACTGATGATGGATGAGGCGCGCCGTGACCAGGCCCGCGCCGAACGCGACGAAATGCGCAGCCATCGTGAGCATGCCCGTGCCGAACGCGACGCGGTCCGTGCGGCCCGCGACGAGGCCCGGGCTGCGCGGGATGAAGCGCGCGAGGCGGCCCGCGAGGCACGGCACCAGACGATGCGCTGGCGATCGACAAGCGATGAAGATGGTCGCAGCGAACAGAGTGTGCGCATCGAGCGCAGCGATGACGGACGGCGTCAGGTCTGGATCGATGGTGAGGAACAGACGGGCGACAGCCTGGTCGACTGGCTCAACCGGATCGAGGCCGAACGGCTCGCCGGCGGCCCTGCCGAGCGTCCCCGTGAACGGCGCATCGTGCGCTTCGACCGTGATGATGGCAGCAGCCACGAGGTCGACCTCACCGGCCGCCAGGTCATCGTCCTGCGCGATGACGATGGAGACGGCGTCCGCCGCGTGTTCGACTTCGAGTTCGAGACTGACGAGCCTGATGAGGAGAAGTAATCAGCCACCCGAGGGTGCTGGTTTGTGAGAAAGCCGGCGCGAGCCGGAGATCGCCCAAAAAGGCGGGGCTGGCCTAAGCCAGCCCCGAAATTTGCGGTTGGTCGATAAAGGACGTTTCTCCCCGAAACGCCAAGGACTAGACGGTCAGGCCCGGTCCAGATGCGAGGTTGACGTAGACGTCATGTGAGGTCAAGTCCAGTCACCACGTTTTGCCACAGCCCTGATACTTATCAACAGTTCAGACGCTATTGCCGTCGCGTCTCGCAACTTCCCGGACCGCTTCGACCCAGGCGTCAGCGGCGACCGTGATCTGTGCCGGCTGCTCCTCGCGCCATTCGCGATTATCGCTGATTTCTGCCGCCAGCCGGGCACCAAGCTTGAGATCCTTGATTGTCACCAGCCCCTGCTCGCGCTCGTCCGAACCGATGATGACGGCGGCAACGGCGCCGCGCCGGTCAGCGTATTTCATCTGCTTGCCCATATTGCCGCCACCGGCAAAGGCTTCGGCACGGAAACCGGCTGCGCGCAGCTCGGCGGCCATGGCCAGATAGCGCGCCGACTGGTCTTTCTCCGCCGCGATCACGATCACCAGCGGGCGTTCCTGCCCGGCACCGGCGCGGCCCAGCGCTGCGAGCGCAGCGGCAAAACGGCTGACACCGAAGGAGAAACCGGTCGCCGGGACGGCCTGGCCGGTAAAGCGGGACACCAGATCATCATAGCGCCCGCCGCCACCAACCGAGCCAAACTGGATCGGCTTGCCATCATCATAATGCGCCGTCGCCAGCAATTCGGCCTCATAGACGGGTCCGGTGTAATAGCCCAGACCGCGCACCACAGAGGTATCCAAACGCCAACGGTTGTCACCGACACCGAGGGATGCGAGGCAACTTTGAATTTGCCCCATAGCTTCGATCGCCTCTGATCCGGTTCGTGAATTGGCGAAGAAATTCGACATCTCATTTAGGATTTGAAGGTTTGACGCAGGAGCATCCGAATTAAACGTTTCGTGAAACGCATTTGCGTCACTCGAATGCTCGATGAACTGTGTCAGCACACGGATGTTGTCAGCGGACAGCCCTGCCCCCTCAGTTGTGTCGCCCGATTCATCACGACGCCCGGCTCCCAGGAGCTGCTCGACCCCTTCCCGCCCGAGGCGGTCATATTTGTCGAGCGCGCGCATGACCTTGAGCTTTGTTTCCGGTTCATCGACGCCGGCCATTTCTAGAACAGCATCCAACAGGCGCCGGTCATTGACGCGGATCAGGTATTCGCCGTCATTGAGACCGACAGCACGCATCACTTCAGCGGCCAGCGCGATCATTTCCGCGTCGGCGGCCGGTCCAGGCGCGCCGACCGTATCGGCATCGCACTGGACAAACTGACGGAAACGCCCCGGACCGGGCTTTTCATTGCGCCAGACATCACCGGCCTGGTAGCGGCGATAGGGCTTGTTCAGCTCCTGGAAATTCTCGGCGACGAAGCGGGCCAGCGGCGCGGTGTGGTCATAGCGCAGTGACAGCCACTGGCCGTCATCATCCTCAAGCGCGAACACGCCCTCATTGGGACGCTCCTCATCGGGCAGGAACTTGCCCAGCGCGTCGGCGAATTCAAACGCCGGCGTCTGCAGGGGCTCGAAACCCCAATCGTCATAGACGCGGCTGGCTGTCTCGACCAGATGCCGTTCGGCGCGCAGCACGGCACCGCCGCGATCTTCGAAACCGCGCGGGCGGCGGGCCTTGGGACGAAAGGGTTTCTTCGCGCTCATGGACGTCTCCGGCTTGATCAATAGGCGACCGCCCCCTGTAAAGCAGGCAATCGGCCGCGTGTCAGCGGTCTTCAATATCGGACCAGCCCCTGCGGGCCAGCGTTTTCACCAGTTGGGGCACGCCTTGTGGCGCGATTCACCGGCAGTAAAACTCTTCCTGCTAGGTTTGACCCTCATCGTTCGCTACCGGAAGCATGCGTCATGCGCCACCTCCTGCCTGCCCTCGCCTGCGCCCTGCTGGCCAGCTCGGCCGCCCTCGCCGGACCAGGAACCGATCTGGCCGCCACAGCGCGCAATATCGCCAGCCAGGCACAGGAGCGCGCCGACTATGCCGCCGAGCGGCCCGGCGCACCGGCAAGCCTGATCGATCTCGACGATCCGCTGCAATATGATCTCGACCAGTTCTCTGCCGACGCCATGCGGCTCAGCCGCGCCATCGACGAGGCGGGCGGCCCGATCGACCTGCGTTGCATTTTCCGCGGCATGTCCGGCGATGCCGCCAGCCGGCTCGAAGCCCTCAATGCCGCCGAGACCGCAGCCGACCAGGCGCGCGTCTATCGCGAGATTTCAGCCCTGATGCACGACGCCGCCGAAATCGCTCCGGCCGCTGATGGCGAAGATCTGCCGGCCACGCTGGGCCCGCCGGGCAGCTGCCCGGCTACACGCGACTGAAACGGGCTAGCCCGCCGCCTCGGCCAGAGCCGTGACGACGATGTCGCGCGTCAGGACTGAGGGCAGCACCCGCGCCGGCCCGCCATCGGCCGGATAGACCAGATAGAGCGGAACCCCGGCCTGGCCATGCTCGGCGATCAGGGCTGCGATCTCGTCATTGCGATTGGTCCAGTCGGCCCGCATCTCCACCACGCCATAACGCTCGAAGGCCTCACGCACCGCGCTGTCGCTGAGCGCGCCGAGCTTGTTGACCTGGCAGGTGACGCACCAGGCGGCGGTGACATCGATAAAGACCGGCCGCCCCTCGGCGCGCAATTCGGCAACCCGCTCGCGTGACCAGGCCTCTTCCCCGGCTGACAGGCTGGGCGCATTCGTGGCCGCCGGCAGACGGGCAATCGCCAGGGTCGCGCCCAGGCCGATGAGCACCGACACGACCGCCAACATGGTCCAGGCCAGATGATTCTGCTTGCGGGCCCAGATCGCCAGGGCCAGGGCCAGCAGGGCAATGCCCAGCAGCAACAGGCCGGTCGGACCGGACTGGATCACCAGCACCCAGCTCAACCAGATCACCGAGGCGAACATCGGGAAGGCGAGAAATTGCTTGAACTGCTCCATCCAGCGGCCGGGCTTGGGCATGAAGTTCTGCAGAGCCGGCACGAAACTGACCAGCACGAAGGGCGCCGCGAGACCGGCCCCCATGGCGGCCGAGACCAGCAGGACGATGATCGCCGGCTGCGTCAATGCCAGCCCCAGCGCTCCGGCGGCCAGGGGCCCGACGCACGGCGCCGCAACGATGACGGCCAGCACGCCGGTGAAGAAGGCGCCGCGCGCGCCGGGTTGCTGGCTCAACTCGCTGCCAACACCCTGCAGGCTGGTGCCGATCTCGAACACGCCGAGCAGATTGAGACCGATCGCAAACAGCAGCAGGGTCAGGGCGGCGACGACGACGGGCACCTGCAGCTGGAAGCCCCAGCCGACCGGCAGCCCGAATTCGCGCAGTCCGACCAGTACGGCGGCCAGGGCGACAAAACTCAGGATGACCCCGGCCAGGAAGAACAGGGCATGGCGCTGCACCCGGCGCGGATGATCATGCGCGCCCTCGACAAACTGCAGCACCTTGATCGACAGGATCGGGAAGACGCACGGCATCAGATTGAGGATCAGCCCGCCGCCAAAGGCGAGCAACAGCAGTCCGATCAGGCCCGGGGCCACGGGCGGAACCGACACCCCGGGAACGCTGCCCGCCGCCGCAACGGGTAGCGCCATGGCCCGGTCGGGCTCGGCCCAGATTTCCACGGAGACTTCGCGGGCGGCAGCGCCGCGGCCGAGCGTGTATCGCAACACACCGCCACGCGCGGAATCGCGCTGCGGCTCCGGATTGAAACCCGGCGTCAGGATCAGCCGGGCAAGCCCGGCGCCGCGCTCGTTGCGCTGCTCTGCCGCGTGCTGGATCAGAGCGCCGTCATAGGGAAAGAAGGTCAGCTCGTGCCAGTCCGGCTCCGCGGCTGAAAAGTCGCCGCCCTCCAGCTCAAGCACAATGGCGCCGGCAGCAAAGCCGATCCGTGCATCCAGCCCCTCGGCCGGCTGCGGCACCGCATCAAGCGCGGCCTGGATATACCAATAGCCGTCCGTATCGCGTTGCGATTGCGCGCCTACCGGCAGGGTCAGCGACAGGGTCCGCTCCTCGGGCACGCAGATGATCTCGCACACCAGCCAGCTGGCATGCCCGGTGACGACGAGCTCGCCAGCCGCGAGACCGGGATCCAGCTCGACGGGGAAAGGCAGAACCACTTCGCCGTGATAGCCGTAATCCATGATGGTTTCGGCCAGCGGCATTTCTTCCGGTGCCGGCCATTCGATCGCACCGATGCTCACACCCTCCGGGACATCCCAGCGGACCTCGGTCGGCAGGCCGTTATCGCCGGGATTGCGCCAATAGGTGTGCCAGCCCTCGGGCATGACCTGGCGCAGGCCGATATGGAATCGCTCGCCCGGGGCCACGACCGCGCGGTCCGAGACCAGGCTTGCATCGACGATCGGTTCGTTATTGGCCCAGCCCGGTTGCGCCAGCGCCTCCGGTGCCTGCCCGGCGATGAGCGCGAAGAGTGTGGCTAGACCGGCAAGGAAACGCATGAACTGACCTCAGGACTGGAGCGGAAGCAGGAAGACTTCCCTGCCATATACTCATGATTTGCCCAAGCCCGAAGCCTGATCGCGCAATGGTGATCGCACACAAGCAAACGGCCGCGCTTTTCAGCGCGGCCGCAGCCATCACAAGGATATGTGCAATGCCTAGGCCTTGGCGGCCGGAGCGGCAGCTGCCTGCTGCTGCATGGAGGCGCGGCGCATGATGCGCTCCCAGCGTTGCAGCGACATCAGATGCGCAGAGATCGCGAACAGATCGCCATTCTTGTGCATCTCGACGAGCTTTTCGGTTGGCAGGTTGCCGAATTTCTCTTCGGAAACGCCCCAGTATTCCGCCACAGTGATCGTGTTGTCCGGATTGTTCGGATCGGCCACGCGCACGTTTTTCTGCTCGAACAGGTCGAGGGCGTTGAGACGCTCGACAAAGCTTTCGGTGATCTTCGCGTCGCTCTCGAACGCCGAGACGAATTCAACCGCCTTGGACGTGTATTCGGTCGGCTCGCCATCTTCCTTGAAGAATGGAACTTCCGGGTCTTTCTTGACGACGAAAGGTGCATCGACATCAACACAGACGGTGGACGGCTGGTCCATCGGGTTGGAGGCGCTCACGAACGGATAGCGGCGCACATAGGCCGGCACGTAATGATCGCTGTCGAACTGGCCGTCTTCGCTGACGAAGACATTCGTGCCCTGACGCAGACCCATCACCAGGACCGGCATTTTCTTGTCGCCGAGGAAGATGATCGGATAGCTGCCACTGGCAACCGAGAATTCGCCGGCGATGGCGGGAACGAAATGCCATTCCTTCAGGAAGCTGAAGGGTTGCGGAATCGATTTCACGCCATAGGTCTTGTGTTTTGTACGGTTGAGCGGCTCCACGGTCTTGTAGAGCGGGACCGTACCGGTGAGGCGTGGCTCGGTGGTTGGTGCGTCGGCCATAGTAGAAACCCTTCATTGCTTTCGGCGCTAGATAGCGGATATGCCCGATGGCGGCAACGCGGCCACGCAGGGACTGGAACCGGAGGGGTTTGCAAAAAAAATGCCGGACCCCGCAACCGGGATCCGGCATGCCCACTCGGAGGGCGAAAGGCCTAGAAGCGGCGGCCGAAACCGATACCCAGGATCACTGGATCGATATCGACATCCGCCGCAATCGCGCCGTCGATCAGGACGTCGGTGTCGATGTCGATATATTTGACGTCGACATTGAAGAACCAGTCATCCTGCAGTGCAAAATCGATCCCGGCCTGGGCGGCGAGGCCAAAGCTGTCATCATAGCTGATAGTGGTCAGCGCCGAACCGCCGGGCAGATCCTCGTTGAAGAAATGCGTGTAATTGACGCCGGCACCGAGATAGGGACGCATCTGGCCGTCCGGGTTGAAATGGTATTGCAGCGTCAGTGTCGGCGGCAGCAGGGTCACGTCACCCAGATCGACATCGCCAGCGGCGGTGCCGACAGCCTGGACGTCATGGGGCGTCACACCGAGAATGAGTTCGACGGCCCAGTTGTCCTGGACGAAGTAGGTAATGTCCAATTCCGGCACGATTTGGTCGGAAATGTCGACATCGCCGCCGATCGTGCTGATGGTGGCACTTTCATTGGGCATGACGTCGATGGCGCGCAGCCGGACAAGCCAGTCGCCGCTTTCGGCCTGGGCCGGAGCTGCCGTGACAGCCAGGGTGCCGAGGATAGTCGCGCAAAGCATAAGGTGTTTCATGAGGGAGCCCCTTCATCCATAAAAATTGTATGGCCTTTATGGGCGACGGCCTGCGAGTCCGGCAGTGTGCGTTTCGCCGCGCGTCAGCCTGTCGCACGCATCAGGGCACGGCCGGACACCGGCCCTGCCCGGCGCTGCGTATCTGACGGGTGTGTTTTGTCCCGAACTGGGTTTAGATAGCCTGACCATGCACGCTGATTCCATGCTCACCGCCCTCGAGGCTGCCGAAACGCTTTGCTCCAATCGGGGCGAACGGCTTACGCCGGTGCGCCGCCGTGTGCTGGAACTGGTCCTGTCCGCCGATGGCCCGGTGAAGGCCTATGACCTGCTCGAGGCCTTGAAGCCTGGCGCGGGCTCAGCCAAACCGCCCACGGTGTACCGGGCGCTCGATTTCCTGATGGGGTTGGGCCTGGTTCACAAGGTCGAGGCCCTGAACGCCTTCGTCGGCTGCACCACCATCCACACCCATCCCGATGGCTGCGCCGAACTCTTCATCTGCACCCATTGCGGCGCCGTCGAGGAACGGCATGGTGCCCCGGTCAGCACGAACCGGCCGGCGGGCTTCGTGATCGAACGTTCGGTGGTCGAGCATTTCGGCCACTGCAGCAAGTGCCAGCACTGACGGGATCGACTCGATGATTGAAATCTGGCGCGGCAATGCGAACGCCTGGGAATGCGACGAGCTCGGGCACATGAATGTGAAATTCTATCTGTCGAAGGCCAATGAGGCCCTCGGCGGCCTGGCGGCGCAGACCGGGCTGAAGAATATTCATCGCGCCGACGCCAATGCGACCCTGCTCCCCAAAGCCCTGCATGTCCGTTTTCTCGCCGAAGCCCGCCCGGGCGCGCCCTTGATGATCGAGGGCGGCTGGACCGGCATCAGCGATACCGGCTGTTCGGCCGTCCTGGTCATGCGCCATGGCGGCACCGGCAAGCCGGCGGCGAGCTTTCGCATCGATCTCGACCACATCTCGCCACGCGACGGCCGCGCCTTCACCTGGCCCAGCTATTTCCCCGCCCAGCTCGAGGCCCGCAGCGTGACGGTGCCGGACTTTGCCGGACCGCGCGGCGTTGCTGACACATCATCCGGCACGACGGCGGCCAGCCTTGAGCGCGCCGACGAACTGGGGCTGGCGCATGTCGGCCTCGGCCGCTTCACCCCGGATGAGGTCGATGTCTTCGGCCGCATGCGCACCGAGGTCCTGCTCGGACGCATCTCCAATTCGGTCGTGAATTTCAGCCAGGCCTTCCCCGAGGAATGGGCCTTCCACCAGGGACAGACCGAGGCCAGCATCGGCTCCGCCCTGCTGGAATGCCGCATCCTGCCACACCGCTGGCCGCGCGCAGGCGACGGCTATGTCGTGCGCTCGGGCCTGAAGTCCTTTGGGCCGAAAGTGCGCAATATCGTGCACTGGGTTCTCGACCCGGTTACCGGCCGGCCATGGTGGACCATGGAAGGTGTCGCCGCACCGATGGACCTGGACGCACGCAAGATTCTCGACCTGTCGCCCGCCGTTCGCCCGGGCCTGGACGCGGCCTGTATCGCGGGCCTTGAGGCCTGAGGCATCGTGTCAATTTCGACACACACGTGGCCCGGAAGCGACAAATTGCCATGCCGCGCCTTGCCCGGCGCTGCGGGGACGGTGTAACCACCGCCCCAGGACCAATCGACATATTGGAGCAGACCCATGAGCAAGATTATCTGACCATCGAAGGCGGCAGAACGTGCCCCCTTCGCGTGCCATCACCCCGCGCCTGCATCCAGGCCCGGCCCGCACGGACTCGCTGACGTTCGCCCGCCACAGGTTTGATAGATTGCTTTCATGAGGACGGACCGCACGGTCCGCGACTGCCATGTCCATTGCCGATACCGAAACGCCCACCCAACATACGCTGACCAACCTCCAGGTGCTGGGATATTTGCGCCGCCAATGGATGCGACGGCCCTGGCTTCTGGCCGGGATCATTGTCTTTATGGTGCTGGCGACAGTGGCCGAGGTCTATATCCCCGTGGCCGCGGGCCATCTGATCGACGCGCTGGCAGCCGGTCCGGAAACGGGCCAGCCTTGGCCGGCCTTTGCGCTCTATCTTGGCACGGCTGTCGCCTATTACATCGTTCGCCAGTCGGCCTCGCGCTGCGAAGTACCCTTCTCGTCGGCGAACATGGCGGACCTGACAACCGAGGCCTTTTCCAAGGTGCAGCGGCTCTCGCTCGACTGGCATGCCAATACCTTTGCCGGCTCGGTCGTGCGCAAGATCACGCGCGGGATGTGGGCCTACGACACCATCACGGTCAATATCTTCCTCGGCCTGGCGCCCTCGCTGGGCGTGATGTTCGGCGTCGCGGTGGTGATGGCCGTGCGCTGGCCGCTGGTTGGCGGTGTGGTGCTGGTGGTGATGACGATCTTCATCGCCTCCTCGCTGATGCTGAGCCGTTTCTATATCCGCCCGCAAAACATGCGCTCCAACGCCCTCGATTCCCAGATCGGCGGCGCCCTCGCCGATGCCGTCGGCGGGATCGCGACCGTCAAGAGCTTCGGCGCCGAGGCGCGCGAGGATGAGCGCTTTCACGAGCTGACCTGGCGCTGGCGCACCGAAACCAAGAAGACCTGGCTGCGCTTCGTCAATTCCTGGCTGGTCAATATCGCCACCGACCTGTCGATGCAGGCCGGCCTGGTCGGCCTGCTGGTCTGGCAATGGTCGCGCGGGGCGGCCACGGCCGGCGATGTCGTCGCGGCGTTGGCCTCCTACATGCTGGTGTCGGGCTATATGCGCCGCTTCGGTGAACAGGTGCAGGCGATCCAGCGCTCGATGGATGAATTGCAGGATCTCGCCGTGTTCGACCTCCAGGAAAGCACGGTCGAGGACGCCGCCGATGCCCGCGAATTCGAACCGGGATCGGGCGAAATCCGCTTTGACCGCGTTGGCTTCACCTATGAGGGGCAGGCGCGGCCGCTCTATCGCGACTTCTCGCTCACCATCGAACCGGGCGAGAAAGTCGCGCTGGTCGGGGCGACGGGCTCGGGCAAGTCGACCTTCGTCAAGCTGGTGCAGCGCCTCTATGACGTCAATGAAGGCTCGGTCGAGATTGACGGCCAGGATGTGCGCGAGGTGGCGCAGGCGAGCTTGCGCCAGAATGTGGCACTGGTGCCGCAGGACCCGGCGCTGTTTCACCGCACGATCGCGGAGAATATCGCCTTCGGTTCACCGGATGCGAGCGAGGCGGAGATCATCGCCGCCGCGAAGGCCGCGCACGCGCACGCCTTCATCGAACGTCTGCCGCTCGGCTACCGGACGCTGGTGGGCGAACGCGGGGTGAAGCTGTCTGGCGGCGAGCGCCAGCGCGTCGCGATCGCCCGCGCCATCCTCGCCGATGCGCCGATCCTGATCCTCGACGAGGCCACCTCCAGCCTCGACAACGAGACCGAACGCGATGTGAAACTGGCCATGGAAGCCGTGATGAAGGATCGCACCACGATCATCATCGCCCACCGGCTGTCGACCATCCGCGATGCCGACCGCATTCTGGTGTTCGACAAGGGACGTATTGTCGAGCAGGGCAGCCATGACGAACTGGCCAGCCGTGATGATGGTACCTATGCGCGCCTGGCCTCGCTGGCCGCGGGGTAATGCAGGCCGCCGCGCCCTTCACACCAGCTTGACTGGCGTTGCAGGGCGCGGCGTGCTTGTCTCGTGACCAGAGTCATTTCGAGGTCCCCATGCGTCTGATTGCCAGCCTGTTTGCCCTGTTCCTGATCGCGCCGGTGGCGATCGCCGAGGAGCACGCACCCTCCCCGTCGCCCTTCGACCAGAACTATTCCGCCATGGAGCAGGTCGATGCCGCGCTGGAAGAGGCTCGCGCCGCCGACAAACGCCTCCTGCTCGTCTTCGGGGCCAACTGGTGCCATGACAGCCGCGGCCTGGCCGGGCATTTCCAGGACCCGGAGCTGGCCGCAACCCTGCGCGATCATTACGTCACACGCTTCATTGATGTCGGCTGGCGCGACCAGAACCAGGACGTGATCCGCCGCTTCGGCGTCGCGGCCCTGTATGCGACCCCGATGGTGATGATCATCGATCCGGCCGACGAGACCCTGCTCAATCGCGATCAGCGTGAAGCCTGGGGCACGGCCGCCTCGACACCGGTCGAAGAGGCGCGCGCCTATTTCGCCCGCTGGGCCGGCGAAGTTCCGGCCACGGGCGGGGTCGTCGAGAGTTCGCTGATCTATCAGGCAATGCTGATCGAGATCGAGGTCTTCGAGGAAGAGGAAGGCCATCGCCTCGCCCGGGCCTATGTAGATGTCGGCCGTTGGCGCGCCCTGCCCGAGAACGAGCGGCCGGAGGATTTCATGGCCGGCTATGACGAGGTCGATGAATGGCGCCGCGCGCTGCCCCGCCAGATCGCCCGGCTTCGGGCCTCGGCGCGCTCGATGGTCACCAATGCGCTGACCGAACTGGCCGGCGAAGCGCCGGTTTCAAGCGAGATCGTTGCCGTGTTTGACCACCGGAACCCCGACCTCCATCTCGAATTCCAGCCCCATGAAAGCGCGCGCTGGTAGGTCTTGCCTGCGCCGCACGGGACATATCCCATGTCGTCGATACCCTATTTCGAAATCCATGCCTTTGCCGAACCGGGCCAGGCCTTTACCGGCAATCCCGCCGGTGTCTGCCTGCTCGAGGCCTTCCCTGACGACCGGATCCTGAAGGGTATTGCCGCATCCAATAATCTCTCGGAAACGGCCTTCCTGGTGCCGGGCGGCAAGGATCGCTGGCAATTGCGCTGGTTCACCCCGGCACTCGAGGTCGATCTGTGCGGTCATGCAACGCTGGCGGCCGGGGCTGTCGTCCTAACCGAAGGGCGGGTCGCCGGAGATGCCGCCGTGTTTGACACCCGCTCGGGCGAGCTCCGGGTCCGGCGCGATGGCGCGGCCTTCGCGATGGACCTGCCGCAGATCGGCTTCCAGCCAGGCGGACGGAACCAGGCTATCGAGGCCGCCCTTGGCGTCGAGACGGGGCCGGTCGCGGTGATGAACGTCAATCGCATCCATGGCGCGCGGTATCAGATGTGGGTGATGGCCGACGAGGCCGCTGTGCGGCTGGCCGAACCCGATCACGGCCGGCTGCGTCAGCTCGACACCAATATCATCCTGACGGCGCCGGGCGGGCACACGGATTTCGTGTCCCGCTTCTTTGCGCCGGCGTCCGGGGTCGATGAGGACCCGGTCACCGGTTCAGCCCATTGCACCCTGGCCCCCTATTGGGGCGAACGTCTCGGCAAGACGCGCATGAGCGCGCGCCAGATCGGGCCGAGGCCCGGTGCACTCGAGGTCGAACTCCAGGGCGAACGCGTGGCCCTGTATGGCCACGCGCCGCGCTATCTGGAGGGCAGGATCACGCTCTAGTGGCGCCGCGGATGACCGCGATAATTGTCGCGGCGATAACCGGAGCGCCCGGTGCCACGTGGATAGTCGATCACCACATCGACGCGGTAGGTCGCGCCATGCCGGTTGCGGGCATAATAGCCACCGGCGCGGTCACGATAGACCGTCAGCGGCGCGGCGACGCGCTGCAGGGCAACACGCTCGTAGCGATCCGGTGCATAGCGCCAGGCATGAGCCGGGCAGCTGATGACCTGGCGGTCCCGGCGATCCTCACGCAAATCGCCCCGGCCGGTATTGCGCCGGGCGTCGAACCGGTCCTCTCGCAAATCCGGGCAGGCGGCAGCGTTGACATGCCAGGTGCCGGCGCTGGCAACAGCTGGCAGGGCTGCCATGCCCGCGAAAGCGAGAATGGCAGCGGCGGCGATCTTGAAACGGGCTTTCATGGGGCTCTCCTGTGATGTCAGACTTTCCGGAACCGCCACTCCATCAAACCCCGGCTGAAACGGTCTTGAATGCGCCGTTCAGCTGTCAGTCATCTTCATGAACGATAGAATGGCGGTTCAGGCTTGGTGCAGGCGGGCAATTGCCCGATAAGCAGCCAGGCAAAGGGGACAGGAGTTTGAGTTGATGCGTACAGGTCTGATCGCGGCATTGGCCGCCATTTTGTGTGTCTCCGCGAGCCAGGCCGATGAACCGGCCCTCGCCGGCGGCCCCGCTGATGCCCTTTCCAGCCGCGAGATTGGCCGCTGGCTGCACCGGATCCAGAAACCCCAGCGCCCCGGCGATGTCTCCACCTCCAGCTATCGCGGCGTGGATACCTGCCGCTGGGCCAATGATGGCGAATGTGACGACCCGGGCATCGGCACCGGCGCCTGCGACCAGGGCACGGACTATTCCGATTGCTGGCGCATCGCCGATGGCGTCGAGGATGACAGCTGCCAGTGGGCCAATGATGGCGAGTGCGACGAGCCCGGTTTCGGGACCGGCGCCTGTACGCAGGCCACCGACCTTTCCGATTGCGGCGCCATCATCGGCCTGCGCTTCCGCAATGACAGCTGCGACACCGCCTTCGACGGCGTCTGCAATGAGCCGGGCACCGGCGATGGCAGCTGCGACGCGCGCACCGACCGCGCCGACTGCTATGGCCGCGAACGTCCCCTGACCATCAATGATCACTATTTCGGCCACGACGACCGCGTCTTCATGGATACCTCAGCGGCGCCGTGGAACGTCGTCGGCCAGATCGATCTCGACAGCGGCGGCGCCTGCACGGCGACGCTGATCGCCGACAATGTCCTGATCACCGCATCGCATTGCATCAATGAAGACGGCGTCACCGACGCCAGTGCCGTCTTCCGCACGGCCTATGACCGTCGCGGCGGGCCGCTGGAAGCGCGCGTCACCGGCTATATGATCGACCCTCGCTGGGATGAGGAGCGTTTCAGCAATGGCAATGATCTCGATGGCACCGACTGGGCCCTGCTCCGCATCGACCGTCCGCTCGGCGCCGAGCTTGGCCATGCCGGAGTTCGCGGCCTGATCCAGACCCGGGGCAATCGCGAGGCGATGCGCGCCGATCTCTACCAGGCCGGTTATAGCTGGGATACCGGCGCCCATCTGTCGGGCAATATCGGCTGCCACATGACCGAGATTTTCAACGACAACACCATGGCCCACAATTGCGATACCACCCGCGGCGATAGCGGATCGCCCTTCATGGTGCGCGAAGGCAACCAGTATTTCGTGGTCGCCACGGATTCGAATTTCCGTCCGACACCGGGTGAGCCGATGAAATATATCGCGGTGCGCTCGGAAGCCTGGCTGCAATATTATGATGACTTCGTCGCCGGACGGATCGGCACGAACGGCACCAGCGCGCAGCCCATCGGCAAGCCGGTCAAATAATCAGTCCGCAGGTCCGTAAAGCGCCTGCAGACTGTCCGCCAGCGCCAGCCGCCAGGCCGCGATATCATGGCCGCCGGGATAGATCCGCATACGGGTCTCATAGCCGGCGGCGGTGAGCGCTTGGGCCATGTTGCGATTGGTCTCGAGCATCACATGACCCTGATTGGTCGAAGTGACGACATATTCCAGTGAACCGGCGGCAAGCTGGAAGCGCGGGGCCCCGGCCGGTGCTTCGCCCAGCTGACGCGCCAGCCATTCAGGCGCTTCATCCGGTGGTGCCCAATAGAATGAGCCCGACAGTGACACGACCGTCCCGATCGCCTCGGGCCGTGTCAGCCCGGTGATGGCCGCCGACAGCCCGCGCCGCGAGGCCCCGCCGAGCAGCACATCCTCGCGCGCCAGGCGCCAGCCGAATTCAGCACGCAGCCAGGGCAGGAGCTCGTCGGCAATGAAGGCGGTCTGGTCGGCATAGCGGCTGTGTTCGCTGGCCGGGTCGAGCTGGTCGATCAGCACAACATGCATGGGCGGGATGCGCCCGGTCTCGGCGAGATTGTGCACGATCTCCCAGGCCGGGGCCCGCTCACCCCAATTGAAGGCGTCATAGAGGATCAGGACCGGCGCATCGGCATCGCCGGTGGCAGCGGGGTGGATGTCCAGCATGACCGGCCGGGCCAGTGCCTCGCTCTCGATCTGCCGCATCTGCCCCTCCGGCAGGCGGTATGGCGGCACCGGTAACAGCGGCGACAGATCGCCGGCGCGATCAAGGGTCAGCAACGCCTCGGCAGCACCGCCGCGCAAGCGCCGCGAATTGCGTGGATCGCTGACGCGCCGGGTGCCGCGTGGCCCGGTGACGAGAAAACTGTAACTGGCCTGGACATCGCGCGGCACATCAAGCGTCAGACGCCAGATCGGACTGCCGGCAATGCGCTGCATCGGCAGGGCAAAATCGCGATTGAAATCCTCGACCGGCCAGTCGACACGCACGGCATTGATGACGCTGTTGAGCCGCACATCGGTGACCTCGCTGCCGGCCTTGTAAAGAAAGGTAACCCGCGATCGCCCGTTATCCCCGGCGATCGGCTCGATGCGCGGCAGACCATGGTGGCTCAACCGGGTCCAGGCCAGTTCGACGGCACCGGGCTGCTGGCTCAACAGGGTTTCGATTTCCGCGAGGCTGACAGCGGCGTCCGGAGCCGGCGCGTCATCCATCGCGGCCGTGGCCAGCACCAGGGCGAGCAAAACCGGCATTCCCGTCATGAATTTACCCCTTTGCCGGTCCTCGCTGCCAGTCTAGCCTGCCACGCAATCAGGGGGGAAGACCATGACTGCCACACCGATCACCATCGCCCGGGACCAGACATCGCGGCTGATCCTGCTCGCCGCCCTGGTGCTGGGCGCGGTCTATCTGCTCGATGATTTCGGACTGGGCGCGCCTTATCCGCTCAATGTCTTCATCAAGGCCGGCGGCGTGGTCCTGCTTGGTGTCTATGCCCTGAAACAGGGCCGGCTCTGGCTGGGCCTCGGCCTGCTGGCCGGATCGGCCGGTGACGCCTTCCTGGCGCTGGAGCCGACACAGCAGGCGCTCGGGATTGTCGCCTTCGGCATCGGGCATCTGATCTATATCGGCCTGTTCGCCGACCAGTGGCGACGCAAGGGCAATCGCGGCCTGCCGGGCTATCTGGCAACGGCGGTCATCATCGCGTTCGGCGCGGCGATGCTGGTGGCGCTGCAGCCCCATTTCGGCGAGCTGCGGATCGCGGCGAGCATCTACAACGGGATTATCCTGTTGATGGTGGCGCTGGCCCTGATCGGCCGGGCACCGAAGCTGGCCGTCATTGGCGCGCTGCTATTCCTGGTGTCCGACGCGGTGCTGGCCTGGCGCATGTTTGCCGGCATGCTCGACTGGGCGGGACCGGTAGTCTGGGTCTGCTATTTCGGCGGCCAGGCCTGTATCGCCCTCGGACTGAGCCATCCCGAAGACAGCGCCCGGACCTGAAGCCGGGCGCCGTTTCGCAAGGGTGTGATCAGGCGTCGGCCATCAGGCCCTGTTCGGCCGCCATTTCCTTCATCGCCTTCTGAAGCTTTTCGAAGGCGCGAACCTCGATCTGGCGGATGCGCTCGCGGCTGACGCCGAAATGCGCGGCCAGTTCTTCCAGGGTTTCCGGCTCTTCCGACAGGCGGCGTTTCTGCAGGATATGCTGTTCGCGCTCATTGAGCTCGCCCATCGCCGATTGCAGCAATTGCATGCGGGTGTCGAACTCATCGCTCTCGACCAGCTCGTCTTCCTGGCTTTCGGCATTGTCGTCGGCCAGCCAGTCCTGCCACTGGCCCTCGCCCTCGGTGCCGCGCAGCGGCGCGTTGAGCGAGGCATCACCGCCGGCCATGCGACCATTCATCGACATCACCTCATCGGTGGTGACGCCGAGCTTGGTCGCGATCGCCTGGGCCTGTTCCGGCTTGAGATCATTCTCGTCGATCGCCTGCATCTGGCTTTTCATCCGGCGCAGGTTGAAAAACAGCTTTTTCTGGGCCGCGGTCGTGCCCATCTTCACCAGCGACCAGGAACGCAGGACATATTCCTGGATCGAGGCGCGGATCCACCACATCGCATAGGTGGCGAGGCGGAAACCCTTTTCCGGGTCGAATTTCTTGACGGCCTGCATCAGGCCAACATTGCCTTCGGAAATCACTTCGGCGATCGGCAGGCCATAGCCGCGATAGCCCATGGCGATCTTGGCCACCAGGCGCAGATGCGAGGTGACGAGCTTTTCCGCCGCTTCGGCATCCTGATGCTCGCGCCAGCGCTTGCCGAGCATGAATTCCTCATCCTTCTCGAGCATGGGAAAGCGGCGAATCTCGGAGAGATAGCGCGACAGTCCCTGTTCGGGAGACAGCGAGATTGACAGTGCATTGGCCATGATTTTCCCTATCCCTGCTGGGAAAACGGCGCCCTTGTGCAAGGCGCCATTTCCCTGTCCGAACCCTATTTAGGAAGCCGGATTTGCAATTGCGAGTGTATCACAACCCTGTGACCGCCATTGATGGGCATATTGCCGCGCATGGCGGGTATTCACCGATGAAATGCGCGAATTATTCGCCCTCCTCCGGCGCGAAGACCAGCCGCAGGGCCTGCAGTGTCGCCGGATTGTAGATGGTGTTGTGGTGCTCGTCATGCATCGGCTGATACCACCAGGTGAGATCGTCCGGCGCACCGGCTTCAAGCGCGGCAACCAGGCGGTCCATGCTCGTCTGCATGTCTTCGCCTTCATCGGCGATGGTCAGGAAGAGCGAATGGCCGCCGAACTCGCCCGCCGCGAGCAGGTCGGCCGCCTCATGGCTCAGGCCTTCGGCGCGCCACCAGAGCGAGGGGCTGACGGCGATATAATGATCGAAACTGGTCGGCGCGCGCAGGAAGGTCTCGGTGATGAAGAGGCCCGCCAGGCTCTCACCGATGATCGCGTTCTCGCCGGAGGTGCGATAGCGCTCTTCGATCCAGGGCCTGACCTCATCGAGCATGTGGCTGCGGTAATCGGCGGCACCGCCATTGTCCGGCAACCAGCGCAGATCCTCGGCCAGGTCTGAAGGCGCGGTGAGCTCGACATAGCGATTATCGGTCTGCACCCCGACCAGGATGAATTCGCGGTATTGCATCGACAGGCTGCCCAGTGCCGACATGCCGGCCATGGGGACAAAGTCCTGCTGCGCGCCGCCATCGACGAGATAGAGCACCGGATAGCGGCGATTGCCGTCGCCATAACTCGCGGGCAGCGAGACGGTGATGGTACGCGGCCCGCCATAAATGGCGGAGTCGAGCACGATCTCATGGCCGATGATGATCGGGGTCTGCGTCCCCGGCTCGGGTGCCGGCTCGGGCTGGCAGGCCGCCAGGGCGACGGTAGCGGCAGCGAGGCCAAGCAGTCGGAAAAACGGGTTCGGGCGCATCGATTATCTCCGGCGAAGGTGTGTCTGGCCTGTCTTGCCGCAAACACACCCGTCTGCCAACAGCTGTCTGGTCTAGCCCCCGTGGCGGGCCTGGCTGCGGACCAGCTGCAACTCCAGCCGCTTCACTTCCCGGATCACCCGGTTGTTCAGCAATTGCTGCCCCATGAACCCTTTCATGAAGAGGCCGACCTGCAGGGCTGCCAGTGTGGCGACGCCCCAGCGGATCGCCATCAGCGGATCGGTAGCCGTGACCACATGCCAGCCGGCCCAGATCGCCAGTCCGGCAGCGGCAATATTGACGACATAGGTCACCCACACCACCCAGCCGAGCCGGCCGCCAAACAGGCTGATGGCCTGGGAAAAATAGCCTGGCTCCTCGCCGAACTGCTCCAGCAATTGCCGGTCCTCGGCATCGAGCGCCTCGGCAATCATGGCATCGAGATCCTTGTCACTTCCGGTCATCACGACCTCCTGGGTTGGGTGTTGGGGTATCGGGCATTTCCAGCGCCGCACGCATCTTGCGGCGGGCATGCATGAGGCGGGTCTTGATCGTGCCCACCGGGACGCCGAGGGCGACGGAAATCTCCGCGACCGTGAAGGCGTCGATATGGAAAAGCGCCATCACCGTACGCTGCTCATGCGGCAGGGCGGCCAGGGCACGGGCGAGAGGCCCGCGATCGGCGGCGCTTTGCGCATCCCGTTCGCCGGGATTCTCTCTTGCCGGCTCCGCTGCGAGCGCGGCGCTGGTCTGGCGCCGGCGCTGCAGACCGCGAATGCTGCGCGCACTCTTGCGGGTGACGATACGATAGGCCCAGGCGGGAAAGGCGGCGGCGTCGGCGAGGCCATCCAGGCCGCGAAAGATATCGATCCAGGCGTCCTGCAGGGTGTCGCGGGCCAGCTCGCCATCACCGGTCAGGCGCAGAGCGTGACGCAGCAGGGCGGGCTGCCAGAGCTGCGCCAGTTGATCACAGGCCTTGCGGTCGCCGGTTTGTGCCGCGATGACAAGATACTCGCCAAGAACCCGTTTGCTGTCGCGTTGCATCCGCCCTGCCACCCCGTCCGTCGGGCCTCAGACGGCCCCGTTCAGACTATAGGTGTGCGGCGTGGCGAAAAGGGTTCAATCCGTTGTGCGGATCATTCAGCTCTTGGCGGGCAGGCCCTTGTGATAGGTCAGGTAACCGCGCTCGACCATGCGGCGCATGGCTTCATAGGCTTCCGACAATTCATCATAGACGCCGCGCAGATGCGACAGCCGGGCCAGTTCGGTCGGCTCGAGATCCCTGTGGGTCCTGGCGAGCTCGACTGCGGTGCTTACCCAGGCTGTGCGCGCCTTGGCAGCGGTCAGGGCGAGATTGCGGAAATCCTCAATCGAGACGTGATGGATTTCCTTCTGGATCACGGCCTGATTGGCAGCGGAGACCGTGTAATCGATCTGTTCGAGATGACCGCGCAGCTTGCGCTGCTCGGCCGGGTCCTGGACCAGATCGGGTTCGAAATGGTCGGAAACGCGTCTGAAACTCGACGTCACGGACTTGCTCATGCCTCACCTCTACAGGCAAACAGGGCTCAAGCTTGCCACAAACCGGTTAACGGAGCCTCTAGCGCGCCAGTTGCACGAGCCAGGCGCGAAACTCGGCCATGGTCATCAACTCGGTCGGCGTACCCATCGCACCGCCCGGATCGGATTTGCGGCCCGGCGAAACCTCGTCATGACCGAACACCCGTTCCAGGCTGAAACTCTCGGGAAAGCGGCGCGACAGCCAGATGCAGATCCGGGTCAGTGATGCGAATTGCTCGGCGCTATAGGGCAGATACCAACCCTTGCTGATATTGCCGCCCTCGCACAGCCGCACCTCATAGTCGCGATACCACTCGCCGTTTTCGTCCAGGCGCGTGCAGCGCCCGTCATCATCGAGCACGACGCGGCCATGATCATCGCGCTCGGCATTGAACCAGGGGCAGAAGACACCGGTCTGGCGCGCCGGGTACAACATGCCGGGATTATTGAGCTCGAAGCCGACATAATATTGCGAGACGCCCTTGCGGCCGGTAACCGGGCATTCGCTGGCGCCGGCATGATACCCCCAGCCTTCCCAGCTGAAGCCCTGGGGCAGGAAGATACGGCCGGAACGGCTGATCCCGCCATAATGATAGCCCTGCTCGGCGGCATACCGCATCACGGCAGTGGTCGAGCGATCACTGTCGGGCAGGGTTCGCGCCGCGTCGAAGTGCACGATCAGCCCTTCCAGACCCTCGGGCCGATAGCCGCGCACCTTGTGGAACACACCGGGCAGGGTCTCGAATTCCGGCTGCATCACCTCACCGAGTTCAAAGCGGGGCGGACGTTCTATCTCGTCCTCGTCATCGCCGGGCGGCGCCGGTTCGTCGCGATAGTCCTCACAGGCGCCGCTCCAGACAAAGACATTGCCGCGACAGGCATACCATTGGTCATTGCCGCCAATATCCTGGCCGCTCACCGTCGCCGTGATGAATATTTCGGTGCCCGCGTCCAGTATCTCGCGGATCGGCGCCGACAGGGCTGGCGCGCCCATCCGGACATTGACCCGGGCGTTCGTGCGCCCGCGCGCGATAATTTGATCCGTCATGTGCCCTCCCCAGAACAATTAGGGTTCTTATACAACTGCTTCGCGTCCCGGGTACAGGGGCTCGCCCGACACGTGCACCAGCATAACCCCGTCCGGGACAGGCGAGGACAAACACGCCCGCCGGCGGGCAGTGAAACCGGGTCTGTGCGTGCCGCTGCTTCTCGCCTATCCTGCCGGTGCCGGATGGACAGCACAGGGCTGCCGCAAGCGGCCAGGCCAGGTTTCAGGAGACAGCCCCATGGTTCAGTGGCGCGGACGGCGTGAAAGCCGCAATGTGATCGACCAGCGCGGCACCCGCTATAGCGGCGGTGGTGGCGGTGGCGGCGGGCTGCTGGCCCTCCTGCCGCTCCTGCTGCGCATTTTCGGCTGGAAGGGTGTCGTCCTCGCGGTCATCGTTGTTGGCGGTATCGGCCTGTTCAGCGGCGGCGTGGATACCGCGCTCAACAATCTCACCGGCGGCCCGTCCGAGCCGGCCACGATCGAAGGCGAAATTCCCGCCGGCACGGAAGAGGCAGCGCGCTTTGCCGCCGTCATGCTCGCCGATACCGAGGAGGTCTGGACGGCCGTCTTCGCCGAGGCCGGCCAGCAATATCGCGAACCGAAACTCGTGCTCTTCTCCGACGCCGTCTCCTCAGCCTGCGGCTTTGCCCAGGCGGCGATGGGGCCGTTCTATTGCCCCGCCGACGAGCGCGTCTATATCGATGTCCGCTTCTATGACGAGCTGGCGCAAATGGGTGCCGGCAATGGCGACTTCGCCCAGGCCTATGTGCTCGCCCACGAGGTCGGCCATCATGTCGAAAACCTGCTCGGCATTCTCGACCGTGCTGACGCCGAAGGCCGGCGCGGCGGCGGGGCTGCGGCCAATCTGATGCAGGTGCGCGTCGAGCTGATGGCCGATTGCTTTGCCGGCCTGTGGGCGGCGCGCGCGGATCAGCGCTTCAACCTGCTGGAACCCGGCGATATCGATGAAGGCATGGCCGCCGCCGCAGCCGTCGGCGACGACACCATCCAGCGCCGCGCCGGCCGCAGCGTCGTGCCCGACAGCTTCACCCACGGCTCCGCCGCCCAGCGCCAGCGCTGGTTCATGCGCGGCTTCGACAATCCCGAAGTCTCGTCCTGCGACACCTTCTCCGCGGCGCAGCTCTGATCATCACACCTGCGGAGGCTGCGGATATGGAACAGCCCGGCCCTGCCCGTCCCGGCAGCAAGATCCGTCTCACCGATAGCGGGCTGGAAACCTGGCTGGTGTTCGATTGCGGCCTCGACCTGCCGGAATTCGCCGCCTTCCCCCTGCTCGAGACCGCCGCAGGCCGCGCCCGGCTGACCGACTACTGGGAGCGCCATATCGCCATCGCGCTCAAGCACCGGCTCGGCTTCATCCTTGGAGCCCCGACCTGGCGCGCCAATGCCGACTGGGGCGCGAAGCTGGGCTATGATGCAATCGGCCTCGACCACATCAATCGCGAAGCGATCGGCTTCATGCAGGCCATGCGTGACACGCATGAGACCCCCTCCAGCCCGATGCCGGTCCAGGGCAGTATCGGGCCGCGCTTTGATGCCTACCATCCCGACACCGTGATGAGTGCCGATGAGGCCGAGGCCTATCACACCGCCCAGATCGCCAGTTTCGTGGCCGCCGGCGCCGATGGCGCTGCCGCCATGACTGTCACCCATTCCAGCGAAGCGATCGGAATTGTCCGCGCCGCACAGGCGGCCGGCCTGCCCTGCATGATCAGCTTCACCACGGAAACCGACGGGCGTCTGCCCGGCGGCCAGTCGCTCGGGGAGGCCATAGAGGCGGTGGATGCGGCGACCGGCGCGGCAGCCGAGAGCTTCATGATCAATTGCGCCCATCCGGACCATTTCCGCGACATCCTCGACGGCGGCGAAGCCTGGACGCGGCGCATCACCGGGCTGCGCGCCAATGCCTCGCGCAAGAGCCATGCGGAACTGGACAATTCAACCGAACTCGATCCCGGCGATGCGCTCAAACTGGCCGCGCTCTACCGCGATCTGCGCGCCAAACATCCCGGCCTGACCTTGCTTGGCGGTTGCTGCGGCACGGACGACAGACATATCGCCGCGATCAGCGAAGCCTGCGTCTGAAATCCGGCCGGCATAATAACAGCTCTATCGCGCCGCCCCGGGCCAGCGTATTATCAACCCACGCGGTCCGCCGGACCTCGCTCAAAGGAGCATGACATGGCCAAGGGTCAGATGAAGTCCAACAAGGAAACCAAGAAGCCGAAAGCGGAAAAGAAGAAAACCATCGCCGCCGCCCCATCGACCAAGGGCACCATCGTGCCGCCGGGCAAGAAATAGCGAACATGTGAGGGGGCTGGCCCCGGCTGCAGGACGGCCGGGCCTCCCCCGATTGCCGCCAGTGCCTGTGGCCCTGCCCGTCCCTGATGGCGGCGGACCTCAGTGCGGGGTCAGCTCCGACGGGTTGATGAAAACACCCTGCGCTTCATCACCGAGCGATTTGATGCGCCGGTCCCCGGCGACCGCAATGACGTAGAGCCGCTCGCGGCGCTGCTCGTCGGTGATATAGCGGCCATAGATCTGGCGCTCTTCCGGCCTTGAGAGCCCGGTGGCGCGATAGCCGCGCTCCAGATAGCAGTCATCCCAGGCCTCGACGGCCCGCTCGTCATGAACCTCCGTGCCGGAATAGGTATTGAGGCTGTTGGGGGCCAGACCGCCGCCACCGAAGTAATCGCGAACCGCGGCCGGCGGCAGGGCCTCGCGATAGACGGCCCCGCATGCCGCAAGATCAGCCTCGAATTCCGCCTGCGCCACACCGGGTTTGTTCCAGGCATAGCCAGGCGGGGCCAGCGGCACTTCGCGCAGCTGCAACATCATCATTATCGCCATAGCCAACATCACAACCTCCCTGCTGCCACACCCCATCATTCCCGCTTAACGGGCATGGCGTCAAGCCGGATCAGGCGGGCCGTCTGCCACCGCGTGCGCAAGGCGGGAGGCGCGTGGTGCGGCGCTGAAAGGCGGGCGTAAACTGGCGGGATTTCGCGGGCGGAAAACTCCTCCGCCTAGCCCGCCATCGCTTCACTGCGATCCGAGATAACGGTGAGGATATTGCGCTGGATCCCGCCCAGGATGATCTCGCCCCACACGGCACTATAGTGATTGGCCGGGCTGGTGGCGCGGTAGCGCGTGGTCAGCGTGAGACGGGTACGGCCATTGGCGAGCGGCGTGAGCGTATAGCTGCCGGTCTCGATGCCGAGAAATTCGCTGTCTGGCCCGATATGGGCGTCGGTATAGCGCGCGACCGAGTCGTCGGGGAAGACGAAGCGCCAGGCCAGATGGTCGTTCTGCGACCAGCCCGTCACATGCTCCTCGAACCCGATATGCTCGCCCCAGCGCGCCAACCGCACGGCCCCCACGCCCTCACCCACTACCAGCGCCGAGCGTGGCCGCGGAATGCGCAACACGTCCTGGGCAATCGTCCAGACGCCCTCATCGTCCGAGAGATTTTCCAGCGCCAGAAGATGCGGCCAGATCTGATCGGGCGCCGCCGCGATCACCACCGAGCGCCGGACCTCGAAATGATGTGTCGGATTGGCGGCGAGCGGTCCCAGCAAGAGCATGGCAAAGGGCAGGACGATCAGGCCCGCGCTATGCAGCACGGCGCGCTGGCGAAAACGCGCGTGCAGCCCGCTGACAACCAGTGCGCCCAGCCAGGCACTGATCCACCACGGCACCGCCAGGAAGACCATGCAGATCAGGCCCTCAAGGAAGAAGACACCGACAATCACCATCACCGCCAGCAGGAGGAAGCCGACGATGACCCCGGTCCCGCTCGCTTTCGCCTTGCCATCGGGACTGATCGCAAACTGGATAATGGCACCCAGGCAGAAGGGCAGGCCGAACAGGGTGGTAAATCCGCCGGCAAGGCCCGCGCCGGCATCGGTGCCACCGAGGGCGTAGAAGAGGCCAGCCAGCAGGACCAGTTTGGCAAAGACGAGCAAAAGCCGCACGCCCACCCAGATCCAGGCCTTTCCCGGTCGTTCGATTTCGCTCATGCCCGCCCCCTCATGCCGACGCTCCCGCCGGCGTCGCGAGATTGCCGTGAATGGCGCGCGGACGCCAGTGCGGCGTGATCGCCGTACCGCCGGCGGTAGGGATCAGTCGAAGGCGTAGAGCAGGGAGATGTCCAGCCGCGCATCCGTCGGTTCATAGCCGGGGCGCACGTCGAACTCGTGCTCGATGCGCAGGCCGGTCTGGACGGCCCAGTTGCCGAACAGGCGATTGGTCAGGGTGAAGCGCTGATCGATGCGCGAACCGCCGCCGAGAAAGGCGGTCGTCTCCGAGCCGAAGCGGGCCGTTTCGGAAATCTGGTAGTGCAGGCTCGATCCGGCCTCGGCGACCCAGTCGGTATAGGTCTCGCCATTGAGGCGGTCCTCACGGAAACGCTGGCCGGCACCGGCGCGCAGCACCCAGTCCAGCTTCGGCCCGTCCAGCGCATGCCAGATCCCGCCCGCGGTGACGAAGGCGGAGCGTTCATAAAGGCCCACCAGGTCGCGCTCATAGGAGCCGCCGCCATAATAGCCGATCCCGCTGTCGAGTTCGCGCGTGGTGCGGAGCTCGACCAGCCAGTTGTCGCGCGTGGTGTTTGCGGCGTTCTCCGACAGGAAATATTCGAACTGGCTGTCGATGCGCCAGCCATGTTCAAGCTCGCGGTCGAGTTCGATGGCGAAGGTGAAGTCGGTGAGTTCGGAATTGCCGCGTTCCAGCTGGAGGCCGGCGCGGACATGGCCGGCCCAGCTGTCCGGGCGCAGCATGCGGATCGAGCCGGCCAGCCAGCCACCGGAGCCCTCGGGCGCTTCGCTCAGATCGATCGGGGCACCGCCAAGATCACGGTGCTCGGGCTGTGGCACCGGCGTGGAGGCCGGGGCCGGGGCTGCGACAGGGTCAGGCAATGGCCAGTCGGCGACGGCGCCGGCGCGGTGCGGCAGATGGGCGAGGATGTCGGCATGCACGGCCGCGCGTCCGCCCTCGACCAGCACGGCGACCATGTCGGCGGTCTCGAGGAAACGCGCATCGTCATCCTGGCGTTCGGCCGCCTCGGCGAGCAGTGCCTGATAGGCCTGCGGGATGTCGGCGGCGGCCGGTGCGCCAAGGGCGATGACACTCAGAAAAGCGGCCGCAATCGGGGCCGGAAGAGTCGTGGGCATGGCAGTCTTCCCGGTTGGCTGCGGCCCCGGGAAGGCCGCCTCGCTCTGGCACCAGAGCTAGGCAATCATCCTTAAGATTTGGTGGCTTGCCCCGCCTGGCGGCCCACCCGGAGCCTATTCCGTGCGCGTGATGCGCCAGGCCAGATCGCCACCGTCCGGGCCAAGCCAGCAGACGCCGGTGGCTTCCCAGTCACCGCCGACGGATTCGATATCGGCGCCGATCGGATAATCCGGCCAGCTTCTGCAGATCGGGCTGCCACCCCAGGGGTCCATCCAGAAGATGGAGACGCCATTTGAGATCTCGCCGTTGGATTGCTCTTGCCAGTCGCTTGTCCACGGGTCGGACCCCATCGCGTCGGAAATACCGGAAACGGTGACACTGCCACCTTCCTCGAAACGGATCGTCGCCGTCTGGCCGGTGCGGGCGAAATCGGTGTCCCGTGTGGCAACCGCCGTGAAGGTCTGGCCGGCGGGGCCGTCATCGGCGAGGGCGACGGGGGCGGCAAGGACGAGGGTCAGGCTGGCCAGGAGCATGGTTTTCATAGGGTTTTCCGCTTCTTTCCGGGATCGATTCGGGTTCGGGACGGGTCTAGCGGACGGGCGTTAAGATCGCACTTAGCGGCCATGCCGCATTTTATGCGTCGGCCCGGTCACTGCCGCTGTCGTGATAGCGCCAGGCGGCGGTAAAGCCGATCATGCACAGGCCGGTCAGCGCGGCACCGGTCGCCGTCAGGAGCAGTCCCGCCGCGATATCGCCCGCGAACAGGACATCAACGCCATGGCGGAGCGTGACGATGGCAGACATCACCATCAGGCCGGTGGCAATACGCGATGCCTTGAGCGCAAACAGGATCAGGAGGGCGGTGAAGACCGGCGCCACGACCAGGATATCCGCCGGGTCATAATCGCCCAGGGTGGCCGGATTGAACACGCGTTGATAGATGAAATGCACGGCCAGGAAGGCGGCATAGCCGCCGGTCAGCCACGCGCCGGGCAGGATGGCGCGCCGGGCGCCATCCAGCGTGCTGACATCGGGATTATACCAGGGCGCACTTGCCACCGCGCTGGCGGCCGGGGCCGGGTCTGGTGTTTCCGGAGCACCGGGATCCTGGGACATGACATGCTCGCCGAATTGCTAAGCCGCTACGTTTTCACGCGTATCCGGGCCGGTCAATCGCGGCCGGAGGCTCAGGTGAACAGGCGGGTCAGCATGGTGGGCGCGGCGTTGGCGATGGCGAGCGCCTGGACGGCGAGCTGTTCGCGGGTCTGCAAGGCGGTCAGCCGGGCGCTGTCACGCGCCAGATCGGTATCGACCAGCTGGCCGCGCGCGGTCTCATACACGTCCGATTTGCGCGACATGAAGGTGTGCTGCATCTCGGCCGAGCGCAGCGTCGTACCCATGCGCGCCGACATTTTTCCGAGCGCGCCGAGCAGTGTGCCCAGCGAGGAGACCCGTCCCTTATAGGCCGTGGCATCGGCGGGCGACGGGGTGTCGATACCGGTAAAGGAGCCGGAGATATCATCCTCGAAGGCGGCATGTTCGGCATCGAAGCTGAAGGGGTTGGGCGGCGCCACAGCGCCATTGTGGATGGTGCCATTGACCGCACCGCCGAGAATACCGCTGAAGGTGCCGTAGAGTGTGCCGTTGAAATTGCCGTCGATGATACCGTCGAAATTTCCGTAGATATCGCCGTTGAAATCGCCACCGATAATGCCGCTGACATTGCCCCAGACATCGCCGGAGAAGGTGCCATGGTCGATGCCGGAGAAGCTTCCGGTCACGGTACTGGAATAATTGGTGTAAATCCCGAACACATCGACGGCAGCCGGGCTCGAGCTGACGCCGGTCTGCAGCAGGGAGACAAGATTGCCGCTGGCGATGGCGTCCATGCCCAGAGGTTCCAGCGACACGGTCGAGCCGTCGAGCAGGTTGATACCGTTGAAGGTGGCGCTCTCGGCCATCTTGACCGTCTGTTCGAACAGGGCCCCGTATTCCGCTTCCAGCGCCGCGAATGAGGCGGCGTCCAGCGAGTTGTCGCTCAACGCCAGCGCCGTCTCGCGCATCTCCATGACGATATCGCTGATCCCGTCGAGCGCGGCGAGCGTGACCTCGAGCGTCGAGACCGTGCGGCTGACGCTGTCCAGCTCGGTGCCCATATCGACGATATCGGAGCGCAGCCCGGCGGCCATGCCCCATAATCCGCCATCATCCGCTGCAGAGGAAACCTTGAGCCCTGTGCTCAAACGGGTGCGCACCGAAGCAAGGTCGGTGTGTACTGAACTCAGGGAGCGCAGCGCGGAAGACGCACCGGCATTGGTGTTCATGCTGAGCATTCTGCCCTCGAGACTGGGTGGCTTCTGCCAACCGGATCTGCCACCCGCTATCCGGGCTCGGGGACTATCGCAAAAATATGGAAAACGAAGTGTTAATCGCGCCCGGCATCGCGAAAATCAATTCTTTGAAGCGCTTGTTTTCGGGGCCGGATCCGGGTTCGAACCCGCCCGTCAAGGCCTGCTGCCGCTACTTCTGGTTCACATCATCTTCGTTGAATTGATACTCGGTTGAGGCCGCGCCGGCGCCGCCGCCAGTCAGGATGATACCGAAATCCTCGGCCGCCTCCGCCGGCTCTCCCCCGCCGGCGCAGCGAAGCCGGTTTCGCCCTGCGCCGGCAGGGCGATGGCCCCGCCCGGACCTGATCCGAAGGCGCGCTGAATTTATTGCAATTTCAGGCGTTTGCCGCCGGCGGGCACCTATTGCAGCAGGAGCGGGCCATAGCTGACACCATTATGGCTGAACCAGCAGGTCTCCTCCTCGCCGGAATAATCCGCCGCCCAGCTCTCGCACATCGCCGGACCGCCATCGGGCAGGAAATAGAGCGAGCCGCTGACCGTCACCGAACCGTCCGCCGCCTGGCTCCATTGCCCCAGCATGCCGAATTCCAGGCCGGCCGGCGGCGGGTAGGGCATGGTGTCGAGCTGGGTAATGCTCACCGTGCCCCCGCCCTCGCCCTCGCCACTGCCAAACTCGATCGCCAGCCTCGACGACGTCTCGGCCCCGAAGCGCGTCTGATACACCTGCCCCGACGGCGAGGCCGATGACTGGGCCGCGGCGGCCGGCACTGCAAATGGCATCAAGACCACCGCACAGCCCGCAAGCGCCCTGAAACAGCCGGTGTAGATGGAAATGCGCATGGGACCTCCCCGAGGTTTTGCTCAAGCGCCAGCCAAGCACGGGCGGGATTAACGGGGCGTGTGGGCGGGATGAGGCGCGGACGACACGCCCGCCCGCTCCCCGGGGAGAAGGACGGCGGCGAGGCCTCACGCCTCCGCCTCCTCCGCAACCTCCTCCGCAGCCTCCGGCCCGACACCAGAGGCCTCCAGGATTTCCGCGTCCTTCTCCTCCGGCGTCATCCAGGCAAACTCACGCTCGATCTGCTCATAGTCCTCGTGATGTTCGTCGGAGAAGTCCCGCTCGATCGCGTCCAGCGCGTCGATCCAGTCACAGCCGCGGCGTGCTGCCGGCAGGCATTTGAGCAGGGTGGCGGCGGTGCGGACGGCCGCGGCATTCTCCTCATTGTAGAATTGCCGGTAGAGGCAGCGCAGCATCAGTCTCAGCGCCTCGTGTTCATACAGGGCAACCAGCGGATCAGAGGCCGGCGCTTCGGCCGCGGCGGTTTTGGCTGCCGGTGCAGGATTGTGTCGTGTCATGGGGGATCCCTTGTCTCGTGGCCGCGCCCGCACACGGGTGCGCGCTTCGCGCGGCGTTCGCCGAAGTGATGGGAGGCAAGCGGGATGCCGGCGATGCCGGTAACCGGTAATGGAATAGCGCGTGACATCGTGACATCCCGCTCGCGGAGTTTTCCCGGGCTGTCTCCACCCCGTTTCCAATCCTCACACGTACTCGGGTCGGTCGTTTAGTGCCCTCGGACGTGAAGAGAGGACGCCCTGCCAGCGCTTTCGATCGTCACATCGATCGCCCGGACAGGCTCCGCTCGCTCCCGGGCATCAGTGACGTGGCCTGCGCCTCCCACCCCGGGAACCGTTGACGATTATGCGCGCGGGTCGAGGGGCCGGGGACAAGTCGGGGCGGATTTTCCGGGTTGGGCTTTGGGGGCGGGGGTTTGCGGGCGGTGTGGGGCGGGGATAAGGGCGCCGACGCCCTGCCCTCTCCCTGGGGAGAGGGTGCCCCGCAGGGGCGGGTGAGGGTGGCCGCGCCCCGCTTGCAGACGGAAACATGGCCCGCCTCATCCGCCCCGGATCAAATCCGGGGCACCTTCTCCTCGCGGAGAAGGAGGGCGTGGGTGCGTGATCCTGCGTCCCGGCCTGCGCTGGGATGACGATGAGATTGGCGTTGAGTCAGCCAGATGACGACGAGCATGTCCCCTTGATGATCCCCGGCGAGCCGTCGAACACCCTTGTGTCCCAGCGCTCACTCAGCTCGGCAATGACATCGTCCTTGAAGCGCTCCAGCTCCGCTTGCGTGTCTCGACGCGCAAAGGACACCAGTATCTCATGATCGTCGAGCCCGAGATTTGTCGCCTTCATAACGACCTGCCGGCGCTGATAGAGCCCGGCATGGAGGGGATCGTCAGGCAGTATTCTGGCGGCGCCCCCACCCGTCGCCCTCAAATCGCGCGCGACCTGGTCGCCATTCTCCTCAAACTCGAATCCATGGCGCAGCGACAGGTCGAGCATAAAGCCCCGCATGTCCGCAGGTCCCGTGCCCGCCGGCAGGCAGACCAGCACGCTTTCATTGATCCGAAGCGGGTTACAGGCTGCGAGGAGCAGCGCTGAAACCAGGCAGACCAGGCCATACAATCTGAATTTCTTTTGCTTCATCCTGAGCCTCCGCCCGGGCGAGGCCATCCCGTAAACCCCTTGCCAGCCAAAAGGCCTCAGTGGACAGGTGCGGTCAAGGGTGAAACCGCGAAGCGGCGCCTGCGGCGCCCTTGACCGCGCCTGTCCCCTGAGGCGGACTCTCGGCATGGGGTTTAAGGTGGGGTGTGGGTGGGGGCTTTTGAAAGCGG
>NZ_JBLWTD010000014.1:0-75603 GCF_048270265.1 Maricaulis sp. | reverse complement strand
CGCTGCTGGCGATCAGCCCGGCGACCAGGCTTTCGATCAGGGCCAGCCGCGCCGCGCTGTCAGGCGCTTCCAGCAAGGCCTCCCGCGCCTGTGGCGGGGAGGGGGCCGGCATGGGCGGCGGGGCGGCGACGGCCATCGTGCGGTCGTCATCGAGCGGAGTTGCGGAACCGGTGCCGGCTTCGGCACTCAGTCCTGCGCGTTCGCTGTCCGTTATCGCGGCGGCGGCTGCCACGGCTTCCAGGCTCGGCAGATCATCTTCGGCGTCGATCTCGCTGTCAGCCGGGACAGGCGCTTCGTCGCCGGATCCGGAATCCGGCTCGGGAGCCGTGTCCGCATTGGCGGCAGCTTCGACCTCCGGTTCAGCCTCGTCCGCCGTCCTCGCGGTTGTTTCCGCTTCAGTGTCCGCATCGTCGATGGCTGCTGCCGCAGCTTCGACTTCAGCTTCGGATGATGTCGCGGAATCGGCTTCAGCGGCGACTTCGCCATTGGCGGCGGATTGGGCTGGCTCGGCGGCGGTATCGGACGCTTCCACGATTTCCGTTTCGACCACAGCCATTTCCTCGGGCCGGGCGTCTTCGCTGGTTTGCGTGGCGGCATCATCGCCTTCGGCAACGGCTGACGCTGTTGCGATCGCGGTGGCTGCCACGGCGGCGGCAAGGGGTTCCGGTGCGATCGGCGCGGAGCGGGAGGCCTCGGAGGTGCGAACGCCTTCCTCGGGCGGATGGCGCAGGACATATTCGGCCAGGCGCTCGACGCGGGCATTGAAGCGGCCACCATCGCGGACCCGGTTGATGAAACCGCCGATGATGAACAGCAGAACGGAGCCGCCGACCATCAGCAATGTTGCCACCGGGCTGGCCAGAATGGCGCCGGAGACAAGGCAGAGCAGTGCCAGGGCCGGCACGTAGAGCAGGCGCCAGGAGCGCGCGAAGAATGCGATGAGAGCCAGAATGGCGACGCCGGTTGCGAGGCCCCATTCCGTCAGCTGGTTCATCGGTACCACGCCCAGGGCGGCGATGCCGTCAAACAGGCCAGTTGGCAGCGCCAAATCGAGCCGCCAGCTGGCAAGGCCAGGCATGCGCGCACCAAGTTCGGCGTAAATGTCAAAGGCCGGCAGGCCCGTCATCATGGTGCCGTTCAACTCGGTGAGGAAGGTGTGCAGGGCCGGCCAGGCAGCCGCGACAGCGACCAGTGCCAGCAAGAGAACGGACAGCCACCAGTTCAGGGTCCGTGTCACGCCGGAACGGGCCAGGATCGAGGTGGCATCCGGTGCGGCACGCATCCAGACATTCCGGGAGTGATTGATGATGGCGACCGGCCGGGAACGCCGGCTGGGGCCCGACTGGACGCGCAGGACCGTTGCGGTATCGCCGGCGGCGAGGGCGCTGGTTCGCTCCAGCAGGCGGATGTCATGGACGACACCGTCACCGTCGGTGACGCGGCCTGTGCCGGCGTCGGAGCTGGAGATCTCTCCGGAAACAGTGATGAAGTCGATCCGGCGTGAGCCGAAGGACTGTCCGGCGTGAGCTGTGGGCAACAACGACATGACGCAACGCACCTTGTAAAACACTTGGCGGACAAGGCTCTGTGCCAATCCGGGCCAATCAATGGTAACTTCCGATTAATCCTACAAGTTCGATGCCGGAATTAGAACCGTCGAAATGATGAAGTTTATATGCGACGTAAAAAGCGGCACCGGACGCGGCCTGCATCCGGTGCCGCGGCGCTGCGCGTCCGGTTTGCTTCGGCCATGCCGCGCGCTAGCTTGTCGCTCATGATCCGTTCCCTGCTCGCCCTGATTTGCCTGTCTCTTGCCGGCTGTGCTGCCTTGCCCGGCGGGCTGTTGCCGTCGGCACCGCAGCGCGCGCCGTTCCGGCCCGTCGATGTCTACCCGACCCCGCCCAATGTCGATTTGATGATTGGTCCCGAGGATTGCCGCGGCTCGACCCTGGCCGCTGTGTCGGCTCCAACCCCGGCCTATCCGGCCGGTCCCTATTCTCACGGACGGCAGGGCTGGGTGGTCGTGCGCTTCCATGTTTACTCGGACGGCAGCGTTCACCGTGCCCGCGTTGCCCGCGCTGTGCCCGATGGCCCCTTCAACCGGGCCGCATTGCGGACAGTGTCGGACTGGCGTTTTCAGCCGCTCGACGGTGTCGATATCCTGCAGAATTGCGTCGTGATGTTCGAGTTTCGTGCTGGTGAAGTGCAGATCCGCTGATCGGGATGTGCTGTCCGGCCGGGCTGAAATCCACGACCAGATCCGGCTTGTGCACGGATATTATTCGCGGTTTTGCGTGCGCCTGATAAGTTATTAAGAGTTTTGCGGTGCCGGGCATCGCCCGAGAGTCCCGGCGCCGTTATCATGGTGATTCGTGCAGGCCTCGATACTTGGGGTAGATGCCTGCCACAGGGCGAGATTGATGACCGGACAGACCTTCCAGATCGTGACCCTGATCGTCACACTTGGCGCCGTGGCCTTTGCCTTCGCGACCGGGATGTGGGCCTACCGCCTGACCGCAGGCGCACGCGCAGCCCAGACCTTGTGGCGCCGGCGAACTTCGGAACTGGAAGACAAGATTGCCCGCGCCGACAGTGTGTTCGGGGCGCATCCGGGCCTGGTCCTGGTCTGGGACGAGCCGCCCTTTGACGACACCGACACGAGCTGGGGCCATCCACGGATCTTCGGTTCGCCGGTCGCACTGGCCTCGCTGCTGCGTTTTGCCGAAGCCAGCGACGGTCCCGATCCGGCCAGCACGCTGATGGAAGGGCTTGCCGATTACGAGGCGCGCTCGGCCGGTGGTGACGAGACGACCCTGCGCTTGCGTTTCCAGGAATTGATGCAGCAGGGCAGCCCCTTCTCGCTGACGATTCTGGGGCCGGGCGGCCGGTTTCTCGAAGTCGATGGCCGCGCAGCCGGTACGCAGCTGGTGGTCTGGCTCTCGGACTCCACGATTCGTGGTCTTGAGGAATCCGGCGCCCGTGGACGGGTCGAGGAGGCGCAGCGCCTCGTCAGCAAGGACCCGCTCGCATTCCTCGACATGCTGGGGCGCGCCCCCTTCCCCGCCTGGCGCATGAATGCGACGGGCCGGCTGGAATGGGCCAACCAGGCCTATGTGAATGCTGTTGATGCCGAGCATGTCGACCAGGTTTTGCAAAAACAGACCACGCTGGATGCCGGCATGGCCGAGCAGGCCGCCCGGGCCACCGCCAAGTCCGATGTTGTCGGCGATACGCGTGTCGTCGTGGTCGGCGGACGCCGGCGCTCCATGCAATTCCTGGTCTTTCCGGTTTCCGGAGGCGCTGCCGGTTTCGCGCTTGATGTCACCGAGGGCAAGGAAGCCAAGGCCGATCTGTCGCGTTTCCGCCGCGCCCATGACGAGACCCTCAATCACATGGCCGAGGCCGTGGTCGTGTTCGATCGCTCCAAGCGGACCGCCTTTCACAACACGGCGTTTTCCAAACTGTTCAAGCTCGACGAGGCCTGGCTCAATGACCGGCCTGGTCATGGCCAGCTGCTCGACCGCATGCGTGAAAAGCGTCTGCTGCCGGAACAGGCCGATTTCGCGGCGTGGAAGGCCCAGGAACTGGCCCGCTACGAGGCGGCGCCGGGCGATGAGACGCCGGACGAGCTGTGGCCCGTTCCCGACGGCCGGACGTTGCGGGTTGCCCGCCAGCGGCACCCGCTCGGCGGCCTGATGCTGATCTTCGAGGACAAGACCGACGAACTGGCTCTGCGCGCGCGCTACAACACCCTGATCAATGTCCAGCGCGCCACGCTCGACAAGCTGCACGAAGCCGTCGCCGTGTTCGGTGCCAATGGCCGGCTTCAGCTCAATAATAATGCCTTCGAGCAATTATGGGGCTTCGACCCCGATGAGCTGGACGGGCAACCGGATTTCGAGACCGTGGCTGAAACCTGCGCCACCCTGTTTGCCGATGACCGCGTCTGGAACGATATCCGTGCCCGCGTCACCGATCCGAGTCCGCAGGCGCGCAAACAGGTCACGGGCGAGATGCACCGCTCCGACGAGCGCGTGTTGACCTATCTGACGCGGCCCTTGCCCGATGGCGCGACCCTGATCTGCTGGGATGATGTCACTGACAGCCGCCGCATCGAGGAAGCCCTGCGCGAGCGCGCCGAGGCGCTGGAGACATCGGAACGCATCAAGACCGAATTCGTCGAGCATGTGAGCTATCAATTGCGCACGCCGCTGACGACGATTGGCGGCTATGCCGACCTGCTCGCCCAGGGCTTTGCCGGCGAGCTGACCGACCGGCAGAAGGAACCGATGGCGGCGATCCAGTCGGCCTCGTCCCATCTGGCCAAGCTGATCGATGACATTCTCGATGTCGCCGCGATCGATGCCGGCCAGTTCGAGCTCGACCTGGGTGATGTCAATCTCGAGGACGTGGTTCGCGAGGCTGCCGAGCTGGTCGCGGCCCGTGCTGACCATAATTCCATCAAGCTGGATGTGCGGGTCGATGGCGATGTCGGCCTGCTGCGCGCTGACCGCAATCGCCTCAAACAGGTCGCGATGAACCTGCTTTCCAACGCGCTGCGCCATGTGCAGGCCGGTGGCAGCATCACGATCGGTGCGCGCCGTGAGGGCGATCAACTGACCTTGTGGGTCAATGATAATGGCGAGGGCATTGCGCCCGAAAAACAGGCCAGTGTGTTCGACCGCTTCGCCCGCGGGGAACGCGGCGGTGCCGGTCTCGGCCTGGCGCTGGTGAAGGATATCGCCCAGCTGCATGGCGGCTGGGTCGAGCTCAAGTCAGAGCCGGGCGAGGGCACGCTTGTCGCCTGCCACTTGCCCGCCGAGGCGCGCAGCATGGCAACGCCGAAGGAGCTCGATCTCAAAGGTGTCCTGCAGGATGATTCCCGGATGGCGACGGACAACTAGCCGTCGCGCCTGCCTCAGCCCTGGTGTTCGGGCATCCGCACGATCAGGCCGTCCAGGTCTTCAGTGACCTTGATCTGACAGGACAGACGCGAGGTCTCGGTGACGCCGTCGGCGAAATCGAGCATCGACTCTTCCATCGCTTCGCGTGATCCGGTCTTTTCGAACCAGGCCGCGTCGACATAGACATGGCAGGTCGCGCAGGCACAGGCCCCGCCACAATCGGCATCAATGCCGGGAATGGTGTTGCGAATGGCACCTTCCATCACCGTCAGGCCGGGTGCGACCTCGATGCTGTGTTCGGTACCATTGTGTTCGATATAGGTGATCTTGGCCATGCGACGCTCCGGTTCTGTGTCTTGGAAATGAACAGCGTTCACCGCGATGTCAAGATTGCGCCTCACCGCTTGCCGTTGCCGCCGGGCTTCGCTATGCGCGAAGCATGAGCCATTCGCACCCTCTCGTCCTGACCGATATCGCCGCCACCGCGGCGCTGGGTCATCGTCTTGCTGCGGTTCTGAAGCCGGGCGATGTCGTCTGCCTGGCCGGCGATCTGGGCGCGGGCAAGACGACCCTGGCCCGCCAGGTCATCGCCGATCTGTGCGGCATCGATGATGCCCCCAGCCCGACCTATACCATCGTGCAGGTTTATGAGACGGCCGCGGCGGTTCCGCTCTGGCATGTCGATCTCTATCGTATCGACGAGCCTGGCGAGCTGGAACAGCTCGGCCTGGATGATGCTTTCGACGAGGCCATCACACTGATCGAATGGCCTGAGCGGCTTGGCGCCGCAATGCCCGCTGACCGGCTGGAAATTTCCATAGCCATGGCGGGCGCAGGCGTGGAGACTGTCCGCGAAGCCCGGGTAACAGGGTTCGGAAACTGGGAGAGCCGAGTTGACGCAATCTGATCGCGACACCGCGCGTGCAAGCTTTCTGGACAAGGCAGGGTGGGGCGATGCCGAGATCTCGGCCTTGCCCGGAGACGCCTCGACGCGCCGCTATTTCCGCCTGTCCCGCGGAGACCAGAAGGCGATGCTGATGGATGCGCCCCTGCGCGCCGAAGCCCCGACCTGTCCGGAGAATGCGACAGCGCAAGAGCGGGCGGAGCTTGGCTATAATGCCCAGGCCCGGCTTGCCGGCTCCAATCCGATCGCCTTCGCGGGGCTGGCTACGGCACTGGTCGAGCGCGGCTTCTCCGCGCCGCGCCTTCTGGCGAGCGATACCGGCCAGGGGTTTCTCCTGCTCGAGGATCTCGGCGATGCCCTGTTTGCCCGGCTCCTGCCCGGTCAGATGCATGAGGGTCGGCTCTATGTCGAAGCGGTTGATGTCCTCGCGGCGCTCTATCGCGCCTCCTTTCCCGACCGGGTCGAGTTCGACGGGCAGAGCTGGCCGCTTCTGGCCTATGACGAGGTGGCGCTGGGCGCCGAGGTTGAACTCTTCCTCGACTGGTATGTCGCCCGCCATGCCGGGCTGGAGATCGACGTCGCTGCCCGCGCTGACTGGACGGCGATCTGGAGCCGTGCCTTTCAACGGCTCGACACCTGCGCGCCCGGCCTGGTCTTGCGCGACTTCCACGCCGAAAACCTCATCTACCTGCCCGAGCGCGAAGGACATGCCCGTGTCGGCCTGCTTGATTTCCAGGACGCGCTGATGGGCCATCCCGCCTATGACCTGGTCTCCCTGATCGAGGATGCAAGGCGCAGTGTTGACCGCAATCTGGCGGTGCCCCTGAAGGCGCGCTTCGTCGAGCAGGCGGGGATTGAGGACGCTGCCGGGTTCGACGCCGCCTATGCGGTGCTCGGTGCCCAGCGCAATGCCAAGATCCTGGGGATTTTCGTCCGCCTCGCCCTGCGTGACGGCAAGCAACGTTATCTTGATCTTCTGCCGCGCGTGGCCCGGCACTATGTCGGCAATCTGCAACACCCGGCCCTGTTGCCGCTGCTGATGTGGACGAAAACCCACACGCCGTGCGTCTTTGCGGAAGCGCACAAATGATCCGGATCGACACCGGCATGGCGCTCGCTGCCGGGCTTGGCACCCGGATGCGCCCGCTCACCAATGATCGCCCCAAGGCGCTGGTCGAGGTGGACGGCAAGGTGCTTCTGGATTGGGCCCTGGAGCGCTTCGAGGCCGCTGGTGTGACAAACACCATCATCAATGTGCACCATTTCGCCGACGCGATGCAGGCTCATATCGAGGCGCATCCGCGCGCCGCGAAGCTGACGATCTCCGACGAACGCGCCGAGGTTCTCGAAACCGGTGGCGGCGTCGTCAAGGCGCTGCCCCTGCTCGGCGAGGATCCCGTTTTCATCTCCAATATCGATGCCATCTGGGTCGATGGCCCCGAGGCCGAGCTCGACCGCATGCGGGCGGCCTGGGATGGTGACCGGATGGATGTGCTGCTCCTGCTCGCGCCGATGGAGGCTACGCTGGGCTTTGACGGCGCCGGCGATTTCTTTCTCGGCGAGGATGGCCGGGTTTCCTGGCGTGGCGAGGCGGCGCGTGCGCCCTTTGCCTATGCCGGTGTGCAGATCATGAAGCCGTCCATCATGGCCGGCCGGCCGCAGGCCCGCTTCTCGATGACCGAGGTCTGGCGTGATCTGGTGCCGCGCGGCCGTGTCTATGGTCTACCGATGCAGAGTTTCTGGATGCATGTCGGCGATCCGCAGGCGGTGAAGGCAGCCGAGGCGCGTCTGGCAAGGTGAGCGAGAGCCTGTTCGATACGCCGGCCCCGCGCCTCTACACCCTGCCGCCCCAGGCCGATTTCCTGCGATCCATCGCCCGCCGCCTGCGGCTGGAATTCAATGTCGAGGCGCATCCCGACGCGCTGACCCGGGTCCTGATCCTGACCCCGACCCGCCGTGCCGCCAAGGCGCTGGGTGATGCCTTCTCCGAGGAGGCGGGCAATGGCGTCGCATTGCTGCCGATGATCCGGCCGCTCGGCGATATCGATGTCGATGATCCGCCCTTCGAGCCCGGCGAACTGGCCGGCATCGCCCCGCCCGCCGTCTCGGCCTCGCGCCGACGCTTCGAACTGGCGCGTCTGATCCTCGCCAAGGAAGAGGCGCTGGGCCGCGAAATCGGCATTGGCGGGGCCCTCGCCCTGGCCGAGCCGCTCGGCGCCCTGCTGGATGATCTGGCGACCGAGGATGTGGAGGATTTCTCCATCCTGGACGAAGCGCTGCAGGAGCATTTGCCGGCGGATCGCCGCGAGGCCGTCGAGTTTCTCAATATCGTCGGCACGATCTGGCCGATGCGGCTGGAAGAGCTTGGCCTGGTCGATAGCGCCCGGCGGCGTTCCATCGTGCTCGGCGCCCTGGTCGAACGCTGGCAGAACCAGCCGCCATCCCACCCCGTGCTGGTCGTCGGTTCCACCGGTTCCATACCTGCGGCCCGCGATGTGATGCGCTGTGTCGCCATGCTGGAGCAGGGCGCTGTCGTGCTGCCCGGTTTCGACTGGGACGCGGACGATGCCGCCTGGGACAAGATTGATGATGCCCACCCGCAATGGGCGATGCGCGATTTCGTGGACACGCTCGGCGTTGAGCGGCGCGCGGTGAAGCAATGGCCCGGCTCGGCCGAAGAAGCACCGGCGCGGGCACGGCGGCGCGTGATCGCGGAATCCCTGCGCCCGGCTGAAGTGACCGATGGCTGGCTGGGCCGGGTTGAGCGTCTGGCCGAGGAGTTTGGCGCGGACTTCTTTGCCCGTGGCCTTGATGGCCTGTCCCTGATCGAGGCGCCGGACCTGCTGGCCGAGGCGCGCATCTGCGCCCTGCTGCTGCGCGAGACGCTCGAGACCCCGGACAAGACCGCCATTCTTGTCACCCCCGACCGTGGTCTGGCGCGCCGGGTTGCGGCCGAGATGGACAAGTTCGGCGTCCGGCTTGACGATTCCGGTGGCGCGGCGCTGTCGGAGACCCATGCCGGGGCTTTCCTGCTGCGCTTGCTCGATGTCGCCGAGGATCCAGGCAGTGTTGTGGCCCTGTCGGCGCTGTGGGGCTCGCCGCTGTTTGCAGCCGGTCTGGAACGGGGCCTGGTCCATGGCGTGCTCGGGAAGTTCGAGGCCGAGGCCCTGCGCGGCGTGCGCCCGGGCCGGGATCTGGCCTCGGTCCGCGCCCGGCTTGATGGCAAATATGTGCACCTGTTCGATGATGACCGGGCTGCGATCGAGACGATCCTGACGGCGATGGATGCGGTCACGGCCCCTCTGGGCGACGACGAGGTCCTGCCGGCCGCCATCTGGGCCGAGCGCCATGCCCGCGCCGCCGAAGCCATGGCCTCGACGCCGGAGCGTGACGGCGCGGTGAGGCTCTGGTCCGGCGAGGGCGGGGAGGCCGCAGCCGGCGTATTGCGCGAACTGCTCGGCGAGACCGAAAGCCTGCCGCCCATGCGCCTGTTCGATTATGCCGGCGCCTTCCGCGAACTGGTGCGGGCGCGCAGGGTGCCGCCGCGCGTGGGCGTGCATCCGCGTCTGCAGGTGCTCGGCCCGCTCGAGGCGCGTCTGATCGGGGCCGACCGCATCGTGCTCGCGGGCCTCAATGAAGGTGTCTGGCCGGCCGGTCTCGGGGTTGATCCCTGGCTTTCGGCCGGCATGCGCAAGGCTTTGAAACTGGGCGCACCGGAACGGCGCCATGGTCTGGCCGCGCATGATTTCGCGCAGCTGGCGGCCGGGGCGGAAGTGTTTCTGACGCGGGCGACCAAGGCCGATGGCGCGCCGACGGTTGCCTCGCGCTGGGTCTGGCGCCTGAAGACGCTGGTTGAAGGTGCGATGGGGCGCGAGGCCGCCGCTGTGGCGCTGCGTCCGGCTGTCGATTATGCGGCGATCGCGCGTGATCTCAACGCGCCGGGCTGCGCGCCGAAACCGGCGCCGAAGCCCGAACCGTGTCCCCCGGTTTCGGCGCGGCCACGCAAGCTCTCGATCACCGAGATCCGCACCTGGGTGCGCGATCCCTATTCCATCTATGCGCGCCGCATTCTCGGCATCGACCGGCTCGACCCGGCCGATATGCCGATCGGTCCGCGCGAACGCGGCACGGCATTGCACAATGCGTTGCACGAGGCCTTCATGGGCTGGAAAAACGTGCTGCCCAAGGACGCCGAGGCGCAATTGGTCGAGATTTCGCGGCGGCATCTGGTGATGGCCGGTTTCGCGTCGGAGGAGCTGGTGGTCGAACTGCCGCGCTTCGCCCGCGCCGCCCGCTGGCTGGTCGCCTGGGAGCGGGAGCGCCGCGCGGCCGGCATCACCATCGCCGAGCTCGAGATCAAGGGCGAGCTGACGCTGGACATGCCCGGCGGCGACTGGGTGTTGAATGGCCGCACCGACCGCTTTGACCGTCATCCCGATGGCCGTATCGACATCATTGACTACAAGACCGGCGGCGCGGCGACGCCGAAGGAAGTGGCTGCCGGTTTCGATCCGCAATTGCCACTGACCGCCGCGATGGCGCGCGAGGGCGGCGTGTTCAAGGATTTCGCCGGTGATCCGGCTGGGCTGTATTATGTGAGGCTGCCGGGCAATGCCCAGGGCGGCGAGGAAACACGGATCGACAGTACAAAGACCACCCCGACCGCCGCCGAGATGGCGGACCAGGCGATTGCCGACCTGCGCGAATGGATCACTCGTTTCGACAGCGAAACAGAACCCTATCTCTCCCAACCGCGCGCCAAGTACGTCAATGATTACGGCGATTACGATCATCTCGCCCGGCGCGGTGAATGGGCCAGTGCGCCTGGTGGCGGCGAAGAGGGGAGCGAGACATGAGCGATCCCGGTTTCGATGCCGCCATCATCCGCAGCGCCACCGCCGAGCAGGATCGCGCTGCGGACCCTGCGGCCAGCGTCTTTGTCGAGGCCAATGCCGGCTCCGGCAAGACCCGGGTACTGGTCAACCGCGTGATCAATCTCCTGCTGGACGGCACCCCGCCGGATCGCATCCTGTGCGTGACCTATACCAAGGCCGCCGCGGCAGAGATGAAGGAGCGCCTGTTTGACCGGCTCGGTCGCTGGTCCGTCATGCCGGATGAGGCGCTGGGCAAGGAGTTGGCGAAGCTGGGGCAGTCCCGGCGCGATCCCGGTTTCCTGGCCACGGCGCGCAAGCTGTTCGCCATGGCGCTGGAGACGCCGGGCGGGCTGAAGATCCAGACGATCCACGCCTTTTGCGAAAATCTGCTGCGGCGCTTCCCCCTCGAGGCCGGTGCACCGCCGGGCTTCAAGACATTGGACGATAGCGAGGCCGCGAAAGTCGTCGAGGCGGCGCGGCGACGCACGCTGAAACGGCTGGACCGCGATACGGTCGACACGCTGCTGCAGGCCGGAGGCCCCGATGCGCTCGGCAATATCCTGCGCTGGACCCGCTTCAATCGCCATAAATTGCGCGATGCGCTGGAGCGGGCCGGTGATGCCGAGGCGCTGGTCGGCGCGATGTATGCGCTGTTTGACCTGCCCGTCGGCACGCGGTCGGCGGCGCTGAAGGCGCAGGCATGGGCGGAAGCCCCGCATGCGCATCTCGCTGAAGCGGTGATCGCGCTACGCAATTATGGTGGCAAGACCGACCTCACCCGGGCGTCAGCGCTGGATGCCGCGCTGAAGGCGGCCACGCCCGACCTTGCCTTTGATGCCTGTCTGCCGGCGTATTTCATTTCCGGTGGCGAAGGCAGTCGTGCCAAATCGCTCATCACCAAGGATTGCGCCAAGGCTGCGCCCAGCCTGCCCGCCCTGTTTGATGCCGAAGCCGAGCGTCTGGAACTGGCCCGCGACCGGGTCCGCGCGGCCAGGGTTGCCGAAGCGAGCGCTGCAGCACTGCAGGTGGCGACTCTCTTCCTTGAGGCCTATGACGCGGAAATGTTGCGCCAGCGCGCGCTCGATTTCGATGACCTTGTTGTGCTTTCGGGCCAGCTCCTGAGCGCCGCCAACGCGTTTTCCGGCTGGGTTGGCTACAAGCTCGATGGCCGCCTGGCGCACGCGCTGGTCGATGAGGCCCAGGACACTGCGCCGCGGCAATGGGACATGATCAGCTCCCTGACGGCAGAGTTTTTCGCCGGCAAGGGGGCCAATGAGGACAAGCGCACCCTGTTCGTGGTCGGCGATGAGAAACAGTCGATCTATTCCTTCCAGGGCGCCGAGCCGGCGCGCTTTATCGCCGAGGGTGATGCGCTCGGAGAGAGGGCCGGGGCTGCGGGGCTCAAATTTGCCCGTCCAGGTCTCGATGTCAGCTTCCGCTCCGCACCGGAAATCCTGCACGCGGTTGATCTGGCCTTTGCCCCGATCGCGGCGAGCGCGCCGGAAACCAAATTCGTCAATACCGATCCGGCGCGGCCCTTCGCTTTCTACCACAATCACAAAGCCGCGCGCTCGGGCACGCCGGGCTGTGTCGAGTTCTGGCCGGCTGTACCCAAGCCGGAGGCGGTCGAGGAGACCTCGATCTTCGATCCGGTCGATGCCCCGGGCCGGGGTTCGGCGCGCGATATTCTCGCCCAGACAATTGCCGGAGAGATCCGCGCCATGCTCGATCGCGGCGATGCGGTCTGGCAGGAGACCGGTGGCCGTTTCGAGCGGCGACCGGTGCGGCCCAGGGATATCGCCATTCTGGTCTGGCGCCGCACGGGCGGCTTCTTCGAGGAAGTGATCCGCCAGCTCAAACTGGCCGAAGTGCCCGTGGCCGGTGCCGACCGGATGGTGCTGCGCGAGCAGACGGTGGTGAAGGATCTGCTGGCGCTGGGCCGGCTGGCGATCACGCCGGGCGATGATCTCGCCCTGGCCGAATTGCTCAAATCGCCCTTCTTCGACCCGGTCGCCAGCCCCGTACCGCCGATTGATGACGCGGCCCTGTTTGATCTTGCCGCCAGCCGGCGGAACACAAATCGCGGCGCGCTGTGGAATGCCCTCTTCACCTCGAGCGATCCGCGATTTGCCGAAGCGAAGGCGGCGCTGACGAGCTGGCGCAACAAGGCCGATAGCGAGGGGCTCTACGACGTGTATTCCGGCTTCCTCAATGCGCGCACCCCGACTGGCGAGAGCCGCTGGGCGCGGGTGCTGGCGCGGCTGGGCGAGGAGGCGCGCGATCCGGCGGAGGTCTTCCTGGGCCGCGCGCTGGAGCATGAGCGCGAGCATGGCGGCGCCATGGCGAGCTTCATTGCGGCGCTGCAGGGCGAAGAGACCCAGCTCAAGCGCGAAATGAGCACCGACCGGGACGAAGTCCAGGTGATGACGGTTCACGCCTCCAAGGGGCTTGAGCGCCCGGTGATCATCCTGCCCGACACCACCCGCTCGCCGGCGACCGGCAAGGGTGAGCCGATTTTCAGCCATCCGGAGGCGGGCCTGATCTGGTCGCAGCGCAAGGCGGAGGATCCGCCAGTGGTGGCCGAGATGCGCGAACACGCCGCCGCCAAGGTGCAGGCCGAGCATGGCCGCCTGCTCTATGTCGCCCTGACCCGCGCGCGCGACCGGTTGATCGTTTGTGGCTGGCGCCAGGGCAATGGCCCGTCCGGCAGCGTGGCCAAGGACAGCTGGTACACGCAATTGGCGTCACAATGGTCCGGCGAGGAGTGGACGGAATTTGACACGCCGCTCGCGGCCCGGGTCGAGAATATTGGCCGCGGCTTGCGGCTGGGCGAGGCGCCGGTCGCGCTCGGCGCCCATGATCGCGGCGCGGGTGGCTCCACAGCCGTGCCGGGCTGGGCGGTCGAGCCGGCCGGGACCGAAGCGGGTGCGCTGCGGGCCATTGCCCCTTCACGACTGCTGGCAGGCGATGAAGAGGCCGAAGCGGTGGTCTCTCCCCTGCTTGATCCGGGCGGGCATCGTTTCCGCCGCGGCGAGGTGATCCACAAACTGCTCGAGACACTGCCCGATCTCGAGCCCGAACGCCACCGTGATGCCGCGACGCGCTTCGTTGCCGCGCAGCCTGATCTCGACGCCGAGGCCCGCAGCATCATTGTCGAGGAAACCCTTGGCATCCTCGCGCATCCCGATTTTGCCGACCTGTTCGGCCCGGGCAGCCGCGCCGAGGTGGCGCTCACCGGTACCGCGCCGGGCCTGCCGCCGGGCACCAAGGTGCGCGGCCAGGTCGACCGCCTGGTGGTGACCGGGGACGAGGTCCTGATCGTCGACTACAAGACCAACCGCCCGCCTCCGGCCGATATCAGCGGCGTGGCGCGGATTTATCTCGGCCAGATGGCAGCCTACCGGGCACTGCTGCGCAGCTTGCATCCGGGCAAGACGGTGCGTTGTGCCCTGCTGTGGACCGATGCGGCGCGCCTGATGGAACTCCCCCCGGAGTTGATGGATGAGGCCCTGTCAGGTGCAAACTCTTGACGATTGACCCGGCGCTGCTTACCTCACGCCTCATCCAGTGAGTTCGGAACAACCGGACTCGTCCCGAACAAAGGAGTAGCCCATGGCGACGAAAGCGGTCAGCGATGATTCCTTCGAGTCTGACGTCCTCAATGCGGATCGTCCCGTGCTTGTCGATTTCTGGGCCGAATGGTGCGGCCCGTGCAAGCAGATTGCCCCCGCACTTGAAGAATTGGCCGAAGAAATGGCCGGCGAGCTCACCGTTGCCAAGGTGAATATCGACGATCACCCGATGACGCCGGGCAAGTATGGCGTTCGCGGCATCCCGACCCTGATGATTTTCAAGGGCGGCCAGGTGGCCTCCACGAAGATCGGTGCGATGGCCAAGGGCAAGATCACCGAATGGGTCCGCGAGACCCTCTCGGCCTGATCCAGCTCCACAAGGCTAGTCAGAATTGAGAAACGGGCTCCTTGCGGGCCCGTTTTTCTTTGCCGGTCAGCCGGGTGTCTGGTGTGGCGGTGAGCTGCCGAGCGCCAGGGCTTCGCCGGCGAGATAGAGCGAGCCGCCGATCAGGATCCGGGGGGCGGGCAATTCCCGCGCGGCGTTCTTCACTGCCTGCAACAGCCCGGTAGCGGTTTCGGCCTTGAGCCCGGCGGCATTGGACGCCGCAGCGACGGTTTCGGCCGGCTGGGATCCGCCGCGGCCGGACTTGAACTCGACAGCGATCAGCCGCCGTGCGAGCCCGGCGAATTGCGAACACCAGCCCTCGACATCCTTGTTGGGTGAGAAACCGGCAATGATCACCAGCGGCCGTTCTTCGCGCTCGTCCATATCCGCCAGTGCATGGGACAGGGCCGCTGCTGCGGCAGGGTTATGACCGCCATCGAGCCAGAGTTCGGCATTGTGGTCGCGGGCAATCTCGCCAAGCGGGCCGCGTGTGATGTTTTGCAGCCGGGCGGGCCAGGTCGCGTGGGCAATGCCGTCGGCGACACATTTCTCCGGCCATTGCAGCGCGGCAGCACAGGCGGCGGCTGCACCGGCATTGTCGATCTGGTGCGGGCCGATCAGGCCCGGGCCGGGCAGGTCCCAGACCCGGCTCTCGTCTTCATAGGTTAGCCGGCCATGCTGTTGATAGGCCCGGTAATCCTGGCCCCAGACATAGGTCAGGGCACCGACCCGGCGCGCTTCCTTGAGCAGGGCAGCCTCGGCTGCCGGCTCCTGACGGCCGATAATGGTCGGAACGCCAAACTTGCAGATGCCGGCCTTCTCGTGGGCAATCTTCTCGATCGTGTCGCCGAGAAATTCCTGGTGGTCGAGACCGATGGGGGTGATGACGCACAGGGCGGGTTTTGCGATGACGTTGGTGGCATCGAATCTGCCACCCAGACCGACTTCGAGCACCAGAAGGTCGGCGGGGTGTTCGCTGAACAGCAGGAAGGCGGCAGCTGTCGTGATCTCAAAGAAGGTGATCGGTTCGCCGAAATTCGCCGCCTCGCAGCGGGCGAAGGCCTCGATCAGTGCCTGGTCGCCGACCGGCTGGCTGTCGATCTGGATGCGCTCGTTGAAATCCACCAGGTGCGGCGAGGTGTAGATGTGCACCTTCTGGCCATTGGCGCGGGCCATATGGGCCAGATAGGCGCAGGTCGAGCCTTTGCCATTGGTGCCGGCGACGTGGATGGTCGGTGGCAGCTGGTTCTGGGGATTGCCCAGCGCCGCGAGCAGGCGCTGCAGCCGGCCCAGCGACAGGTCGATCTTCCTGGGATGCAGCCGCGAAAGCCGCGTCAGCGCATCGTCAACGTCCTGGCGTCGGGCGCTCATGCGCTCCTCCGTCCGCCGCCACATGATCGGGCGAGGGCGGAGCCAGGCGACCGGGGGTGGAGGCACTGGGCCGTTTCATCAGAACGCGCAGCATCCGCGCCAGGGTCGCCGGAATCTCGTGACGATGAACGACCTGGTCGATCATGCCCTTTTCCAGCAGGTATTCGGCGCGCTGGAAGCCCTCGGGGAGCTTTTCGCGAATGGTCTGTTCGATCACGCGCGGACCGGCAAAGCCGATCAATGCGCCCGGTTCGGCAATCTGGACATCGCCGAGCATGGCATAGGAGGCGGTGACGCCGCCCGTGGTCGGATCCGTCAGAACGACGACATAGGGCAGGCCGGCATCGCGCATCATCTCGACGGCAATCGTGGTGCGCGGCATCTGCATCAGCGACAGGGCGCCTTCCTGCATGCGCGCGCCACCGGCGGCGGTGAAGACAATCAGCGGCGCCCGTTTGGCGACCGCGGTTTCGGCGGCCTTGATGAAGCTCTCGCCGGCGGCCATGCCAAGGGAGCCGCCCATGAAGGCGAAATTCTGCACCAGAACCACGGATTCCACACCGCCAATACGGCCGACAGCGATGGCCATCGCGTCGTCGCGCCCGGTCTTCTTGCGGGCTGCGGCGATCTTGGAGACGTAAGTTTTCTCGTCGCGGAATTTCAGCGGGTCCTTCGGGACTTCCGGCGTGTCGAGTTCCTCGAAGGTATCATCGAAGGTGAACTGGAAGCGCCAGGCCGGTCCGATCCGCATGTGATGACCGGCCGGCGTGACGAACTGGCCCGCCTCCAGATCCTTCTGGAACACCATCTCGCCGGAGATGGGGCATTTGACCCAGAGATTGTCGGGCGTATCCCGCTTGGAGAATATTTTCGACATCCCCGGAGGGGTGATCTTGGACAGCCAGTTCATTTCCGAGTCCCGATCCCTCATTGCCCGTATCTCATCGTTTGACGCCGTGTGTGGCGCTCGACAAGGTTTTCACCAATTTCACCGCGCCCGCAACACCGCCATCATGCATGGCATCGACGATAGCAGACCCGACCACGACCGCATCGGCGCATTGCGCGATTGCCCTGGCCTGTTCCGGCGTGCGAACGCCAAAGCCGACCACGACCGGCAGGCCGCTCGCCGCCTTGACCCGCGCGACCGCATCGCCGACTTCGGTGACGGCGCCGGAACCGGAACCGGTCACACCCGTGGTGGAAACGTAATAAACGAAGCCCGAGGTGTTTTCGACCACGGTTGCCAGTCGCTTGTCGTCCGTTGTCGGGGTGGCGAGGCGGATCATGGAGATGCCGAGCTTGGCCAGATGCGGCCGCAATACGGCATCTTCCTCCGGCGGCAGGTCAACGCAGATCAGACCATCGACGCCGGCCTTGGCTGCGGCCTTGGCGAATTTTTCCCAGCCCATGGAATGGATCGGATTGGCATAACCCATCAGCACGATGGGTGTGGTGTGATCATGCTTTCGAAATCCGCGCACTTGCTCGAGTGTGCCCTTCAGCGTCATCCCGGCATCAAGTGAGCGCAGCGCGGCCGCCTGGATCGAGGCGCCATCGGCCATCGGATCGGTAAAGGGCATGCCCAGCTCGATCACATCGGCGCCGGCATCCGGCAGGGCCGCCAGCAGGCCGGCGCTGTCTCCATCGCCGGCCATGATATAGGCGACGAAACCGGGACGGCCCCAGGCTTCCAGCTCGGAGAAACGGGTGGTGAGGCGATTCTTCATGTCAGAGGTCTGCTCCTGCGGGCGTTGGCCGACAACGTCTCATATCTTGAGGGCTCATGCCTCACCCTTCTTCATCGCATCAACATAGGCGCGCAGGGCAGCGTTCATCCGCGTCTGGTAACCTTTGCCGCTTTGCTTGAAGAAGGCGATGATGTCCTCGTCGAGACGCAAGGTGAGCTGCTTCTTGGACGGTGGTGTCCAGAGCACGGCCCTGGCGAACCAAGCCTCGTCGAGTTCGGGGATGTCGGAGAAATCGATATCCTCATCAGGCATGGCCGCGATCTCACGGATGCGGGCGCGTTGGGCATCAGTCAGCGGCGGCAGGTCTTCAAGTTTCACGCGCTTCAAAGCCATGGAATATCTCCCTTTCACGCCGGCTCGCCGGTCGGGCCGAGATCAGCCTTGTCCGACCCTGACGGTCGGTGTGCACAACCGCAATCACCAGCAAGTCCTCGATCCGACCGATCATCAGGCTCCGGGCCTCACCGCCGACATTTCGCGCGGGCAAGGTTAGGCATTGGCCCTTGAATGCGCGCACTGCCAGTTCAAAGCCGAAGCCATGCTTGCGCCGGTTGGCGTCATCCTTTGCCGGATCCCACTCGAATTCCATCGATTGTAGCTACAATTGTAGTTTCGCTCAAGCGCTTCCTACAATCATGATAAGATTAAAGAGGCCGCTTGCAGCTTGCAGCTGCTATAACTTCACCCCCAGCATCTCCGCCACCTGCGGCACATCCTTGTCGCCGCGGCCGCACATATTCATCAGGATCATGCCGTCCGGCCCCAGCTCCCTGGCCAGGTCGCGGACGCGGGCCAGGGCGTGGGCCGGTTCCAGCGCCGGGATGATGCCTTCGAGTTTGGAGCAGATCTGGAACATTTCCAGCGCTTCGGTATCGGTGGCCGAGACATATTCGGCGCGCTTCATGTCGTGCAGGAAGGCGTGTTCGGGGCCGATGCCGGGATAGTCGAGCCCGGCGGAGATCGAGTGGGCGTCGATGATCTGGCCGTCATCATCCTGCAGGAGATAGGTGCGGTTGCCGTGGAGTATGCCCGGGCGGCCGCCCTTGAGGCTGGCGGCGTGCTTGTCGGTGTCCAGGCCGAGCCCTGCGGCCTCGACGCCGATCAGGCGGACATCCTCATCATCGATGAAGGGGTGAAACAGGCCCATCGCATTGGAGCCGCCACCGATACAGGCGACGCAGGCATCGGGCAGGCGTCCGGTGCGTTCCAGGATCTGCGCGCGGGCCTCGCGGCCGATGATCGACTGGAAATCGCGCACCATGGCCGGATAGGGATGCGGGCCGGCCACCGTGCCGATGACGTAGAATGTGTCATGCACATTGGTGACCCAGTCGCGCAGGGCCTCATTCATCGCATCCTTCAGCGTTCCAGTGCCGGAGCTGACGGGCACAACTTCGGCGCCGAGCAGCTTCATGCGGAACACATTGGGTGATTGGCGCGCGACATCGGTGGCGCCCATGAAGACGGTGCAGGGCAGGCCGAAGCGCGCAGCAACCGTGGCCGTGGCGACGCCATGCTGGCCGGCGCCGGTCTCGGCAATGATGCGGGTCTTGCCCATGCGCAGGGCGAGCAGGACCTGGCCGAGGCAGTTATTGATCTTGTGGCTGCCGGTATGATTGAGCTCGTCGCGCTTGAGCCAGACCTGGGCGCCGCCGAATTCCTCGGTCAGGCGCTCGGCGAAATACATCGGGCTCGGCTTGCCGACATAATCGCGCAGGAATTCATCCATCTTGTCGGTGAAGGCGGGATCGATCTTGGCCGCCTCATAGGCGGTTTCCAGCTCGAGGATGAGCGGCATCAGGGTTTCCGCGACATAGCGGCCACCGAAATCGCCGAAGCGGCCGTTTTTGTCGGGCCAGGCGGAGAGCGAATTGGGTCGCGGGTCGACGGGCGCAGTCTCGCTCATGGCGCTCTTCCTTCAGATCAGGCCGTGCGCCCGGGGGCAAGCGCATCGGCAAAGGCTTGTATCCGTGCCGCATCCTTGACGCCGGGCGCTGATTCAATGCCCGAGGACACATCGACAGCCCTGGCGCCGGAGGCCGCAATCGCTGCCGCGACATTGCTGGCATCAAGCCCGCCGGACAAGAGCCAGGGCACAGAAACATCCAGATTTTTCAGCAGGGCATAATCATAGCCCTCACCCCAGCCACCGGGCCGGTCAGAGCCTTTGGGTGGTTTGGCGTCGAACAACAGCATGTCGGCGATGCGGTCATAGGTGCGCGCGGCATCAAGATCGGCCGCCTGCGCGACCGGAATGGCCTTGATGATCCCCCGGCGGGCATAGGCGCGGGCCTGGGTCACGCGCTCGGGGCTCTCGCTGCCATGCAGCTGGATCCAGTCGGGCCGCATGGCGTCGCGGATTTGCGCCAGCAGCTCGTCATCGGGATTGACCGTGACCGCGACAGTCTCGGTGCCTCCCGCCAGATGGGCCAGTTCACCCGCCAGGGCCGGAGAGACATGGCGCGGGCTGGCCGGGAAAATGACATAGCCGGTCCAGCGTGCGCCGGCCTGCACGGCGGCGGCGACATCGCGCCCGGTCTTCAGGCCACAGAATTTGATCTCGGTCATGGTGCAGGAGTTAGCGCCTCACCGTCCTGAGGGAAAGCGGGTTGTGGCCGGTTGAGACAGAAGGCCATCGGCTGGAACAGCATCCATTGCACGAAGGCGGCGATTTTCGGCTCCCGGGCGCGGGTCTTGTCAAACACCAGCCAGTAGCCCGCGCCGTGACCGGTTTCGTGCGGGAAGGGCTGGATCAGGCTGCCGGCCGCGACCTGTTCGGCGAAATACAGCGGTGAGACCATCACGGCGGCATCGCCCGCGGCGATCGCTGCGGCCACCTCCATTGTCTGCGTTTCGAGCTCAAGGTGAGGGCGTTCGGGCAGGCGGGAGACATCGCCCCCCACGCCCTCAAACCAGTCGCGCCACCAGCCAATCGGTCCGATCAGGCGCAGGCGCAACAGATCATCCGGCGTGGTGAAGGGGCCATAGCGCTTGGCGGTGCGGGCCGGGACAAGCGGCGTTGCCGTATCTGCGAAGAGCCGGCGCGCCTCAAGGCCGGGCCAGTGGCCATCGCCCAGGCGGATTCCGATATCGGCATCGCCGGCCCTGATATCGACCAGGTCCGAACGGCTGTCGATCCGCACGGCAAGTTCGGGATTGTCCATCTGGAAAGAGCCGATGCGCGGCACCAGCCAGTTGGAGCAGAAAGTCGGCAGGGCGGTGATGGTCAGCACCGAATCGCGGGCTTCGCGCACATCCCGAAACGTCCGCTCCAGCAGACGGAAGGCCTCGGATGTGCCCTTGGCGAGCTGTGCGCCGCGCGGTGTCAGCTCGACATGGCGCGGCTTGCGTTCGAACAGGGCGAAGCCGAGCCGGTCCTCCAGCTGTTTTATTTGATAGCTGACAGCGGCCTGGGTCATGCCCAGGGCATCGCCTGTGCGTGTGAAATTGCCGAGCCGGGCCGCCGTTTCGAAGACGCGGATGGCGTTGATCGGGGGCAGGCGAAGGTGTTTAGGCATAAATACAGCTTGTGTCAGACCATTGAATACCAATTGGTCAATGGCCCTTTTCTCCCGCTATAGCAAGCTCATGCTTGTGATGGAGGTCGATATGACACTGTATGAATTGATGCATGAACGCCAACCGGTCCGCCCCCTGGATGCCAGGGCGCTGCAGTGGAAACTCGGTGGTGGCTGGTTTGGATGGTTGGAGCGCCGGCTGGCCTGGCTCGGCGAGCACGTTGACTATCACCGCAAATTCTAGGCGCTGACCCCAAATCCCGGCGAGGCCTGATGCCGATAGGCCTTCGCCGCGTAGGCGGAGAGGTCGGGGGATGGAAAGCTTCCGTCGTCGGAGGGTTCATTTTCTCCTGGTCCGATCTCGGCCAGGGTTTGAGCCAGCGAACCATTCAGCGGGCCATCGGCCATGGCCGGCTCGCCCGCCGCATTCGCCTCTTGCGCAGGCGTCTCGCTGCGGGCCTTGGCGATTGCGGCTGTCGCCATGGCGGCGACGGAGCGATCCTGCGCCGAAGGCTCGGCCGGAGCCAGGGCGGCGGCGCGGACCTGTTCCATTTTCCGGATCGTCGCATCGGGATCGCCGGCAATCGCGCCGGCATCAATCGGGACTTCGCCGCCAATCGCATACTGGCCGCCATCAGGGCCGCTTTGATAGGTGAAGCTGGCCGAACCCGCATATGGCCCGCCGGCCGCCTTGTGGGCGGCCTCATGGGCTTTCACATCGCGATCACGCGCCTTGAGTTCGGAAACCTGTTTTGCTTCGGCATCGGACAGCGAGCTCGCCGCCGCAAATTTCGATGCCGTGTCAGCCTCGCGTCCACCAGCGGCGCCCATGGCCGTGCCGGCCTGTGCCGGCGTGGCGAGCCGGGCCTGCGGTGTATAGGTCGAATAGGCGGAAATGGACGACATTTCAGGAGTATTCGGCCCGCAAGTTAAGCCGGCATGAATCCGCGATCACAGCCGCGAATGCGACGTGAAATATCCTGAAGGGGCGCTTAATGCGGCGCCGGATGCCAGCCTGGTCAGGCTGGCGTCAGCTTCGACGCCCGCGAGGCATCGACACGTTCGCGCAATTCCTTGCCGGTCTTGAAGAAGGGAACGTGCTTTTCCTTGACGGCAACGCTGTCACCCGTGCGCGGATTGCGGCCGACGCGGGCGGGGCGGTGACGAACGGAAAAGGCTCCGAACCCGCGCAATTCAACGCGCTCGCCGCGCGCCAGGGATTCGGTGATACCGTCGAGAATGGTGTTGACCACCCGCTCGACATCGCGGTGGTAAAGATGCGGATTTGCTTCCGCCAATTTGTCGATCAGCTCGGATTTTATCATGCGACAACTCCACGCCTGAAAGTTCAAACCTGACCTTTGCGACCGCTCGCGTCAATGCGTCAGATTCAAAAAAGGCGGCCAGGGCAACAAGCCCTGACCGCCTTTCCTGATCAACCCCTGGGGGTCAAACGCGTTTATTCGCCCTTGTCGGCATCTTTCTCGCGCATTGCTGCACCGAGAATATCGCCAAGCGAGGCACCGGCATCAGACGAGCCGTACTGTTCGACAGCGTCACGCTCGTCGGCGATTTCAAGCGCCTTGACCGAGAGCGACACACGGCGCGAGGCCTTGTCGATATTGGTGATGCGGGCATCAACCTTGTCGCCGACCGCAAAGCGTTCCGGACGCTGCTCGGCGCGATCGCGCGACAGGTCGGACTTGCGGATGAAGGCTTTGACACCGGCATCATCGCCGAAGGTGACTTCGATACCGCCGGAGGTGATTTCAGTGACCGTACAGGTCACGGTGTCACCGCGGTTGGCACCGGAGGAATCCATCGGATCGCCAGCCAGTTGCTTGATGCCGAGGGAGACGCGTTCCTTGTCGATGTCGACATCGAGAACTTTCGCGTCAACCAGGTCGCCCTTCTTGAAGGCTTCGATGGCTTGCTCGCCCGACTGATCCCAGGAGATGTCGGAGAGGTGGACCATGCCGTCGATTTCGCCTTCCAGGCCAACGAACAGACCGAATTCGGTGATGTTCTTGACTTCGCCCTGGATCTGCGAGCCCGCCGGATAGTTTTCGGCGAAGACTTCCCATGGATTGCGCTGGGTCTGTTTGACACCAAGCGAGATGCGGCGCTTGTCGGCGTCGACATCGAGAACCATGACTTCGACTTCCTGGGAGGTCGAAAGGATCTTGCCCGGGTGGATGTTCTTCTTGGTCCAGCTCATTTCGGACACGTGGACCAGGCCTTCAACGCCTTCTTCGAGTTCAACGAAGGCACCGTATTCGGCGATATTGGTCACGCGGCCCTTGAAGGTGGCGCCGACAGGGTATTTGGCGGCAACGCCTTCCCATGGGTCGGACATCAGCTGCTTCATGCCGAGCGAGATACGCTGGGTCTCTTTATTGATCTTGATGATCTGGACTTTGACGTTCTGACCGACTTCAACGACTTCCGATGGGTGGCCAACGCGGCTCCAGGACATGTCGGTGACGTGCAGCAGGCCGTCAATACCGCCGAGATCGACGAATGCGCCGTAATCGGTGATGTTCTTGACGATACCGTCACGGGCTTCGCCCTCGGCCAGCTGGCCGACGAGTTCCGCACGCTGTTCGGCACGCGATTCTTCAAGCACGGCACGGCGCGAAACGACGATATTGCCGCGCGGACGGTCCATTTTGAGAACGGCGAAAGGCTGTTCCTGGTTCATCAGCGGGCCGACATCGCGCACAGGGCGGATATCGACTTGCGAGCCTGGCAGGAAGGCGCTTGCGCCGCCCAGATCCACCGTGAAACCACCCTTGACGCGGCCGACGATGGCACCGTTGACAGGTTCTTTCTTCTCGAAGGACTGCTCGAGGCGATCCCAGCTTTCTTCGCGGCGAGCCTTGTCGCGCGACAGCATGGCTTCACCGAGGGCGTTTTCGATGCGCTCGAGGAAGACTTCGACTTCATCACCCACGACAGGGGCCTTGGAACCGGGGCCGGTGAATTCACGGACCGGAATACGGCCTTCGGTCTTGAGACCTACGTCGACGACGACGGCATCATTTTCAATTGCGGTGACAATGCCCTTGATGACCTGGCCTTCGGCAAGGTCACGGCCGGCCAGGCTGGCTTCCAGCATGGCGGCAAAATCGTCGGTCGTCGGGGAAAGGGTTTCGGTAGACATGTAAGAGGTTGCTCCAGAATGCGATGCGAGCCGCAAAAGCGGGGTGGTTCACACCGCTGGGCCAAGATGGCCCGGCAAGGGGTTTTTCCATGGACGCCAAGAACCAAACCCGCTGCGATACTGAAATCGCGCGCGTTTTGAAGTCGGTAAGCCCGGTTTCGAGATCGCCAAAGCCCTTGTGGGTCACGCTTTATGGGCGTTTTCCACAATATCAATGGCCGCAGCAATCGCCGCGTCTATACTCAAGGACGAGGTATCAAGCAAGGTTGCGTCATCGGCGGGCCGCATCGGTGCGTCGGTGCGGCCTGTATCGCGCTCGTCACGTTCGCGCGTCTGGGCGAGTACGGTTTCATAGCTGATCGGATCGCCCTTCGCCGCCAGTTCGCGCCAGCGCCGGTCGGCCCGGGTCTCGGCATTGGCGGTGACATAGAGTTTCACATCGGCATCGGGGCAGATCACCGTGCCGATATCGCGTCCGTCCAGAATGGCGCCGCCGGGCTGCAGGGCGAAATCGCGCTGCAGTTCGTACAGCGCGGCGCGCACGGCGGGCAGGGCGGCAACGCGTGAGGCCACGGCGCCGGCCTGCGCCGTGCGGATCCGCGTCTCGTCAATGGCGGCAATATCCAGCGCGCGCGCCGCTGCGGCGGCGGCCGCTTCGTCTTCCGGTTCGATCCCGGCATCGAGAACGGCAATGGCCGTGGCGCGGTAAAGCGAGCCGGTATCCAGATGCGGCAGGCCGAAATGCCGGGCCAGCGCCTTGGCGATCGTGCCCTTGCCCGAGGCGAGTGGTCCATCAACGGCGATAATCATTTCACACGGGCTCCAGTATGGCGCCGAGCGCCTTCATGTCTTCGGCGAAGCCGGGATAGCTGGTCGCGATCATGGCGGCATCATCAATGCTCACCGCCTGCTGTGCTGCCAGGCCGAGCACGAGCGCGCTCATGGCCAGGCGGTGGTCGTGATGGGTCGCCACCATGCCGCCGCCGGCGACCTGGCCCGATCCCTTGCCGTGCACCGTCAGACTGTCCTCTCCGGCCTCGACCTCGACGCCATTGCGGCTGAGCAGGTCGGCGGTGCCGGCGAGCCGGTCGCTTTCCTTGGCGCGCAGCTCGGCGAGGCCGGCCATGTGCGTCGTGCCTTCGGCAAAGGCGGCGGCGACGCCGAGGATCGGGTATTCGTCGATCATCGAGGGCGCGCGTTCCGCCGGCACATTGACGCCATGCAGCTGCGATGCGCGGGCGATGATATCCATCGTGCGCTCGCCCGCCATTTCCGGTCCGGGGCTGATTTCCAGATCGGCACCCATCTCCCGGAGCGTCTCGATCAGGCCCGTGCGTGCCGGGTTGTCCATAACGCCGGTGATGCGGATGTTCGAACCGGGGATGATCAGGGCCGCGACCAGCGCAAACCCGATCGAGGACGGATCCCCCGGCACGGTCACGTCGCGCGCCTGCAGGGTCTGCGGTCCGGGCAGGCTGATGCGGATGCCGTCCGGTGTGGAAGCGATGTCGAGTGTGACGCCGAAGGCCCGCAGCATGGTCTCGGTATGGTCCCGCGTCGCATGGTGTTCGGTGACGACGGTCTCGCCCTCGGCTCCGAGCCCGGCCAGCAGCACGGCTGACTTCACCTGGGCCGAGGCGATCGGCGGCGCGTAGGCGATGCCGCGCAGGGATGACGGCGTCAGTGTGGCGGGCAGGCGCCCCTCGGTGCAGGCAAAACGGGCGCCCATCATTTCGAGTGGATCGGTGACGCGGCGCATCGGCCGGGTCGACAGGCTGGCATCGCCGGTGAAGACGGCCCCGGCCCCGCTGCCGGCGATCGCTCCCATCATCAGACGCACGCCGGTACCGGAATTGCCGAAGTCGAGCGGTGCCTCAGGCGTCGTGAAGCGGCCGCCTGTGCCTGTGACACGCCAGCTGCCGGGTCCGAGGCGTTCCACCTCCGCGCCGAGCGCTGCGGCCGCCTTGGCGGTGTTCAGCACGTCCTCGCTCTCGAGCAGGCCGTCAATGCGGCTCTCGCCATGGGCCAGTGCTGCGAAAATCAGGGCGCGGTGAGAGACCGACTTGTCGGCGGGCGCGGCAAGGGTGCCGGTCAGGGCACCGCTCTGGCGAGCCAGAAACGGACCTTGCAAATGAGGGGCAAGCTGGGTCATCAACTAAAATTCAACGATTGGGGTGGGAAGACGGCGATCAGGTTTTGACAGAGCGCGGTGATCGTGGCAACGGGTCGCGCCGAAAAACAAAAACCGGTTGTGAAGGGATGTCATGGCCAAACATGAACTGGGTTCCAAGCGCACATGCCCGAAGTGCGCCGCCAAATTCTACGATCTGGGCCGCCGCCCGGCGCGTTGTCCGAAATGCGAGAACGAGTTCGATCCCGAGCTCGTCCCGCTGCCGTTGAAGCCTGTTCCCGATTCTGTCGATGACGACGAGGCGCCTGCCAAGGCAGCAGTCGTCGAGGCCGACGGTTTCGAGGATGAGGTCGATGACACGCCGGAAGTCGGCGAGGGCGGCGATGAAATCGTGGTCGATGATGATGACGACGATGAGGGTTCGGGCCTCAGCGACGATATTCCTGATGGCTTCGAGGAAGATGACGGCGAAGATCCGGTCGATGAGGATGACAATACGGTCCTGCTCGACGACGATGAAGACGATGATTTCGCCGAATTCACCACGGGTGATGACGAGGACAGTTGACGCCGCCGCCAAGGCGCTGCACATGGCGCTGCGTTGAGGCTTGATCCGTATGAAAAGCGGGACTAGTTTCCGCGCCTCTCGCCGCACCCCATCGCGGCAGACAGGATAATGGGGCCATAGCTCAGTTGGGAGAGCGCTTGCATGGCATGCAAGAGGTCGTCGGTTCGATTCCGTCTGGCTCCACCATCCTTCGCTCGCTGCGCGAGTTCCGGCCAGGCAGGCCCAACGCTTTTCCGGGCGAAGGATGTCACGCCGTAGCCGCAGGCGCAGGCGGACACCCCGAAATTTCCCATGTCAGGCAGACGCCCGGCACACGCTATCTGCGTCGCCGGGATTTGCTGTACCTATTGTGGCTTGTCTTCAGGATCAGGCGGCAAATCGCCTTCCTCGCGCAGGCGGTGGCGCTGGTCGTTGAGGCTGTTCGGATAATCCGTGACATCCCCGTATTCGAGAAACTCGCCATAGCGCCGGTGCGTTCCCGCCAGGCGGGCGGCGTGCTTGATCGGGCACCAGTATTGCTCGGTGCGCGAGGCAATCTCGTGGACATAGGCGATCACGCCATTGGCGTAGGAGCAATAGAAGCAGTTCACCTTCTGGATCATGTTCAGATAGGGCAGCCGGTGGCGGTCGAACACGACATAGTCGCGCCGCTTGACCTGTTTGATCTCATAAACCCGGAAGCAGACAGCCTGGTAGAGGCTCGCCACCACATCCAGCAGGAAGACCGGGATCGCGACGGCATAGATGAAGGGGGCTGTGAGGATCGTCAGGATGCCGCTGTCGAGGAGATAGCGCCGCAGTCCCAGCTTCAGCGCTGTCTGGCGCTCACGCGCCTCACGCGTGATGAAGAGGCGGCCCTGTTCGAGCTTGTAGCCATAGCTGCGCCGCCGTTCCGCCAGCTGTTCCTCCAGCTCGCCTTCGAGCACACGGATCTTTTCCAGCAACTCATTGATCTGGGTGCGCATGACGGTCTCCGGCTGCAGGTTGTTCCAGGAGGTCAAGCATACACATAAATCGCAGCAGCGACCGGCTGATGCGATTTGCCGCAGGCGGCGGCGATCAGGTCTGGGACAGGGCTGGCCGCGTCAGGCGGCGTCGGTGGCGGGCTCTCCCGCCAGCACCGCATAGACGGCATCGGCGTCGGGCGCAGCGCGCAGGCGTTGACGCACATCTTCACGGCGCAGCATGCGTGAGACGCGGGCCAGGGCCTTGAGGTGCTCGGCACCGGCATCTTCCGGTGCCAGCAGCAGGAAGATCAGGTCGGCGGGCTGGCCGTCGATCGATTCGAAATCGACCGGCGCGCGCAGCCGCATGAAAAAGCCGAGGACCCGATCGAGCCCCGCCAGGCGGGCGTGCGGGATCGCGACGCCCTGGCCGACACCGGTCGAACCGAGGCGTTCACGCTGCAGCACCGCCTCGAAAATGACGCGCGCATTCAGCCCGGTCGCAAGCGCGGCCGTTTCCGACATCGCTTGCAGGGCCTGCTTGCGGCTGGACGCGCCAAAATCAACGCTGGCGCCGCCATCGGGTATCAGATCTGCTAATGCCATGATAAAACAACTCTGTTTTGGTCTGTCAGGCCGGAGCCACACGGGCAGGGTCCAGCCAGCCAATATGGCCGTCAGGGCGCCGATACACGATGTTCAGCCCGCCATTTGCGGCATTGCGGAACATCAGGAAAGGCGAATCTGCGGCATCAAGCTCCAGCGAGGCCATTCCGACCGTCAGGGTGCGGAACTCGCCGGCATGCTCTGCGATGACGATGGGTTCGGGCGCGTCGGCCAGGACCTCATCGGTATGATCCTCGTCTTCTTCGGAATAGGCGTCGCGCATACTCTTGAGGACGACAATCGGCATCGCCTCCGCCGGCAGGTCGGACTTGTTGTCGCGGCGGTGATTCTTGAGTTTGCGCTTGTAGCGGCGCAGCCGCTTCTCAAGCTTGTCCATGGTGCCTTCGGCCGCCTTGTAGGCATCCTCGGCACTGTCATGGGCCTGCAGCATCATACCGGATGGCAGGTGCAGGGAGCAGTCGATACGGAAACCGACACCCTCGCGCGCGATCGAGATATAGGCCTCGCCGGGGCGGTTGAAGTATTTCGCCACGCCGTCTTCGACCCGTTCCAGGATTCTGGCTCTCAGGCTATCGCTGACATCGATGCCCTTGCTTACGATTTGAATGTGCATGCGCTCCTTCCCGCTGGCCATACACCAGCTTGTGAGGCGTCCATTAAACCACTCCGCCTCCCCCCGGATTGCGGGCGGAACCTAGTCGCGGGCCGTGTCGGGAGTCAATCGCCGTCGCCGGTTGCCCCGCAGCCCCATCATAGGTGGGCTGGCGGGTACTGTCATGCAAGATCGTGCCCGATTTCAGCTGGCGCGTTTCAACATGCGACGGCGTTGAACCGATGAGGGGATATTCAACGCCTCACGGTATTTGGCCACAGTCCGGCGGGCGATTTCAATGCCCTCGTCGTGCAAGAGCTCGACAAGCTTGTCATCGGACAGGACATCGTCAGCGGTTTCCTGCTGGATGAGGAGCTTGATCTTGTGGCGGACAGCCTCTGCCGAGTGCGATTCGCCACCGCCGGCCGAGGGAATGGAGGAGGTGAAGAAGTATTTCAGCTCGAACATGCCGCGCGGTGTCGAGACGTATTTGTTCGACGTCACCCGGCTGACCGTTGATTCGTGCATCCCGATCGCATCGGCGACGGTCTTCAGGTTGAGCGGGCGCAGATAGGCGACGCCGTGGACCAGGAACAGGTCCTGCTGGCGGACGATCTCGCTGGAAACCTTGAGAATGGTGCGCGCGCGCTGGTCGAGGCTTTTGACCAGCCAGCTGGCATTCTGGCTGCACTCGGTAATGAAGCTGCGCTCCGACTCATTGCGGGCTGCGGCGTTGATCTCGTTGTAATACCGGTTGTTGACCAGGACCCGCGGCAGGGTTTCCGAATTCAGTTCCACATGCCAGCCGCCATCGGGGGCCTGACGAATATAGACGTCGGGCTCGACGGCGCGCGTTGATTCGATTCCAAAGGCGAGGCCCGGCTTGGGTGTCAGGGCCTTGATCTCGGAGATCATGTCGTCGAGGTCTTCGCCATCAACGCCGCACAGGGCTTTCAGCGCCGGGTAATCATGCTTGGCCAGTCGCTCGAGATTGTCGAGCAGGGTCGCCATCGCCGGGTCGAGCCGGTCCATCTCTTTCAGCTGCAGGGCCAGGCATTCGGCCAGGTCGCGCGCCATGACGCCGGCCGGTTCGAAGGTCTGGGTCAGGCTGAGCACGGCTTCGATGCGGGCCCGGTCGAGCCCGAGGCGTTCGGCGATCTCGTCGAGATCGGTACGCAGATACCCGTCCTCATCGGCCAGATCGATCAGATGGGCGCCGATCAGGCGGTCGATCGGATCGGAGGTGGCGGTCGACAATTGTTCGTGCAGGTGTTCGGCCAGCGAAATATCACGTGAGGAATTGGCAATCGCGTCGTATTCCTCGCCACTGAAGGAGCCGCCGGCGCTGCCGGTGGACGACCAGGTGCTGGCGCCCATGCCAACCGAATCACCGGCCTGCGCCGTCTCGACGCCGGACAGGTCGGACTTGGAGTCCTCCCCGTGCAACATGTCCGAATCAGCATCAATCGCATCGGCGGCATCGCCATTGGCGGCCGTGAATTCGAGTTCGCGGGGTTCGTTGTCGCTTTCCTGGCGCGTTGATTCGGCGCTCTCGCTGCGGTCATCACGCTCAAGCAGGGGGTTCTGTTCAAGTTCGCGTTCAACGAACTCGGCAAGCTCGATATTCGAGAGCTGCAACAGCTTGATGGCTTGTTGTAGCTGGGGCGTCATCACCAGGGATTGACCCTGGCGCATCTCCAGCTTTTGCATCAGTCCGGCCATGAACGCCTCTGCGTGGTGGTTTACGGCAGAAGTTAATCAGGCAAAGCTTTCTCCGAGATAAACGCGGCGCACATCGGGATCGGCGCGAATGGCCTCCGGTGAGCCCTCGAACAGAACCTCGCCCTCATGGATAATCGTCGCGCGGTCAGTGATTTCAAGCGTTTCACGGACATTGTGGTCGGTAATCAGGATGCCGATTCCCCGGTCTTTCAGGAAGCGGATCAGATCGCGAATATCGGCAATCGCCAGCGGGTCGATGCCGGCGAAAGGCTCATCGAGCAGCATGAAGGAGGGGCGAGTCGCCAGCGCGCGGGCGATTTCAACCCGGCGGCGTTCGCCACCCGACAGCGAGGGCGCCGGTGCGTTTGCGAGGTGGGAAATGCGCAATTCCTCGAGCAATTGATCGACCAGCTCGTGGCGCTGCTTGCGATCCTTCTCGACGACTTCGGCGACAGCGAGCACATTCTCGCGCACGCTCATGCCCTGGAAGATCGACTTTTCCTGCGGCAGATAGCCAATGCCCAGACGCGCCCGCTGATACATGGGCAGGCGGGTGATATCCTCGCCATCGAGCAGGATGCGGCCGTAATCGACATCGACGAGGCCGGTGATCATGTAGAAGCAGGTCGTCTTGCCGGCGCCGTTCGGCCCCAGCAGGCCCGCGACTTCACCGCGTTGCAGTGACAGCGACACGCCCTTCACGACCGGACGCTTGCGATAGGTCTTGCCGATGGCTTCGACCACCAGTCCCGTGCTCAGCGCGGACGGGGCCGCGGCGACGTCTTCGGTCATTGTCATGCTCAACCTGCTCTCGATCCGAATTCTAGCGGCCGCCGGCGCCGCCGCCATTGCCGTTGGCGGGTGCCTGCTCGCTGCCGCGGGGATAGATCACGGCCCGGACCGGGGCGCCATTGCCCTCTTCACCGAAATTGGAATTCCCGGAGGTCAGGTTGGAGACAAAACGCGTGGTGGTGATGACATTCTCGCCCTGGGTGATGACGACATCGCCGGTCAGGGTGATGGTGTCCTGACCCATTTCATAGACCCCGAGATCGCCGGTGGCATTTTGCAGCGGTGAGAAATAACGCACATGGCCGGTCGCCACGACACGCTCGATATCGCCACGGCTTCCGTCTTCGGGCTGGGTCCAGACCAGCTCGACCCGGTCGGCCATGATGCGGCGGTCGCCCTGGGTGATATCGACATGCCCGGTCAGGATGGTGCGACCCTCGCTGTCGAGATTTTCAATCCGGTCGGCGATGGTGTCGAGCGGTTGTGAGGAATCCCCGATCTGGGCGTGGGCACCCGCAAGCGGTGCCAGCAGGAGGCAGGACAGGGCGGTCAGTCGGACAAGCAGGCGGATCATTGATCCTCTCCTTCGCTGGGGGCGGTTCGGGCCTGTACAATACGCGCATGTACATTGCCTTCAAAAATGACGCGATTTCCGCCTTCGTGAATCTCGTAGCGGTCGGCGGTAATCGTACCGACCGGACCAGAGCCGGTGACGGGCAGTTCGCCGGTCACACGTTCCTCGCGCAGGAATATGCGGGCGTGCTGGGATGCGAAGCTATAGCCGTTATCCGTATTCAGATTGACGTCTGAATACAGGTCGAGAATCCGGTTGGCAGGATCGAATGTGCCCGTCTGGGCCAGAACCTCGGACGGATTCGGCCCGGTATTGAGGAAGTCATAGTCCAGCCGGGGGCGTTCCAGCTCCGTCAGCCCGGTGGGATTGTCACGGCGGCGCACGGCGACATCGGCGGTAAGGGCGTAGGGGGTCAGGTTCTCGTCGCGGCCGGTAATGCGCGGATTGACCATGCGCACATCAGTGCTCACAGCCTCGGCCGGCACGGTCGGCGCGCCTGAGGATCCGATGTATAATTGCACGGCCAGCAAAGCCAGCAGGGCGATGATCGCGGCGATGAAGGCGAAGCGCAGCATGCGGACGAAGGCTGTCCGGCGCCGGGCGGCGCTCAGCGTCAATGCGCGGCGTGGTTCCCAATTGCCGTGCATTGTGGGCTGGAGCAGCTCGAGGCCGGGGGTTGCGGTCGTACTCATCGACAGATCATCATCTCGCAAACGGCAGGCACAGCCTGACCGCGCAACAAAGACCAGCCTTTGCAGGCCTTTTCAAGGCATACCCGCTCAGGCGTGGGCGAAAATATCGGTATCCGGCCAGCCTGCGAGATCGAGTTTCGCGCGCATGGGCAGGAAATCGAAGCAGGCTTTCGCCATCTCCATCCGGCCTTCACGCTCGAGCATCACCGTCATACGCTCGCGCAACTGGTGCAGGTAGAGCACGTCTGAGGCGGCATATTCCAGCTGCGCCTTCGACAATTCGTCGGCACCCCAGTCGGAGCTTTGCTGCTGCTTGTTCATGTCGATGCCGACCAGCTCGCGCGTCACGTCCTTCAGTCCGTGACGGTCGGTATAGGTGCGGCACAGCTTGGAGGCGATCTTGGTGCAGAAGATCGGCGCCATGGTGACACCGAGGCTGCGCTCGACCATGGCGACGTCAAAGCGGGCGAAGTGGAGGATTTTCTCGACCGCCGGATCGCCCAGCAGGGCTTTCAGATTGGGGCAGTCATATTCCGGACGAATGAGCTGCACGACATGCGCATCGCCGTCTCCTGAGGACAGCTGCACAACGCACAGGGCGTCGCGGGTGAGCGACAGGCCCAGGGTTTCGGTGTCGATGGCCACCAGCGGGCCCAGGTCGATATCGGCGGGCAGGTCGCCGCGGTGGTAATGTACAGTCATCGGTCAATCCTCAATCTCTGGCACGCGTCCTAACGCCCAGCGCGGTCCCGCGCAATGCGGCTGATCTTGTCGTCCAGGCTGATCCAGTCGTCCCGGTTGAGATATTGCGGTGTTTCGACTTCCGCGACGGGGCCGGCGGCCTCAAGCAAATCGAACACTTCGCTCGCGGCCTGCCCGTCGGCCGTTTCCAGCCAGCGCTGCCGCCGTTGCCGGATCTCACCGGCGCTGGTCTCGATATTGTCCGCGGTCAGGCGCAGGCCCGTCAGCCCGTCAACGCCGCCGGTCTCGCCGCGCATCGTGTCCAGCATCGCCTGGCCGATATAGGGCAGGTAGTGGGAGGGCTCGTAGAAAGCCGGATGCGCCAGGCTCTGTTCGGGGCCGGGTGCCGGCAGTGCCGCAAAATCGCGATAGCCGGAAAAATCCCACAGCATGGCTGAACCGCCCTCGATGCAGGCATCGGCACCGGGGGCGGCGGCATGGCGCGCGAACACATCCGTCAGCGTCCGGCGCATCTCGAAATAGGTCTCGCTGCGGCCGGAGCGGAACAGGGCTTCCTCGCGCCAGGCATGCAGCGGGTGGATGAATCCGACCACCTGGATGCCATTCGATGTCAGTGCCTCAAGCGCCCGTTCGAACAGGGCGACACGGTCCGGGTCGAAATTATAGCCCAGATAGAAGCCGTAAATCCCGCGCACGCCGCTTTCATAGCGCTCGCGCTGGGCGCCAGCCGGGTAGCTGTCGGCCCAGGGCACGCGCGGCGCGCCGCCGCCGAGATTGTCGGCCATCAATTGCAACGAGGCACCGAATGTATTGGGCGAGAGCGAGACGCGCGCCATGGAGAGCGTGCGATTGCCGTCATTGAGCGCCGAGAGCCAATAGGTGGCCTTGGCCCTGGAATGGGTGCCGAACTCGTCGAGATCGAGACCGATCACCACGCAGCGCAGTTGCGGATTGCGCGCCGCCAGCACCATGGCCTGGGAAAGCTCGAAAATATTGGTGCCGCGCATGCCGGCATTGTAGATGCCGCCCGGCCAGCCGGCGGGATCGTGCGGGAAGCCGTCAACCGTGCGCGAGGAGCCCAGCAGGATCGAGGCATCACCGCCGCGCGCCAGCCGGTCGGCGACATGGACCCGGCCACCATCATCGTAGAGCCGCGTGTCGCGCACCGTGAGGCCGGGAATGTCCGGCGCGCCGGTCACCGCGAACGGATCGATCGCCGCATTGAAGGCCGCAAAGCCCAGCAAGATGGCGAACAGGGTGATCAGCAATGTTCTGGCGTAATGCTTCATGCGATCAGCCTTGGGCAAGGTCAGGGACAAAATCAGGAATCCGGTGCCCGTCCCCCGTTGGCGCGACGCTAGCGGGGCGCACCGGCCACGGCAAGTTGAGGCTGCACGCTGCGGCCTCCCGGTCGCGCCCGGCCGGGTTTCGCGGGCGTGGCTGCCCTATCGGGCCGTTGCGAGCGTCTGTCGCGCTGTTGCCGCCCGCGGGCGCTTGAAGATCGTGACGCAATTCTCGCCCAGCTGGCCCGTCCCGCCGGGCTGATAGCCCAGCTTGTCGGCCAGTTTCAGCGAGGCGGTGTTGGACGGGCTGATGATGCAACAGGTCTCGTCGCTGGCGAGCTTCCGGTCAGACCAGTCGAGCACGGCCTGCATGGCTTCCAGCGCGAGGCCGCGGCCGTGAAAGTCTGACAACAGCGCCCAGCCCGATTCCGGGACCGGCCCGAGCGACGGCACCATGTCGCGCCGCCAGTCGGCCAGTCCGGCCTCGCCGATGAAACGGCCATCGCTGCGATCGGTAATGGCCCAATAGCCAAAGCCCAGGATCGCCCACAGGCCGCCATAGCGCAGCAGGCGTTGCCAGATATCGCTTTCGCGGAAGGCAAGGCCGCCCATCGATTGCGTGACAACCGGATCGCTCCACAGGGCCAGGCTGGCCTCGAAATCATCGAGACTGTGGGGCCGCAGGATCAGGCGGGGCGTGGTCAGGGTCGGCGCGGCAGCGCTCAATTGCGGGTGCGGCATGGCAGGATCCGGCATTCAATCAAGCGGCGGGGCAGCGCCAGCAGGGCAGCTAAGCCCGGGGAGGCCGCAGCTGTCAATCGGCTGACGGGCGCATACCGCCGCCCGCTACGCGCCCGGCCCTGTCCCGGCAGTCCCCCGTGGCGCGAGGCCCGGCCGGGCGTTGCGCCTTCTGCGTGCAATCCGGCATGCGTCACTCGCGTCAGTGGAGAGTCGCCTGTAAGATCCGGGACGGGACCCCGATAGTGTCGTGATGCGGCGGGGGCCGGGGCGACCGTGCCGCACTGTTGGTGCTGGCGTGCTTGTCGGGGACGCAGATTCTCAGGGGGAAGACGCCATGCAGGACATTCTTGGAAGCATTGGCCCGGCCGGATGGCTCGGGATCGCCACGGTCGCGGTGGTCATTCTTGGCGCGCTCAAGCTCGCCGCCCGGCCGCAGCGCCGGGACAAGGTCCGCCCCGCCGGAGGCCGGACCTTCCGCTCCCGCTCGGCCTCGACCGCCACGGCCCTGCAGCGTGATGATGGCGGCCTGCCGCCCGGCATGAGCCCGGCCGATGTGCATCGCGCCCGCGTCGAGGCCGGCACCGAGGCCTTCCGTGAAGCCCGCGGCAGCGTCGTCGTGCGCATCGTGCATCACCTGAATTATGAGTATGTCGACGAATACACCGCGATCGAGGTCATCGACGCCCTGCGCAAGGCCGGTCCCGATGCGCCCGTCGACATCATCCTGCACACGCCGGGCGGGGCCCTGCACGCGGCGCAGCAAATCCTGCACGCCCTCAAGCATCACCGCGGCCGCAAGACGGCCTTCATCCCCTACAGTGCCTGGTCGGCAGGCACGATGATCGCCCTGGCCTGTGACGAGATCGTGCTCGGGTCCAGTGCCGTGATCGGTCCGATTGACCCGCAATATGGCGGCCTGCCGGCCCCGCTGCTGGCCGAGCTGCTCGACGACAAGGGCCCGGATCATATCAATGACCAGATGCTGGTGATCGCGAAAATGGCGAGACAGGCGGTCAAGGAATCCAAGGCCTTTGCCTGTGATTACGTCAATCCGGTGCATAATGGCGGCAATGAGAGCTGCGCCCTGACCAATGAGCTCATCGGCAGCGGCCGCAATCACCAGGCCCCGATCATGCCGCAGGAGGCCAAGGCGATGGGGCTGAATGTTTCCACCGACATGCCCGAACTGCTGTTCCAGATCTGCCAGCCACCGCCGGAGGACGACAGCATGCTGATGGTCAACATCTTCGGTTCGCGCGTCGACGAAAAAACCGCCGCCCTGCTCGATCTCAAGGCACTCGAAAAGCTGGCCCGCTGACCCGCAATGACGCCGCCATGCGGCCTGCCCCGGTAGGAGGCAGGTTGCGGCTGTCAGTCATGCAGGAGGTCCAGTGGTGCCCAGGAGAAGACTCGAACTTCCACTTCCTTTCGGAAACTAGCACCTGAAGCTAGCGCGTCTACCAATTCCGCCACCTGGGCAGGTGTGGAAGCGGGTAGGTAAAGAAGCCCCGGCCCCGTGTCAACGCCGTGCGCTCAGTGGACTGCACAAGGCGGGCGGGATCGGGGCCTCCGGGCCTACAGGCGCATTGCCTCATGGACAGAATGCGCGATTTTTGGTCTACCCGGATCAGGCTCAGCTTCCGCAAGGATGAAACCATGCTTCGTGACGAAATCATCACCGTATTCGGCGGCTCCGGCTTTGTCGGCCGTCATGTGGTTCGCGCCCTCTCGAAGGCCGGTTACCGGGTCCGCGTTGCAACGCGGCGACCGCACCTGGCCCAGGATTTGCGCGTCACCGGTGTGGTCGGTCAGGTGCAGCTGGTACAGGCGAATGTGCGCGTCCCGTCATCGGTCGAGCGTGCGGTTGAGGGCGCCAGCGGCGTCGTCAATCTGGTCGGTGTGCTGAGCGAGAGTGGCCGCCAGACCTTCAGCCGCCTGCATGCCCAGGGCGCGAAAACGATTTCTGAAGCCGCTGCCAGCGCCGGTATCACCGCGATGGTCCACATCTCCGCGATCGGTGCCGATGTCGCCAGTGCCTCGCGCTATGCGCGTTCGAAGGCCGAGGGCGAGGCCTTTGTGAAGGCGGCGCTGCCAAGCGCGACGATCCTGCGTCCCTCGATCATTTTCGGCAATGGCGACGGTTTCTTCAATCGCTTTGCCTCGATGGCGCAATTCCTGCCGGCCCTGCCGCTGTTCGGTGGCGGCAAATCGCGCTTCCAGCCGGTCTATGCCGGCGATGTCGCCCAGGCCGTGCTGACGGCGCTGACCAGCGAAGCGGCGCGCGGCGAGACCTATGAGCTGGGCGGGCCGGGGGTCTATACCTTCGAAGAGCTGATGCGCTTCACGCTTGATGCCATCGACCGGCGGCGCTTCCTGGTGCCATTGCCCTTCATGCTGGCGAACTCGATTGCCTTCCTGTCGGAAATGGCGGCCATCCTGCCCTTCGTCCAGCCTGCGCTGACGCGCGACCAGCTGATCCAGCTGCGCCAGGACAATGTCGTCAGCGATGGCGCCAAGACCCTGGCCGATCTCGGCATTGACGGTGAAACCATCGAAGCCATCGTGCCCGACTACCTGGTCCCCTATCGTCGCCACGGGCAGTTCCACGAACGCGTCGTCTAGCGAGCCGGTTTCGCCTGCACGAAAATCTCCACGCGGCTTGCCGCTGGAGGTTTGCTGTGTCCTCCCCGGATTGGGAGGTGTGCGGGACGCCGACGAATGCCGGTTAGCGCAATAAATAGTTGAGACATTCGAGACGTCCCGCACGTGGAGATTTACTCAGGCCCCTCGCGGGTCCTGCCTCGAAATGACCGTGGAAGATTGGTCGAGCCCTAATGCCTCACTTCCCCGATCATGGCCCCACCGGAACTCGGGCTGTCACGCCTCCGTGCGGATGGGCTCCACGCTCCCGATCGCCGCAAGTGACTGAGCTCACGCCTCCCGTGCGACCGGAACGGGGGGGATTATGCGCGCAGGTTTGGGGGGTGGGGATAACATCGCCCAAAAAAACGTCATCCTGACGAAGGTCAGGACCCGGTTTCAAATGCGACGGGCATAGAATTGACGCCAGTTTTTCGTGCGTTGCCGCTCTGCGAACTGGGCCCTGACCTTCGTCAGGGTGACGGGGATTTATGGGCTGTGGTCGGGGATAAACCCGGCATCGCGCCGCGAAATTCATGCGAGATGAGCCCGGTTGGGGTTGTGCTGGCACGTCCATGGGCGCAAACAGGGCCCTGATCACCGCTGCTGGCGGTGCGCCATGCCGGCGATCCACCCAACCAAGGACAATGACAGCTTGAAAAATACAGCACACCCGACATTCGCCGACCGCGCCCAGCACGCTGCGGAGGCCAAGAAAAAGCTTCTGGAAAAATTCAAGACAGCCCCGAAACTCGACGACCCGGAACTCGCTGCCAAGCGCGCCGAACGCGAAGCCATTGCCAAGGCCCGCGAAGCGCGCCGTATCGAGCGTGAGCGCGTGAAGGAAGAAACCAAGGCCCGCAAGGCCGCCGAACGCGCCGAACGTGAAGCCGCTGCCCTCGCCGCCGAGGCGGCCGAAGCCGCTGCCCGCGAAGCCGAAGAGCAGCTCGAGCTTGAACGCCATATCGCCGAAGAAGCCGCCAAGAAGGCCGAACGCGATGCGCGCTATGCCGCGCGGAAAAACAGAAAGCGCTAGAGACGCACAAGGCGGGCGTCAGCCCGCCTTTTCTCAACAATGAACCATCTTCCCCCGGATTTATTCCGGGGCCTGCCACTCGTTGACAGCCTGGCTGGATTCCCCTCCGGCAGACCCCGGAACAAGTCCGGGGGAAGGGATATGTTGTGTTTGGTCGAGGAGTGGCCAGCGGCCACACCGCCCCCTGAAACCCATGCCGGGATCCGGCCAGACTGGACTTGTCTCGTCAAGGGTCCTGACCGCGCAGCGGCGCTTCGCGCCCTTGACGAGACAAGTCCAGTCTGGCGCCCTGCTTGGCAAGGGATTCAGGGACGGGTCTGCCCGGCGGGCCAAGCATCAATCACCACGAAATCATTCCCGGAAGGGACGCATGATCGGTCGAGATTCATCCCCAATCGTCCGGTCAATCGCATTAATCCGCCGCGTCTCCAGCATATCCAGCACCTTGTACACGACGCCACCGACCATGCCCAACGCCCATAGAGCAAGCGCCATGAGTCCGAGAAATAGGGCGGCATCCGCGAGCTTTTCACGGGACTCCGGCCAGCCCTCGTTCCAGATAATGATCGCCGCGGGAAAAGCCGCGATGCCAAGGATTAGGTAGGCAACTGCCAACGCCCACTTCCACGCAAGGCGAACCAACACATCCCCTACTCCGCCGCCGCCAGCTGCCGCCCGGCGCGATAGACCGTTCCCGGCTTCGCCCCCGTCAGCTTGCCATTCTCGATCACCACCTCACCGGCGACAATCGTCGCGGTATAGCCGTTCGCGCCCTGCAGCAGGCGCTGGCCGCCGGCGGGGAGGTCCTTGACCATGTGGGGTGGTTCCATCTGGAGATTGTCGAGATCGATGACGTTGATATCGGCTTTCAGGCCCTCGCGGATATAGCCGCGATCGGACATGCCCATATAGTCGGCCTGGGCGCCGGTGAGCATGCGCACGACGCGGGGCAGTGAGAGCTTGTCGCCGCGTTTGCGGTCGCGGGTCCAGTGGGTGAGCATATAGGTGGGCATGGAGGCATCGCAGACGGTGCCGACATGGGCGCCGCCGTCTGACAGGCCATAGAGCGCCTGGGGATGCTGCATCATCTTGAGGACATTGTCGTAATTCATCTCGGTGTAATTATACAGCGGCAGATAGATCAGCTCATGGCCGTCGCGCTCGAGCAGGGTGTCATAGACCATCTCCATCAGGGAGACGCCCTTGGCCCGCGCCTTGGCGGCGAGTGAGCTTTCCGGGCCCTGCTCATAGTCCGGCGGATTGCCGAGCTGGAAGAATTTCTCGGCGACGAAATCGATATGCTCCATCAGCATGTCGGCGAGCGGCGGCACGGAGGAGCCCGGGCCGGCGAGCTTTTCGGTCTTTTCGCTGAGGATCTTCGCCTTGAAGGCGGGATCCTTCATCCGCTTGACGCGCTCCTCGAGCGGCAGGTCGGCGATGGTCTTGTAGCTGGGATAGCCCATGAAGGGGTGGAAGGTGCAATTGAAGCCGAGGAAGACGCCAATGGCGCGCGGCGCCACCTGCATGCGGGCGTCGACGCCCTCTTCCTTCAGCTTTTCGGTGCGCGCGATCAGTTTGAGCCATTGATCGGGCGCAAAATCGCGCTGCATCAGCGAGAAGGAGAAAGGCCGGCCCGAGGCTTTGGCGTAATCGGCAATGATCGACCATTCCTCGTCGAAGTCCTGCTCGCCGCGTTCCAGGTTGAAGTCGCTGACCGCCTGGACGACGCCGTAATCGAGGCCGTTGAAGGCTTTCGCGATGCCGGTCAGTTCGGCGCGCGTGGCTTCGGACGACGGTGTCCAGTCGCCATCGGCGCTCTTGTGGACGTCGGAACGGCCGGTGGCGAAGCCGATCGCTCCGGCTTCCAGCGCCTCGCGCGTCAGGCGCTGCATCTCGGCGATGTCGGCATCATTGGCCGGCTCGGAATGGATCGCCCGGTCGCCCATCACATAGACTCGCAGCGGATCGTGCGGCAGCATGGCAGCGATGTCGATCGTGCGCGGCACGGCGGCCAGGGCATCGAGATAATCGGGGAAGCTTTCCCAGTTCCAGGTGAGGCCTTCGGCCAGGGCGGTGCCGGGAATGTCCTCGACGCCTTCCATCAGCTTGATCAGCTTCTCGTGGTCGCCCTCATGAACCGGCGCGAAGCCGACGCCGCAATTGCCCATCACGGCGGTGGTGACACCATGATCGATCGAGGGGCGCAGATCGCTGTCCCAGCTGGCCTGGCCGTCATAATGGGTGTGGACGTCGATAAAGCCCGGCGTGACGATCTGGCCCTTGGCGTCGATGGTGCGTTTCGCCGCGCCGATATCACTGCCGATGGCCACGATGCGCCCGCCGGAAACCCCGATATCGGTCCACACGCCCGGTCCGCCGGTGCCGTCAAATACCAGTCCGCCTTCGATTTTCAGATCGAACATCGCTCTATCTCCCCTGTTATTCTGTTTTCCGCGTCGATTATGACGTTTTTTGCTTGTCACCCTTGTGCACCCAATCGAGCGTCCGGAACAAGCCCGCAAGGGCTCCGCCGGAAACCAGGTGCCAGATACTCCACATCGCGGTGATGGCCGCCGCGCCGCCAATGCCGTCGAACTGACTGAGCAGGATCAACAGGCCCAGGCCGCTATTCTGGATCCCGACCTCGAAGGTCAGGGCCCGCCGCCTGGCCACATCCAGGCGCAAGAGCCGCGCCGATCCGGCGCCAAGCGCGAAGGCGCTGGCATTGTGAATGATGGCGATCGGCACAACGATCGCGCCGGCGGCAATGAGGACATTCCAGTTCTGCTGCACGCCCACCGCCACCAGCGCGACCAGCGACAGGAGCGAGAGCGGCGAGAGCACGGTTCGCATCCGCGCTGCCGTGGTCGGGAATTTGGCGGCCACCAGCATGCCCACCGCCAGCGGCAGGGCCAGCAGCGACAGCGTCTGGACCAGGAAGGGCACAGCATCGACATGCAGCGTGTGAACCAGCGCGGCTGTCGGCGGATACAGGCTCGACCAGAACAGGATGGAAACCGGTGTCGCGACCGCCGAGCTGACGCTGGAAATCGCCGTCAGGGACACCGAATAGGCGGTATTGCCGCGCGCGAAATGGGTCAGGATGTTGGACACATTGCCACCCGGACAGCTGGCCACGATGATCATGCCCAGCGCCACGCTGGCCGGCGGCGAGATGATCAGGATCAGACCCATCGTCACCAGCGGCAGGCCGAGGATCTGCGCCGCGACCCCGCCGAGGATGCGCACCGGCTGGCGCCGCACCGCGTCAAAATCCTCCAGACGCAGGGACAGGGCGACCGTAAACATCATCCCGATCAGGATCAGGGCAATGGCGCCGCGAATCTCGTCATTGAGGACAACGCGCAGATCGTCGATCGCTACAGATTCCATTCGTGCCGCCCCCCGTTTCCCGTTGAGCTGGCAGTGTGCAGGGAAACGCCCGGGCGGCAAACGCCGAAGTCAGCCAGCCTTACGGTCCTGTAATATTTCCACGTACAAAAAGGGTCGCCAAGCCGGGATGTGTCGCCTATCGTCCCTCCGCACACAGATAGAGGTCTGCGCGGCGGGTGAGAACATGTTCGCGCGAGACCCGTTGGGCAGCGGGCTCTCACGGCTTCACTGAGTCTTGGGCAATTCGTGTGCGCTACAACTGAACCCGCATATCACGGTCTTTGGGGGACTGTTCATGGGACGCAAAAGATTTGACGAAATGCCGTGCGCCATCGCGCAAACGCTCAATCAGGTCGGAGATTGGTGGACCTTGCTGATCGTCCGGGACGCCATGAAGGGCGCCCGCCGCTTCAGCGATTTTCACGACAGCACCGGCATCGCAAAGAATATCCTGACGGACCGGCTCAACAAGCTGGTTGAAAACAAGATCATGGCGCGCGAGGAAGTCGGCGTGCGCGGTCACCGCCAGGAATACATCCTCACCGAGCGCGGCGAAGCGCTGTTCCCGATCCTGATTGCCATGCAGCAATGGGGCGATCAGTGGGTCTATGGTGAGAAACCACGGCCGGTGGAACTGATCGATACACGCACCGGCGAAAAACTGGCACCGTTGGCCGTCGCCAATGAAAGCGGCATCCCGGTGACCCGTCACGATCTCGGTGCCGCCCCCGACAGTCCGGCTGCCGTGCCGCTGCGCGCCGGACGCGGCTGCAACTGACCTCGCTGCGCGCCAGCGTAGAAACCATCGACATCAACGCCGCGCTCCGCCTATTCTCGAACGGGTTTCCGGAGGGATGATTCATGGGTGCGGTTCTGAGGGCAATGATGATGGCGTTGATGGCGCTGGCGGCCAATCTGACGGGCTGTGGCGCTGCGCAGGAGCGCAATACTGCCGGAGCCGACCGCACCTATCAGAACCTGCTGATCGAACGCCTGATTGATGCCCGCCCCGGCGATGTGATCGAGATCCCTGAAGGCGTGTTCGCCTTCGACCGCTCCCTCAGCCTCAATGTCGATGGCGTCACCCTGCGCGGCCAGGGTCCCGACCGCACGATCCTGAGCTTCCAGGGCCAGGTCCAGGGCGCCGAGGGCCTGCTGGTCACCGCCAATGATTTCACCATCGAAAACCTCGCGATCGAGGACACGATCGGCGATGGGCTGAAGGTCAATAACGGCGAGAATATTATTATTCGAGGCGTTCGCGTCGAATGGACCGCCGGTCCGCGCACCGAAAACGGCGCCTATGGGATCTATCCGGTGCAGACCCGCAATGTGCTGATCGAGAATTCGATCGCCATCGGCGCCTCCGATGCCGGCATCTATGTCGGCCAGTCACGCAATGTCGTCCTGCGCCGCAATCGCGCCGAGCGCAACGTCGCCGGCATCGAGATCGAGAACACGATCGGCGCCGATGTCTACGAGAATGTCGCGACGGAAAATACCGGCGGCATCCTGGTCTTCAACATGCCCAACCTGCCGCAGCCCGGCTATCAGACGCGGGTCTTCAGCAATCACGTCTTTGCCAACAATACCGGCAATTTCGGCCATGCCGGCACGCCGGTCGCCAGCATTCCGGCCGGCTCGGGCGTGGTGGTCAATTCCAATGATCAGGTCGAGATCTTCGACAATGACATTTCCGACAATCGCACGGCCAATATCATTGTCTCCAGCCTGCATTCGACCGGCTATTCAAGCTATTCCGTGCAGGCGGATTTCGACCCCTATCCGGAAGGCATCTTCATCCATTCCAACCGTTTTTCCGGTGGCGGCGACAATCCCGACGGAATGGAGCTTCAGGCGCTCAGACTGCTGATTGGCGGTCCCCTGGGACGCCTGCCGGACGTGTTCTGGGACGGCTATCGCGATGAGGCCAAGCTGGTGGACGGGGTCATGCCGGACGGTTTGCGCCTGTGTCTCGACAATGGCGAGGCCGAACTTGTCAATGCCGACGGTCCCCATGGTTACGCAGCCCCCGCGATCACCACGGACGCCCACCGCTGCACCCTGCCCCGCCTGCCGGCCATCGAGCTTGCTTCGGCCCAGTGATCGCAAGGCGGGCAAAATTTTCGCCTCCGGGGCGAGCAGGCCCCAGCATTTCCCTTGAGACAGGCGTATTGGCGCGCTAGAATTATCGTGATTGGCGCGCCATTCCGGACGCGTCATATCGGGGGAGTGAATTAATGACATTGACCATGATCGCGGCGGCCTTCGCCCTGTTCTCCACACCGACCGAAACCCTGGTCGAGAACGCATTGCAGATCCAGGCCGGCGAAATGACCTACACCACCTTCTTCAACGCTGACGGCACCTACACGACCGATATCGGCGTTGCCGGCACCTGGACCGTGACCAACGGCGAAATGTGCGTCGTGCGCAGCACCGGCGAGAGCGGCTGCCAGCCCGTCGCCGACACGCTGGCGCTTGGCGACAGCTGGGAAGGCGTCAATCCGACCACCGGCATGACCGTGACCTATACGGTTGTCCCGCGCGACTAGCGTCGACTGTCCGATGCGAAATTCCATGCCCCGGCTGCCGCGTGCGGCCGGGGTTTTTGTTGGCCCATAGCAATCTTGCGCCGTGGAGCAACCGTTTGACATCGTATGCGAATAAGTCTCATGGTTAAAATTAATTAACCTGAATCCAAAGGAGAGCCATCATGCTCAAAGAATTCAAAGACTTCGCCATGCGTGGCAATGTCGTCGACCTCGCCGTCGGCTTCATTCTCGGTGGCGCCTTCTCGACCATCGTCAAATCGCTGGTCACCGATATCCTGATGCCGGTCATCGGCATGCTGATGGGCGGGGTCAATTTCTCCGGCCTGTTCGTTGCGCTGGATAACCAGACCTATGCCAGCATCGAAGCCGCACACGAAGCTGGCGCCGGCACGATCAATTACGGCATTTTCATCGACAATGTGATCAGCTTCATCATCGTCGCCTTCGCCCTCTTCCTCATCATCAAGGGCATCAACTCGATGAAGAAGAAGGAAGAGGAAGCTCCGGCCGAGCCCGCCGCTCCACCTGCCGAGCAAGTCCTGCTCACCGAAATCCGCGACCTGCTCGCGAAGAAATAAGCCGGTCCATCCGGACAGAAAAAGCCCCGCGGATCGCTGGATCCGCGGGGTTTTTCATGCCTGCATTCCGGCAAAGACTAGTCGCCGAAAGAGCCCGCCGCACCGGGGAAGACCACCGGCGTTTCCGAACCATCAAGCGCCACGGCCGAAACACCGAAATAATAATTGTCGATCACGACATTCTCGAGCGTGTACTCAGCCACCGGTCCAACGAAACGGCTATAGGTCCATTGCGGCTGATCGGTCAGGCGCCAGTGGACGCGGTAACCGGCCAGATTGGCGGCGGCGGGCCCGCTCGCCAGCGTCCAGCTGAGATGCGTGCTGGGCTGAACGGCGCCCTCGATCGTGACATTGGCCGGGATCGGCGGTGCGCCGGCAATCTGGGCCATGACGGCGATATTCAGGGCCGTCAGCTTGGCCGCGTAGTCGAAATCAACGCCTTCGAGCGTATCGCCATACACGCGGCCATCCTCGGTGCGCAGATCCTGGTGCTGGCGGTCGTAGTGCTCATTGGTCTCCATGATACGGACACCGGGAATGCCAACGGCGTTGAACGGGCGGTGATGGCCGCCGCGGCCAAAGCGGTCGAGCCGGTAGACCATCATGACATCAAGATTGGGGATGTACTGGTCGGCGGTGCGATCCACCATGCGCGCCAGATTGCGTGACGGGCTGTCGACCTCGCCGCCGGTAAAGCGGCGCGCCCTCGCCTCCTCGGGCGTCTCGACATCGCGCGTGCCCTCGGAAAAGACGCGGGCCGTGGCATTGTCGGTGACGCCATTGATCCCGGAGATATTGCCGATCATGTCGTTATTGAGCACGGCCTTGATGCGCCAGCCATTTTCAAGCGCGTGAGCCGCGAGGATCTGACCACCAAACAGGCCCTGCTCCTCGCCCGACAGGCCGGTATAGATGATCGAGCCGTCGAACTCGTGCTGGCTGAGGACGCGGGCCGCTTCGAGAACGCCGGCCATGCCGGAGGCATTGTCATTGGCGCCGGGGCTGTCGGAGGTTCCGTCGAGGGGATCGGTGACCCGGCTGTCGATATCGCCGGACATCAGCACATAGCGGTCCGGGTCAATGCGGCCGCGCTGGATAGCGACGACGCTGACAACCTCGGTCGGTTCGGGAATGCGGGTCTCGCCGGAGATGGTGTCGGAGACGTACATGACTTCCAGGCAGCCGCCGCAATCGGCGGAAATCCGCTCGAACTCGTCATGGATCCAGCGCCGCGCCGCGCCGATGCCGCGGGTATCGCTTTGCGTTTCCGACAGGGTGTGACGCGTGCCGAAGCCGACGAGCGTGCGGATATCCGCTTCGATCCGGTCAGGCGAAACGGCGGCGACATAATCATGCACGGCGAGCACTTCAGCCGGCGGTGCCTGTGCAGGCGTCTGCGCCGCAGCGATGCCGGTGGAGGCCAGAAGGGTCGTGCCCAACAGGATAAGACTGCGCATCATATTTCCCCGATCTCGTGACGATATCTGCGGCGCAGTCTTCGCGCGCTGACCGCCGCGGTCAAGGCGGGCGCGCGTTTAGGCCGCAGGATCAGGCCGACCCGGTGGCGGCGGCGCTGGCCTGCAAGGGTGAGAGCGCCGCCCGGGCACCGATCCAGCTGGCCAGCGCCGCCGGGTCGGGGATCTCGATGCGCCCATAGCCCAGCCTGATCAGCCCGTGCGCCTGCAGCTTTGCCAGCGCCTTGCCACTGGATACGCGCGAAACGCCGAGCGCAAAGGCGAGTTCCGTCTGGGTACAGCGAACGCGATCCGGCCTTTCAGTCGCGCGTGACATTTGCCAGATCAGCTTGGCCGCGCGCACGGGCAGCGGCAATCGGCGCATATCATCGACCAACTCCATCGCCGCGTGCAGCCGACCGGTGACCGCCGTCAGCATGATCCGGCTCAGTTCGGGCTCCTCGGCGAGGATGCCATCGAAGGCGGCACGGCTGATCTGGTCGACCACGGTCTCGCCGATCGCGACCGCATCATGGGTGCGGGGCAAATCGGCAAACAGGGAAAATTCGCCAAAACACTGGCCCGGCCCCATCACGGTGATGACGATATAGGAGCCATCACTGCCCGGATTGCCAAAGCGCACCGATCCGGAGCGCACCATGGACAGGCCGGGCTTGATATCGCCGCGGGCGTGGATCAGGGCGCGGTCGGGATAGCGCACCGGGGTGCCGCTCTCACGCAAGCGGGCCGCCAGTCGCGGCGTCAGCAGATCGCCCAGCGCCGTCATTCCGAAATCGAGCAGGTCGGCCATCCGGACTCCAATTGCAAACTTATTGGCATTCTTGCGGTCAGGAGCAGGGTAAATCAACCCCATCAGACGGGCTGATCATCGGCCCGGTGGAGCTGTGCCATGAAACCGGAATATCTCGCCGTCCTCGCCGTCTTCTTCACCTTCGTTGTGCTGGAAATCATGCTGACCGGCTTCTTCCGCAAGCCCGGCCAGACCCGCGATGATGTCTGGGTCGAACTGGTCTCCGGCTTCGGGCTGATCCTGCTGATCCAGCCCCTGGCGGTGTTTGGCGGCGGCCTGATCGCCAGCCTGGTTGCGCCGCAAGCCCAGGGCATGCTGTCAGGCTGGCCGGTTCTGGCGCAGCTGGCCCTGCTGCTCGTGTTCGACGATCTGTCGCAATACTGGTGGCACCGCGCCTCGCACAGCTTCCCCTGGCTCTACAAGCTGCACCGGCCGCACCACAATGCGGAGTATCTCTCCATCCGCGTCGTCTACCGCAATAACCTGTTCTATTACTTGGCTATGCCGGGGCTGTGGGCCTCGGGTGCGTTGATCTATCTGGGGCTGGGCTGGGTCTATGCCGCCTATCTTGTGGTCAAGATGAGCGTGATCTTCGCCGCCCATTCCGATGTCCGCTGGGACGAACCGCTCTACAAGATCAAATGGCTCTCGCCGCTGATGTGGGTCGTCGAACGCACCATCTCGACGCCGGCCACCCACAGCGCCCATCATGGCAAGCACGCCGATGACGGCATCACCCACTACAAGGGCAATTTCGGCAATCTGCTGTTTTTCTGGGACGTATTGTTCGGCACGGCCAAGATCACACGGCGCTATCCGGAGAAGTTGGGCGTGGAGAATTTGCCGCCGACCAGTGTCGGCGAACAACTGATCTGGCCGCTGATCCGGGCGAAGCCGGAGGCCGAGGCCGCACCGGCGGAATAGCCGCGAGCAACAAAAAAGGCCGGGCAATCGCCCGGCCTTTTCATGTCTGTCTCGCCGGTCCCTACGGAACCAGAACCACTTTCCCGATCGCCTTGCGGCCGGACAGCTCGCCGAAGGCGGCGAGGAAATCGTCGAGCTTGTATCGCCCGGCGACATGCGGCTTGATCTTGCCGGCTTCGAACATCTCGAACAGCTCGGCCATGTTCTGATAATGCGCCGCCGGATCGCGCATCGCCCAGGCCCCCCAGAACACGCCGACAACCGACGCGCCCTTGAGGAGCGGCAGGTTGAGCGGGAGTTTGGGGATTGGCCCCGCGGCGAAACCGATCACCAGGTGACGGCCTTCCCAGGCGATGGAGCGGAAGGCGGTTTCAGCGAAATCGCCGCCGACCGGATCATAGATCACATCAACGCCCTTGCCGCCGGTGATCTCCTTGATCCGGGCGCGCAGGTCTTCGCTGGTGTAGTTGATGCCTTCATCGGCGCCGTGCGCCTTGGCGGCTGCGAGTTTCTCGTCGCTGGAGGCACAGGCGATGACTTTCGCGCCCATCGCCTTGCCGAGCTCGACCGTTGCCAGACCGACACCGCCGGCCGCACCGAGGACCAGCAGGGTTTCGCCCGGCTGGAGTTTGGCGCGCTGTTTCAGGGCGTAATAGGAGGTCGCATAGACCACCGTCAGACCAGCGCCCTCCTCGAAGGACATGCTGTCGGGGATCTTGACGACAGCACCGGCCGGAGCCGCGACCTGTTCGGCGAAAGCGCCGGTCAGCCCGTTGAAACAGACGCGGTCACCGACAGCGACATTGGTGACGCCCTCGCCCAGTGCGGTGACGATACCCGCCCCCTCACCGCCCGGCACGAATGGCAGGGGCGGTTTGAACTGGTATTCGCCGCGCACGCACAAGAGGTCGGGGAAGTTGAGCCCCGCCGCCTTGACGTCGATCATCACATGCGCCGCCGGCAGGGTCGGCGTGTCGATCTCCTCGACCTTCATGCCGGCTTCCGGTCCGAATTCCCGGCAGTACAGCGCGCGCATTACGCCACCTCAAACAGGCCGGCTGCGCCCATGCCGCCACCAACACACATGGTGCAGACGACATATTTGGCACCGCGGCGCTTGCCCTCGATCAGGGCGTGACCGACCATGCGGGCGCCGGACATGCCGTAGGGGTGACCGATCGAGATCGCGCCGCCATCGACGTTCAGGAGCTCGTCAGGAATGCCCAGCTTGTCGCGGCAATAGAGGACCTGGACAGCGAAAGCCTCATTGAGCTCCCACAGGCCGATATCATCCATCTTGAGGCCATTGGCCTTGAGCAGTTTCGGGATCGCGAAGACCGGGCCGATGCCCATTTCGTCCGGATTGGTACCGGCAACCGCGATGCCGCGATAAATGCCGAGCGGCTCGATGCCGCGGCGCTCGGCGTCCTTGGCTTCCATCATCACCGCGGCAGAGGCGCCGTCGGAGAGCTGGGAAGCATTGCCGGCCGTGATGTATTTGCCTTCCTTGATGCGCATGCCATTGGCGAAGACCGGCTTGAGACCACCGAGCATCTCGGCCGAGGTGCCCGGGCGATTGCCCTCGTCCTTTTCCAGCGTGACCTCGATGTCCTGGACCTCGCCGGTTTCCTTGTTCATGAATTTCATCGTCGTCGGCAGCGGCACGATCTCGGCATCGAAACGGCCGGCCTGCTGGGCCGCATGGGTGCGGGCCTGCGACTGGGCGGCATACTCGTCCTGGCGCTCACGGCTGATGCCATAGCGATCGGCGACGACTTCAGCCGTTTCCAGCATCGACATGTAGAGGTCGGGCTTGTTCTCGATGATCCAGGGATCGACATCCCAGTTCTTGGTCATCTTGTCGGTCTGGACCAGGGAAATGCTCTCCAGCCCGCCGCCAACGGTGACCTTCATGCCATCGGTAATGATCTGCTTGGCCGCCGTGGCGATCGCCATCATGCCCGAGGCACACTGACGGTCCATCGACATGCCGGCGACCGTGTCGGGCAGGCCGGCGCGGATCAGGCTGTTGCGGGCGATATTGCGGCCCGTGGTGCCCATCTGCATGGCACAGCCCATGACGACATCGTCAATCTCGCTGGGATCAACACCGGAGCGCTTGACCGCTTCGCCGATGGCGTGACCGCCCAGGGTCGGGCCGGAGGTGGCATTGAAGGCGCCGCGATAGGCCTTGCCGATCGGGGTACGCGCCGTGGATACGATGACAGCTTCACGCATGGGTTTCACTCCTTGTGGGTTGTTTGTACCAGACGATTTGCTGGGTTGTGGCCAGCAGGCGTCCGTCGCGGCTCCAGATCCGCGCATGTTGGTCGTAGAAACCGCGTCCGCCGCGGGCGGCATGGGTTTCGATGAGCATGTAGTCGGTGCCGACTGCGGCATAATCCTCGGGGCTGGCATGGAGATAGACGGTCATCGAGACCGTCGCGACCATGCCGGGTTCGCCCGTGACGAAGAACAGGCGTGGCGTCGGCGAATCAGCCAGGGCTACGAGCGCCACCGGGTCGAGCGGGCGGTCCGGATCGAGGCGGATCCAGGCCAGGTTATCGGTCCGGTCGAGCCCCTTGCCGAAGGGCGGGCTTTGCGTCGGCCGCATCTCGACCGTGCGTGACCAGGCCATGGGCAGGATGGCGCGATCACAATCCTCGGGCGGCGGCGCATCGGGGCGCGAGCCCTCGGTCCAGGCGAGGGTTTCGCGGCGACGCGACAGGATGCCCATCGCCCGGTTGGACGGTCCCTTGTCGCCCTGAGCGGTCAGGGAGGCATTCCAGAATTGCGTATTCTTGCCGCCACGATCACAGACAACATCCAGCGTGATCGGGCCTTCGCGAGCCCCGGCGAGGAAATCGGTGGTGATCGAGACCAGCTCCATCTCCGGACCGGCCGCCTCGATCAGGCCCTTGGCCATGACCGCGGCGCTCCAGCCACCATAGGGGCCGATCATATTCTTGAAATGCTCGGTCGCCATGCCTTCGAAACGAACCTCGGACATATCGCCCGAGATTCGCTTCAAAGCCGTGGATTGGTCAAAAAGATGCACGGATCAGCCCAGTTTCACGCCGAAATGAGCGGCAGCCTTGGCGAGGAATTTCATCGTCTGCTGACCGCCCTGCTCGAACATTTGCTGGCCGGCCGGGTCGATAATGGCGTCGATATTGGCGGCGACATTTTCCGGTGTCTGCTGCTCCGGCGGCAGATAGATGCCATCGGTCTCGTAGACACGCGTCGCGGCATAGCCACCGGCTCCGGCGCACAGCACCAGGCGCGAAGGCGCATCATGGCTGACCAGATAGACCAGGCCGGCCGAGACGCTCTCAACCGTCATCAGCTTGAGCGCTTCGTCCGGGATCAGGCCTTCGGTCATGCGGGTTGCGGCCGTCGGCGACAGGGCATTGACGCGAATGCCGTATTTGGCGCCTTCCAGGTGGAGGACGTTCATGAAGCCGACGAGGCCCATCTTGGCGGCGCCGTAATTGGCCTGACCGAAATTGCCGTAAATGCCCGACGACGACGAGGTCATGACGATGCGGCCATACTGGCGCTCGCGCATGTGATCCCAGAGCGCCTTGGTGCAGATGGCCGAACCGGTGAGATGCACGGCGGTCACGGCGTTGAAATCCGCCATGTCCATCTTGGCGAAACTCTTGTCGCGCAGGATGCCGGCATTATTGACCAGGATATCGACCTGGCCGAAGGCCTTCATCGCCTCGGCGACCATGTCGGCGACTTCGTCTTCCTTGGTGACATTGGCAGTGTGCGAGATCGCCTCGCCGCCAGCGGCGCGGATTTCCGCGGCGACATCCTCGGCCGCCGAGCCGGAGCCGACACCGTCGACCGACCCGCCCATGTCATTGATGACAAGCTTGGCACCGCGCGAAGCGAGTGCCAGGGCGTGGGAACGCCCGAGACCATTGCCGGCGCCGGTCACGACGGCGACACGGCCATCAAAACGAATTTCACTCATATCATGTCTCCGAAAATGGGCGTTAGGCGACGACCTGCATCGTCAGCCATTGGGCAATAAGGGCGGGCTTGTCCTCGCCTTCGATCTCGACCGTGACGCCGAAGCGCAACATCCACTGGCCCGGATTCTTCTCAACCGCGTCCTCGAGCACGAAACGGCCCCGGATTTTCTTGCCGGAACTGACCGGCACCAGAAAACGCACCTTGTCGAAGCCGTAATTGATCCCCATCGCCATGCCTTCGAGCGTAAAGGCGATGTCCATCGCCATGCGCGAGAGCATGGAGAGCGAGAGGAAGCCGTGGGCGATCGTGCCGCCAAACGGGGTTTCCTTCGCGGCGCGCTCGGGATCGAGGTGGATGAATTGATGGTCCTCGGTGACATCGGCGAACTGGTCGATGCGCGACTGGTCAAGCTCGATCCAGTCGGACAGGCCGATTTCCTGGCCGATATGCTTGGCGAGATCCGCAGGTTTGGTGCTGGCCATCAGTCTATGTCTCCGTCGGTCAGAAGCTGTTTTCTCAAGCCCGGCTTGTCGACCTTGCCGGTGCCGCCGCGTGGCAGTGGCGCGTCGAGACGCCAGTAGTGAGCGGGACGTTTGAAGGCCGCCAGATGCGGCTTCAGGAATTCGTCGATCTCGTCATTGTGGAGCGTCGCGCCCTCCCGCAGCAGGATCGCCGCGCCAACGCGCTCGCCGAGCCGTTCGTCAGGAATACCGATCACGGCCGCCTCGATGATATCGGGATGGGCCGCCAGGGCGCCCTCCACTTCCAGGCAGGAGATATTCTCGCCGCCGCGGATCACCATGTCCTTGAGCCGGTCAACGATGGAGAGGAAGCCCTCGTCATCGAGCACGCCGACATCACCGGTCTTGAACCAGCGATCCTCGGTCAGCACTTCTGCCGTCGCCTCGGGCTGGTTGAGATAACCCTTGAACAGGCATGGCGACTTGATCCAGACCTCGCCCGGCTCACCGGCCGGCGCCGTCGAGCCATCGGGCCGGACGATCTTGATCTCGGTCACCGCCGGAACGGCGCGGCCGCAGGAGCCCGGCTTGGCCTGGTATTCCGCCATATTGTTGTAGGCGCCCAGGGCATTGGTCTCGGTCAGGCCGTAGCCCGAACTCGACCAGGCCTGCGGGAAGACCTTGGCGAGGCGTTCGACATGCGCTGCAGGCCGCTTGGCGCCGCCCGAACCCATATCCATCAGACTGTCGAGATGCACGCCGCGGCGTTCCGCCTCCAGCGTCACCTCGTGCGACATGGTCGGCACACCGACCATATTGGTGAGCTGTTCGCGTTCGATCAGATCGACGGCATTGGCCGCATCCCATTTGCGCATCAGCACCATTTTCCGGCCCGAGAGCAGCGAGGTCATGAAGACCGCGTGCGACCCGGTGCAATGGAAAAGCGGCACTGCGACCAGGACGCCAGGATTGTCACCAAAATGATCGGTTCCGCCCATGGCATGCTTCATCGCTGCACCGAGCAGGCCGTAGGACATAACCGCCGTCACCGCACCGCGATGCGTCAACACCGCGCCCTTGGGCGCACCGGTCGAACCGGAGGTGTAGAAGATCGCAAAGTCGGAATCGGTGTCGATGGTCAGTTCCGGTGCCGGCTTGCCGGCCCCCGCGGCGACAAGGGCATCAAAACTGTCGGTACAGCCCTCAACCCCGGCACGAATGCCGATCAGGGTGAGATCAAGGCTCTTGAGATGGGGCAGCATGCGCTCGGCCTGCCGCGAGCCGGCAATGACGATCTTGGCGCCACTGTCGCGCAGGCCATAACCGACCTCTTCGCTGGTCCACCAGCCATTCATCGGCACGACAACGCCGCCCGCGGCGATAATGCCGAGGAAACACGCCATCCATTCCGGGCAGTTGCGCATTGCCAGGACAACGCGCGTTCCCGGGGTGACGCCATGGCGCTCGATCAGCCCGTTGGCGACCGCGATGGCCTTGCCGACCAGCTCGCCATAGGTCCAGCGCTGGTCCTCGAACACGACCGCTGTCTTGTCCTTGAACTCGGCCGCGGTAGCGAGGAGGAAGCGAAGGTCCGGCGGCGCATTGACATAACCGCGTTGCTTGACGCCGAAATTCTCGATTTCACCAACAGCGAACAAGGGTTCGTTGGCGACGATGAATTCGACGACCTTGTCGACCTGGTCACGCGACGGGGCCGGTTTGCGATCCGCCATTCAGCCCTCCATCGCCTCGTTGACATAGCGCTTGAGCTCCTGGCGCGCGATCACCATGCGGTGGACGGCGTCAGGACCATCGGCAAAGCGCAGGGTGCGCAGGCCGACCCACATGCTGGCCAGCGGCGTATCCTGGGAGACACCGGTACCGCCATGCATCTGCATCGCCTCGTCGACCGTCTCCAGCGCCACGCGCGGTGCGATGACCTTGATCTGGGAGATGTAGGGGGCTGCCGCGCGGGCATCGCCCTGGTCCATCATCCAGGCCGCCTTCAGGCACAGGAGACGCGCCTGTTCGATCGCCATGCGGCGTTCGGCGATGATGTCCTTGTTGGCACCGAGACGCGCGAGCTTCTGGCCGAAGGCCGTGCGCGAGACAGCGCGGCGGCACATCAGTTCCATCGCCCGCTCCGACTGGCCGATGGCGCGCATGCAGTGGTGGATGCGGCCAGGTCCAAGCCGGCCCTGGGAAATTTCGAAACCCTTGCCGCGGCCGAGAATGATCGCGTCCTTGGGAATGCGCACATTGGTGAAACGGATATGCATATGGCCGTGTGGCGCGTCGTCATGACCGAACACGGTCATCGGACGCAGAAGCTCGATACCCGGTGTGGCGGCGTCGACGAGGAATTGCGAATGACGGCCATGGCGGCCGGCCTCTTCGCCTTCGGTGCGGGCCATCAGTACATAGACGGCGCAGCGCGGGTCACCGGCGCCCGAGGCCCAGTATTTCTCGCCATTGAGGACCCACTCATCGCCATCAAGCACGGCGGAGAAGGCGATATTGGTCGCATCCGACGACGCCACATCCGGCTCGGTCATCAGATAGGCGGAGCGCTTCTTGCCCTCGAGCAGATCGGAGAGCCAGCGTTCCTTTTGCGCCGTCGAGCCATAGCGCTCGATGACTTCCATATTGCCGGTGTCCGGCGCGGAACAGTTGAAGACTTCCGGTGCGAGAAAGGACCAGCCCATTTCCTCGGCGAGATAGGCGTATTCCAGCGTCGTCAGACCATAGCCGCGATCGGAACCGGTGAGCCAGAAATTCCACAGGCCGCGTTCGCGGGCCTTGGCTTTCAGGGTTTCACGGATTTCGATCTGGCGGTCGGTAAAGGCAAAACGTTCGCCGCCGGCGGCCTTGCCAACCTCGGCATGATACTCATCCTCGAGCGGCAGGATTTCGTCGCGCACCATGGCCCGAACCTGCTCGATCAGCGGCTTGACCCGCTCTGAAATACCTAAGTCCATCTCATCTCTCCCGTGAATATCTGGTTTGGTGTGTTTCGTGGGCGCGGCGTCAGCCTAGACCGGCCGGCCGCGCTCGCTGACCATCATGCGGCGGAACTTGCGCATGCCGCCGAGCCAGCGATCCCGCTGGGTGGCCCGCAAGGCTTCGTAATCGGCGACCTTCGGATGCGAAAAGGCCAGGAAATGCTTGTTCTCGATCGCAGCCAGCATCGCCTCGGCGACGTCTGACGGCTCGACAATCCCGTCAGCACCGGCAATACCGCCATCCTCGCTGCCGCCGAGCATATCAGTGCGCACCGCCTGCGGACAGACGCAGACAACCTGCAGACCTTCATCGCCATGGGCAATCGCCAGGCTCTCCGCGAAGGAGACGGCAGCGTGCTTGCTGGCGCTGTAGGAGGAGGCGCCGATCTGGGCCAGCAGGCCGGCCGCCGAAGCGACCAGGACGAAAACGCCGCCGCCACGCGGTTTCATCCGCGGCCAGACCTGACGCGCACCACGCACGGCGCCCATCACATTGACCTCGAAACTGTCATGCCACGCCTTGTCGTCGGCTCCAGCCGCATCCCAGCTCGGTTCGTCGGTGCGCAGGATGCCGGCATTGGAGACATAGACATCGACAGGCCCGAGACGGTCCTCGGTCTGGATCAGGAAAGCCGCAATATCGGCCTCCCTTGTGACATCGACGCGGGCGCCATAGCCGTCGAACTGTTTGGCCGCCTGTTCAGCGCCCTCCAGATCGGCGATCGCGACTTTCGCGCCGCGTTCGTGAAAGGCCTTGGCCATGGCCAGGCCGATCCCGCGGGCACCGCCCGTGATCGCGACCACTTTTCCTGTGTAATCCATATCGGCCCTCCCCGGCCTTGACCGGCTTAGTATTTGCGCAAACGTGCGAACTTGTCGGTGTGGTAATTGGCATCACCATACATCGCTTCGGCGACGCGGACGCGTTTGATGAAGAAGCCGATATCGTATTCGTCGGTCATGCCGATACCGCCATGCATCTGAATCGCCTCGCGGGCCGCAAGCTGGGCGACCTGGCCCAGTTTCGACTTCGCCGCCGAGACCATCATCGCAGCATGGTCGGGCGCCATGTCCAGAGTCTGCAACGCCTTGAGGACGATGGATTTGCCCAGCTCGATCTCGGTATAGAGATGCGCGGCGCGATGTTGCAGCGCCTGGTAGGTGCCGATGATTTCGCCGAACTGCTTGCGTTCGCGCAGGTAGCCGAGCGTCTGGCCCAGGCATTCCTGCGCCGAACCGGACATTTCGGCCGCCAGACCGGCGCGTCCGGCATCAAGCACGGCTTCCAGCGCCGTATAGCCGCCATCGACCTCGCCGAGGACGGCATCGGCGGTGACCTCAACGCCCTCAAGCGTGATCGCAGCCGAGTTACGGCTATCGATCATTGAGGCGCGTTCAACCGAAACGCCCGCGGCCTCACGCGGCACCAGGAAGAGCGTGATGCCTTCCGGCTCGCCATCAGCGCCGGCCGTGCGGGCCGAGACGATCAGCATGTCGGCGACATGGCCTTCGGCGACGAAGGATTTGCGGCCATCGAGCTTGAAGCCATTGCCCGAGCGCTGCGCCGTCGTGGTTACGGTCGAGGGATTGTGTTTATGGGTCTCGTCGACAGCCAGGGCCGTGAGAAAATCACCGGCGGCCAGACGCGGCAGGAATTCCGCCTTCTGGGACTCGCTGCCAAAACGCGACAGCGCCGTGGCGCCCAGGATCGCGGTCGACAGGAAAGGCGAAGCGGTCAGAGTGCGGCCCATTTCCTCGGCAATCACACCGGCGGCGACATGGCCCATGGCGACACCGCCATGGTCTTCGGGCACCAGCACGCTGGCCCAGCCCATTTCGGCCATGTCCTTCCAGGTCTTGCGATCAAAACCATCGGCGCTTTCCGTGTCGCGCAGCTTGCGCAACTGGCTGATCGGAGCCGACGTCTTGAGATACCCCTTGGCGGCATCCTTGAGCATGCCTTGTTCTTCATTCAGCAGCATTGCCATGTGATGTCTCCTCAGGCGCTCGGCAGGTCGAGAATGCGTTTCGAGATGATGTTGAGCTGAACCTCGGAGGTTCCGCCCTCGATCGAATTGGCCTTGGTGCGCAACCAGTGCCGCGCCACATCGCCATCGCCATCCCACGCCAGACCGTCATGGCCCGAGCCGTCCATCATCAATTCAAGCCGGCGCTTGTTGAGCTCGGTGCCGTAATATTTCAGCATCGAGGAATTGGCGCCCACGCCCTGGCCGGACTTGGCCTCTTCGGTGACGCGCTCCATCGTCGCCAGAAATGCCAGACCATCGATCTCGGCGCGCGCGACATCGGTGCGCAGGACCGGATCGGACAGCTGGCCGTGCTCATTGAGCCCGACCTGCTGGATGGCGACATCGCCCATCGGCCGCATGGTGCCGGTTCCGGCGCCCGTGCCGCCAATCATCTCGCGCTCATGGGTGAGCAGGTATTTGGCGATGCTCCAGCCCTTGTTGATTTCGCCGACGAGATTTTTCTTCTCGGCGCGGGCATCATCAAAGAAGGTCTCGCAGAAGGGCGATTTGCCGGAGATCAGCTTGATCGGCTTGGTGGTGACGCCGGGCTGATCCATGTCGACGAGGATGAAGCTGATGCCTTCATGCTTCTTGGCGGCGAAATCGGTGCGCACCAGCACGAAGATCCAGTCAGCCTGGTCGGCATAGGAGGTCCAGATTTTCTGGCCATTGACGAGGTAATGATCGCCCTTGTCCTCGCACTTGGTCATCAGGGCCGCGAGGTCGGAGCCGGCATTCGGCTCGGAATAGCCCTGGGCCCAGCGGATTTCACCGCGGGCGATCTTGGGCAGGTGTTCGAGCTTTTGCTCTTCATTGCCGTATTTGAGCAGCGCCGGCCCAAGCATCCAGATGCCGAAGGAGACCAGGGGCGAGCGCGCCTTGATGCGTCCCATTTCCTCGCGCAGCACCTTGGCTTCGTCTTTCGAGAGACCACCGCCGCCATAGGCAACCGGCCATTCCGGCACAGTCCAGCCCTTGGCGGCCATGCGATCGAGCCAGGTTTTCTGCGCGTCCGACTGGAAGACCGCCTTGCGGCCGCCCCAGACCGCATCGCTTTCGGCTTTCATCGGGCGGCGCATTTCGTCCGGGCAATTGGCTTCAAGCCAGGCGCGCGTCTCGGCGCGGAAGGTATCAAGATCCGGCATGTTTCTCCCCAGTCTGTCGCGACTTATTTGTCATTATCGAACATTCGGTATGAAGCTTTGATGCAGACGCTAACGCCGATCCGCCACCCGGTCCATGCTTCAACATAGCCTTTTCTGCGAAAAATCAGTGCCGGCAACGGCAGGCCTCAACTTCCATTTTCGCATATACGGGATGCAAATCCGGCCCACTGGCCAGCACCTGCCCCGGAACCGCCTGCCCGCGCGGAAAAACGGGCCCGCACCCGACGCCGCGACGGGCAGACAATCAAAAGCCCCGGCAGGATTGCCGGGGCTGATTGTTACGCGACCGCGGCCGGATCAGGCGAATTGTGGCGCGATTTCCAGATTCTTGGCCAGGCCGAGACGGCGCAGGACCAGAAGCATGGTGCCGTTATAATCGACAATCCGGTTCCAGATGCCGCGCTTGGGCAAATGCAATGCGCTGCGCGGGAATTCATGATGGTGATCGTGCAGGGCTTCGCCGCCGGTCAGCAGGGCCAGCAGGTAATCAACCCATTTCGGCGTTTCCAGATGGCCGAAGACATTCACACCCAGCGTGGTGGCGTGGAACTGGATGCCACGGCCAATGATCACACAGGCATGCAGCAGGGCGAGCAGGATCAGCGACCCGCCGCTCAGGGCGACAGCCAGATAGACCAGGCCCGGAATCAGGAAATGCATCACCAGCGAAAGCGAGACGTGAAAACGGTCAGCGAACAGGACGACCTTGTTTTCCTTCAGCCAGACCGGCATCGGACGTTCGAGATCGGCAGAATCACGCCACAGGATCCAGCCCATCCAGGCCCAGACCTTGCTCTCAAAGGGATTGTGGGGGTCGCCGGGATTGTCGGCAAAGCGGTGATGCTGGGAATGATAGTTCACCCAGTCTTTCAGCGAACCCTGCATCGCCAGGATGCAATTGAACATGAAGATGACCTGGGCCGGCCATTTGATCTCGCCGGCGCGGTGTTGCCAGATCCGGTGCAAGGGACCGATCCCCATATTGCAGAGGAAGATCGTCGCAGCCATCACAGCCAGGCCAAGCGGTGCATACCACCAGTGCAGGGTCAGCCCCTCAAGCGCCAGGCCGAGCACGACCATGGTCACCAACAGCGCAACCCCCAGAACCGGATAGAGAATAACCGAGAAAACACTGGCCCAGTTGAGCGTACCCCAAGTTCGGATTATCGACATGGATCGCGTCATTACAGGACTGTCAGGCTTCATAGGGTCAAACTCATTGTTGGATTTCAGATATGGATAACATGGGGTGGGTCGCAGGAAATGTCGACAATCTCACTGCATAGGTCAAATCATAGTTTACGAGGGGAGCGTCTCACCGGCACCGGCCGCGATGCCCATGACCTCCTCCGCCGGGTCCAGCGGCCACTCGATATGGAAGCCGGTGCCCACCCCCGGCTCACTCTCCACCCGGATGCGCCCGCCATGACGCTCGACGACACGCTGACACAGGGCCAGACCGATCCCGGTGCCCGGATAGGCATCGCGCGGGTGCAGGCGCTTGAACATCTCGAAGACACGTTCGGCATAGCGGCTGGGGAAGCCGATGCCATTGTCACGGACCAGGATTTGCCAGCTTGAACCGTCGTCTGTCTGCCTCGCCTCGAAGCTCACCTGTGGCGGTGCCTCGCCGCGATACTTGAGTGAATTGCTCAAGAGGTTGTGGAAGAGCTGGCGCAGCAGGAGCGGATCGCCGCGCAGGACCGCATCGCTCTCACAGGTGATCGTCGCGCCGGTTTCGGCGATGGTGAGCTCGAAATCATTGCACACATCCTCGACCAGCACAGACAGCGGCACATCCGCGAACTGCATCTCGTCATTCGAGGACCGCGAATAGCTCAACAGGTCCTGGATCAGTTGGCGCAGGCGCTGCGCGCCGTCGACCATCCGGTCAATCAGCATGCGGCCGCGCTCATCCATGCTGCCCGAATAGTCCCGCGCCAGCAGGGCGCCGAAACTGGTGATCTTGCGCAGGGGTTCCTGCAGGTCATGCGAGGCGATCGAGGCATATTGCTCCAGCTCGCGATTGGTGCGGCGCAGCTCATCGGCCTGCAAGGCCATGCGCATCTCGGCTTCCTTGCGCTCGGTGATGTCATGGCAGGAGCCGGCCATGCGCACCGGCTCGCCATTTTCGTTCCAGATGGCCTGGCCGCGCGTGTGCACCCAGATCACGCGTCCGTCCGGCAGGCGATTGCGGTACTCGACGCGATACTCGGTTTCGCGCGCCAGGTGCCGCTGCAGCATGTCGAGGACGCGGTCACGATCGTCTTCATGGATGCGCGCGGCAAATTTCTCGATCGACAATTCCGGTTCCGCGATGCCCGGAGCGAGGATGCGTTTGAGTTGCTCCGACCAGAACACGGATCCGCTCGCGACATCCCAGTCCCAGATTCCCACACCGGTGCCACGAACGGCGAGCTCATAGCGCTCCTCGCTGCGGAGCAACGCTTCACTGTCCCGCTTGCGCTCGGTGATATCCTCGATCGACCCGGCCATGCGTTGCGGCACACCGGCCCGGTCCCACACCGCCTGGCCGCGCGAATGCACCCAGATAAAGTGACCGTCGGCATGACGGATGCGGTGCTCGATCCTGTAGGGCACACGATCCTTGAGATGGCGCTCGATCGCCTCGGCCATCGCCTCGCGCTCATCCGGGTGCTGCAAGTCGGTGAAATCCCCGACCTGCGGCGTGTGAGTCGCCGGATCCATTCCCAGCAATTCGTAACAGCGCGGCGACCAGTAGACCGAATTGCCGATCATGTCCCAGTCCCACAAACCGGCACTCGAGCCACGAACGGCGAGGTCAAATCGCGCTTCGGCCTGCTGCAGCGAAACATGGTGGCCCACGAGGGCTGCGGCCGTCTCCAGCACATTGCGGTCATCCGCATCGAACGGGGTCTGGCGCGCGGCGTCAGCCGTGACGTTGAGCGTGCCGTGAAGCTGGCCATCCACCAGGATACGCGCGCCGGCATAAGCCTGGGCGTTTCCGGTGCGGAACCCCGGATAGCGCTCATACTCACTTCCGGCAGCACAGGCGGCCATGATGGTCTGGTCGAGTTCGACAACCTGCTGGCACCAGCTCCCGGCCAGGTCCAGCGTGTCCCCGACCGCATATTGCCCCGTATCGTCAATGATATACTCGACCGAGTAGCGCCCGGACTGGATCTGGCAAACCGCCGCACGCGGCAAATCGAAATGGGCTTTGACGCGCTGCAGGATCTCGAGAATGGCGCGCCCGTGATCGGCGTGGCCGACCGAGCTCAGTCGGACCAGGTCGAGCACGGTCTGATAGGCATGTGATCGGCCTGGAGCCTCGCCCCTGTTCTGATCTGCCACCATCAAATGCCTATCCGAGTTATGGCTGCAGCTCACCTGAACAGCGCCGGTCTTGCGGTGAGGGTATAGCGTCACCCTTTCACTTTTCCAAAGCCACCAACGCCATTTTCGGGATGTTTTATGACTGGCCGCACCGCCGGCCCTTGCATGCCGATACCTTCAGGACTGTCGCTGACACAACGCGGGAAACCGGCTCAACCGGCGAAAAGTGCGGATTTTGGCCACCGGATGGCCACAAATCCGCCTTGTTATCGATAGTCGGGATGGACCTGCCGCCTTCATTAAGCTTCTGTAATGCATCCGACGGATTGATTCACAGCTGGGGAAAGCTTGATGAAAAACGCACTCGTGATGTTTGCGGTCTTCGCGACCGCAGGAGCAATCGCAGCGGCCTGCCCGGCCAGCCTGCGCGATCGGGTTGTGCAACACACCCAGATTCCTGAATCCGTACAGATTGAAGCCGAACGCCAGGTCGACATGTTCGTCAGCTGGGTCCGCGATGACGCATCCCGTCCGGGGCCTGAATTTGGCCGCCGCAATCTGGACTAGAGCCCGATCCGGACTGAATCCCGGTTCGCCCCTGCCCTGCTCCCCTATTCAGACGGTTCCGGCTCCGGCGACAAGCTCGCCAGCCGCGCCTCGATCATAGCCCTGTAGGCCGCATCGTCCGGCGTCTCGGCCAGCAGGGCCTGCCAAGCCGACAGCGCGGCCTCCCGCTCACCAGCCTGATATTGCGCTTCCGCCATGAAGAAGCGCGCCCGCACGTCTGACGGTTCAATATCGAGGGCTCGCGCAAAGGCCTCGCGGGCCGCCGGCGTCATATTGCCATTCTCGCCAAACAGGATTGCCTGCCCGAGCGAGGCAAAGAGGAAAGCCGAATCCGGCACGATATCGATCGCCTGCTCAAAAGCGTCCGCCGCTTCCCCGTATCGGCCAAGACCAAGATAGGCCTGGCCCAGCACGGCCCAGCCCTGGGCATTGCCGGGATTGGCCTCCATCTGCGCCGCCAGGGTCTCGACCTGGTCGATCACGGCGCGCATGTCCTCGGACACTTCAACAGGCTCCGGCTCGACGGCGCCGGTCAGGAGCGGGCTGCCGATGACCATGTAGATCGCGACGGCCGCGATGCCGCCGAGCCCGCAGGCGATGATCGCCATCTGCCGTACCAGCGGGTTCGCGGCGCCCTCGCCCTCCCGGTCATCACGCGCCGAAGCGGCCAGACGGCGGCGCTTGATATCGATCTCGGCAGCGCGGGCCTGGTCGGGATCGATCAGACCGAGTTCGCGGTCACGCGCCAATTCGTCCAGCTGCCCGGAAAACGCGCCCATCCCGTCGCCTTCCTCCGCGCCGGACCGGCGCATGAAGGGCATCACCAGCGCCGCCACCGTGAGGCTGGCCATCAGCGCGATCAGGATCCACAACATCATTGGCCTTCCTCTTCCATCAGGGCGGCCAGTTGCGCCTCTTCCTCGGACGTCAATTCGGCCGGCAGCGCACGGGCTTGCCGCCGGATGAAGACAAACACCAGCAGGCCACCAGCCAGCAGGATGAAGATCGGCAGTCCCCAGAGCACCAGCGTATTGGCTTGCAGTGGCGGCAGCATCAGCACGTAATCGCCGTAGCGCGCCTGCATATAGGCGAGAATTTCGGCATCGCTGTCACCGGCATCGAGCCGCTCACGCACCACGACCCGCATGTCCTGCGCCAGCGAGGCATTGGACTCGTCAATGCTCTGGCTCTGACAAACCACGCAGCGCAATTGCGTGTAAAGCGAGCGGGCGCGATGTTCCATCTGCGCGTCGGCATAGGCCTCGTCGGGCGATGGCGCGGCCAATGCGGCGGGCGTCAGCACCAGGGCGAGGCAGGCGATCAGGATACGCATCATTCGGCCTCCAGCTCCCGGATCAGGGGCAGCAGGGTCTGCGTCCAGTCGGTGTCGGTGATGATGCCGACATGGCGATAGCGCACACGCCCGTCGCGATCGATCAGAAAGCTCTCCGGCGCGCCGGTAATACCCAGATCGATCGCCAGATGACTGTCCGGATCAAGCCCGACAGCGGTGTAGGGATTGCCATGCCGTTCCAGCCAGGCGGCGCCGGCTTCCGGCGTATCGCGCCAGTCGATGCCGTAGATGGGCACGATGCCCGAGCGCGCGATCTGCATCAGCATCGGGTGCTCGATGGCGCAGGGCGGACACCAGGAGCCGAACACATTGAGCAGGCTTACATGACCGGCCAGATCGGTATTGGCCAGGCCCGCCTCGGCGCCGACGACCGGAGCAAGCTCGAAAGCCGGCAGCGGTTCATCGATCAGCTGTGACGGGATCGCGCCGGGGTCCTCGCGCAGTCCCAGGCCGAAATAGACGGCCAGGACGGCAAACAAGACCAGCGGCATGAAGGCGAGCCAGCGTCCCATCACGGCGCCTCCGCCTCTCGCGCCACCGGGGCGCGGGCGCTCAGGGCGCGGCGGCCACGGTCACCGAGCGCCAGCAATCCGCCCAGCGCCAGCAAGGCGGCGCCAATCCACAACCAGACGGCCAAGGGATAGATATAGGCGTGTACGGCCCAGCCGCGGCCCTCGACGCCCTCGCCGATCGTGACATAGAGGTCGCCGTCGAGCCGGGCGCGGATCGCCGATTCCGTCGTCGCCATCTCGCGCACGGGATAGAAGCGCCGTTCGGCGACCATATGGCCCAGCTCGCGCCCGTCGCGCGAAATGGCCAGCGTGCCGGCCTGGGAGACGAAATTCTCGCGGTCGCTGCGCACGACATCGACCAGTTCGATCACATAGCCGTCCAGCTCCATCGACTGGCCCGGCATCAGGAAGGCGCTGCCCTCATCCTTCCAGGCGCTCACACCGGTCACGGCAAAGATCAGGACGGCGATGCCGAGATGGGCCACGGTCATGCCCCAGATCGCCGCTGGCAGGCGTTTGGCGCGCGCCCAGCTGGCGGCGAAATCGACCTCGAACAGTTTCAGCCGCGATTTCAGGTCGAGCAGGACGCCCAGTCCGACCCAGACGGCGAGCGCCGTGCCGATCGCGCCGGCCACGGCCTCGCGTTCGGCAACCCAGAGCGCGATCAGTCCGGCCGCAATGGCGGCGATGAAGGCGGGGGTGAGCTTGCGCGCGATGGGCCCGAGCTTGCCGCGCTTCCAGGCCAGCATGGCGCTGACCGGGATCAGGACGAACAGAACCGCCATCATCGGGATGAAGGTCGCGTGGTAAAACGGCGCCCCGATCGAGATGGTTTCATCCGAAACCGTGGTGATGAAGAGCGGATAGAAAGTGCCGAAGAAAACCAGGGCGCAAGCTGCGGCAAGGAAGAGATTATTGACCAGCAGGGTGCTTTCGCGGCTGACTTCGGCGAACACGCCGGTCGGCTTGAGGTGACCGGCGCGCAGGCCGTACAGCGCCAGCGATCCGCCGATGACCAGCAGCAGGATACCGAGAATGAACACGCCGCGCTGCGGATCGACGGCGAAGGCGTGCACCGATGTGATGACGCCGGAGCGCACCAGGAAGGTCCCCACCAGCGAGAGCGAGAAGGTGACCAGCGCCAGCAGGATGGTCCAGGCCTTGAGCGTATCGCGCTTCTCCATCACCCGCAGGGAATGGATGAAGGCGGTGCCGGCCAGCCAGGGCATCAGGGAGGCGTTTTCGACCGGATCCCAGGCCCACCAGCCACCCCAGCCCAGTTCGTAATAGGCCCAGCTGGCACCGAGCGCGATGCCGATGGTGAGGAAGGTCCAGGCGGTCAGCGCCCAGGGCCGCACGATCCGGGCCCAGCGCGCATCGACGCGGCCCTCGATCAGCGCCGCAACCGCAAAGGAGAAGGTGATCGAGAAACCGACATAGCCGGCATAGAGCATGGGCGGATGCGTCGCGAGGCCAGGGTCCTGCAGCAGCGGATTGAGATCGGCACCGTCAAGCGGCACCGGCCATAGCCGCGCAAACGGATTGGAGGTGAAGATCAGGAAAGCCAGGAAGGCGGCCGTGACCAGCGATTGCACCGAAAAGGTCAGCGTGATCAGGCGCGGCGCCACATGGCGTGCAAACAGTGACAGGGCAGCGGTATAGGCCGTCAGGATCAGGGCCCATAACAGCATCGAGCCCTCATGATTGCCCCAGACGCCGGAGAGCTTGTAGATCAGCGGTTTGAGCGTGTGCGAATTCTGCGCCACCACCAGAACCGAGAAATCCGACACCGCAAACAGCGCCGTCAGACAGGCAAAGGCCGAGGCCACCAGCACGAACTGGACAATCGCCCCTGAGCGCGCAAAGCGATGAAACACCGGGTCACGCACCGCCACGCCGGTAAAACCGAGCACGGCCTGCAACAGCGCGACGACAAAAGCGAGAATGAGGGCGGCCTGGCCGAGTTCAGCGATCATTCCGGCTTGGTGTTACGGGACGAGCCCCACGTCAAGGGGCTGGGTGTCGCAGGGGGCGGCGCTCACTCGCGACGCACCACCACATCAAACCCCTCCTCCGGTCCCGGCGGGACGAAATAGCGTGTGAACAGGTCGAACTCGGCCTCGCTGGCCGCGTAGGCATGCTCGCCCGCCGCATTGCGCTGGCGCAGCCGCGCCTTGCAGGTCTCGTCGTCGAGATCGAGCCAGTGCAGCGTATGGGCGGCGCCCGCCTCATCAATGATGGATCGCATCCAGGCCCGTGCGGGGAGCGTGTTGGCCGGAAAGTCCAGCACCACGCTGATACCGGCACGCAGCAGCTCCGCCACGTGCGGGCCAATCACGGCGCGCAGCCGCGCCGAGCAGCGGGCATAGTCCTCAAGCGAGGCGACTTCGCCAGGCCAGAGGGTCGAGAGCCAGTCATCCTCGCGGAGGAGGACCGTGGCGGGCTCGCGGGTCAGTTCTTCGCAAAGGGTCGATTTTCCGGCGGCTATCTTGCCGCAGACGAGATGCAGTTTCGGTTGGGCAGGCATGAACACTCCATGGCGTGACGGACGCCATCACGCGCCCGGGTCAGGACGGAATCGGGTCACCCGGTCCGCAATGCGGAACCGGGCCCGTAATTCGCCCTGTTGGCCGTGCCGGACGCAGGAAAGGCATGAACGTGCTCATGAAACCAATCCTAGCGGCGCGGCCCGTCACCGGCAAGACACGGCCCGCCCCGCAATGCGCTGGCGAGGAGTGATGAGTGACCCGGTCAGGGAAGCGGCGGCGGGGGCGCCCGCATGGGCGGGGGACACAGCGCGGCGCCGCCGGGCGCGCGATCATAGGGCGGCCGGGATCGAACAGCCTCAACAACATGATTTTCCACGCGAACGATCGCGTCGGCATCATGCAGCCGCGTGACACAGTCGAGCACCTCGCCCGTGTCTGCAGCCGCATAGAGGACAAAACCGGTCAGACCGAAATACTGGTTGTAATGGCGCGCCAGGCCCCGATCGAGCACCTCGCCGAGGGCGAGCCGGAAGTCCGCTTCGCTGGCCGACAGGTCGATAACGAGAAGCTTCAGCGGGAGACCCTGCGACCTTGCCCGCGCGCGCTCGAGCGAGGGTTCAAGGATCGCGCAATTGGGGCACCAGTCGGAGCGGAAATAGATGCCGTAGACGAGGTCCGGATCCTCGGCCGCAGCCGGCGAAGTCAGCAGGCCGGACAGAAGGCTCAAGGTCAGGCCCAACAACGCGGCCACCGCACGCGGGCGTCTGGCCCCGATCATGATGCCTCGATGAAACACGCGCGTCCTCACCCCATAAAAAAACACCGCTCCCGGCCGCCCGGGGGCGCACGAAAGCGGTGTTCTTCAAACCGTCATCGGTCTCCGGCCGCAAATACGACCGGAGACCAATGTCTTATTCTACGCCCGGCGAATACAGATTGACCGTCAGAGGCGCGTAAGGAACGCCCAGATGCTCAACCGATTCACGGGTGATCTGACCAACGATCAGGTTGTTGTCGGTCTGGTAACGCTCAAGCGCCGAGAAGGTGCGCTCATTGATGACGCCGTCGATTGGACCCGGGTTGTAACCGCGATCGCGAAGCGCGATCTGGATCTGACGGATGGCTTCAGGCGTGGCGTTGATCTCACAGAGAACTTCGCGCCAATCGAGATTGCCGCCACCAACAACGACCTGGCGGGTACGGGTTTCGTACACGGCCGGAACGGTGCGGGTTTCGGTGCGGCCCGGCACGGCGACGCGCTGGACGCGGACAGATTCATAACGGGCCGGGATCACATCCTCGACCACCTGCTCAGGTGTATCGACAACCTGGCGGGCGACCTGGCGGGTAACCGCCGGGATGACATCTTCGACAACCTGTTCAGGCGTATCGATGACCTGACGGGTCACCGTCTCGGTGACGGCAGGAATGACCCGCTCGACAACACGCGAATAGGCATCTTCACGTGTACCGGTGCCGGTGCCTGGTGCACCCGGGATGGTCGACTCATAGACGCTCTTTTCGACCAGCTCGGTGACCGCAGGGATCACGCGCTGTTCGACGCGCTCGGCCTGGACCAGACGCTGGCGGGTAATGGTTTCGTACTCAGCCGGAATTTCGACCCGGCAGAGAATTTCACCCGTTGGCAGCTCGCGCAGTTCCGAACGGGAGAAGTTGCGACGTGCATATTCTTCCGGAGTCTCGTCTGCACGAGCGGCACCGGCATCACGGGCACGCGCATAAAGCGGCGCCGACGGATGCCAGGTCGTGTAGGCATCACGGACCAGGACCTGTTCGGTGTAGGACTCATAAACGGCCGGGATAACGACCTGTTCAATGCGCTCGGCCTGCAGGACGACCGTTTCGGTGACCGTCTGGCGGCCAACCGGCATGACCTGACGCTCAACGCGTTCCGGCTCAAGCACGACCGTTTCGGTAACCGTGCGGTAGGTCGCAGGAATGATCCGGCGCGTAACGCGTTCCGGCTCAACGACGACGGTGTCATAGACGGTGGTGTAGGTCGCCGGGATGATCCGCAGCTCAACACGCTCCGGCTCGAGCAGAACCGTGTCGGTCACGGTTTCATAGGTCGCCGGGATCACGACAGTCTGGGTCGCTTCGGCCTGGATCAGGACCTGTTCGGTCACCGGCTGGGTCGAAACAGGGACAAGAACCCGCGCAAAGCACTGGCCGTCGGCCAGGGCCGGCGGATAATCGGCCGAGCTGTTGATCTGATTCTCGAGGTCACGGATACGTGCATTGGCGTTCGCCAGCTCGCGGGCCATATCGGCACTCGACTGTGCGAATGCCGGCGCGGCAGCCCCTGCCAGCAAGGTGCCGCTGACAATCGTCGCGGCAAGAAGTTTAAATCGGTATGACATATACGCCCCCTGGGAACTTTCGTTTTGATAAAAATTAGCCTTGTACAAACCAGTAATTAGTCGGCACCTTTCCTTACCGATTACCAGTTGTTAACGAGCCGGTAAACAAAAATCCCCCCTAAAACCATAAAACTGGCCGGGTTTACCAACAATCCAAACGGGCTGTTTGTTCCGCGTTTCGCGTAGCAGGCGAATGGCAAACCGACCGCACCACGCAGCGCGTCACAGCCTCCGGGCCTGCCTGGCGCGCCTCACCCGGCCCGCTGGCGTCCCAGCCACAGGATCAGCAGCGGCGGTATCCAGGGCACCACGCGCTCGAAGGGGTCGCCTGGCAGGCGAGACAGGTCGGACAGCACAAGCATCACGCCATCCAGCCCCGCCGGATCGACCGCACCCATGGCGTTGAAGAAAACCGTCAGGGCGAAGCCGCTCGCCATCGCCGCCAGCGTGGCGCGGCCGCCCGGCTCCAGCCGCATCACCCGCATGATGATGATCGGGCCAAAGGCGGCACCCAGCGCCGCCCAGGCGAACAGGACGCGGGCGAAGATCGTGCTCGGCAATGCCAGCGTCATCCAGATCGCCACCAGGGCGATGGCGAGCATCACGAAACGCGACACCGTCAGCTCGCTGCCGGGAAAACGCCGCGACAGGCCCATATCATGGGCGATGGCGGCGGCGGCGACGAGCAGGATGGAATCCACCGTCGACATCACCGCAGACAGCACGGCGGCGAGCACGATGCCGGCCAGGATGGGCGGCAGGAGATCGCCGGCCAGGAGGTAGAAGAGGTTCTCGCCATTCTCTGCCCCGCCGACCAGGGCGCGGCCGGCCAGGGCCAGAACCGTCATGCCGGTGAACATGATCACGGCCCAGACGATGGCGATGGCGAAGCCGCGATAGCGCGCCGCCTCGTCCTTGACCGCCATCAGGCGCGACATCAATTGCGGCTGTCCCAGCGCGCCGATGCCGACGCCCCAGACCCCGAGCACGAAACCGCCAAGCATCAGGCCGGCGCGCCCCCCGGTGAACTGGAGATATTCCGGCGGCGCCTCGGCCGCGAGGGTGGCGAAGACCTGCGCCGGACCACCGGCCGCGATCAGGGCGGCGACCGGCAGGGTCAGCGCCACCAGCACCATCATGAAGCCCTGCAGCATGTCGGTGACGCTCACCGCCCAGAAACCGCCAAGCAGGGAATAGATCAGGATCACCGCCGCGCCGATCATCACCGCCTCGGTCTGGTTGAGGGGGAATTGGGTTTCGAAGGCCGCGGCAGCGGCGCCGAACTGGGCCGCGATATAGAAGACGAAACAGAAGACGATGAAGAGCGAGGCCAGCCCCGTGATCATGACCCGCGTGCGGCCAGTCGATTTCGCGGCCAGGAAATCGGTCAGGGTGACATGGCCCTCGGCCGCGGTTTCCTCGCGCAGGCGCTTGCCGAACCAGAGCCAGACGGCGACATAGCCGCCCCAGATCCCCGGCACCATCCACAGGGCCGACAGGCCGGTGGCGTAGACAAAGCCGGTAAAGCCCAGCAGCACCCAGGCCGACGACGTCGAGGCGGCATAGGACAGGCCGGCCACCCAGGCGCCGAGCCCCTGGCTCGCGACGAAGAAATCCGATTCATTCTTGTTGCGGCGGCTGGCCCAGACGCCAACGCCGACCAGAACCAGATTATAGATCACCAGCGTGATCAGGACGATGACTGTCTGCTGGTTCATAAGGCTCTCCCCCGCCCGTCTTCACGAGAAACGCAGCGCTGCGCTTCTCTCAACCGATGCCACAGGTTTATGCTGGTTTTCCCGGCGGTACCAATGTCTCGCTGCGTCTGACCGCTTCCGGAATGAGAAATCTTGCGCCGATGACCGAACCGCTCGACGACACGCTTCTGCTGCAACGCCGCGGCGCCATTGCCGAACTGGTGCTCAATCGCCCGCACAAGCGCAATGCCTTCACCCAGGCGATGTGGGCCGCCCTGCCCGGCCTGCTGGCCGGGATCGCCAAGGACTGCCGTGTCCTGGTCGTGCGCGGCGCCGGCGATGCCTTTGCCTCGGGCGCGGACATCTCGGAATTCGAAGAAGTTTACGCCACCCCCGAACGCGGCGAGGCCTATTCGCGCCAGATTGCTGCCGCGCTCGACGCCCTGGCCGCCTTCCCGCACCCGACCCTGGCCATGGTCCGCGGCGCCTGCGTCGGCGGAGGTTGCGGCCTGGCGCTGGCCTGCGACCTGCGCTTTGCCGATGAAAGCGCCCGCTTCGCCATCACGCCGGCCAAGATGGGGCTCATCTACCCGTTCAACGACACCAAGCGCCTCGTCGATACGGTCGGCGCGCCGATGGCCCGCGACATGCTGTTCTCGGCCCGTACGCTTGACGCCGCCGAGGCGCTGGCCTGCGGCCTTGCCAACCGGGTCACGGCGCCTGCCAGCCTCGAGCGTCTGGTCAACGAATATGTGGATCAATTGCTGGACATGTCACCGCATTCGGCCGAATTCACCAAACAGATGATCGCGCGCGTCCTGGCGGGCCAGGACACGGACGATGACAGCACGAAGGCCCTGTTCGCCGGGGCTTTCACGCACGCAGATTTCAACGAAGGCTATCGCGCCTTTCTCGACAAGCGGAAGCCGGATTTTACGCAAGCCAATCCGGCACCAGGCACGGGGACGACCAATCAATGACCAAGCTCAAAGCCAAGGATGCACCGGATCTCGGAGCCTTCGACTGGGAGGATGCCTTCCGCCTCGACGACCAGCTGACCGAGGAAGAACGCCTGGTTCGCGATGCCGCCCGCTCCTATGCCCAGGACAAGCTGCAGCCGCGCGTCATCGAAGCCTTCCGCGAGGAAAGGACCGATCCGGACATTTTCCGCGAAATGGGCGAGCTGGGCCTGCTGGGCTCGACCATTCCGGAAGCCTATGGCGGCGCCGAGCTGGGCTATGTCGCCTATGGCCTGGTCGCCCGCGAGGTCGAGCGCGTTGATTCGGGCTATCGCTCGATGATGTCGGTCCAGTCCTCGCTGGTGATGTATCCGATCTATGCCTATGGCTCGGAAGAACAGCGGATGAAATATCTGCCCAAGCTTGCCAGCGGTGAATATATCGGCTGTTTCGGCCTGACCGAGCCCGATGCCGGCTCCGATCCCGGCGGCATGAAGACCCGCGCCACCAAGACCGCTGACGGCTATCGCCTCAACGGTTCGAAAATGTGGATCTCCAACTCGCCGATCGCCGATGTCTTCGTGGTCTGGGCCAAATCGGATGCCCATGACGGCAAGATCCGCGGCTTCGTGCTGGAAAAGGGCATGAAGGGCCTCTCCGCCCCCAAGATCGGCGGCAAGCTCTCGCTGCGCGCCTCGATCACCGGCGAGATCGTGATGGACAATGTCGAGGTCTCCGAAGACGCGCTGCTGCCGAATGTCTCCGGCCTGAAAGGCCCGTTCGGCTGTCTCAACCGCGCCCGTTACGGCATTTCCTGGGGCGCGCTCGGGGCGGCGGAATTCTGCTGGCATGCGGCACGGCAATACGGGCTCGACCGCAAGCAGTTCGGACGCCCCCTCGCCCAGACCCAGCTGTTCCAGAAAAAGCTCGCCGACATGCAGACCGAGATCGCGCTGGGCCTGCAGGCTTCCTTGCGCGTTGGCCGTCTGATGGATGAGGCCAAGGCCGCGCCGGAAATGATCTCGATCGTCAAACGCAATAATTGCGGCAAGGCCCTCGATATCGCCCGCCAGGCCCGCGACATGCACGGCGGCAACGGCATTTCCGAGGAATTCCAGATCATGCGCCACATGGTCAATCTGGAAACCGTCAATACCTATGAAGGCGCCCATGACGTCCACGCCCTGATCCTGGGCCGTGCCCAGACCGGTCTGCAGGCGTTTTTCTAGGCCAGGAAGCGGGATGGTCTGGCCCGGCAGGAGCCGGGCGTGGATCAATTCCCGCGACTGTCCCGGCCATCAATGAAAACACCCGGCTCGATCCTCGAGCCGGGTGTCTTTTTGCCGGGCTGGCAGGGGCTTCGGCTAGAGGCCGAACTCGCTGCATTCATGCACTGATTGCCAGCCGCCGGGGGCAATGCAGATCACTGCACCGCATTCGCCCGTGAAGTGGTTGTAATACACCCAGCAGCCATCGGGCACTTCCTGGACCCGCCCCGTGCGGTAGGCCTCAAGCTCGGCCGCGCTGAGCATTCTCGGCTGGGCGACATCCTGGATGGCCGCAGCATCGCCCGCGCCGGCAATCGCCGATGGCCCGGCGACCATTGAGAGGGCGGCAGCAATGCCTGCGATGAGTATCGATTTTCCTGAAATCATATCATTTCCCCTTTACCCATAGATTGAACAAAACCACGCTTCACCACCTTTGCGTGTGAGTCAATCAAAAGCTGGCGAAAATAAGATGAACCCGTCCGGCCCCCACCCCGTCCGCCCCTGGCGGCGCGCCGCCAGGCCCGTCGCCAGGCAAGCCATTGCGGGTCTCGCGGACCCCGCCCCTGCAATCGGATCGCAAATCGCCGCAACTCGCGCTTGATAGCCCCGCCGGGGCATTCTAAACCCGCAGGTGGAGAGGTGGCCGAGTGGTCGAAGGCGCTCCCCTGCTAAGGGAGTGTACGCCAAAAGCGTACCGAGGGTTCGAATCCCTTCCTCTCCGCCACTATCCCCGATCTCGACACCCCGCACCGGTCCCGGACCTGCTGCACAAGCGGCCGTGCGTGATCGAGCCTGCGCCGGCCGGCAGTGATCGCCCTGTTGCCCCTGATCTGCCTTTGAGTGGCTGCTGGATGACCTTCATATGGCGCGGGTGATGCCCTCCTGTGCGCTTCCATTGCCGCAGATTCGCCCGAATCACTTGAAAACTCGCTGTGAAAACAATCGCATATCGATTCCTCACCCGGCTTTGACCCTGCTTTGACGATACCCGCACCTCCCGCATCGCATCCGATGCCACCAATATAGCCGAGCCCGGCAAGGGGTGGACAGGCAGGGTTGAAACAATCGGGACACACGCAACCGGTCCGCCGCCGGTGCCAGCGAGAGCTGGGACTTCGACAGCGCCAACTCGGTGCGCACTGACGAGCCGACCAATACCGTCAATCAATACGATACCGTCTCGCTGACAGGATCGGCGGGCGCATCGAGCT
>NZ_JBLWTD010000013.1:0-85331 GCF_048270265.1 Maricaulis sp. | reverse complement strand
TCTCTCCATGTTCGTCGATAAGAAGCACCCGCGGTACGCGGATGTCTAAATTCATACGCGGTCCGTCTTTTTTCGGCGGTTGCGCAGATTGTGGTCTACGGGCTATGGCCGCTTCTCCCTTATGGCCTGCGAGCAATACTTAGTAATCGTCCGGCGGCGCAGATGGATCAAGCCCAAATCGGCCCAATTGAGCCGCAACCCTGCCGGAGAGCCGCGCACTATGGTGAAATGAACACATTAAGCAAGCGTGCGGCGCGGTTCACGCCGCAGCCGAGCTGTCGGAAAAGCCGCCTGCGAAGCGCATTGCGGCCATGGCTTCGGACGGTGCGACCTGCGCCAGAACGGGCGCGTGCATCAAAATGACCGGTGCATCGCCGCGCGGTGCATTGCGTGTCGGGTCCTCGACGCCGGCATAGAGCGCCAGCGCCGGAGCGCCGGCCGCGACCAGCAGGTGCAGCAAGGGCGTGTCCTCGCCGAACACGAAGCGGGTCCGCCGCGCCAGGCCGGCGAGTTGTGGCAGTTTCGCCTTGCCGGTGATGTCACGTGCACCCGGAGCGACCTGCGAGACATAGCGACCGATCTCGCGGGTGTCCGGTCCGCCGACAAGGGCCGGGGTGATCCCGGCCTGCAGGAGTTCGTGCGCCAGATGGGCCCACTTTTCGCGGGGCCAGCGCAAGGCCGGCTTGACGTCTTCGCCTGCGGGGGCGAGCAGGGCGAAGGGGCCGTTCAGTCCGAAATATTCCGGGTCGAGCATGCGCGATTTGCGGGCGAGGAAATCGACCCAGCTCGCGTCCGGTGATGGCGCGCCGCCAAGCGGGAAATGCGCCGGGCCCAGGCCGATGGCTGCATTGAGCACGCCGGCGGTCTCGTCGACCGGATGCTCGCCGGATTTGCGCGAGGGAAGGATTTCCAGCCAGTCGCACTTGGAAAAGCGGAACAGGCCCTTGAGCTTGCGCGAGGTGCTGTCGCCGACCAGGTCATAGACGCGGGCCGGGTGTGCGGCCTTGAGGCGCTTGTCGCGGGCGACGGTTTGCGGCCGGCCTTCGGGCCGGGCATCGATCTCGATCGCGTTGAAGAACGGGCTGTGCTTGAGGAAGGATTCGAACTCCGGCGTCGTCAGCAACACGATCCGGTCACGCTTGTGCGCATGACGCAATGTCTTCGCCGAGGCGAGCATGCGCACAGTCGATGTCAGGTCCCCCCAATGCAGGACGTAGATGGTATCGCGTTCCGGTTCGATCATGGCTGCGAGCTTAAGACCTCTTCATAGACGCGCAAAGTCGCAGCTTGCAGGGCTCGTGTCGAGAACTGTGTCCGGACATGTTGCGCTGCACGCTCCCCCATTTCGCTGCGTCGCGCCGGTGTCATCGACACAGCTTCGCGGATCGCGGCGGCGAGGGCGGCGGGATTTCCCGGCTCGACCCGCCAGCCGGTCTCGCCGGGCACCACAACTTCGCGCGCGCCGCCATGGTCGGCCGCGATCACGGGGGTGTGCATGGCGCCGGCCTCCGCTGCCGTGCGTCCGAAAGCCTCCGGCTCGACCGAAGGTGTCAGCGCGAGATCGGCCATGGCGAAGGCGGCGGGCATGTCGCTGCAATGGCCGACAATGCGCACATCGGCTTCGAGCCCGTGCCGGGTGATCAGTTCGTTGAGCTCGGCCAGATAGGCCTCGCGGCCCTGGGCATCGCCGGCGAACAGGGTCAGCGGCACCGCCAGCCCCCCGGCCTTGAGTTGCGCCAGGGCGGCGAGTGTTTCGCGTTGCCCCTTCCAGCCGGTCAGCCGCGCCGGGAACAGCGCCACCAGGCGGTCTGTTGGCCAGTCCAGCCCCCAGCTGGCGGCCAGTGCGGCGACGCGTTGCGGGGCAACCTTGTGCGGATCGAAGCTGTCGAGATCGACACCGCGCGGAATGACCCGGATGCGGTCGGCGGCGAAGGGGTGCTGGACGCGGATATGGGCGGCGATGAATTGCGAATTGGCGATCACCAGCTCGCCCTGCGCCATGACGGCATTATACCAGCGCTTCAGCCCGGTCTTGCCGTTATAGGTGCCGTGATAGGTGGTCACGAAATGCGCACCGCTCCGGGCGGCGGCCCATTTGGCACTCCACGCCGGGGCGCGCGAGCGGGCGTGGATTATGCCGATCTGCTCGGCCTTCACGATCGCCGCGATGCGCCGGGCATTGCGCCAGACGGTCCAGGGATTCTTGCTGGCTACCGGCAGTCGCACCAGTTCGCCGCCCACCGCTTCCAGTTCCGCCTCAAGCCGCCCGCCCTCGGTCACGACCAGCGCCCGTCCGCCCGCGGCGACGACCGCCTCGGCGACCTCGAGCGTGGTGCGTTCGGCACCGCCGGCATCAAGCTGGGGAATGACCTGGAGAACATTCATGGTGTGGCAGCATACCGGGTTGGCAAAGCGGGGTTCAGGCGCGGTTTTTTCACAAGCGGCGGTCTGTGACAAACGAATCCGCAGAATGGAAGCTGCCGGGCCGGGTCACACTGTGACGGAAAACTTGAATGGACCGGGCGCGCCCTGATGCTACCGCTTTGCCTTCAGGCGCCGGCAGGAGAGTGCGGACATGCAGGAGAATGATTTCGAGCGGAACGGCTATCGGCTTACCGACCGGCGTGATGCGTTTGATCCGGTCCAGGCCCATCGCCTGCTCAGCACCTCCTACTGGTCGCCGGGCATACCGCTGGAAACGGTCACCCGCGCGGCGGCCAATGCCTGGACCTTCTCCCTGCTGGCGCCCGATGGCAGTTTTGCGGGCATGGCGCGCTTCGTCACCGACCGCGCGACCTTCGCCTATCTGGCCGATGTCATTATCGATCCCGCCCATCGCGGGCTTGGCCTGGGCAAATGGCTGGTCGCATGCCTGCATGACCTGCCGGAGATCCGCAGCTGCCGGCGCTTGATGTTGATGACCGCCGATGCGCAGCCGCTCTATGCCGGGGTTGGCTATACGCCGCTGAAATCCCCCGAGCGGGCGATGGAGGTGGCGCGTCCTGATATCTATCGCCAGCCTGCGTCCGGTGCGGGGACTGAAGCGGCGATGGACCGTGCCGCAGCCGCTGACTAATCTGACTGCCAGCCCTTTAACGCCTTGCACGGGATGCCCTGATGCGTTTTCTCCCCCTTGCCCGCCCCCTTCTCGCCCGCCCTTTTCTCGTCTGCTTGCTGGCCGCTGCGGGCTCCGTTGCCCACGCCCAGGATGCGGTGATCGCAGCCGAGACCGATCGCTATCTGTCCTGCCTGGAGCGGGTCGAGACCGATCAGGATGCCGCTTTCGAGGATGCCCTGGCCTGGCGGATGGAAGGCGGAGGCTGGCCGGCGGCGCATTGCGAGGCCCGCGCCATTATTGCGCTGGGGGATGGCGCGCGCGGGGCTGCCATGCTCGACCAGCTGGCGATGGCCGAGGTGTCTGATCAGGATTTGCCGGCCCGCATCACCATGCTGGTGGAGGCGGGTCAGACCTGGCTGAGCCGGGATGAGGCCGAAGCGGGGCAGGCCAGTTTCGCCGCCGCGCTGGAGCTCGACCCGCTTGACGGCGCCGCGCTGCTGGGGCGGGCCGAGGCGAGTGTGGCGCTGGGTGAATGGGATGCGGCGGACGCGGCGGCGACGGCCGTTATTGACCAGACGCCAGGCCTTGTTGATGGCTGGCGCCTGCGCGCCCAGGCCCGGCTTGAAACCGGTGCGCTTGATGCGGCCTGGCAGGATATGGAAACCGGGCGGGAGATCGAGCCTGCCAATATCGATCTCTTGGTGCTGCGTGGCCGGATCAATGAGGCCCGTCGTCTGGCGGCGCTGGAGAACTAGCCTGCCGCACGGCGTGTGCCGCGCATGGTGGTGCCGGCGAAAACCACGCGGTTGCGGCCGTTTTCCTTGGCCTCGTACAGCGCATCATCGGCGGCGAGCAGCAGGCTGTCGGGCGTGTCGTGTTGACCGTCAGCCGACGAAATGGAGACGCCGATACTGGCCGTGATCGGGACGACTTCACCCAGATTATTGGTGACCTGCAATGCTGCTACAGCCTGGCGGATGCGTTCCGCCATGATTGCCGCGAATTCCGGTGTCGCGTCGGGCAGGACCGCGACGAATTCCTCCCCGCCGAGCCGGCCCAGCCGCTCACGCCCGGGCAGGCAGGCCTGTACGGCCTTGACCGTCGCGACCAGGACCCGGTCGCCGATGGCGTGACCATGGGTGTCGTTGACGCGCTTGAAGTGATCGAGATCGAGCATCACCACCGCGACCTGCGTGCCCTGGCTGCGCGCCTGGGCGATTTCCGCCTCCAGGCATTGCATCAGGGCCCGGCGATTGGCGGTCCCGGTGAGGGAATCGGTTTCGGCCAGCTTGCGGAATTGTTTCTGCATCCGGACCAGACGCGAGGCGGCGCGCAGGCGCGCGCGCAGCTCGGTCATGTTCACCGGCTTGCGGATGAAATCATAGGCGCCCGCATCGAGGGATTCCTCCAGCCGGCGCTCCTGGCCCGAAGCTGTGATGACAATGGTGTGCACGGATTCGGTCCGGGGATTGGCCTTGAGGGCCCAGCAAGCTTCCAGCCCGGTCATCGGCCCGACTTCAATTCCGGTCAGCAGGATATCGGCCGGCCTGATCTGCATCTGCTCGAGCACGGCTTCGGCGCTGCGCGCGGTCTGCACGCAGTAGCCGGCCTCCTCGACCGCCTTGCTCAGGATGCGTAGCTGCACCTGGCTGTTCTCGCAGATCATGACGGTGATCTGGTCCCCGAGGCCCGGCGTGTCGACCATAACGTCCAAGTCGCTCATAAGGCGCCGCCACCCATGATATCTGTCAACATTGACCGCCCTCCCCAGCTTGGTCTGCCATGATTTCCATCCCGGCGCGCCCCGTATAGGGGACAAAGGATAACAGCGTCTCAACCTGTCCGTGCTTAATCGAGAATCATCTGCCATTCTGCCGTTACATCGGGATCGGTTTCACCCTCCACGCCCGCTGTGGCAAGTGCCTTGGCCTGATCCGGGGAAAGTTGTGACAGAGCCCATATCGCCGCGCCGCGTACCAGGGCGTCGGCATCGGCAATCCGCTCAAGGACCACAGGTAGCAGGGACAAGTCCCGTGAATTTCCGATAGCGATCATCACGTTTCGCACGAATTTTCCTCGCCCCACTCGCTTGACAGGCGAAGCGGTGAAGACCTGGCGGAAGCCGGCATCGTCAAGCGCCGCCAGTTCGCTGAGCAATGGCCCCTTCAGTTCCGGCCGCGGATGGAAGGCCATTTCCGCCGTCACGGCAGCGAACTTGTTCCACGGGCACACCGCCAGACAGTCATCGCAGCCATAGATCCGGTTGCCCATCGCGGCGCGAAATTCGATGGGGATCGGGCCTTTGTGCTCGATCGTCAGATAGGAGATGCAACGCCGCGCATCGAGCTTGTAGGGCTGGGGGAAGGCCTTGGTCGGGCAGATGTCGAGGCAGGCGGTGCACGAGCCGCAATGATCGGTCTCCGGCGCATCGGGCTCCAGCTCGGCCGCTGTCAGCATGACGCCGAGAAACAGCCAGGAGCCGTGTTCCCGGCTGACCAGATTGGTGTGCTTGCCCTGCCAGCCCATCCCGGATTTTGCCGCCAGCGGTTTTTCCATCAGCGGCGCGGTGTCGACGAACACCTTCACATCGGCCCCGGTCTGGTCCACGAAGGCGCGGGCGAAATGCTTCAGCCGCTTCTTCATCAGGTCGTGATAATCGGTGTTTCTCGCATAGACCGAGATCACGCCCTCGGACGTGCGCTCCAGCGCCGCAAGCGGGTCGATATCGGGCCCGTAATTGAGCCCGACCACCACAGCCGATTTCGCGTCCGGCCACATGGCGGTGGGATGCTGGCGGCGCGCCAGCGTATCCTCCATCCAGGCCATCGAGCCATGCTGGCCGCCGGCCACAAATTCCGCCAGCCGCTCGCCCGCATCCCACGCCTCGTCAGCGCGGCAGATGCGCGCTTCGGTGAAGCCTGAGGCGAGGGCGAGGGATTTGACGGTTTCGGGTGTCATCGCCTAGTCGGCAAACATCTGGCGCGATAGCTCGATCTGCCGCATCTGCAGCTCCACACGCTCATTCTCGAGCGCTTCGAGCTGTGACAGGGCGGCGAGATCGCCAGTTTCCGAGATGGTAGCAGTATCCTCGTGCGAGGTGACGAGCACCCGTGCCATCCGTTGCTCCAGCTCAAGTCCCTCGTCCACGCTCTCATAGATCTGGATTATCAGGGGGAGCATCCGGCGTTCCTGTTCGGTGCCCGGGGTGAGCCTCCGGACCATCCGGATCTGTTCGCGGACTTCGCGGTGTCCCTGCGATGCCAGGGTCCGAACCCGCGCAGCACGCCGCCGGGCGTTGGCGAGCGGGTCGTCGACGTGGAAAACCGACGGCTCGGCGCCCAGCTGACGGCGCACCACTTCCATCAGGACGATTGTGGACGCGATGTTCTCATTCATCGCCAGCACCCACGTACCTTGCGAATCGCCCTCGGATCGCGTGCGGAGAACCCCGTTGTTCTGTTGGATCACACCCGCATAGACCGATTGAATCAATCCCAGCCGGGCGGCGGCCACGACCAATGTTGAGGTCGATTCCCCGGAAATCACGGCGCGCGTTGCAGCTTCGGAATCCTCGATCATCCGGGCCGCCTCTTCAAGCACCAGATTGGTGCTCTCTATCGCCCCGTTGATTACCTCGTCAAAATCCGACCGCGTCATTTGCGGGCCCGACTGGAGCCCGGCATAGGCTGCTGTCAGCCGTGCCAGTTCGGCGTCGGCCTGTTCGCGCCAGGTGGCCAGCTGGGACATGGCCAGTTCCGTCGATATCTCGTTTTCCAGCTTGCGCAGGGAAATCTCGTCCGCTTCCCCCGAGAGCACCACCAGTTCCATCGCGCCCTGTCGCACGTTGGCGGTCTCGGCAGCCCAGGCCGCGAAATTCTGCATGTCCGCGTTTTGTGACTGGGCGTAAGCCGGTGTCACCGCGAGCAAAAGCCCCAGCCAGAATGTAATCAGAACGCGCATCAGACGCCCCCCCCTAGAAATCCAGATCCGCATAATGCTCCGAAGGCTGGGTTCCGGGAAGCTTGTCTGTGAGGAGGCCGCGGAAGGCGGGGCGGCATTTCACCCGCAGATACCATTGTTTGACCGGCTCGAACTCGTCCCAGGGGACATCGCCGAGATAGTCGACACAGGACAGATGCGCCGCCGCAGCGATATCGGCGAGCGTGTAGCGCGGGCCGGCGAGGCCATCGCGGCTCTCCAGCAGCCAGGCCATATGATCGAGATGCCAGCGCAGATGCTCGCGCCCCTGGCGGATCGCCGCCGGGTCGGGCGAGCCAAGGCCCTGGACACGTTTCTCCAGTTTCTCGTGCAGGAGATAGGCGTTGACCTCGCCGTCGAACTTGCGGTCGAACCAGTCCATCAGCCGCCGCGCTTCGGCACGGTCGGCGGGGCCGCCGGGCAGGAGGCAGGGGCTGGGCGAGGTTTCCTCGAGATATTCCAGGATGGCGCGGCACTCGATGATGACGCGGCGGCCGCCCCCCGATTCATCGACCAGCACAGGCGTTGTGCCGGCCGGATTGAGCGATTGCAGATGGTCGGCCTGCTCCCACGGCGTCTCGAGCTGAAGCTGGTGCTTCAGGGATTTCTCGTCGAGGGCCACACGGACCTGGCGCGAGAAGGGATCGAGGGGCCAGAAATGGAGAACGCGCATGGCGTCAGATTAATCCGGTTTCGCTTAACGACTAATGTTCATGCCCGGGCGCGCCGCCGGAGCGGAAGAATTCGGCGCCGTGCGGCTCGGCTTCGCCATGCGGGTCGGCATGGATGATGATGTCGGCGGCCGGGTAGACGGCGAGCAGGCGGCGCTCGCACTCGACCTCGATCGCGTGCGCCTCGCGCAGGCTCAGATCGGCGGGCAGGCCGAGATGGAACTGGATATGCACCAGCGGACCGGATGCGCGGGTGCGCAGTTGGTGCACATCGATGATGCGCGGATCCTCGCCGAGGGCGAGATGGCGGATCTGCTCGCGTTCCTCATCGGGCAGTTCGCGGTCCATCAACTGGTCGAGCGCGCCCCTGGCGACGCCCCAGGCAGTGATCCCGAGCCAGACCGCCACGGCCAGCGCGACGGCAGCATCGAGCCAGAGCCAGCCAAGCCAGACCGAGCCGGCAATGCCGGCCATGACGGCGATATTGGCCCCGAGATCGGAGAAATAGTGGGCCCGGTCGCCCTCGACGGCGATCGAGCCGGTCTGGTCGACGGCGCGCGTCTGGATGATGACCAGCGCGATGGTGAGCACCAGCGACAACACCATCACCGCCAGGGCCCAGCCGCTGGCCCGGATTTCCACCGGTTCGAGCAGGTGTTGCACGCCTTCGCGCAGCAGCAGGGCGGCCGAGGCGGCGACGAAGATCGCCTGCATCACGCCGGCAAAGGCCTCCGCCTTGCCATGCCCGAAACGGTGTTCGGCATCAGCCGGCTCGGCGGCATAGCGCACGGCGAACAGCACGGTCAGCGAGGCGGTGAGATCAAGGGCGCTGTCGGCGAGCGAGGCCAGCAGGGCGACCGAGCCGGACAGATACCAGACCACGGCCTTGGTCACGACCAGGATCACGGCCACGGCGACCGAGGCCGAGGTGGCAATCCCGGTGACGCGGCGCGCTTCGGCCGGTGCGAGGCGGCCCGGGCCGCCGGCGTCGTGGTGATGGTCGTGGGGCATGGTCTAAAACCTCTCAGCCAGCTTTATGGCGCACTCGCGAGGCGCGTCAATGCGAGGTGCGGCGGCAAATGCACGCCTCGATCCAGTTGAGGGCGGCGCGCTGGTCGATATCCACCGCCACACGCAGCGGCCGTCCCTGGCCCCCGGTGCGCAACAGGCCGGCAAAGCCGCTCGATGAATCGAGCTCCAGGCTTCGCGTCTCGAAGCGGAAAATGCCGGGATGCGCCAGCGCCGCGACCGCCAGGGCGTCATGGGGAAAACAGCCATCAATCCCGTCGCTGGCCCGATAGGCATCCATATAGTGATTATGCGCCCGTTGCAGGAAGCGCGTCAGGGGTGTCTCGCAGGTGCGGGCGAGGCGCGCCAGCCGGGCCCGTCGCAGCACCACCTTGCGGCAGGTATCGAGCGGTACGATCGTGAGATTGGGGGCGGCGGCCAGCACGCCGCGCACGGCCTCCAGATCGGAGCCGAAATTGAACTCGCCGGCCGTGTGCCGCCGCGAGACCGGGATGGTGAAGGCCCCGCCCATGCAGATTACCTGGCCCAGCGAGGTGAAGGCGTCGGGATGGTGGCGAAGCGCAATCGCCAGATTGGTCACCGGACCGAGGCAGATGATGGTACCGCCGGCGCCGGTCTCGCGGGCAAAGCCGGCCAGGCGTGCGGCGCTGGTCTCGGGGCCGTCCTCCTGCACATGGCCGGCCTCATAGCCCAGCAGGTGATCGGAACTGGCGCCGCCCAGCCCGTCCTCGCCATGGATGATGCGGGCATCACGCCAGCTGCCGACCAGCGGCGCGACGGCCCCGACGCTGATGCTGACATGCGGCGGATCGAAGAAGGATTGCACCAGCGCCGCATTGCGGGCCGCCTTGCGCGGCGCGACATTGCCGAACACGGTCGTGATCCCGGCCAGCTCGATCGCCGGGTCCGCATAGGCGCAGGCCAGGGCGAGCGCATCATCGACGCCGCCATCGGTATCAATCCAGACCTTCATGGCGTCTCCATCAGGCGGCGGGGGCCCCAGCTGACAAGCTGCTGGCCAAGCGAATGCAACTGTTCGAAGATGCCGCCAAATCAAACGCAACGGCAATCATGACCCTGATCCACCTCGTCGTCCTGGCCCTGATCCAGGGTATCACCGAATTTCTCCCGATCAGCTCCTCTGCGCACCTGATCCTGACCCCCACCTTTCTCGGTGAGGCCGATCAGGGCCCCCTGATCGATGTCATGGCCCATGCCGGTACCTTGCTGGCGGTGCTGGTCTATTTCTGGCGCGATATCCGCGATGTCGTGATCGGCAAGTTTGCCCTGCTCACCGGCCGCATCACGCCGGGCGGACGACTGGCCCTGCTCGTGGCGGCCTCGCTGCCGCCGGTGCTGATCTTCGGCGGCGCCCTGTTTGCCTTCGACCTGATCGAGCAATTGCGCTCGCCGCTGGTGATCGCGATCTCCACCCTGGTCTTCGCCGTGCCGCTCTGGCTCGCCGACCGTTACGGGCCCAGCGTCAAATCGATCGAGAGCATGACCTTCCGCGACGCCGTCCTGATCGGCATCGCCCAGGCCATGGCCCTGATCCCCGGCGCCTCACGCTCCGGCACCACCATGACCGCCGCGCGCGCCCTCGGCCTGAGCCGCAGCGAAAGCGCCCGTTTCTCCATGCTGATGTCGATCCCGGTGATCGTCGCCTTCGCCATCATCTCGGTCATCCGCCTGATGAGCGAAACCGAAGCCACCACCCAGCTCCACGACGGCCTCATCGTTGCCGCCCTGTCCTTCGTCTCGGCCCTGGCCGCAATCGCCGTCCTGATGCGCCTGGTAGAGCGGGTCGGCTTCCTGCCATTCGTGATCTATCGCGTCGCGCTGGGGGTCGGGCTGCTGGTCTGGCTGGCAATGTAGGGGGCGGGCGTCTATCGACGCCGCCCAGCCTTCACCCTCCTCTTCCTTGATGGAAGAGGTGCCCGCGAAGCGGGCGGAGATGGTGAGGATCGTGAAACTCAACACCTCATGACGCCCGTCACAGGAAACCCGCCTCCCTAACCCGCCGCCATCGCCGGCTGGCGTTCGAGATGTTTGATCAGGCGGATGCCGGCTTTCGAGCAGGTTAGCGTGCCGCCGAGATCGCCGGTCCATTCTCCGGCCTCGTGCATGGCGCTGACGGCGGTGCGCAGGCGGGCTGCGGCTTCGATCTCGCCCAGTCCGGCCTCGAACAATTGCGCCACGCTCTCAATCGCGCCAAACGGATTGGCCTTGTCCTGGCCGGCAATGTCGGGGGCCGAGCCGTGGATCGGTTCGAACACGCCGGGGCGTTTGTCGCCCAGCGAGGCGGAACCGAGCAGGCCGATCGAGCCGGGCAGCATGGAGGCCTCGTCGGAGAGGATGTCGCCAAACATGTTCTCCGTCAGCACGACGTCGAAGCTGGCCGGGTCGCGCAGCATATGCATGGCGGCGGCGTCGACATACATGTGGTCGAGCTCGATATCGGGATAGGTTTTGGCCCCCATCTCGCTGACGACGGAACGCCACAGACGGCTGGTTTCCAGCACATTGGCCTTGTCGACCGACATCAGCTTGCCGCGGCGCAGGCGGGCCTGCTGGAAGGCGATATGGGCGACGCGTTCGATCTCGGCGCGGGTATAGGCGCACTCATCGCTGGCATAGTCCTCGCGCTTTTGCCGGGCGCCAAAATAGATGCCGCCGGTCAGTTCGCGCACGATCAGCATGTCGACACCGGCCACCAGTTCGGCGCGCAGGGGTGATTTGCCGGCCAGGGCCGGATGCACGCTCACAGGGCGCAGATTGGCATAGACCTGCAGCGCCTTGCGCAGGCCGAGCAGGCCGGCTTCCGGGCGCGAGGCGGCCTGGTCCCATTTCGGTCCGCCGACCGCGCCGAGGAAGATCGCGTCGCTGGCCTGGCAGGCTTTCAGGGTCTCGGCTGTCAGCGGCTCGCCATACCGGTCGATCGAGGCCCCGCCGAAGGCGTGTTCGGAGAATTTGACGCGAAAGCCCGAGAGCGCGGCCACACTCTCCATCGCGGCGCGGGCCACGGCGGTGACTTCCGGACCGATCCCGTCGCCGGGCAGGAGGACGATTGAATAGGTTTTCATGCGCTGCGGGCCTCGTAAGCTGTGATGTCATCGCCGTGGGAGAGCAGAAAGCCGAGCGGATCGGTGCCCTCGATCAGGCAGTGTCTGGCAAAGGATTCGATCTCGAAATGGAAGCCGGGACCATTGCCCAGGTCAACATATTGCCGTTCCAGATCGATCTTCACCTCGACCCCCTCATGCTCGAGCAGCCAGGCGTGGGATTCGGGCGGCGCGACGATGGGCAGGATATTGTTCTTCGCTGCATTGGAGCGGAAGATGTCGGCGATCTCGCTGGAGATGACGGCGCGGACGCCGAACTCGTGCAGCGCCCAGGGCGCATGCTCACGCGAGGAGCCGCAACCGAAATTGCGCCCCGCCACCAGCACCGCAAACTCGCCGGTATCGAGCGTGTTGAGGGCGCAATCCTCCCGCTCCCGGCCATCCTTGTCATAGCGCCAGTCATGGAAGGCCAGCTTGCCCAGACCCTCGCGCGTCGTTGTGGTGAGGAAGCGGGCGGGGATGATCTGGTCGGTATCGATATCCTCCTGTGGCAACAGGAAGGTGCGGCTGTGCAGGCGGGCCAGACCGTTCGGATTGTCAGACATGGGTGCCCTCCATCAGGCTGCGCGGATCGGTGATGCGTCCGGTCACGGCGGCCGCCGCCGCCGTCGCCGGACTGGCCAGCACGGTGCGCGCGCCGGGGCCCTGGCGGCCTTCGAAATTGCGGTTGGAGGTCGAGACCACCAGCTCGCCGGTCTCGCCGCGATCTCCATTCATGGCGATACACATCGAACAGCCCGGCTGGCGCCATTGCGCGCCGGCGGTGATGAAGACCTGGTCCAGCCCCTCGGCCTCGGCCTGCCGGCGCACCTGCACCGAGCCGGGCACGACCAGGGCGCGCACGCCCGGTGCCACCTGGCGGCCGCGCATGATCTCGGCGGCCTGGCGCAGATCGGTGATGCGCGAATTGGTGCACGAGCCGATAAAGACCTGGTTGACCGGTGTGCCGGCAATCGGCTGGCCGGCCTCGAACTGCATGTAATCCAGCGATTTCTGGTGCGAGGCCGAACGCGCATCGGGCACATGGCCGCCAATGGCGATGCCGGTATCGGGGGCCGTGCCCCAGGTGACCATCGGTGCGATCTCGGCAGCATCAAGCTCGATCTCGCGATCAAAGCGAGCGCCGGGATCGCTGGCGAGCTGCGACCAGCGCTCAACGGCTTCGTCCCAGGCGGCACCCTCGGGGACGAGCTTGCGGCCTTTCAGCCAGGCAAAGGTGGTGGCATCCGGTGCGATCATGCCGGCGCGGGCACCGGCCTCGATCGACATGTTGCAGACCGTCATCCGGCCCTCCATGTCGAGCGCCTCGATGGCTTCGCCAGCATATTCGATCACACAGCCCGTGCCGCCATCAATCCCGAGCCGGGCGATGATCGCCAGCACGATATCCTTGGCCGAGACGCCCCGGCCGGCGCGGCCATTGACGGTGACGCGCAGGGATTTCGGCTTGCGCTGCAACAGGCACTGGCTGGCCAGGACATGGCCGACCTCGGTGGTGCCGATGCCGAAGGCCAGCGCCCCGAAAGCGCCGTGGGTGGCGGTATGGCTGTCGCCGCACACCACCGTCATGCCCGGCTGGGTCGCGCCCAGTTCCGGACCCATCACATGCACCACACCGCGATGATCACTGCCCCAGCCATGCAGCGGGATGGCGTGGGCGGCGGCATTGGCCTCGAGCATCTCGACCTGCAGCTGCGCCGCCTTGGTGGCATAGGGAGGGGTCTCTCCGGCGGTGAAGTCGAGCGTCGGTGTCGAGTGGTCGATGGTCGCCAGGGTGCGATCAGGGCGCCGCACCTTGAGGCCCCGCGCCGCCAGGGCCGAGAAGGCCTGGGGCGAGGTGACCTCATGGATCAGGTGCAGGTCGATATAGAGCACGCCCGGGGTCTCGGCGGTCTCCGCCGAGACCTGGTGGGCATCCCAGACCTTGTCGAACAGGGAACGCGGCGTGGTGCCGTCGTCAGGCGACATGCTGCACCTCCATGCCATTGCCGTGGGCCGGGTGCAGCCAGCCATGACGGTCCGGCGTCTCGCCCGAGAACAGGCCGAAGAAGCGCTTCTGCATCAGCTCGGCGATCGGGCCGCGGCCCTCGCAGCGCACGACATGACCGTCGACCGAGCGCACGGGGGTGATCTCGGCGGCGGTGCCGGTGAAGAAGATCTCGTCGGCGACATAGAGGCTCTCGCGCGACAGGGTCTGTTCGCGCACATCATAGCCTTCCGCTTCGGCCAGCTTGATCACCGCATCGCGGGTCAGGCCCGACAGGATGGAGGCCGAGGTGGGCGGCGTGCGGATAATGCCGTCGGAGACGACGAAGATATTCTCGCCGGCACCTTCGGAGACCAGGCCGTTGACGTCGAGGCCAATGCCTTCGTCAAAGCCGCGCGAATGCGCCTCATGGCTGATCAGCACCGAGGAGAGATAATTGCCGCCGGCCTTGGCACCGGTCGGAATCGTGTTCGGGGCCGGGCGGTTCCAGCTGGAGATGCAGCAATTGACGCCCTTGGTCAGGGCTTCCTCGCCGAGATAGGCGCCCCAGGGGAAGGCCGCGATGCAGACTTCGATCTTGGTGTCCTGGCCCGGCAGCACGCCGATACCGCCATAACCGAAGAAGGCGATCGGGCGGATATAGGCGTCTTTCAGCCGGTTCGAGCGGATGACCTGTTTGCAGGCCTCCTCGAGCTCGGCCTCGGTATAGGGCAGCGGCATGTGGTAGACGCGCGCCGAATCGAACAGGCGCCGGACATGTTCCTTCAGCCGGAAGATTTGCGGGCCATTGGGCGTGTCGTAACAGCGAATGCCCTCAAACACGGAGGTGCCGTAATGCAGGGCATGGCTGAGAACATGGGTCTGGGCGTCCTGCCAGTCGATCAGCTCGCCATTGCGCCAGATGAAGTCGGTTTCCTGAATTGCCATTGTCGTGTTCCTGGTTAGACGGCGATCGCCGTTGGAGAATGGGCGGCACCGGTCTGGTCAAAGGCCTGACCCCGGTCGAGGGTAAACAAGAAGGCGTCGATCGCTGCGGTTACCACATCGGGACCGCGGGCGCGGCCACTGACCTGGTTTCCATTGAGATTGAGCCGGATCTCGGCGACGAAATCCCGGCCTGCCGGTGAATTGACCAGCCGGGTTTCCAGACCAATCACTTCGGCGGTGGTACCGGTGATCCGTTGCACCGCGGCGAAGGCCGAGGCCATCGGCCCGTCGCCCGAGGCGATGTCGGAGACGCGGCCGCGCTCGGGATGTTCCAGCTCGACGCGGGCGAATTGCTGTGGTTTCGGGCCGGTCGTGGTGCGCAGTTCGGTCCGCAGGACTGTCCACTTCGAGCCGCTCTGGGAGCGGTGCTCCATCAGCGCGACCAGGTCGGCATCGGTCGCTTCGCCATATTCGTCGGCATAGGCCTTGAAGGCGGTGAAGGCCGCGCTCAGCGTATCCGGATCGGGCTGATAGCCCAGCTGCGCCAGCCGCTGGGTCAGGGCGTGCTTGCCCGAATGCTTGCCCAGTACCAGGGCGCTGCCCGGGGATCCGACGCTTTCCGGCGTCATGATCTCGTAGGTGCGCCGGTCCGACAGCATGCCGTGCTGGTGAATGCCGGCCTCATGCGAGAAGGCATTCTTGCCGACAATCGCCTTGTTGGGCGACAGGGCCGCACCGGTGACGCGCGTCAGTTTCTGGCTCGCCGGCCACAGGCCGGTCGTGTCCAGATGCGTGGTGACGCCGAAGATGTCGGCGCGGACCCGCAGGGCCATCACCACTTCCTCGAGCGAGCAATTGCCGGCGCGTTCGCCGATACCATTGATTGAGCATTCGATCTGGCGCGCACCGCCCTGCACCGCGGCGAGGCTGTTGGCGACGGCCAGGCCGAGATCATCATGGCAATGGGTCGAGAAGATCACATGTCCGGGCCGCTCGACCTTCTCCGAGAGCATGGCGAACAGGTCGCGGATCTCGCCGGGCTCGCTGACACCGACGGTGTCGGGAACGTTGAGGACATCGGCCCCGAAGCTGGCGGCACAACTCATCGCCTCGATCAGGAAGTCCGGCTCGGTGCGCAGGGCATCCTCGGCCGAGAATTCGATCTCGTCGAAACGGCCGCGCGCGTGCAGCAGGGCCTTTTCAATCGCCCGCAGCACTTCCAGCCGGGACATTTTCAGCTTGGCTTCGCGGTGGATCGGGCTGGTGGCGAGGAAGACGTGCAGGCGTTTGCGCTGCGCCGGCTCCAGCGCCCGCGCGGCGGCATCGACATCGGCTTCATTGGCCCGGGCCAGCGAACAAATGGTTGGACCGCTGATCTCCGACGCGATCAGGCTGATGGCCTCGGCATCGCCCTGGGAGGCGGCTGCAAAGCCGGCCTCGATCGTGTCGACCTTCACCTGTTCGAGCATCCGTGCCACAGCCAGCTTGTCGGCCGGGGACATCGAGAAGCCGGGGGCCTGCTCGCCATCGCGCAGGGTGGTATCGAAAATATACAGCCGGTCATCACTGGCCGGGGCGCGGTCTATTGTGGGTGTGGACATCCGTCCCTCCATTCGCCGGTGGTCGCCGGCGCAATCGCGGCAGTATCGGGCATCGCATCGGCGGCGCCGGGACGAGAAACCGCATGGACGTCAAACAGGCGCTCGACCTGACGGGCGAGGATATCGATCTGGCGGCCGCCATTGCGGGCGGTCAGGTCGAGGGTGACGCGGGCGCTGCCATTGCTGGCCGCCGACATCGCCATGCTGGCGATGGTGAAGCCACGGCGCTCGATCAGACCGACGAGCCGCACAAGTGCACCTTCAGTCTCGAATATTTCGACGTGCAGGGTGTTGCTCATGGTCAATTCTCCATCATGTCAGCATTGGATGCGCCGGGCGGCACGAGCGGCCAGACGTTTTCGCGTGGATCGATCAGCACATGGGCCAGGATCGGTCCGCGTGACCGCAACAGGCGGTCGATGGCACCGGGAACCTCGTCGCGCGCATGCACTGTGAAGGCCTCGATGCCGAAGGCACGGGCGACTTCGGCGAAGTCGGGATTGTCGTAGAGGTCGATCTCCGAGAAGTTCTGCTCGAAGAAATATTCCTGCCACTGGCGCACCAGGCCCAGCGTGCCATTGTCGAGCAGCAGGATCTTGATCGGAACGCCATAGCGGCGGGCCGTCGCCAGTTCCTGGATATTCATCATGATCGAGCCATCGCCGGTGATGGTGACCACCTTCGCGTCGGGCCGTTCCATGGCCGCACCGATCCCGGCGGGCAGGCCATAGCCCATCGCACCCAGACCGGCGCTGGTCAGGTGGCTCGAGGGCTGTGCAAAGCGGCAATGCTGCGCCACCCACATCTGGTGCTGGCCGACATCGCAGGCGGCGATGAAATCATCGCCGGCCGTCTCGGATAATTGCTTCAGCAGGGCCGGGGCGAAAATGCCGGAACCGGGCGCATTGTAATCGAAGGCAAATTCCTTCAGCCGTTCGGCACAGGTCCGGCGCCAGTCCTCGATGTCCAGATAGCCGGGATCGAAGCGGGTCAGCGCGTCGGCGATATCGCAACCGATGGCAACGTCAGCCCAGCGCAGCTTGCCGATTTCCGCCGGATCGCCATCGATGTGAATGATGCGGGCATCCGGCGCGAACGTGTCGGGCTTGCCGGTGGCACGATCATCGAAGCGCGCACCGACGCACAGCAGCAGATCGCTTTCCTGGACTGCCAGATTGGCCGTCCGCGTGCCGTGCATGCCCAGCATGCCGAGGAAGTTCAGGGCGTCGGGATGCGGTGTGCCCAGGCCTTTCAGGGTCGCAACGGCGGGGATGCCGGTGCGGGCCATGAAATCACGCAGGTGTTCGACGGCGTTCCCGAGCCCGACGCCGCCGCCGATATACAGCACCGGGCGCCGGGCCTGGGTTAGCAGAGCCGTTGCCGCCTCTAAAAGGGGGGGAGAGGCGAGCAACGGCGCTGCCGCAGGACGAGGCGCGCCTGGGGGGGGCGGTGATGCCTCGGCCTGTAGCACGTCCTTGGGCAGATCGATCAGAACCGGACCGGGACGGCCCTCTTCTGCGATCCGGAAGGCTTCAGCGATCATCTCAGGGATGCGATTGGCATCCCGGATAATGATCGAATGTTTTACGACCGGCATGGTCATACCGAAAACATCGACTTCTTGGAAGGCATCCGTGCCCATCAGACCGGACGGGACCTGGCCCGTCAGGATGATCATCGGCACGGAATCCATGTAGGCATTGGCGATGCCCGTCAGGAGATTGGTCGCCCCCGGTCCCGAGGTGGCCAGGCAGACACCGGCCTTGCCGGTGATTCGCGCCTGGGCGTCGGCGGCAAAGGCGGCGGCCTGTTCGTGGCGCACCAGGACATGCTGCAGGCTCGACCCGGTCAGTGCGTCATAGACAGGCATGATCGCGCCGCCCGGATAACCGAATATCCGGGTGACGCCGAGATCCTCCAGTGTGCGCACCACCAGATGCGCCCCCGTATTGCGGGAGCGCGCCTGGGGCGGGGCTTGGGTCTCGGGCTGGGTCGACAACAGGGTCATGATCAGGTCCAGGTCTCGGCGTTCAGGTATTGGCGCCGGCTTGCAGCCACGGCATTTCTGCGCGCAGCTCGGCACCGGTTTTTTCGATCGGATGTTCGAGATCCTTGCGCAGCAGGGCGTTGTATTGCGGCTTGCCGGCCTGGTTCTCCATGATCCAGTCGCGGGCGAATGTGCCGTCCTGGATATCGGTGAGAACTTCCTTCATCCGCGCCTTGGTCTCGGAATTGATGACGCGCGGACCCGAGCGCAGATCGCCATAGATCGCGGTCTCCGAGATGAATTCATGCATCTTGGCCAGCCCGCCCTCATAGAGCAGGTCCACGATCAGCTTGAGCTCGTGCATGCATTCGAAATAGGCGACTTCGGGCTGGTATCCGGCCTCGGTCAGGGTCTCGTAACCGGCCAGGACCAGCTCGGTCGCACCGCCGCACAACACGGCCTGCTCGCCGAACAGGTCGGTCTCGGTTTCCTCGGCGAAGGTGGTCTCGATCACACCGGCCGTGGAGCCGCCGATACAGGCCGTATAGCTCAGTGCCCGGTCACGGGCGGTGCCGGTCGCGTCCTGGTGCACGGCGAACAGGCAGGGCACGCCGCGGCCGCGCTCGAATTCGCGCCGCACCAGATCGCCCGGGCCCTTGGGCGCAACGAGGATGATGTCGACATCGTCCGGCGCTTCGATGCGGCCGTAATGGACGGTGAAGCCATGGGCAAACAGAACGGCATCGCCGGCGTTCAGATTGGGCGCGATCTGGTCGCGGAAGATACCCTCGTGCGACATGTCCGGGGTCAGGATGGCGATCACCGAGGCTTCGCGGGCCGCGTCCGGGATCGGTGCGGTGCGCAGGCCGTCGGCCTTCGCGCGCTTGTCGCCCTTGCCGCCGGGACGGACGCCGACGATCACATCGCAACCGCTTTCCTTCATGTTCAGCGCATGGGCGCGGCCCTGGCTGCCATAGCCGATGACGGCCACCGGTTTCGCCTTGAAGGCGGCGGTGTCGATCTCGAAGGCCATGCGGCGGGGCGTGGCAGGGGTTTGTGACGTGGTCATGCGGAAGTCTCCTGGGTGGTCTCGGATGGTTGTGAGGACGGGGTGGTGGTGAGTTCGATCGTCACGGCGCCTTGCGAGGCCGGCGAGACGAGGCGAGAATATTTGGTGAAGACGCCGCCCATCGGATTGGGCTCGGGCGGGGTCCAGCCCTTGCGGCGGGCATCCAGGTCGGCATCGCAATCAATGCGGCGCGCGGCGACATCGATGCGGATGGTGTCGTCCTCGCGGATCAGGCCGATGGCACCGCCCTCGACGCTTTCCGGACAGACATGACCGATGACGAAGCCCTTGGAGGCACCGGAAAACCGGCCATCGGTGATCAGGGCGACATGCTCGCTCAGGCCCTGGCCGACCAGGGCGCCGGTGATGCCCAGCATTTCGCGCATGCCGGGACCGCCGCGCGGGCCCTCATTGCGGATGATGATGACATCGCCGCGTTTGATGCGGTTGTCCTCGACGGCGGCAAAGGCGTCCTCCTCGCGTTCGAACACGCGGGCCGGGCCCTCGAAACGGGTGTGGGAATGGCCGGACAGTTTGAGAACTGCGCCGTCCGTGGCCAGATCGCCATAGAGGATGCGGAAACCGCCATCGGGCTTGACCGGATCGGCGACGGTGCGGACGACGCGCTGGCCGGGTGATTCAACGGCGCTGGCGAATTCCTCGAACAGGGTCTTGCCGGTCACGGTCGGGGCATCGGCCAGGCATCCCGCTTCCATCAGGCGCTGGCCGAACAGGCGCGTGCCGCCGGCCAGGAACAGGTGGTGGGCGAAGAAACGGCCGCCCGGCTTGAGATCGGTGATCACCGGAGCGGTCGCGGAGACCTCGTCGAAAGTATTGATCGAGAAGGGCACCCCGGCTTCCGCCGCAATGGCGGCCAGGTGCAGGACGGCATTGGTCGAGCCGCCGCTGGCCGACGCGGCGATGGCGCCATTGCGCAGCGAGACCTCGGTGATGAAGCTGCGCGGGCGGGTGCCCGACTTGACCAGATCAACCACCAGCCGGCCGCAACGCGCAGCCGCTTCGGCCTTGTCCGGGTGCGGTGCCGGGATGTCATTGGCGCCCATCGGTGACAGGCCCATCATCGACAGGATCATCGCCATCGTGTTGGCGGTGAACTGGCCGCCACAGGCACCGGCGCCGGGGCAGGCGGCCTTCTCGACCTCGGCCAGTCCGGCATCGTCCAGCGTGCCGCAGGCATGGGCGCCAACGGCCTCGAACACATCCTGGATCGACAGATCCTTGTCGCCCTGGCGGCCGGGCATGATCGTGCCGCCATAGAGGACGCAGCCGGGGATATCCATTCGCGCCAGCGCCATGGCGGCAGCGGGGATGGTCTTGTCGCAACCGACCAGCACGATCAGCCCGTCCAGCGAGTGACCGCGCACGGCCAGCTCGATCGAATCGGCGATCACCTCGCGCGAGATCAGCGATGCGCGCATGCCCTGCGTGCCCATCGAGATGCCGTCGGAGACGACGATGGTGTTGAAATCGACCGGCACACCGCCCGCCTCGCGGATCGCATCGCGAACCGGTGCGGCCAGATCGGCCAGGTGCATGTTGCACGGCGTCACCGTGGTCCAGGTATTGACCACGGCGATCATCGGCTTGTCGAAATCCGCATCCGACATGCCCGTCGCCCGCAGCATGGCACGCGCCGGTGCACGCGCGGCGCCGAGCGTGATGGTATCGGAAGTCTTCGGTTTTTCAGTCGACATCAGAATTTCCCGTGTCGCAGACACGAAAAACCCCGCTCCAGGTTCCGGAAGCGGGGTTTTTCGTGTCTGCCAAGTTTGCGTTTGCTAACCGGCAGGCGCGGAGACCGCTCCCGTTATGGAGGTGAGAATAAGTACAAGGAGGAGGAGCGCGGTCGACAGCACCCGCACGTCCGGCAGGACGGCGGCCGAAATAATCGGCTCTGGGGTGACGCGGTTACGCATGACGCGGTGGCTTCCTCATTCGTGTTGCAGTGCAAGGTGACCTGCCCTCGGCGTGATGGCAAGCAAAAATGTGCACTAAATGTGCGTTCCGGCTCTCGGCGGGGTTGCGCGGGGCAATAATTTGCCCGGAACGACACACCTATAGTGGCTTCATTGCGACTTGCGATGGATTGGCGCTGCTGCAAAAGCAGGCATGCCTGCCCGGATTCGGGCGCGAGAGCCTCAGTCTCAGCGAATGCGGGAAATCGGGTTGACCTTCCTTTGAGCAGCTGCAGCAATTTCCGGGCGGCATTCCTGTTGTCGCGACTCTGTGGATTGACTAGCTGGCGGCGGCCGACGCCAGCGCTTTCTTTTGAAGCAGAAAATTGCGTTACAGGAGTCGAAATGAGGAAAAAGTGAGAAAATCTACGATATTTCGTGATTTCTGATAAATTTGTTGCGTTGCAACATTTCCCGATCTAGCCTTCAAATATCAAGAGGCGCACCAACGCGTCCGACCACAGATCGCACATATGGGATCCGTCATTGCCGATCGGCGATGCGGATCATGGGTAACCGCCTGGCACACGCCGGGCCCGGGCCGAAGGGCCGAGGACAACCCGAGATCCTAGAGAAATTTTCGTTCTGCCATGGGGCAGGCCGGTCAACGGCGTGAATCCGTCACGCCTGATCGGGAAATTCACACCTGAAAAGGGGGATCGCCATGCGTGGCAAGAAACTGAAATACGGAGCGATGGCAGCCATCGGCTGCGCGGCGCTCGGCGCGAGCCTGGCCATTTCGGCCCCGGCCGCGGCCGAGGTCAGCGAAGAGACCGCCTTTGTCTTCAACACCCTGCTATTCCTGATCGGCGGCTTTCTTGTCATGCTGATGGCGGCCGGTTTCGCCATGCTTGAGGTCGGCTTCGTCCGCACCAAGCACGCGGCTGCGATCTGTCTCAAGAATATCGCGCTCTACGCCATCGCCGGGGTGATGTTCTACCTCGCCGGCTACCAGGTCATGTATGGCGGCGAGACCGCCTATTTCGGCTTCCCGGCGATCTGGTCTCCGTCCGAACTGACCGGTGATGCGGAGATCGATCTCTCGACCGGCTATGCCTCGGCATCTGACTGGTTCTTCCAGATGGTGTTTGTTGCCACCACCGCATCAATCGTGTCCGGCGCTGTCGCCGAGCGCGTCAAGATCGGGCCCTTCTTCCTGTTTGTCGTCGTGCTGACGGCCGCGATCTACCCGATCCAGGGTTCCTGGGAATGGGGCGGCGGCTGGCTCGATGCCCAGTTCGGCTTCTCCGACTTTGCCGGTTCGACGCTGGTTCACTCCACGGGTGGCTGGGCCGCTCTGGCCGGTGCCATCCTGCTCGGTGCCCGTTCGGGACGTTTCGGACCCAATGCCAGCCCGATGCAGCCCTCTTCCCTGCCGCTGGCAACCCTGGGCACATTCCTGCTCTGGTTCGGCTGGTTCGGCTTCAACGGTGCCTCGCAGCTGGCGCTGGGTTCGGCTGCCGACGCGGTCGCCATCTCCCAGGTCTTCGCCAATACCAATATGGCCGCTGCCGGCGGTGTGGTGACGGCCTATGTCCTCTCGCTCATCCTCGGACGCGGCAAGGCCAATCTCGCCTACTGCCTCAACGGGGCCCTGGCCGGTCTGGTCTCGATCACGGCTGAACCGCTCACCCCGACCATCATGGATGCCGTTCTGATCGGTGCGGTCGGTGCCGTCATCGCCACCTTCGGTGCGAAACTGCTCGAGCTGATCCGGATCGATGACGTCGTCGGTGCCATCCCGGTCCACCTGTTCGCCGGTATCTGGGGCACGATGGCCGTGCCGCTGACCAATAGCGACGCGACCTTCTACGGCCAGGCCGTCGGTGTCGGTGCCATCGGTGCCTTCGTCTTCACGGCGAGCTTCGTTGTCTGGCTGATCCTGAAAATCACGGTCGGTATCCGGCTCTCACCCGATGAAGAGATTGTCGGCGGTGACCTGTCCGAACTCGGACACGCCGCGGGCAGCATCTTCAGCACCCCGGAGGGAAAGGATTCGGTCCCGGCTCAATAACGGGGTTGGCGAGCGTGTCCGGCACCTGCGCGGTGCCGGCCGCGGCTCGCGAGCCCGGGACCGCTCAGGCCGATCCACCCCCAAGCCAAATCCTGCCGGCGCGACGGTCCGGACCGACCGCCCGCCACAGTCTGAAATCCTCGCCGGTGGCGCTGCGCGCCCCGGAGATACCCCGATCGCGACCGTCCCGGCGGCAGTCACGAGACACCAGCAAAAACCCTTGAGGAGTACGCGTTATGAAAAATATGACACCCAAACTCGCCAGCCTGGCCCTCGCGGCCCTGCTTGGCAGCACCGCCGCAGCCACCGCTTCGGCCCAGGACATCGAAGGCAATGTCGCCCTCACCAGCAATTATATCTTCCGCGGCGTGACCCAGACCGACAATGGACCGGCGATCTCCGGCGGGTTCGACTTTGCTGACGAGAGCGGCATCTATGCCGGCGTCTGGGGCTCGAGCGTCGATTTCGGCGACGACACCACCATGGAACTCGACCTCTATGGCGGCTATGCCTTCACGGCAGGCACCTGGGATCTCGACTTCGGCGCGATCTACTACGGCTATCCCGATAGCCCGAGCGCTGGCGGCGAGCAGAATTTCTGGGAATTCTATGGAGCCGTGGGGCATGCACTCGGGCCCCTCGCCTGGGATGCCAAAGTGTCGTATTCGCCCGACTTCTACCTCGAGAGCGGTCCGGCCACCTATCTGGAAACCGGCCTCGCCTATGAGTTCCCGGCCGGCGTGACGGTCGATGCCCGTATCGGTGCCAGCACCTTCGATGACCTGTCCGGTGCCGATTACGAGGACTACCAGCTCGGCCTGTCGGGCACGGCGTTTGAAAATGTCGGCTGGGATGTGCGCTATCACAAACTGTCTGATGACGGTGATGACAGCTTCGTCTTCACCATCTCGCAATCGTTCGGCGGCTAGCCATGCGAGCAGTCTGGCCCGGTGTTCTCCCCCACCGGGCCAGACTGTCCTATTCCACGGCCTGGTCGACCCGGATGCGGTGGATCCGGCCCTCGTTGCCAACAACCCAGCCCTGCGCCGCCCCCGGCGCAAAGGCAATGGCGTTGGAGCCTGTCAGCGCAACGGGTTCCCAGTTGCGGCCACCATCGCGGCTGAGATCCGCGCCATTCGGTCCGACCGCCAGGAAATGTCCGGGCAGGCCGGGCAGGGCCGCGACACCCGAGCGATAGCCGGCTGGTGCCGTCGCGGGTTCAAACCAGATGCGCCCGCCATCGAGCGAATAGGCGGCCACGCCCTCCCGCGCATCCTCGCGGGTGTAATCACCACCGACCGCGACCAGCGTATTGCCCGCCACGGCGATGGAGAAAATCCCTGCGCCCGCCCCGGCACTGGCGAGAGGTGCCTCCACCACCTCCCAGCCGGCTCCGAAATCACCGCTCATCAGGACACGCGCCTTCGCAGCGCCGCCTGTCCCGATCCAGACGCGGCCATCGGGCCCGGTTGCGAGGCTTGAATCCGAGGCGGCAAAACCCGCTTCGCCCTCCAGGGGAGCGGGAAGCCCCTCCGCCTGCGACCAGCTCTGCCCCCCGTCTTCCGTCAGCAGGATGTGGAAGACGCCGTCGACCGGGTCGGAAAACGCAATGCCCCGGTTCGCGTCCCAGAATGCCAGCCCGTCGAAAAAGGCCGCATCCGAGGCGTCCTCATACAACAGGGTGAAGGAGTTGCCGCCATCACGCGTTTCAAACAGGCGCGCCGGGCTTCCGGCGGTGAAGAAGAGCGCGTGTTCAGCATCAAAACCGTGGGCCGAGCGCAGGTCGAGCCCCGCCGCCGCCTCGATCCGGCTCCGGGTCCAGCTCTGGCCGCCATTGATCGTGCGCAGGACCACGCCATCGGGCGCCCCGATCCAGGCGGTGGTCTCATCGACGACAGCCAGCCCGCGCAGGCTGGTCTCGACGCCGCTGCGCTGCGCCGTCCCGTCGATGCTGACGGCCGGAGGTGGCGCTGAGGGCTGGCAGGCTGCCGTCAGGCCGAGGAGCGCCAGGGTGAGACCTGCACCGATGGCGCGCTTCACTGCCCCAGACCCAGAAGGCCGGCACTGTCGCAATGCCAGCAGCTGGCGGCCCCGATCGGGCTCCCTGGCGGGACGGCGGTCTCGATGCCGCCGAGCTCTTCGCCGCGATCAATCCGCTCCAGTCCGGCCTCGATTTGCCGGGCCAGCCAGAGCCGGCTGGCGCGCGGTCCGGCGCTGCCTGCCCGGCCCGTCGGCAGGGCAGAGGCCAATGCCTCAAGCCGGGCCCGCGCCAGTGCGGCCGGGGTGCGTGCATCACCGTCCGTCACGGCGAGCAGCTGGGCGATATATTCGCCCTGGATGGCGCTGCGCAGCGGCGTCAGTCGCGCAGCCTCGTCGCGGGGCGCGGTGAACAGCGCACCTTCAACCGCATCAAACACCTCGTCGGCCGACAGCTGGGCCGGATCGCGGGCGCTCTGTTCGGCGATACGCGCCAGCCGGGCCGGCGAGAGCATGGCCTGCAGGGTGATCCGCGCCGCCGCCGCTGCTGCATCCTCCCGGCTGAAGGCCGGATATTGCGAGGAGGCGAAAATCTCCCGCGTCGCGGCATCATCGTTATCGGTATAGGGCGAAGGCATCAGCTGCGAGGCGGTCCTGTCCGCGATGTCGAGTGCGCCCGGATCAAGGGTGGCGAGCAATGACGCCAGGGCGCGTCTCTGGTCTGCGGCAGGAGCCGGGGTGATGCCGCGCAGCGGGCCGGCATTGAGCTGGTACTCGAAATAGACCCCGCCGAGCGTCTTGGCTGCGGCTTCGGCCTGGTAGCGGTGGTAGAGATAGATCGGCGAGAACACGGCGCGCAATTCGCTCGCCGGCAGGCCGTCGGCCAGGGTTTGCGGGCCGAAATTCGCCAACGCCGCGGCGCGTACCGCCATGATGTCATCGAGTGCCTGGACCGGATCGCGGCCATTATCCCAGAGATTGGCCAGCGGATGGGCGGAATTATTGCCGCGCGCGTGCTGGTCGCTGATGTAGCGCAGGCCACCGGCACGGGCGCCGTCGAGAATCGCTTCCTGGGCGGCGGCTTCGTCGGCCGGGTCGGCGTATTGCGCATAGAGCCAGCTGATTGCCACCCGGTCCCAGGCGGCAATGCCATGTGCATAGGCATCGCTGACATCGAACTGTCCGGCGTCATCAAGCGTAACCAGCGGTGCGGGGTAGTCCATCACCGAGGCACGGCCATTCGTGCTGGCGGCGAAGTTGTGCAGCAGGCCGATGGTGTGTCCGACCTCGTGAGCCGAGAGCTGACGGATGCGGGCGAGCGCGAGTTCGAGCGGATCGTCGGCGGAGCCGGAGCCGGTATTGGCGGTGCCGAGCAGGCCTTCGAAGATCGTCCGGTCCTGGCGGATGCGCTGGCTGCCGAGAATGACATGACCCTTGATGATCTCGCCGGTACGCGGATCGACCACGGCGCCGCCATAGGACCAGCCGCGCGTCTGGCGGTGCACCCACTGGATGATATTGTAGCGCAGGTCGAGCGGGTCGGCGCCCTCGGGCAGGAGCTCGACCCGGAAGGCGTCCTCAAATCCGGCCGAGGTAAAGGCGTCCGACCACCAGCTGGCGCCCTCGATCAGGGCATCGCGGATCAGGGGCGGGGTGCCGCGTTCGACATAATAGACGATGGGCTCGACCACCGGCCCGGAGGCGGCGGCCGGGTCAACCCGCTCGAGCCGGTGACGAATGGCGAAATAGCGCCGCACCGGCGCATCGAGCGGGGCCGCCATGTCATAGATTTCCATGGCGATGGCGCCGGCGCGGTCATCGGCCTCGCGGATCTCGTAGCCGGCTTCCGGCAGGGCGGCGAAGGAGTGGTGGACAGTCAGCGTCACCGACCCGGCATCCGGCGTCACGGCGCGCACTTCCGATCCCGGTTCGCTCGACTCCAGGGTCAGCAAGGCGTCGATCTCGACATTGAGCGGGAAGGCCCGGACGCTGCCGGTCAGGGCAGCGCTGCGATCAGCATCAATAGTGAAACTGCCCTGTTCCGCTCTGGCAAGCTGCGCGACGGCGCCGATCGGGTCGCGGGTGAGGAATCCCGACAGGTCGACCAGCACGTGACCATTGCGTTCCGCGACGATCTCGCTGCTCCAGACAATGGAGCGGGCGAAGGATTGCTCCGTCGCCTGGCGTTCCGGCGCCTCGGCGCCGACGGCCTGGTAGCGATTGTTCTCGAATTCGGCGAAGACGTGATCATTGACGCGGAAGAAGCGCAGGATCCGGGACTCAGCGCCCAGACCGCGATCCAGTCCGACCGGATTTGAGCCGAGGCCGGAGGCCAGCCAGGCGGTGTAGATCAGGCGTCCGAGCGAGCCGTCATCCTGCGGCGTCAGCTCGGCAAGGATGCGGCCATCATCCTCATCGACATGCAGGGTGAACAGTCCTTCGACCCGGGACAGGCCCTCGGTTGTTTCGGCATAGCTGGCGGCCTCGTCGCGGGACCAGGCTGCGGGCGCGCTCGCCGCCATCAGCAAAATCGCCAGGCCCGTGGCCAGTCTGTTCAGATAACCCGTCATGATCCTGCTCCCCACAGCTGTGCAGACGGGACGCTAGCCTGCGTGCACATATGTGTCACCCCACCGGGTTTTGGCGGTGCAGGGGTGCCCGGAGACCGGCTTCCCTGTTGCATCGGCTTGTCCGATCCGGTGCTGACGGGTGGGCGACCCGCCCGCCTCGGGGTGCTGATCGCGGCGCTTTCTCCGATCGGGTCAATTTGTCGCTGCGTCTGTCCGGGCAAAGCCGGGCCGCTGCGACCGGGAAGCGACCCGATTATGCCGCGCTGCAGCAATTTTCGACAGCGAAAAACTTGGCTAAAAAGTCTCTACACTTGGGTCTCAACCAGTCCATAAGACAAAAAAATACCAATCAACGGCAAATTTTGGTACATTCTTTCCGAGCGAGACTCGGCGCCGCCCTTGAGTGCGAGGCCCGGGTGTGCTGCACTGCAGAAGAGTGTGAACGATTAGAGGAAAGCCTTTGCTGCGATTTGTGGACATCGATCAGGCATATCCGGGCAAGCGCCCGGAAGCGGAACGCCGAAATGACTTTCTCGAGATTTATCAACCTGTTGATGTTCTCGAAGTCGCGGCGCAGGCTTCGCGTTGTTCGCAATGCGGCATTCCGTTCTGCCAATCGGGTTGCCCCTTGCAGAACAATATCCCCGACTGGCTGATGCTGGCCGGGACCGGGCGCTTGCGTGAGGCCTATGAGGTTTCCGCGGCGACATCGACCATGCCGGAGATCTGTGGCCGCATCTGCCCGCAGGACCGCCTTTGTGAAGGCAGTTGCGTGGTCGAGAAATCCGGTCATGGCGCCGTCACGATCGGCAGCGTCGAGCAATACATCACCGATACGGCCTGGGATGAGGGCTGGGTGCCCCCGATCCGTCCCGGTGCGCCGCGCGGACAAAGTGTGGGCGTCATCGGATCCGGGCCCGCCGGACTGGCGGCTGCGGAACGGCTGCGCGAGGCGGGCTGCGAGGTCACGGTCTATGAGCGCGCCGATCGCGCCGGCGGTCTGCTGATGTATGGCATTCCCGGCTTCAAGCTCGACAAGAGCGTGGTCCAGCGCCGGCTGGACCGTCTCGCCAGGGGCGGCGTGCAGTTCCGGCTCAATTTCGAGATCGGACGCGACGCCTCGCTGGATGTCCTGCGCTCGCAGCATGATGCAGTCTTGATCGCCACCGGCGTCTATGCAGCACGCAAACTGGTCTGCCCCGGCGCCGGCGAGGATGTTGTCCAGGCGCTCGATTACCTGATCCGGTCCAATCGTGACGGGCTCGGCGATCCGCAGGCTGCCAATGAGCGCCTGTCGGCCGAGGGCAAGGACGTGATCGTGATCGGTGGCGGCGACACTGCGATGGACTGTGTCCGCACCGCCATCCGCCAGAAGGCGCGCTCGGTGACCTGCCTCTATCGCCGCGACCGCGCCAACATGCCCGGTTCGGCCCGCGAAGTGCGCCATGCCGAGGAAGAGGGCGTCGTGTTCGAATGGCTCTCTGCTCCGCTTGCAATTCTCACCCAGGGTGAGGACGTCACCGGCGTCCGGGTCCAGCGCATGCGGCTGGGCGATCCCGATGCCTCCGGCCGGCGCCTGCCCGAGGCCGAGCCTGGCAAGACGGTCGATCTGCCCGCCGACATGGTCATCTCCGCGCTCGGCTTTCAGCCCGAGGATCTGCGCCAGAGCTTCGAGGCGCCGGAACTGAACCTCACCGACTGGGGCACGGTTGAGTCCGATCCCGACTCGAGCATGACGAGCCTCAACGGCGTTTTCGTCGCCGGCGACATCCAGCGCGGAGCCTCCCTCGTTGTCTGGGCCATTCGCGACGGGCTCGATGCCGCCCGCTCGATCGAAAGCTATCTGGACAATCGCCTCGCCGTGCTCGGAGCCGCCGAATGACACACACCAACTGGTCTGAATCCCGGCACCGCGCAGGGCTGGAACTGCTTGAATCGTCCGGTCTCTACCGGTCCGAGGATGAACGCGATGCCTGTGGTGTCGGCCTGATCGCCGACATGAAGGGCAAGCCGCGCCGCGAGATTGTCGAACTGGCGATCGACGCGCTCAAATCCGTCTGGCACCGCGGCGCTGTCGATGCCGATGGCCGCACCGGCGATGGCGCCGGCTTGCGTCTTGGCGTGCCGCAGGACTTCTTCAAGGCGGCCGTTGCCCGCACCGGTCACGAGCCGGAACGCGGTGATGTGATCGTCGGCATGGTGTTTCTGCCGCGCACGGATTTCGCCGCCCGCGAACGCGCCCGCGCCATTATCGAGGCGGAGATCCTCGGCCAGGGTTTCAGCTTTTACGGCTGGCGCCAGACGCCGACGAATACGGCCGTGCTGGGGACCAAGGCGCGCTCGACCCTGCCGGAAATCGAGCAGGTCCTGTTCCGCGATCCCCGCGGCCGCGACGCGGCCACCGTGGCCCATACGCTCTACATCATCCGGCGCCGCATCGAGCGCCGCGCCCGCGAGGAGAATCTGCGCGAGCTCTATATCTGTTCGCTCTCGCCGCATGACATCATCTACAAGGGGCTGTTCCGCGCCGAGGATATCGACTCCTTCTATATTGATCTGAAGGACGAGCGCTTCATCTCGCCCTTCGCGATCTTCCATCAACGCTATTCGACCAACACTTTCCCGGAATGGCGCCTGGCCCAACCCTTCCGCATGCTCGCCCATAATGGCGAGATCAATACGATCCGCGGCAATACCAACTGGATGAAGAGCCACGAGGCCCACATCGCCGAGACCGCCTTTGCCGATGCGCAACAGGATGTGAAACCGGTGATCCAGCCCGGCGCTTCCGATTCAGCCGCGCTCGACCAGGTGTTCGAAATCCTCGTCCGCGCCGGTCGCAATGCGCCGATGACCAAGACGCTGCTGATCCCGGAAGCCTGGTCCAAGCGCGCCGATGTCATGCCCGATGGCTGGAGCGCGATGTATGAGTATTTCAATTCGGTGATGGAGCCCTGGGACGGGCCGGCCGCGATTGCGGCCTTTGATGGCCGCTGGGCGATTGCCGGGCTCGACCGCAATGGTCTGCGCCCGATGCGCTATGCGATCACCGATGACGGATTGCTGGTCGCCGGCTCGGAAACCGGCATGGCCCCGATCGCGCCGGAGCGCGTCGTCGAGCGCGGCGGCATCACGCCGGGCCGACTGATCGCGCTCGATCTCGAGGAGGGGCGCTTTTACCGCGAGCACGAGATTCTCGACACGCTCAGCGAGACCCATCCCTATCAGCGCTGGCTCGGTGAGGTCGAGGATATCGAACCGGCCATCGGTATCGGGCCGGAGCCGGTCGAATACACCGCCGATCAACGCCTGCGGCGCCAGGCGGCGGCCGGGTTCAGCTTCGAGGCAATCGAGCTGGTGATCAATTCCATGGCCGAGGACGGCAAGGAGGCGGTCGGCTCGATGGGCGATGACACGCCGCTCGCCGTGCTGTCGGAAACCTACCGGCCCCTGTCACACTTCTTCCGTCAGACCTTTGCCCAGGTCACCAATCCGCCGATCGATTCCCTGCGCGAGGGCCGCGTGATGGGGCTGAAGACGCGTTTCCGCAATCTCGGCAATATCCTGGCCCAGGGCGAGACCCGGGCCAATGTCCTGGTGCTCGACAGCCCGATCCTGACCAATGGCGCCTATGCGCGCTGGCGTGAGATGATGGGCGGGGCGGTCAAGGAAATCGATTGCCTGCTGCCGGTTGGGGAAGCCACCGGCGACGGGCTCGCCCTCGGCGCGGCGATCGACCGGGTGATCGAGGCGGCCATCTATGCCGTGCGCGATGGTGCGGCGCATCTGGTGCTCACCGATCACAATTCCGACGAAAACCATTGTGCCCTGCCCATGATCCTCGTCGCCGGTGCCGTGCATTCGCGCCTGACCCGCCAGGGCCTGCGCAATGCCTGCTCGATCAATGTGCGTTCGGCCGAGTGTTTCGATCCCCATTATGCCGCCGTGCTGATCGGGCTCGGCGCGACCACGGTCAATCCTTATCTCGCCTTCGAGACGATCACCGCCCATCGCGATCATCCGGGTGATGACCAGGCTGCGCGCAGCCGGGCCAAGCATCTCAAGCTCGCGCTCGATGGCGGCCTGCTCAAGATCATTTCGAAAATGGGCATCTCGATCATCTCCTCCTATCGCGGCGGCTGCAATTTCGAGGTTCTCGGCTTGTCGCGGGCGCTGGTGGAAGCCTATCTGCCCGGCGTGGTGAGCCGGATTTCCGGTCTCGGCCTGCCCGGGCTGGAAGCCCGCACGGTCGATCTGCACACCACCGCCTGGCGCGGCGATGCCCGCCTGCCGGTGGGCGGGTTCTACCGCCAGCGCTCGACCGGCGACCGTCATGCCGTCACCGCCACGACGATCACCGAGCTGCAGCAGGCGGTCAAACACAATGACCCCGCCGCCTGGGCGCGCTATCGCGACGCGCTGGCCGGGCAGGGCGCGATCCAGCTGCGCGATCTGCTCGATATCCGGCCGCTCGGGCCGAAAATTCCGGTCGGCACCGTTGAGTCGATCAACGGGATCCGCCGCCGTTTCGTGACGCCCGGCATGTCGCTGGGGGCGCTGTCCCCGGAAGCGCACGGGGCGTTGAACGTGGCCATGAACCGCATCGGCGCCAAATCCGTCTCCGGTGAAGGTGGCGAGGATCCGCGTCGCTATACGGCGATGCCCAATGGCGACAACATGAATTCGGCGATCAAGCAGATCGCCTCGGGCCGCTTCGGGGTCACGGCGGAATATCTCAACCAGTGCCGCGAGATCGAGATCAAGGTCGCCCAGGGTGCCAAGCCCGGCGAGGGCGGGCAATTGCCCGGCTTCAAGGTGACCGATTTCATCGCAAAGATGCGCCTGGCCACACCGGGCGTGTCGCTGATCTCGCCGCCGCCACACCATGATATCTATTCGATCGAGGATCTGGCGCAGCTGATCTATGATCTCAAGCAGATCAATCCGCGCGCCCGGGTCGGCGTCAAGCTGGTCGCCTCGGCCGGGGTCGGCGCGGTTGCGGCCGGCGTCGCCAAGGCCAATGCCGACATCATCAATATCTCCGGCAGTGTCGGCGGCACCGGTGCGGCCTCGCTGTCGTCGATCAAGTTTGCCGGTGGCCCGCTCGAACTCGGTCTCGCCGAGGCACACCAGATGCTCTCGCTCAACGGTCTGCGCGAACGCATCACCCTGCGCGCCGATGGCGGCATGCGTACCGGGCGCGATATCGTCATTGCGGCCATGCTCGGGGCCGAGGAATTCGGTATCGGCACGGCCTCATTGCTGGCGCTGGGCTGTCTGATGGTGCGCCAATGCCATTCCAACACCTGTCCGGTCGGCATCTGTACCCAGGATGATGATCTGCGGCTCCGCTTTGGCGGCGCGCCGGATCATGTCGTCAATCTGATGACCTTCCTGGCCCAGGATGTGCGCGAAATCCTCGCGGGCTTGGGCGCGAAAGACCTGGAAGACGTGATCGGGCGCACCGATCTGCTCGACCAGGTCTCGCGCGGTTCCGAGGCACTCGACGATCTCGACCTCAGCGCCATCATGGCCCGCGCCGATGCGGCCGAACGCCCGGCGCGCTCGACCCGCGAGCAGCGCAATCCGGTCGCGCCAAGCCTGGACGAGCAGATCATTGTCGATGCGGCACCGGTCTTTGCCCGCGCCGAGAAGATGCAGCTCGACTATGCGGTGCGCAACACCGACCGCGCCGTGGGTACGCGGACCTCGTCGGAGATCATCCGCGTGTTCGGCGGCACCGGCCTGGCCGAGGATTATCTGACGCTGAAACTGCGCGGCTCGGCGGGCCAGTCGCTCGGCGCCTTCGCGACCAGCGGCCTGCGGATCGAGCTCGACGGCGATGCCAATGACTATGTCGGCAAGGGCCTGTCCGGCGCGACGATCATCGTGCGTCCGTTCGGCGGATCGCGCGACCAGACCACGGGCAGTGCGATCGTCGGCAATACCTGCCTTTACGGCGCGACCTCCGGACGGCTGTTTGCTGCCGGACAGGCCGGCCAGCGCTTTGCCGTGCGCAATTCCGGCGCCCTGACGGTGATCGAGGGCTGCGGCGCCAATGGCTGTGAGTACATGACCGGGGGTGTCGCCGTGATCATCGGCCCGGTCGGCGATAATTTCGCGGCCGGCATGACGGGCGGCGATGTCTTTGTGCACGACCCGGAACGCCGCCTCGATGCGCGCCTCAACACCGATACGGTGGTTGCGCTCGCCATGTCAGCCAGCGCTGAAACCCGCTGCCGGGAACTGATCGAGAAGCATGCGCGGCACACCGGCTCGGCCCGGGCGAAGCGCCTGTTGGCCGACTGGGCCGTTGAACGCGAGCATTTCGTCCATATCCGGGGCGAGGAAGTCGTGCGGCGCGAGACGCCTGTGGAGACCGACGAGCCGGCGACGCGGCTCGCTTGATGTGAAATCCCGTGTTGCGGTGCAGCACGGGATTGGTTCGCCGTGCATATCAGCGTATGAGATCGCCAAATCCCCGCCGACTGGAGCACGAATATGCGGATCGAAAAGATCGCCTCGGGTGTGAACCCGCCAGAAGATATCAATGTCATCATCGAGGTCCCGGTTGGCGGCCAGCCGGTGAAGTATGAAATGGACAAGGAGGCGGGCACCGTCTTCGTCGACCGTTTCCTGCACACGCCGATGAGCTATCCGTGCAATTACGGCTTCATGCCGCACACCCTGTCGGAAGATGGCGACCCGATCGATGTCATGGTGCTCGGTCAGACGACCCTGATGCCGGGCTGTGTGGTTCGCGCCCGTCCGATCGGCGTTCTGCTGATGGAAGACGAGAGCGGGCTGGACGAGAAAATCCTCTGCGCCCCGCACCACAAGCTGACGCCGTTCTACGATGACATCCTGGATTATTCGGACGTGCAGAAGCCGCTGATCATGCGCATCACGCACTTCTTCGAACACTACAAGGATCTCGAGCCCCACAAATGGGTCAAGGTCGAAGGCTGGGGCGATGCCGCCCGTGCCCGCGAGCTGATCCTCGAGGCGATCGAGCGCGAGAAAGCCAGCAAGGCCTGATCAGCGATCAGTGCCGTTTGAAGTCCTTCAGGATTTCACGTGCCGCATTGTGTCCGGGCGCGCCGGTAACCCCGCCGCCCGGATGCGTTCCCGATCCGCATTGATAAAGCCCGGCCACCGGGCTGCGATGATCGGCATGGCCCAGGACGGGCCGCGCGGAGAAGAGCTGGTCCAGGCTCAGCGCGCCGTGGAAGATATCGCCGCCGGTGAGGCCGAATGTCCTCTCCAGGTCGAGCGGCGAGAGCGCCTGCCGGCCCAGCACCGAGGCCTTGAAGCCCGGCGCCCATTTATCCACCGTCTCGATCATCAGGTCCGCGACTTCCTCGCGGTGATCATCCCAGCTGCGGCCACCTGACAGCACCGGCGCGACATGCTGGCAGAACAGGCTGGCGACGTGCTGGCCCGGCGGGGCCAGCGTATCGTCCTGGGTTGAGGGGATCAGCATCTCGATGATCGGTTCGCGCGACCAGCCATCGCGGCGCGCATCGCTCCAGGCGCGATCCATATAGTCGAGCGAGGGCGCCATGATGATGCCGGCGGAGAGATGATCGCCGGGCCCGGGCAGGCAGGTGAAACTGGGCAGCTCCGACAGGGCGACATTCATCCGGAACGTCCCGGAGCCGCATTTGTACTGGGTGATGCGCTCGCGAAAATCCTCCGGCAGGACGGCGGCGTCGATCATGGAGCCGAACAGGAGTTTCGGATTGAGATTGGAAACAATGGCGCGGGCGTAAAGCACCTCGCCGGACTCCAGCAGCACGCCCTGGGCGGCATGTCCGTCGGTGAGAATTTCCTTCACGGCCGTATCGGTGCGCAGCTCGACGCCGCGTTCACGGCATGAGGCCGCCATGGCCTGGGTGATCGCGCCCATCCCGCCAATCGCGTGGCCCCAAACGCCCTTCTTGCCGTTCACATCGCCGAAGACGTGATGCAGCAACACATAGGCACTGCCGGGCGTGTAGGGGCTGGCATAATTGCCGACAATGCTGTCGAAGCCGAACAGGGCCTTGACCGGTTCGCTCTCGAACCAGCCATCGAGCCAGTCGCCGGCCGACTTGGAAAACAGGTCGAGCAGATCGCGCTTGGCGGTAAGGTCGAGGGCGCCGAGCTTGCCACCCAGATTGAGCGCCTTGAACAATTCCGGCATCGCGCCGGCCCAGCCGCCCTCGCGCAGATTGGGCGGTGTTTTCAGGACGAGGGCGCGCAGCGTGTCAGCGATGATCTCCAGTCGGGCCTCATAGTCCTGCAGCCGCTCCGCATCACGCTGCGAGTATTTGGCGACCTGCGCCTTCGTCACCCCTTCGCCGGCCAGAAGATAGCCGTCCTCGCGCGGCAGGAAATTGCCCAGCTTGCGCTCGACGATTTTCAGCCCGTGCCGGTGCAGGTCGAGATCGGCGATCACTTTCGGGTTCAGCAGCGAGACGGTGTAGGCGGCGACGGAATTGCGGAAGCCGGGGTGGAACTCCTCGGTCACCGCGGCGCCGCCGAGCACGTGCCGGCGCTCCAGCACGGTGACCTTCAGTCCGGCCTTGGCCAGATAGGCGGCGCAGACGAGCCCGTTATGGCCGCCGCCGACAATGATGATGTCCTGTCCGGGGACGGGCACTGAGGCTGATTTGCGCAGAGCTGACATGACCGGCAGTTTCCACAGGAAACTGCAAAGGTAAATGCAAATCGAAAGTTGTGTGGCTCAGGTGAAGGCGCCGGCGACATCGCGCGCCAGCACCAGGGCACGGCCGCGGGCGATCGGCGTGCCATCGCTCGTGCGGCATGTGGTAGCCAGGTCCACAAGGTGTTTCTCCGGCCGCAGGCGGGTGATTTCCACGCGCGCCGTCAGCGGTTCACCGATGGGGGCCGGCTGCAGGAATTCGGTTTCCTGCTTGAGATAATTCGTCCCCTGACCGGGCAGGTCGACACCCAGCAGGAAGGAAAACATCCCGTTGACCAGGGCTTCGGGCACGGCGGTCCGCGTCGCAGGTGCGCCGGAAACGGCGTGCAGGGCCTCGATGTCGGCGGCGGTGAAGAGGCGCGTGGTCTCGGTGGACATGCCCAGTGCCAGACCCGGGTTTGCGGTGTTCGTCATGGTCTGACCTCGGTCTGTCCGCTGCAGGTAATCCTCATGTCTGAAAGGCGCATCACCTGGAGCCGGATGGTGGCGACCCCGTCTTCGACGGCGATGGTCTCGGCGTCAAAGCGCAGCGGGACGTCCGCCGGCGAGGGCGCCGGATATTGTGTCGACTGGCTGATCTGCCGGCCGCCGGGCACAAGCTCCTCGACCAGGCCACGCAGCACGGCGCAGAGCAGCGCGCCATGGGCGACCGTCTGGCCAAAGCGCGTGCCGGCAGCGAATTCCGGATCGACATGGATCGGATTGTCGTCTCCGGAGAGCGCCGCGAAGGCATCGAAATCGGCCTGGGAGAATGTACGGTTCAGCGAGGCAGTCTGGTTCATTGTGGCGGCACCGGGTCTGGCAGGAGGTGTTTCTGGACCTTCCCGGCGGCGGTGCGCGGGAAGTCGCGGGCGAACAGTATGTGGCGCGGCACCTTGTAGGCGGCCAGCCGCTCACGGCACCAGCTGGTCAGGGCGGCGGCGTCGCAGTCCGAGCCGGCGCGCAGGATAATGTGGGCACAGCCGACCTCGCCCCACTTCTCGTCGGGCACGCCGGTCACTGCGGCATCCTGCACTTCGGGATGGTCGGCCAGCACGTTCTCGACTTCGGCCGGATAGACGTTCTCGCCGCCGGAAATATACATCTCCTTGATACGGCCGGCGACGAAGCAATAGCCCTCGTCGTCAAACCGCCCGAGATCGCCGCTCTTCAGCCAGCCATCGGGGGTGAAAAGCTCGGCCGTCTCTTTGGGGCGTTCCCAATAGCCTGGCGTCAGGCCGGGGCCGTGAAACTGGATTTCACCGGTTTCGCCTGCGGCGAGGACTTCGCCGTCGGGTCCGGCAATTCGCGCCTCGACCAGGATCTGCGTCTTGCCCACCGAGCCGATCTTCTCCAGCGCATGCGCCTCGTCGACGAGGAAGGCGGTGGGGCCGGTCTCGGTCATGCCGAAGCCGTTGCAGACCACGGCGCCGCGCGCGGCGAAGGTCTCGACCAGTATGTCGGGCAGAGGCGCGCCGCCACAGGCCCAGTGACGCAGGCGCGTCAGATCGGTGCGGGCGAAATCAGGGTGCAGGGTCAGCTCGCGATAGACAGCGGGCACGCCGATGAAAACGTCCAGCGCGCCGGCATTGATCAGTTCGAGCATCGGACCGGCCTCGAAGCCGGGCAGGATGTGCACCGTGCCGCCGCCGAACAGCACCGGCAGGGTGTGCAGATTGATCCCGGCGGTGTGGAAGAGCGGCAGGAAGTTCAGCGTGGAATCCGTTCCGCGCAGACCGATCGCCTGGCCGATATTGATCGCATTGACCAGGGCCATGCCATAGGTCTGGATGACGCCCTTGGGCTTGCCGGTCGTGCCGGAGGTGTAGATCAGATACCAGCATTCCTGCGATGGCCAGGACGGCCGGCCCGGATGCCGGGCGGCGCCATCGCGCAGCGCCTCATACCCGTCATCGAAGTCGAGCACGGGCAATTGCAGGTCGCGGGCTGTGGCGTGCGCCGTCTCGCGGTCTTCCTCGCCGGTGATCATCAGGACCGGCCTGCAATCCTCGATCAGCTGGACCAGTTCGCCCACCGGCATGCGCCAGTTGAGCGGCACCAGAATCGCGCCGAGCTTGGCGCAGGCAAACAGGGTCTCGAAGAATTCGACGCGGTTGCGGCACAGAATGGTGACCCGGTCACCGGGCGATACACCACGGGATTCGAGCAGGCTCGCGGCCCGGGCGCTGCGGCGCTCCAGCGCACGATAGCTGACGGATTCGCCGGTCTGCACCACGTGGAAGGCGACGGCTTCCGGGGCGATGCGGGCGCGCCGGGCGGTGATGTCGAGGAGTGAATTCATGGGCGCGCTCCGACGGCTCGTGCGGCGCGGGATGTGTTGAGGAAACGATCCATGCGGACCCGTGTTTCCGGCCGTGCGATCTGCGCCAGGAAGGCAAGGCGTTCGGCCTCGAGGCGGTCGGCCAGGCCCGCCGGGCCGGCCTGGCGGTCGAGCAGCTGGCGGCTGACGGCGACCACGCTGGCATCATGTGCTTCGAGCTCGCCCAGCATTTCCGCGAGGGTCGCCTCGAGCGCAGCCGCATCGGCAATGCGGTCGGTGAGACCCATTTCCAGCGCCGCTTCGGCGCTAACGCGCGTGTCGAGCGCGATCCAGCCGGCGGTCCGGGCGCGGCCGATCCGGTCGGGCAGGAGTGCGGTCCAGCCGCCATCGGGGGCGAAGCCCATCTTGACGTAATAGGGCTGAATGAATGCCGTTCGCGCCATCACCGAGAGGTCGGCGGCCAGCATCAGACCCAGCGACCCGCCGGTGACCGGTCCGTTGACCACAGCAATCACGGGGCAGGGCAGGGCGCGGATCTGCAGCAGGGCCTGGTTGAGGCCGCCCACCAGGGCTTCGCAATAGGTCTGCAGGCGGTCGGGGCTGTCGCTGTTCTGCCGGATGGCTGCGACATCGCCGCCGCTGGAGAAGCTGGTGCCGGCGCCGGTGATGACCACGGCCCGGGCATTGTCCGCCCCGGCGAGGGCCTCGCTCAGGGCGGCGAGCAGGCCGGGCGTCAGGCTGTTGCCCCGGCCGGGCCGGTTGAGCGTCAGCCGCAGCACGCCAGCCTCGCGCGTGACCAGAATTTCGGATTGCCCGGTCGAAGCGGTCATGGTGCCAGCCCCCGGGTAATCAGGTTGGAGGCCGCGCGTGCGATCTCGTCGGCGCTGCGCGACGGTTCCCAGATGCCGAAGCGCAGGCCGAGGAAAACGCTCATGCCGATCAGGGCCCAGGCGCGGGTTTCGTGATCGCCATCACTGATCTCGCCACGCTCGGCCGCCTCTTCGAGATTGCGGCGATAGCGGTCGGCGAAACTGTCATAGTGTGCCTTGTATGCATCAGGGGCGACGAATTGTGCCTCCTCAATGATGCGGTAGAGATTGGGGTGGGAGCGGGCGAATTCGATGTAGGCGACCAGGCCCTTGTGCTCGGCATCGAGACGATCGGTCGACCCCTTGACGCGCTCCGCGATCCAGCTCCGGGTCATGTCGCCCATATGTGCGACAAGTGCCCGGAATATCTCATCCTTTGAGTCAAAATAAACGTAAAACGTCCCGAGCGCGACAGAGGCGCGGCGCGTGATATCGCCGATCGAGGACGAGTGAAATCCGTTCTCGCCGAAGGATTCCTCGGCCGCATCCAGCAGCCGATTTCGCGTCCGTTCGCCGCGTGCGGTCTTGGGACTTTTCGAGGGCGTGGAAGAAAGTGAAGTTGACATATGATTCAGTTTTCACAAAATTGCCGATAACGCAACATGGCACAAATGCCAGGGCGAGCGATATATCCGGGAGAGATCTGCACAGTGCTGAATGTCAGGTCAGATAGTGTCGATGGCGAAGTGCCGGGCATGCAGTCATGCTGCATGAGCGACGGCTCCGTCATGCATTATCGCGATCTCGGGACCGGTCCTGTTCTGCTGCTCGTGCATGGCTGGGCCGCATCCGGCGATTTCTTCGACTCCCTTGTCGCGCATCTCGGCCAGGATTTCCGCATCGTCATTCCCGACCTGCGTGCGCACGGCGCGACGCCTGCCGGGCGGGCGCCGCTGAATATCGATTTGCTGGCCAGTGACCTCCAGACGCTCGTCGAGACGCTCGACCTTGAGAATATCGTCGCGCTCGGCTGGTCGATGGGCGCCACCGTTCTGTGGCAGATGTTCGTCCGCTACGGCCATGCCCGCTTTGCCGGTCTGGTCATCGAGGACATGAGCCCCCGTATTCTGAACACCGAGAGCTGGGCCCTGGGCATGGCGACCGGAATGGATATCGCCGGCAGCAGCCGCGCCATCGAAGCGATGCGCAGCGACTGGCCGGCCTATGCGGCCGCCTTTGCGCCGCGCATGTTTGCGCGTGGCCGTGCGGCCCGCGAACCGGAAATGGTTGAAGACATCGTCCACCGGCTCAGCCGGCGCGATGGCGATGCCATGGCAGATCTCTGGCTCTCAATGGCCAGTCAGGATCTGCGCGAGGCCCTGCCCGCAATGAACTTGCCGACGCTCGTCACATCTGGCGCGCGCAGTGAAGCCTACGGCCCGGAGACGAGCCGGTATCTCGTCAAGACTCTACCCGATGCGCAAACCATCGCCTTCGCGCAATCGGGACATGCTCCGCATCTGGAAGAACCGGAAGAGTTCGCAAGAGCGGTCGCACAATTCGCCAGTCGCACCCAGGCGCCGGCGGTCAACAACCATAATATCGAGGGAATCCAATCATGAAATCCAACCAGAAACTAACCCGGTCGGCGCTTCTGCTCAGCACCATCGCCTCCACCATGCTGATCGCCGCTCCGGTTCATGCCCAGCAGGCCGGCGACACCGCCAGCCAGGACGTGATCACCGTCACCGCCCGCCGCCGCGAGGAATCGTTGCAGGACGTGCCTTTGGCCGTGACCGCCTATTCCGGCGAACAACTCGAAGCCATGGGCGCTGTCGACATCCTGGCCGTCGCTGAAACGACGCCAAACGTGACGCTCGAAGCGTCGCGCGGCACCAATTCGACCCTCACCGCCTTCATCCGCGGCGTTGGTCAGCAGGATCCGGTCGCCGGTTTTGAAGCCGGTGTCGGCATCTATGTCGATGACGTCTACCTCAACCGCCCGCAGGCCGCTGTTCTCGACATCTATGATGTTGAGCGCATCGAAGTGCTGCGTGGCCCACAAGGTACGCTCTATGGCCGCAACACCATCGGTGGCGCGATCAAATACGTCACCCGCCGCCTTGATCCCGATGCGCCAAGCCTGACGGCTCGTGTGAATGTCGGCTCCTACGGCCAGCTCGACGAGATCGTCTCCGGCAGCCTGCCAATGGGCGACACCTTCCGCATGGGTGCGGCAGTTGCCAATCTCCAGCGCGACGGTTTCGGTACCAACCTGACCAATGGCGACGAGAACTATAACAAGGACGTGCTCGGCTATCGCGTCAGCGCAGAATGGGAGCCAACTCCTGATCTGTTCTTCCGTCTCGCCTATGACAATGTCGAAGACACCTCCAATGCCCGCGGCGGTCACCGTCTGATCCCGAGTGCACCCGGCTATCCGGCCCATTACGGCGTGCTGGACAATGTGTTCGACACCCGCGCCGGTCTTGATGTCGTCGCCCAGAGCGTCGAGAGCGATGGCCTCGCCCTGACCGCCGAGTGGAACATCAACGAAAACTGGACCATCCGGAATATCCTGTCCCAGCGTCAGGATGATTCAACGACCCCGATCGATTTCGACAATCTTCCCGAAGGCGATCTGGACGTTCCGGCGATCTACACCAATGAACAGACCTCCGAGGAATTCCAGGTCCTGTATGAAGGCGATCGCCTCGCCGGTGTGATCGGCTACTACTCGCTTGATGCCAACGCCACGACCGTGTTCGACGTTCTGCTCGACACCGTCCTGACCGGCCTCAACGCCCAGACCTTTGGTGATGTCGACACCAGCACCTGGTCGGTGTTCGCCAACTTCACCTATGATCTCACCGATACGGTCAGCCTGACCCTCGGCGGTCGCTATACGGAAGACGAGCGCACGTCGCGCGTCCTTCGCCGGACCTATCTCGGCGGCTTCTCGGAGTTTTTCGGCGGCGCCGGCTTCCCGATTGCCACCACCTCCGACTTCCTCGGCACCAATTCCTGGGATGACTTCAGCCCGACGGTTTCGGTCGCCTGGCAGCCGAGCAGCTCGAACAATTTCTACTTCACCTACACCCAGGGCTTCAAAGGCGGCGGTTTCGATCCGCGGGCGCAGACCACCGGCACCCCGGATTTCGATCTCAGCGGCACGGTTACGGCCGACGAAGTCTTCGAATTCATGGCCTTCGATCCTGAAACGGTCGACAGCTTTGAACTCGGCTGGAAATACCAGGGCGGCAGCTACAGCCACGCCGTCGCACTGTTCCACATGGATTATACCGACATCCAGGTTCCCGGTTCGGTCGGCATCGATACCGATGCTGACGGCATCAACGACACCTTCACTGGCGTGACCACCAATGCCGGTGCCGCGACGATCACGGGTATCGAGTATGAAGGCAATGTGGATCTGGGCAGCGACGTCTTCACCGGCGGCGACAGCCTGAACTTCGCCTGGGCACTGGGTATCCTGGACGGCAATTATGACGAGTTCATCAATGCCTTTGGTGTCGATATCTCCAATGACGTCGTGATCCAGAACACGCCGGAAGCCACCCTCAGCGCGACGCTGGGCTATATGGCACCCTTCGCTGGTGGTGATCTGAACGCCTCGGCCACGGTTTCCTACCGCGGCGACTCGAGCCAGTTCGAGATTCCTTTCCCGGCGCTTGATCAGGAAGCCTATGCGCTCTGGAACGCTTCGGTGGTCTGGGACAGCGAAAACGGCGCCTGGCAGCTCGGCCTGCACGGCCGCAACCTGACCGACGAGCAATACCGGGTCTCCGGCTATGACTTCGTCAACAACTCGACCTATGCACCTGAGCTTGGCACCTCGGGCACCCTGGTCGGTTATTACGGTAATCCACGTACCATCACGGCAACGCTGGCCTACCGCTACTAGGCACACGGACGAGAACGGACGGGAACCTCCCCCGTCCGTTCCTGCCGAACTTGACCGGCCGGCGCTTCCTGAGCATCAGGGGACGCCGGCCGTTTTGTTTTGACCTGAAGGAAACCCCATGCCCCGTTCCGTGCTTGCGCTTCTCGCCCTGGCCGCCCTTGTCGTTATCGGCGCGCTGGTCTGGATGTTGACCCGCCCCGGCGCCGAGGCCCCGCTCGATACCGAAGCGCGCCTGGACTCGCCCTACTGGAGCGATGCCGACCGCCTGGTCGATGTCGACGGCGTCATGGCGCGCGTGCGCAGCGAGGGACCGGCCGATGCGCCGGTTATCGTCATGGTGCACGGATTTTCCTATTCACTGGAAAGCTGGGATGGCTGGGCCGCAGACCTCAGCGCGGACTACCGCATCATCCGCATGGACCTGCCCGGCCATGGCCTGACCGGCCCCGATCCGCAGCAACGCTATTCCGTACCGCAGACCGTTGAATTCCTCGGCAATCTGCTCGATGAGCTCGGCCTCGACCATGTCACACTGGCGGGCAATTCCCTCGGCGGTCTGGTCTCCTGGCGCCTCGCCGCCGAGCGCCCCGACCTGGTTGACCGCCTCGTGCTGGTCGCGCCGGGTGCCTATTCCATCAATGGCGTCACCGAAGAGCCGGTCGCCGTGCCGATGGGCGTGAGCTTCTATCTCACCAGCGCGCCCGAAGCGATGATTGCCGCCGCCTCCGCCGGCCTGTTCGGCGATGTCACCCGCATGGACCCGGCCCTGCCCGGCCGCGTCCACGCCCTGATGCAGACACCCGGCGTCGGCCAGGCCCTGGTCGAGCGGCTGGAAGTCTTCACCCTGCCGGACCCGAGTGCCGATCTGGCGCGGGTCGAGGCGCCGGCCCTGGTGCTGTGGGGCGGACGTGATGTGATGATCCCGGTGGAGCAGGCCAGCCGCATCGCCGGCGATCTGCCGCAGGCCGAACTGATCATCTATGACGATCTCGGCCATATCCTGCACGAGGAAGATCCGGCGCGCACCGTTGCCGATGTCCGGGCTTTCCTGGCGCAATAAACTGATTTAGCGGGTGGATTTCCCGGCCGCCCTGGCCGCGATTTCCGCCTGCAGATCGGCCCAGTCCTGCGGGTCGATATCGCTTTCGCGCAGCACCACGACACCGAGATTATTGCGATCATCACCCGCTGGCTCGGCCAGCAGCCGGCCGAGCGTGTGTGTCGCTGCCGTCTGGCGATTGAGGCGCGGCAGATAGCGGATATCACGGCCGCGCTGCTGGCGCTCGACCGCACCCTTGCGGCGCAGGCGCTGCAGGATGGACAGCGTCGCACTCGCCGGCAGCCGGCTCGCCCGGGCCAGTTCCGATACCGAGGCACCGCCACGATCCCATAACAGGCGCATGGCGTGGGCTTCGTCTTCGCTCAGGGTTTGCGGCTCGCTCATGACAACTCCCAATCTGCAACGGCTTGACCCGCTTCGCAACAGGTCCGGCGTGTTAGGGTTTTGTTTGCAAACGGCGCGCCGGAGGGCTGAAGTACCGGATCCGAACCCAGGGGAGGATCGCAAAGATGCACTGCCCCGCCAGCCCGATGCCATGGCTGGGCTGGCGGTAGAGGGCCAAATGCTCTTGCAGGCTCAAGCCATTCAGCCCCACTGAAAGCCCTGCCTCGGCCGCCAGCAGCAGCGCCAGTGCGAATGCGCCCATCACGACCGCCGAACGCTCGCCACCGGTGAGCGGCAAGCGGGCTACGAGAACGCCGCAGACCATCCAGGCAAGGGCGAGGATGACCGGGATTTCCACCAGGACCGCGCCCAGCCGGGTCAGCTTCGGGAAGGCTTCGAGAGCGAGCGTGCGCAAAACGCCAAACCCGAAACCAAGCGCGAAAATAGCGGAAAAATACAAGAACCCGGCCCATGCAGCCTGTGTCAGGCCGGCGGGGGAAGCGTGTCGGTTGGTGGCTGTGTTGTGAGGCGGTCGGGACATGGCCTGAATATCTCTGAAACAGGCGCCTCAATGCAAGCGCGTGCACCTCAATGAAAATCCCGGCTCTTCGGCAGCACATCCTCCAGCCTTTCCCCCTGCATGACGCGGCGATAGATCCCGATCAGGCGGGGGTCATCTTGCGGGCGGGCGATTTCGTCGGCGTGGGCCAGCGCTTCCGAGAATTCCTCGCCATCGGCCAGCGCGGCGAGGTGCCAGCTATGGTCGGTGATGCGGCTGGCGATGATGTGGATCACCTCGCCCTCCTTTTGCAGCCGCCCGGTGACGCTCATCAGTTTGGAGCGCATCACGATCTTGCGGTGGCGTTCGAAGCATTTCGGCCAGACGATGATATTGGCCACTCCGCTCTCATCCTCCAGCGTCGCGAAGATGACGCCCGAGGCCGAGCCGGGGCGCTGGCGCACCAGCACCAGGCCGGCCAGCGTCACCCAGCGGCCATCGCGCATATCGACCAGCTGGTCGGCGCGGACATGGCCGCTCTCCTCCAGTTCAGGCCGGAAAAAGCTCATCGGATGCGCCTTCAGCGAGAGCCGCAGCGCCGCGTAATCCCGGGCGACCTCCTCGCCGGCGCTCATCTGCGGCAGGGCAATGGCAACCTCATGGCCGTATTCATCGGCATGCTCGAACAGGGGCAGGGGCTTGCCGGCCTGGGCGAGGGCGGTCCAGCCGGCCTGGCGGCGGTCCAGCGCGATGGAGCCGAAGGCGTCGGCATTGGCGAGCCGGTCCATGGTGGCGCGATCGAGGCGTGACCGGCGGGCCAGATCGGGCACGCTGGTGAAGGGCCCGCCCGCATTGCGCGCCGCGATCAGGCGCGCGGCTGACGCTTCGCGCAGGCCCTTGATCTGACGCAGGCCGAGGCGCAGCGCGAAGTGAGGGCCCGATCTGGCCGGCTCCAGCGTGCAGTCCCAGTCGGAATGATTGATGTCGGGCGGTCTGACCTCGACGCCGTGCTGGCGCGCATCGCGGACCAGTTGCGCCGGGGCGTAGAATCCCATTGGCTGGGAATTGAGGATCGCGGCGGCGAAGACATCCGGGTAGTAGTGCTTCAGCCAGCAGGAGACATAGACGATCAGGGCGAAGCTGGCGGCATGGCTTTCCGGGAAACCGTATTCGCCGAAGCCTTCGAGCTGTTTGAAACAGCGCTCTGCGAAGTCGGGCTCATAACCCTTGGCGATCATGCCCTTCACCAGTTTCTCGCCCATTTCATGGATCGAGCCGGAGCGCCGGAAGGCGGCCATGGAGCGGCGCAGCTGGTCGGATTCGGCCGGCGTGAAACCGGCGGCGACGATGGCGATCCGCATCGCCTGTTCCTGGAAGAGCGGCACGCCGAGCGTCTTGCCGAGCACCTCCTCGAGCGCCTTTGACGGGTATTCCACCGCTTCCTGCCCCGAGCGGCGGCGCAGATAGGGATGCACCATATCGCCCTGGATCGGGCCGGGGCGGACAATGGCGACCTCGATCACCAGATCATAGAAACAGCGAGGCCGCAGGCGCGGCAGCATGGTCATCTGGGCCCGGCTTTCGATCTGGAAGACGCCGACCGTGTCGGCCTTGCAGATCATGTCATAGACGGCGCTATCGGCCTGGGGCACGGAAGCCATGGTCAGGGAGCGGCCATAATGGCGCTCGATCAGCTCGAAGGCGCGGGCGACGCAAGTGAGCATGCCAAGGCCGAGCACATCGACCTTCATCAGGCCGAGCGCGTCGATATCCTCCTTGTCCCATTCGAGCACCGTGCGGTCGGGCATGGCGGCATTGTGCAGCGGCACGATCTCGTCGAGCCGGCCCTGCATCATCACGAAACCGCCGGGATGCTGGGAGAGATGGCGCGGAAAGCCCATCAGCTCGCGGGCATAGTGCAGCGTCATCGCGATATCGGGCGTGTCGGGGTCGAGGCCGAGCTCGGTGCGGATGCGGTTATCGGTGAGATCATCGGTCGACCAGCCCCACAGCGTCTTGGACAGGGCCGAGATGACATCGCCGGACAGGCCGAACACCTTGCCGACATCGCGAATGGCGCCGCGCGGCCGGTAGCAATTCACCGTCGCGGTCATGGCGGCGCGGCGGCGGCCATATTTCTCATAGACATACTGGATCACCTCCTCGCGCCGCTCATGCTCGAAATCGACATCGATATCGGGCGGCTCGCCACGTTCCGCCGAGACGAAGCGTTCGAACAGAAGATCGATCAGGGTCGGGTCGACCTCGGTAATGCCGATGGCAAAACACACGGCGGAATTGGCTGCCGAGCCGCGCCCCTGGCACAGGATTCCCTGGCTGCGTGCGAAGCGGACGATATCGTGGACGGTGAGGAAATAGGCCGGGAAATCGAGGCTTTCGATCAGTTCGAGTTCATGGGCGATGGCGGCGCGGATCTTGTCCGGCGCGCCATCGGGCCAGCGCCGCTCCAGCCCTTCCGCCGTCAGGCGGCGCAGGGTCTGGGCCGGGGTTTCATCATCGCCGACGACCTCGCTGGGATATTGATAGACCAGTTCCGCGAGGCTGAAATTAATGCTGTCGGCGAGCGCGACGGTATTGGCGACGGCGTGCTCATAGCCGCGGAACAGGCGCGCCATTTCCTCCGGCGGTTTGAGGTGGCGTTCGGCATTGGCGGCGACCAGAAATCCGGCCTGTTTGATCCGCACATGCTCGCGGATACAGGCCACCACATCGGCCAACGGCTTGCGCTCGGGCACATGATAGAGCGCGTCATTGCTGGCGATGCAGTCGAGGCCGAGCTCGGTGGCGCATTGATCGAGCTGGTGCAGGCGCTCGCCATCGCGGCCGTCGAAACGGCGGGTGAGGGCGAGGGCGTGGCGGGCCCTTGAGCGGGCGCAGAAGTCCGCCGCCCTGGCCTGCCAGTCCGGGCAGGGCGGGTCGGGCGGCAGCAGGATGAAGACCTGGTCCTTCGAGGCCTCGACAATCTGTTCCAGCCACAGCTCGCATGTCCCTTTTTTCGAGCGGAAATTGGCGTCGGTGAGCATGCGCGCCAGGGCGCCATAGGCGTGGCGATGCCTGGGATAGGCGGCCAGTTCGAAGCCGCATGTCGTGACCAGCCTCACCCCGACGAGGAATTTGATCCCGGCCTCTTTCGCGGCGAGATGGCCGCGCACCGCGCCGGCAAAGGAATTGCGATCCGCCAATCCGATTGCCGCCAGGCCAAGCGCCCCGGCCTGGGCGACCATTTCATCGCCATGCGAGGAGCCGGTCAGGAAGGTGAAATTGCTGGCGGCAACCAGCTCGGCGAATGCGGTCACACGTGCTGCCCGGCGTGAGCGGTTGCGGTCTGGCGACCGGACTCCGCAGGCAGATGCCGGGCGATGGTGGCGATCACCTGTTCGAGCCGGTTGAAGATATCGGACTCGGCCAGCCGCAACACGGTCCAGTCCTCATGCATCAGATCAAGCATGCGCCGGCGGTCACGCTGCAACGCTTCGCCGGTCGGGCGTGGGCCGGTCTCAAGCTCGATCACCAGCTTGTGCTGCACACAGGCGAAATCGACGATATAGCCGCTGATCGGGTGCTGGCGCCGGAATTTATGGCCGGCAATCCGGCCGGAGCGCAGGCGTTGCCAGAGAATCCTGGCGGCCAGCGGCATGGTCTTGCGATGACGGCGGGCGATCTCGGTGGCGGTGAGAGTTGCTTGGGTCATTTCCATCATGATGCTCCGTGGACAAACCATTGGGGGTTACGGGTTTCCGGGCCGTGGAGCCCGTCGCGATAGAGCCAGAAGCGGCGGCCCTCGATTGTCTCGATGCGAAAGTAATCGCGCGTCTTCGGGCTGGCGCGGCTTTCAGGGCGCCACCATTCCGGGGCGAGGCGTTCGGGCCCCTCGGCCTGGCGGACCTGGTGGCGGGTGCGGCGCCAGACGAAACTGCGCGGCGGGCCGTCGGGAATCTCGGCCACGGCCTCGGCCGGTTCCGGACGGGCGAGGATGAGCAGGGGGCGTTCCGGCGTCAGCAGGAAGGCGTGCTGGCCGCCCGCTTCGCGCAGCATCAGGGCGGCACCGGCGGGATTGGCCTCGCCGCTCCAGCCGGCGGCGCGTTCGGGGATATGGCTGTCGCGGCGGGCGGCGCGTTTGACGCGGGCCTCGCCGAGGCGGACGCTGAGCCGGTCGGTCAGGCGGGCGAAATCCTCGGCATCCAGGCGGTTATCATCAAGGCTGGCATCACCGGTCAGTCCGGACTGCCGGCCCGACAGGGGGGCAGTAGCGGTGGCATTGAGTTCGATGACATCGATGCCGAAGCCGATATCGATCTCGGCGCGGTCGAGCTTTTCATTGAACAGGCGGGCGATATGGGCCGCATCGCGGACCGGGGCGGCGGTGCCGATGATCAGGAGATGGATCTTGCCGTCGACGCGGAAAAGATTGAGCTCGGCCCGGCGCAGGCCGCGGCCCTCGCTCTCGAGATGGGCGCACAGCGTTTCGGCGGTCTCGCGCACACCCTGTTTGATCCCCTTCAGCAGGAGCAGGGCCTCGGCAAAGCGCCTGCGGGCGCGAAACGGGGTTTTCGGCTGCAGCGGATTGAGGGTCTCGTCTTCCTGGCCGCGGGCCTGGTCGAGGCGGCGCACCAGATCGGGGCCGAAACGCCGCGCCAGATTGGCGCGCGGCAGGCCGGCAATATCGCCGACGCGTTTGAGCCCGAAGCGGCGCAGGCGCGCCGCCGTTTCGCCAATGCGCAGGCCCTCGACGGGCAGGGCATGCAGGCTGGCCGGCACATCATGGGCGATCAGCCAGCCCGTGGCCGCGCGCCGGGCCGGAAAGCGCGCCAGACCCCAGGCGAGACCGATGGTCGGGGCGATGGCAGCATGGGCGGTGAGGCCCTGACCGCGCACGGCCTGCAGGGCGGCGCTGACCAGTGCCTCCTCACCGCCGAACAGATGCGCACAGCCGGAGATATCGACCATCACGCCATCCTCTCCCGGTTCGCCGGGATCGGGCGCGGTCCAGGGTGACCAGCGGCCGCACCAGCGGGCAAAGGCACCGAGCAGGCGCCGGTCAGCATCGGGCGCGAAGGGCGCAATGCGCAGGCCCGGTTCCAGCGCCTTGGCATCGGCCAGGGCCTGGCCACGCCGCAAGCCCAGCCGCGCCGCCTCATGATTGAGGGCATAGAGCCGCTCGCCACCGGTTGAGGTGTGAACCAGGGCGAAGGGGAGCCCGGGCGCATCAGACGGCGAGGCGGTCGAATTGGGGCGCAGGCTGCGCCGTTCGACGGGCCATCTCGGCAGGCTCAAGGACATGAAACGCCGCATTTTTCCACTCGATCTCAAATGTTTTCGGCGGGCCGCCCCGGACCCGTTCGAGCACGGCGCAAAAGCGCGGCGCTCCCAATCCCGGCAGGCCTGTCGCCCCGCGCCATGGCCGGTCCGGTGACGGCAGGGCGGATAATCGCCAGCGGGTCAGGGCCGCGCTGGGCTGGATATCTTGATGACCGCGCAAGACGAGCGCGCGCGCGCCTCCGGCCTGGGCCGAACGGTGCAGGCGGCGCGAGGCGGTGAGATCATAGCGGGCCGAGGCCCCGATCTCGCCGATCACCAGCGCACCGGCATTGAGCCCTTCCTCCATTGCCCACAGCACGTCGGTCGCATCGCGCGCCTCGACCAGCAGGACCCGTTCCGGCGCCAGCCCCCAACGGGCCAGGGCGAGCGGATAGGGACGGCCGAAATCATGGGCGCGTTGGCCCGCCGGGCGCACCCAGATCACGGGGCGAAGCCTGTCCTGTTCGGCCAGACCCTGGCCGAGCATGCCGATCTGGAAGGCCAGCGCGGCGGGCGTGTCGAGATAGCTCGCCGGGCAGACCTCATGCAGGCCCGGCGACAGCACCAGCGCATTCTGGCCAAGCACCAGCGCGTCCTGCCCCGTCAGGACGGGACCGGTCATCGGCGTTTCAATCGCCTGGATCTGGCGTCGCAGCTCCTCGAGCTGCGGCCGCCCTGTTCGGGCACGCGGCGCAGTTGGCATGTCATGGCCTCTGTTGAATGTTCTGCTTATGTTCCGGTCAGGGGGGCGGAGAGTCAAGGGGTGAATCGGTGGGGTGTGGGGCGACTTCCCGCCGCCTACCCAAATACCCACAAGCCAACACCAATTGTCATCCCTGACGGATGCCCGGACGCGTCAGCGGTCCGGGCGGAGATCAGGGACCCAGACGCCCGTCGGGTGAGCCGCTGCCTGTTCGGTCGGCCGCCTTTTTCCCGCAGAGCCTGAGTCATTTAACCTTGGTGGTTCTGGGTCCCTGATCTGCGCCCCGCATGCGCGGGGCATCCGTCAGGGATGACAGGATTTGGTTTTTGGGGTGATGATGACGGGCGCGGCGCTGGCCAGGACAGCGGTTTATCCCCGCCCTTCAGCAATTGGCCCACATCATCCTGACGCCAGTCAGGACCCCGGCGTGGCAAGCGCGGAGCCCGGTCCATCGAGGTCCCGACTTTCGTCGGGATGACGATAAAAACCCAACTTATCCTCTCCCTCCAGGCCTGGCGCATACTCCACGCATCTCCTCCCGCAACGGGGCGTTCCGGACCGTTCGGTGACGTGGGTGGGGTGCGGTGTCCCTAGGGGATGGTGAGGATCGGGTGACGACCGGTCCAGCGGAACCAGAGCCAGGGTGGGCTGATACGGGTAACCGGCAGACATGACAGCAGGCTGAAATGATATCCTGTGCTTCTCCGCCGGCTCCGGATGTGTTCGAGGGTAAGATTGCCCGTTGGTAAGGGCCGACACCACCGCGTACGGGCGGGCCATGAGGCTCTCTCCAAGTTAAAGCGCTAAAAAAATCCGGGTCTTTTGGCCCGCCCGTATTCCCGAATAACGCCAGGCGGCGGCGCCGTGGCGGATTTTGTGCTGGCTGGCCTGGTGTGGAAATATCGGCTAGCCTGATCGCTCTTGAGTTGGGGGAAGAAACAATGCGCGCATGTCTGTCGGCCATCGTCATGGCCTTTGCCCTCACCGCACCGGGCTTTGCCCTGCAGAGCGATGACGTGATCGTCGTGACCGGGTCGCGGATGGCCGATTATGAAAGTGATTTTGTGCCCAGTGTCCGGCTTGAGCGCCGGGCGGACGCGATTTCGGTCCGGGTGCGTGTCGTCTGCGATACCCGGGAAGAGGCGCAGCGCCTGCGGGAATTGCGTGACACGCTGCGCAATCTGGTCCGGGCGGGACGGCAGAGTTCCAATGTCGCAATCGGCCTTTTGGTGGACCGCAATGATATCGGCGACCAGTTGATTGTCGATTTCGACGAGACGATGATCGATTCATTGCCGATCGGGACCGGGCGCGGCCGCACCGATACCAGTGAAGTGGTGATTATGGCCACAACGGCGATTTCGCCGGAGGATACGGTGGATGCCACCACGGCGCGGATCAATGATTTCATCGAAAATACGCGGGTGGTCGGGCGCACCGAAATGCTCAACACGAATGACTGGGAATTGACGGTCACCGGTGGCCCGGCGCGCTATCGTGACGAGATCATTGCCGCCATTGCCGCCGATGCTCACCGCACCGCCGCTGCCTTCGGAGATGATTTCACCATCGAGGTTTCAGGGCTTGAAGGCGGCGTTCACTGGCAACGGGCCGGTGCCATGGAACTCTCCCTCTATATCGATTACGCCCTGTCAGTCAGACCTGCACAATGATGGCAAGGCGGCCCTGATTTCGGCTAACCTCTCCCCATGTGTGGACGTTATGCCATCGGCAAGCTGCAGTGGTGGATCCTGCAGGAGACGTTCAAGCTCCGGCAGGCGGCGACCAATCTCGAGCCGCGCTGGAATGTCGCCCCGACCCAGCTCGCGCCGATCATCCGTCAGCGCACCGATGAGGAAATCGGCAATGAGATGGCGATGGCGCGCTGGGGTCTGGTGCCGCATTTCTGGCACAAGCCCTTGAGCGAGATGAAATATTCCACCTTCAACGCCAAGGCCGAAACCGCGGCCGATCTGCCCAGTTTCCGCCATGCCTTCCGCCGCCATCACTGCATCGTGCCGGCGGTCGGATTCTACGAATGGACCGGCGAGAAGGGTGCCAAACAGCCCTGGTTTATCGGGATGAAGGACACGGACTGGTTCGGCATGGCCGGGCTGTGGGACCGGGCCGAAATCGAGGGCGCAGTGATCGACAGTTTCACCATTCTGACCATCCCGGCCAATGAGGCGATGAAGCGCGTCCATAACCGCATGCCGGTCATGTTGCGGCCGGAGGATTGCCAGCCCTGGCTGGAACCCCACACCGCCGATATCGAGCTCATCCTCAAGGGCGCGCCGTCGGAGGCGATTACCATCCATGAGGCCAACAAGGCGGTCGGCAATGTCCGCAGCGAGGGCGAATGGCTGACCGAGCCGGGTGACGGGGTGCAGCGGGGCGGGCTGGTGTGATGCGGGGCACCCCACCTTCGACGGGTCTTACCCATCCCCACCGCCAGCCTCTGCCGCGATCAGATCGCGCAATGCCAGGATTTCGTCGCGGATGGCTTCGAGGCGGTAGACTTGAACCTGCTGCCGCAGATTGATCTGCAGCAGGGTGCGCGCCAGCGCGGGATTGTCATTGAGTGGCGCCAGGTCACCGCGGATGTGGCCGGTCGAAAAATAGTCGGTATCGACATCAATCTGGTCGAACAGATCGCCGGCCAGCACGGTGAAGTCGGACAGCAGGAGCAGGTCCTGCTCCCGTTCGATCAGCACGAATTCATAATACCGCGCGATCGCCAGCCGCAAGTCCGCCGGAGTGCCTGAATTCGCCGCGCCTGAATTCTGGAATACTTCGAGTGCGGACTTGTGGAGCCGCACTTCGGCCATCGTGATTGCGGCCGAAAAACTGTTCTCGAATTCGGTCCGGTTGCTCTCATCGAGCGCGCCGGAGATCAGCAGGGTGTGGGCCCGGCCGGTTGCCTCGACGAGTGTTTCGGCTACGGGAAGCTCAGCCTCGACCAGTTGCAGTGATTGCTCCAGCTCGTCAGCGACACGCGCGACCATCAGCGTCGCTTCCTGGCGGTCGTGGCGCGCTTCATTCCAGGCGGTGACCTGGAAGCCGAGCACGACGCTGGAGAGGACCAGCAGGAATTCCAGCGCGATGGCGGTCCAGTTCTGGGCGCGCAAGGCATCGGTGATGCGGGCGAGGATCATTCGGACACCTCCACGGGTGGAAGGACTTGCCCGAACAGGGTTCGCCAGTAGATTTGTGACCGGCTCTCGACCAAGGTCTCGACGGCGCGTTGGCGGAGCAGCGGCAGGATGGCGGGATTGCCCCGAAGGCGTCCGGCCAGCGCTGTGACCGCCGCGTCATGGCCGTCGATGTCACAGGGGAAGTCGAGTATTTCCGGCAGCGCGGCATAATCGCCAATGCCCATTGTGCGCGGTTCGGCGCAGTTGTCGGCAAGTGCCTCAACAAGGGCCCGGTCAGCGAGTTGGAAAAAAGTGGAACGGTAAGTCCGGTCGCGATCCTGAAAACTCAGAACGTCGGCTCCGCTTTCGTAGTATTCAACCGCCGCGATCATCAGCGCATCATCGGCGACGAGACTGATGGTCCCGGTTGCGACAAGCTCCGCATAGGTCGTGCTGATGATGGGGAAGCTGAATATCTGGGTGGCCCGAAACGCCTCGATGACCAGGGTCTCGTCATCGACCGACCGCCGCCCTTCCAGTGCATCAATCGCGCGCTGTGCGTTGTCGGAGACCTGGGCGTAGTAAAACGCATTGCCTTCCACCCGCCATTGTTCATTGCGCAAATCCTCGATCAGCCGCGTGGTGAGGAGTTCGGCGCGTGCGATGGCCTGACGTTGCGTGTTCCACTCGGTGACCTGGAAGCCGATCACAACGCCAAGAATGACGATCAGGAATTCAAGCCCGACGGCGGTCCAGTTCTGGGTCTTCAGATGGTGGATGATGCGGGAGAGGATCATCGGATCGGCAAGGCCTCGCATTGGAAATCATCAGCACCAAGCGCCTGACACCCCTCGGGGAAGCCGCGCACCTGCCAGAGCTCAAGCAGGTTGATGTCGCGGATGTGCTGGCGCCAGCGCGGATCATTGCGGTAATTGGCTTCGAGGCCAAGGATCAGGCCGAGACCGGGTCGCGGTTCCCTTGCCCAGTTCGCTTCGGCTGTCGCCAGGGCCATATCCACATCATCCAGCAGGATAGCAATCCCTGAACGCCAGAATGTGTGGTCCGGCGGCAGGGCGCGCAGCGCCGTGTCACCGGCCGCCCAAGCTTCCATGAGGCGATCAATCGGCTCCCGGGCCTCTGGAGGATAGATGCCTTGACGCAATATCTCTTCAAAAATCTGTTCGGCCTCCTCGCGCCGTCCGTGGTTGAACAGGACTCGCAAGGCGTTGTTATAGCTGAAGGGCAGGTCAGGTCCGAGCGCGCGCGCCAGCCGAAACTCCTCGAGTGCCGCCTCGCCTCCATAGTCGGGATGCTCCATCGAGGCCCAGCCCAGCGTGTTGTGATAGATCGGCACCAGAGGGTCGAGCGCGACGGCGCGAGCCGCCAGTGCCCGGGCTTCGACGGGGTAGCCGGTATCGATGAGTTTTTGGGCAAAGATGTCGAGGACGGATGCGTTTTGCGGTTCGAGTGCAACGGCCCGATTAAAGGCCTGATAGGCCGCGATCCATTGATGTTGGTTGGCCAGAAAGCTGCCGATATAAGTCTGCGCTTCGCCCGACTGCGGATCGAGTTCTGCCGCCCGCCGCGCCGCCGCCAGGCCGATGCGGCGCCAATAGGGATAATCACCAATTCTGTCATTCGGCTGATACGACTCATACACCGAATACACCCCGGCCAGGGCGATCCAGGCCGGCGCAAACTCGGGGTCCCGGGCGACGACCTCGTGCAGCAAAAGCGCCGCCTCCTCGAGATTGCGCTGACCGCGCCGGAAATAGAGCTGCCGGGCCTGAAGGAAGAGCTCATAGGCCTCGATATCGCTGGTCCGGTCATGCGCGGCCGGATGCCAGTCAATCCCGAGCGAGAGCGCCAGCTCGTCCGCGACGGCGGCGGCAATCTCGTCCTGGATGTCGAAGATATCGGCGATCTCGCGGTCATAGGTTTCCGACCACATATGGAAGCCATCGGACGAGCGGATCAGCTGGGCGGTGATGCGCAGCCGCGAACCTGAGCGGCGCACGCTACCTTCGAGCACATGATCGACGCCGAGCGCCTCGCCGATTTCGCGCAAATCCTCATTGCGGCCCTTGAAGGCAAAGCTGGAGGTGCGCCCCGCCACGCCCAGTCCCGGGATGCGGACCAGAACATTGAGGATTTCCTCGGAAATCCCGTCAGAGAAGAATTCCTGGTCACCGGCCTGGCTGAGATCGACGAAGGGCAGGACTGCGACCGAGGCGCTTGTTCCTTCACCCGCAACGGTGCGGGCCGGGCCTGCGGCGCGCGGCGCCATTTGCTGCCAGCCGATCAGGGCGATCATCAGTGCCAGGGCGGCGACAATCGCGAAGTCCAGCTTGCGGCCTGTGGTCGGCGCGATGCTCTGGCCATCGGGCACGGCGGCGGTCAGCTTCATGCCCTCCGGTGTCATCTCGAAGGCCCAGGCGAGCAGGACCGCGATCGGGAAGCACACAGCGAGAAAGCCGATCACCACGGCGTCGAACCAGGCCGGCAGGCCGAGGCTCGCCTCCAGCAGGGCCGAGACCTGGATCAGCAGCCAGCCGACCACCAGATAGGCGGCGGCGACGCGGAAAACATTGCGGCGACGAAGTTCGGCGAGGAAACTGGTCATTGGGTCATGTCTCAATCACACTCGAAATCGCCATCACCGAGCGGGTGGCAAAGTCGAGGAAGCCGGCGATCAGCAGGACGGCAAAGAAACCGTCGACCCAGTCGGGAAGATTGAGCGCCGGGGGTCATGACGGAGACCACCTGCATGATCAGCCAGCCGGTAATCAGAGACGCCGCTGCAACGCGCAGCACGTGCCGTCTGAGCAATTCGCCTATGAAGCGATTCATGCGTGCATTCCCCCGTCAGGCGAGAAATAGCATGCTCGTCGAGTTTGGGAAATGAAAAGCCTAGGATTTCAAGGGTGACGCAAAAAAATGCCCCGGCATTGCGGCCGGGGCTGGGGGAGGGAAATGCGTCAGGCTCTCGCCTAGTCTTGCTCGTGCAGCCAGGCGGCGTGTTTGGGTGCGCGCTTGGTGCGGCTCCATTCCTCGATCATCGCCGGGGCGACCTCGTGGAGCTGTTTCATCTGGGCCTCGGTGGCAGTGTTGGCGACGAGTTCGAGCCGGTGACCATTGGGGTCGAAGAAATAGATGGATTTGAAAATGCCGTGATTGACCGGGCCGAGCACATCGAGGCCTTCGGCTTCGATATGGGCCTTGGCCGCTTCCAGCGCGTCCATGTTTTCGACTTCAAAGGCGATGTGCTGGACCCATTCCGGGGTCCGCTCATCGCGGCCCATTTCCGGTGAATTGGGCAGTTCGAAAAAGGCGAGCACATTGCCCATGCCGGCATCCATGAAGATGTGCATGTAAGGGTCAGGCGCCTTGGTGGAAGGCACCTGGTCCTCGGCGATCGCCAGCACGAAATCCATGTTGAGGACGCGCTTGTAGAATTCCATCGTCTCGCGTGCGTCCTTGCAACGATAGGCGACGTGGTGGATGCGCTTGAGATTGACGGTCATGATGCCTCCTAGGCCGCGTCGATGGCGCCGCGGGCGAGCTGGTCAGCCTCGATGGATTTGAACAGGGCTTCGAAATTGCCTTCGCCGAAGCCTTCATCCTGCTTGCGCTGGATGAATTCGAAGAAGACCGGGCCGATCGCCTTTTCCGAGAAGATCTGCAGCAGCAGGCGCGGCTCGCCGCCTTCGGTGGTGCCGTCGAGCAGGATGCCGCGCTGGCGCAGCTCGTCGGCCGGCTCGCCATGGCCGGGCAGGCGGTCGTCGAGCATGTCGTAATAGGTCGATGGCGGCGCCGGCATGAATTTGACGCCGGAGGCTTTCAGACGGTCCCAGCATTCGATCAGGTTATCGCAGGAGAAGGCGATGTGCTGGATGCCTTCGCCCTTGTACTCGCGCAGATATTCCTCGATCTGGCCGACTTTCTCGCCCTTTTCCTCGTTGAGCGGAATGCGGATCAGGCCGTCCGGCGCCGTCAGGGCGCGCGAGACGAGGCCGGTATATTCGCCCTTGATGTCGAAATAGCGGATCTCGCGGAAATTGAAGAGGTTTTCGTAGTAGTTCGCCCAGTAATCCATCCGGCCCTTGTAAACATTGTGGGTCAGGTGATCGATGACGTTGAAGCCGCAGCCGGCCGGGTGACGGTCGACGCCCTCGATGAATTCGAAGTCGACATCATAGATGGAGGTGCCGTCCTCGAAACGGTCGATCAGATAGACCGAGGCGCCGCCAATCCCCTTGATCGCGGCTAGGCGCAACTCGCTGAAACCGGTCTTCATGTCGATCGGCTCGGCGCCCTTGGAGACGGCCAGCTTGTAGGCTTCAGCCGCATTGCGGACGCGGAAACCCATGCCGCAGGCCGACGGGCCGTGTTCGGCGGCGTAATAGGCAGCTGGCGAATTGGGCTCGTAATTCAGGATCATGTTGATGCCGCCCTGGCGCCAGAGCTGGACATCCTTGGTGCGGTGGTTGGCGATATGGGTGAAGCCCATCGAGGCCATGACCGGTTCCAGAATGCCCTTTTGCGGTGCCGTGAATTCGACGAATTCGAAGCCGCACAGCCCCATAGGATTTTCGAACAGATCGGCCATGAATTATCTCCCGGAATGAATGATGTGGCCGCATGGAGTCCATGTCAGCCTGTGGTTGGAATATCATTGTCGTTGCTATTGCGTCAAGTTGTGAAAACAACTAATTTGCCGGCATGAACCAGGCCCGGACCATTCCTGCCACGCGGCGCGTGCTCGAACTCGACACTTATTGGCCCTACCAGCTGACGGTGCTGGCGGACCATATTTCGCGCCACACGGCGGCGATCGTGAAGCGCGATGCGGGATTGAACCTGTCGCAATGGCGCGTCATGGCCGCGATCGCCGAGCGGCCGGGGCGTACAGCGGCCGAAGTGGTCGCGGTGACGCCGATGGACAAGGGAATCGTCAGCCGGGCGACCAAGGCCCTGCTGGAGGCCGGGCTGGTGGTCCGGACAGCATCCCAGGATGATGGCCGGATCAGTCATCTGCACCTGACCGCCAGCGGCGAGGCCGTCTACCAGTCGCTGGTCCCGCAGGTCGAAACCATCTCGACCCGGGCCCGGGCTGTCCTGACCGCCCCGGAACACCGGCAATTCGAAGCCAGCCTCAAGCGCCTGTCCAGCTTGCTGCTGGAGTCCCTGCCGGATGATCAGCCGGTGGAAGCGCGAGCCCGGGATGCCTTGCCCCCTGTGGATACGAATTCTTAGCGCCTTGCGTCTAGGGATTGCGAGTCAATAAGTTGCGATCAACAACAATGCGGAGAAATGGTTTGTCGAGCCGGCCATTTTTGATTCCTGTCATGCATCTGGCGCTTTGCGCCATGCTGGCAGCGCTGGCCGGTTTCGCCGGTTACCAGATCCTCGCCGGTGCGCTTGAAGCGGCGCAGGCCCAGCATTTGCAGGCCTATATCCAGGTGCGTTCGGAGCGCGAGGCGCAGATATTCGAGGATGCACGCGCACTGAACCAGTCCGCCGAGCTGGCATTCCGGCGCCGGCTGGACTCTCTGCAGGGTCAGCCGGTCGACGCCGAATTTGACCGCCTCTTCCCGCTCTATGGTGACGGCACCCGCCGCAGTGCGCCGGAATTGTTCGATGGTGCCAGCCTGCCCGGCGGCGATATTGTCTTCGGGGTGGGCGCGTTTCTCGCTGACGGCGCCGAGATGACCGAGACGGACAAGCGCCGCTACCTGGCCGCCTTCCATACCATTCGCAGCGTCGGCGAGGCCTTTCTGGGCCGGTTTACCAGCCTCTATTTCTTCACTCCGGACCGGCGAATGGTCATTTTCGCGCCCGGTCGCGAGGACCGGCTAAGCTTTTATCGTGCCGATGCGCCGGCCGATTTCGAGTTGCGCGGGGACGAGGATGCGGCCCTGTTCGATCTGCATCTGAACCCCAATAGCGAGATGCAATGCACCGGGCTGTCGCGCTTTGTGTATTCCGACGGCGGCGCCCGTGTGGCCAGCGCATGCCGGCAACCCGTGCGCGAAGGTGAGGCCTTGCTGGGCGGATTCGGGACATCGATCTCGATGAACGAAACCCTCACATCGGCCTTGGCGACGCCGCCGACCCACGGCGTCAACCTGCTGTTTGACCGCAATGGCGACGTCATCTCCCGCGGCGCCCTCGCGCCGTCTGCCCAGGGCCAGGCGAGCCTGCAGCCCGACGCGATCATGCTCATGCTTCGCGAGGACCCGCGGCCGTTCGGCGTGTTTGTGGTGCCCGGCGGCGAGAACATGATCGCCTTCAGCCGGATTCGCGGCCCGTCCTGGTATTTCGTCTCTGTTGTAGACCTGAGCTCGACACGCGCCACCGCGCGCTTCTGGGCGTGGTGCCTGTTCGCGACTGTCCTGTTGGCCTCGCTCGGTTTCCACGTCCTGCGGGCCGTGCTGGCCCGCGCCCACCCGGCGTCACGGAGACAATCCGCGGACGAGACAGGCGAGAATTAGCCCGCCGGCACCGCCCCCGCTCCGGCAGCGCTCATAGAACATGCGGAATAAACTCTGGCCATGCCGGGCTGGGCGGCGTATGAGGGCGCGCCTTTTCACCAAGCAGGATTACACTCATGAGCGCGTCCCTCGACAAGCTGCGCAATATTGCCATCGTCGCGCACGTCGATCACGGCAAGACCACCCTCGTTGACCAGCTGCTCAAGCAGTCGGGCACGCTGGGCGAACGCGCCAATACATCCGAACGCATGATGGACTCCAACGATCTGGAGAAAGAACGCGGTATTACAATTCTGGCCAAGAACACGGCTGTCACCTGGGGCGAATGGTCGATCAATATCGTCGACACCCCCGGACACGCCGATTTCGGCGGCGAAGTGGAGCGCGTCCTCTCCATGGTCGATTGCGTGCTTCTGCTCGTCGACGCCGTTGACGGCCCGATGCCGCAGACCAGCTTCGTCACCAAGAAAGCCCTGGCGCGCGGTCTCAAGCCGATCGTCGTGATCAACAAGGCCGACCGTCCGTCTGCGCGCCCTGACTGGGTGCTGGACCAGACCTTCGACCTGTTCGATCGCCTCGGCGCCACCGAAGAACAACTCGACTTCCCGGTCGTTTACGCCTCAGCCCTGCAGGGCTGGGCCGCGAGCAATCCGGGCGAGATCGGCACCGATATGGAGCCGCTCTTCAAGATGATCACCGAGTACACGCCCGAGCCGCCGGTTGACCGTGATGGTCCGCTGCAGCTGCAGGTGTCGGCGCTCGATTATTCCAGCTTCACCGGCGTTATCGGCATTGGCCGCATCGCCCGTGGTACCGTCCGCAAGAACCAGGCGGTCACGGTCGCCAAGGCTGATGGCACGCTGCAAAAGGGCAAGATCCTTCAGCTCTACGGCTTTCACGGCCTCGAGCGCGTCGAGATCGATGCGGCCCAGGCTGGCGACATCATTACCTTCACCGGTATCGACAAGCTGAAAATCTCCGACACGGTCTGCGATCCGGACCATGTTGAAGGCCTGCCTCTTCTCTCCGTTGACGAGCCGACCCTGTCGATGACCTTCCAGGTCAATGACAGCCCGTTTGCCGGCCGCGAGGGCAAGTTCGTGACCAGCCGCAATATCAAGGAACGCCTTGATCGCGAGCTGATCCACAATGTCGCCCTGCGCGTCGAGCAGATGGATGATGCCGACAAGTTCAACGTGATGGGCCGGGGTGAACTTCACCTCTCCATCCTGATCGAGACCATGCGCCGCGAGGGCTTCGAGCTCGCCGTCGGACGTCCGCGGGTCGTGCTCAAGGAAATCGACGGCGTATCGTGCGAGCCTTACGAGGCCCTGACCATCGACCTGGAGGAAATCCACCAGGGCGGCGTGATGGAAAAGCTCGGCCAGCGCCGCGCCGAACTGAAGAACATGGTGCCGGACGGGCATGGCCGGGTACGCCTGGACTATGTCATCCCGACCCGTGGCCTGATCGGTTTCCGTTCCGAATTCCTGACCCTGACTTCGGGTACGGGCCTGTTGTTCCACAGTTTCGATCACTATGCCCCGCGCACCGAAGGCCGGTTCGGCCAGCGTCACAACGGCGCCATGGTCTCCATGGTCGATGGCAAGGTGGCCGGCTTCTCGCTGTTCAACCTGCAGGATCGCGGCAAGCTCTTCCTCGGTCACGCGGCCGATATTTATGAAGGCCAGATCATTGGCGTGAATGCCCGCGATGACGACATGGTCGTCAACCCGACCAAGGGCAAGAAACTGACCAATATGCGCGCTTCCGGCACCGACGAGAATATCGTCCTGACCCCGCCGATCCGGGTGACGCTCGAATTCGCGCTGGAGTTCATCGATGATGACGAGCTGGTCGAAGTGACGCCGCAGTCCATCCGTATCCGCAAGATCTTCCTCAAGGAATTCGAGCGCAAGCGGGCCCGCACCGCCGCGGGTGGCTAGGGTTTCTGAAAGCGGGTGAATTTCGCCTGCTCTGACCAAGACTATGAAAACTGCACACGGCATGGCTCCCATCGGGGCCATGCCGTTTTGCTGCGCGTCTGTGCGATGTCAAAGAGCGGTTCGCGGCGCAGACGCCCTCGCCATCGTCGGCGTCCCCCACAAGGCCTGTTTCGATGCCTATCTCGACCAGATGCACGATTTTGAACGGGTCAGCGTGGCGGATGTGCTGCCGGACCCGGCGGAGCAGGGGGCCTTCATTTTCCTATAAGCCAACAGCTTGTGATCCCTGATCTGCCCCCCGCATGCGCGGGCATCCGTCTGGGATGACGGCGGAGGGTTTTGAGAGGTTCAGTGAAATTCGCCGCAATCTCTTCCCATACCCACATCTCAACTGGACGCCCCGCGCCCTTCACGCTAATCCATGCTCGACAAACCCGTTCTTCCAATCCGCGCCGCCACACCTCCCGCCGCGCCCAATCAGCGAGACCGATCATGAGCATGGACAACCTCTTCTCTCTCAAAGGCCGTGTGGCTCTTATCACTGGCGGATCGCGCGGCATCGGGGCAATGATCGCCGAGGGTTATCTGCGGGCGGGTGCCAAGGTCTATATCTCGGCGCGCAAGGCGGGGCCGTGTCTCGAGGCGGCCAAGGAGCTGTCGCAATATGGCGAGTGCGTCGCCATCCCGGGCGATGTCTCCAGCGTCGAGGGTTGCCGCGAACTGGCGGCACAATTCCTCAAGCAGGAGAGCAAGCTCGACATTCTCGTCAATAATGCGGGCGCTGCCTGGGGCGCGCCCTTTGCCGAATTCCCGGAAAATGGCTGGGACAAGGTGATGGACGTCAATGTGAAGGGGCCCTTCTTCCTGACCCAGGCCCTGTTCGGTGCGCTGAAGGCCGGTGGCAGCAAGGAACAGCCGTCCAAGGTGATCAATATCGGCTCGGTCGACGGCATTTCCGTCAACATGCTCGAGACCTATTCCTACGCCGCCAGCAAGGCCGGCATCATCCATCTCACCAAGCGCATGGCGCTGGAACTGGTGCGCGACAATATCGTCATGACCGCGATCGCGCCGGGCGCCTTCGCCTCGGAAATGAACAAGGTCGCGCGCGATCATGCCGATCTGGTTTCCCAGGCGGTGCCATCGGGCCGCGTCGGGACAATTGAAGACATGGCCGGCACGGCGATCTTCCTCGCCTCGCGCGCCGGTGATTATGTCGTCGGCACCACGGTGGTCTGCGATGGCGGCATCGCCTCCACGCGCGGCGGACCGATCGCGGGCTGATCAGGACGGGGCGCGGTCCGGCCGCGGAGGCCGGCGCGCCCCCTTTTACCCTGTCGGCCGCCATCGGTTTAGCGCCAGGGAGCTCGTAGATCGGGCGTCTGGTGCGGCTACCCGAAGCGCGTAATTCACTCCGCCTGCCCGGCAAATTCTTGCCAAGTGCCGGCATCCGCATCAATCTGGCGGCATGCGCACCATCAATATCTCCTTGCCGGGGTCGCTGAAGGCCTTCGTCCACGCTCAAGTCGCGGAAGGTGGGTACGGGAGCGTGAGCGAATATCTCGGGGAGCTGATCCGCAAGGATATGGATCTTCAACGGGTGCGGGGGCTGCTGCTAGAAGGCGCACGATCTGCCCCAAAAGGCCCGGTCGATGCGGCCTATTTCGCAGACCTGCGGGCGCGAGCGCAGCGCGGTGACCCTGCCGGATAAGCTGTGTGTGCTTGGCGATGATATTTCGCCCCAATATCTCCGGAGCTCAGCCATGACCGCTTTCATCGCCCTGCTGCGCGCCGTCAATGTCGGCGGCACCGGCAAATTGCCGATGGGCGAGCTCGTCGCGATGTGCGAAGGGCTCGGCCATGACCGGGTGCGGACCTGGATTGCTTCAGGCAATGTCGTCTTCACCAGCGACCAGGATGCGGCGGCGGTGAAGGCCGGCCTCGAGGCTCGGCTGTTCGCCTGGGCCGGCAAGCCGGTAGGGGTGATGGTGCGGACTGCGGATGAGATGCGCGCCGTTTTGCAGGCCAATCCTTTCGCCGGCCAGCCCGGCAATCGCACCGTGGCGATCTTCCTTGATGCGCCGCCGGGCGAGCCTGACGGAATCCGCAATCGGAAGGACGAGGAAATCCACCCCGGAGCGCGCGAGATTTATGTCCATTATCCGGGCGGTATGGGCCAGTCGAAACTCGTCATCCCGGCGGCAAAGGCCGGCACCGCCCGGAACATGAACACGATCGCAAAACTGGCCGATATGGCGGACGCGATCAGCTGACGACGCGGCGCAGGCGAGGGAAGTGTTCGTCCCAGCCGGCATCATGATTGGCGGCCATGTTGAAGGCCGCTTCGCCGACCTTTTCCCAACCGGTATGTTCCAGCGTCAGCACCGTGCCGCCCGCGGCATCGGCCAGCGTCCACACACACAGGGTTTCGACACCGTCGAGATGATCATGCGTGAAGGTGTGGACGAGGCGGTGTGGCGGATCAAATTCGACCACCTTGCCCCAGCACATCTTCGTGCCTTCCTTGCCCAGGGAATTGGTCAGCACGCTGTATTCGCCATCGGCGACGAGGTCCGCGCCACCGCGATGGAACCAGACCGCCAGCTTGTCGGCCTCGGTGAGGAATTTCCAGACATGGCTGGCCGGGGCTTTGAGAAACAGGGTCTTGGTGATCTTGAGCTCGGTCATGCGTCAGCCTCCACGGCAGATTTGAGGGCGGCCAGACGGTCGTCCCAGAAGTGATCGAAATAATTGAGCCAGTCGGAGGCCGCTTTGAGCGCCGCCGGATTGAGGGAATTGATCCGCTCGCGTCCGGCCTGGCTGACACGGATGACATCGGCCGATTTGAGCACCGCCAGATGCTTGGCCACCGCCGGCCGCGTCATCGCGAAATGCGCCGCGATATCGCCGACGCGCAGATCCTGCTCAGCGAGCAGTTTCACAATCGCGCACCGAGTGGGATCGGCGAGGGCTCGGAAGACAGGCTGGGCGGAGTCGAGGTCTGTGGACATGATGTGAAACCTTTCGGTTCCGTTTATAGGAAACCTTTTGGTATCGTGTCAAGTGAGGGATTATTCGTGACCTTTCCGGTCATCGCCGAAACGAGTATTCTGAGCCCATGACCACGAGCAAGGCACGCCCGGTCAAACCGTTAAAGCCTGACGGCAAGGCCCGGGCCAAGCAGGTTTTACGTGAGCGGGTACTCGCTGGCGCGCGGGCACCGATCACGGGGCTTGCGAATGCGGCCTGGTTTGATGCCCTGCGTGAAGGTGTCCGGCGCCCCTAAAGCCCCAGCCAGGTCGCGACGTGGAACACCGTTCCGGCGGCGATATAGGCGAGCACCATCAGATAGGTGAACATGAAGCCGGTCCAGGCCCAGGAATTGGTCTCGCGCCGCGCGGTCGCCAGGGTGGCGAAGCATTGCGGGGCAAAGACATACCAGGCCAGGAAGGCGAGCGCGGTCGGCAGGGACCAGGCGCCCTGTAGCGCCGCGGCGAGGCCCTCGACATTCTCTTCGCCGCCCTGGATGGCATAGACCGTGCCCAGGGCGCCGACGGCCACTTCGCGCGCGGCCATGCCGGGCACGAGCGCGATGGCGATCTCGAGATTGAAGCCGATCGGGGCGAGGATCTTTTCCAGTACCGAGCCGATCATGCCGGCATAGCTGTCCCGCAGGCTCGTGGCCGAGCTGGGATAGCTGGCGAGGAACCACAGGATGATCGAGGTCGTCAGGATGATGGTACCGGCGCGTCTCAGGAAGGCGCTGATATGGCCCCAGAGCGAGAGGAAGAAATCGCGCGGATTGGGCAGTTTATAGGTCGGCAATTCCATGATCAGGACCTGGTTGGTCCCCTTGGTCACGGTGCGCTTGAGCACGAAGGCCACCGTGACGGCGCTGACGACGCCGGTAAGGTAGAGGCCGAACATGACAATGCCCTGCAGGTTGAACGGCCCCACGGCATCGGGCGGGATGAAGGCGCCGATGATCAACGTGTAGACGGGCAGGCGCGCCGAGCAGGTCATCAGCGGTGCGACCATGATCGTGGTCAGCCGGTCGCGTTCATTGTCGATCGTGCGGGCCGACATCATGCCGGGAATGGCGCAGGCGAAGCTCGACAGAAGCGGAATGAAGGCGCGGCCATTGAGCCCGACGCGCAGCATCAGCTCGTCCATCAGCACCGCGGCGCGGGCCATGTAGCCCGAGGCCTCCAATGCCAGGATGAAGAGGAAGAGGATGATGATCTGCGGCAGGAAGACGACGACGCTGCCGACCCCGGCGATGATGCCGTCAACCACCAGGTCATGGATCCAGCCGGCCGGCAGGACTCGGCCGGCGAGGTCGCCGAGCGCGGCGGCGCCGGCCTCGAGTCCGTCCATGAAGGGGCCGGACCAGGAATAGACAGCCTGGAACATGAAGAAGAGCAGGGCCGAGAGGATGATCGGGCCGGCAACCGGATGGAGGACGAAATTGTCCACCTGGCGGGTGAGCCGGTTCATCGCCGGTTCGAACAGGATGGCCTGGTTGGCGATGCCGCGGGCCTCGCGCTGCAGGGCGGTGAGGTCGATATCGGTGGTGCAGACCTTGTTCTCGTCCGCCGCATGGCGGGCCGGCCAGTTTGCGGTTTGGCGATCGAGGCAGGCCAGAAGGTCGGCGCGGCCGGCAGCGCGGGTCGCACGAGAGGTGACGACCGGGACGCCGAGTTCGCTCTGAAGGCGTTCGACATCGATCTTCAGACCATCGCGTTCGGCCAGATCGATCATGTTGAGCACGACGATCATCGGCCGGCCAATGGCGCGCATCTGCAGCACGGTGTGCAAATGGGTGCGCAAATGGGCGGCGTCGATCAGGACCAGTATGCCGTCGGGTGCGGGCTCGTCATCGCGGCCATTGCACAACAGCTCGATGGCGATGCGTTCATCGGCCGAGCGCGCCTTGAGACCGTAAATGCCGGGCAGGTCGATCAGGTCGATCTCGGTGCCGCCGGGCGTCTGCAGCCAGCCGGTACGGGTCTCCACCGTGACGCCCGAGTAATTGGCGACCTTGGCGCGGCCACCGGTCAGGCCGTTGAAGAGGGTCGACTTGCCCGAATTGGGCGCGCCGACCAGCGCAATGCGCAAACGGCTCATTGCGGTGTTTCCACTTCAATGGCGCGCGCTTCATCGCTGCGCAGGGCAATCAGGGTCCGGTTGAGGCGAAAGCAGAGGGGCTGGGCGCCGAGCGGGCCGCGATGCATCAGTTCGACCTCATCGGACTCGGCAAAGCCGATCTCGCGGAGCTTGATCACCAGATCCTCGCAGCCCGGGATAAATCCGGTCACGTGGCAAATCTGGCCCTTTTCGAGTTGGTCGAGCGTCACATCCGGTCCTGTCGCGGCTGCTTGCGTTTGCAAGTCGTTATCAGCTGGGGAGCTTACACATAAGGCCCGGTTGCGGCCATGTCACCATGCAGCAGGCGTGACAAACTGACCGGCAGCACATCCCGGTATGGATCAGCCCGCCAGCAGGAGTTTGCCGGCACGCAGGAGGTTGAGGACGACGCCGATATTGATCAGAAGCCCCAGTGTTGTCAGGGCGGCACCGAGCGCGGCGGCAATAGCGAGCATGACGCCCCGCACGGGGATCATCAGCAGCGTCGCCAGGCGTTGCGTCATCGTCCAGCCCGGGCGGGTGAAGCGCTCGGCCAGGTCGTTGAAGCCATCCCGCCACAGCAGGGCCACCAGCAAGACCCACAATACCAGGCCCAGCAGGGGTGCCGCCTCCAGCAGCGGCGCCATTCCCGGCGCATCGAGCAGTTCCATCACATCCATGAGCGGACCCTTCTGTGAGCGCGTGGTGTGGATAGCCTTCGCGGACGCGGCAGGCTACACCGCATTGAACTGCAAGGCGCGCGACGGAATCACACCGCAGCCGCGTTGAGGTCGTGTGTACAAATTCAGGGCCCTTGAGGTCCAAGGGGCGAAGATGTTGCAGAATAAACGCTGGATTATGGTGGTTGCCGGGATTGTCGTGCTGGCGCTCGCGGCCTGGTGGTTCCTCGGCCGCTCGTCGGCCAGTACGGGATCGGTGCAGATCGAAACCTCGGCCGTCACCACCGGTGAGGTGCGGCGCATTGTTGCCGCCTCCGGTGCGGTGCGGGCCCTGGTGACTGTCGAGGTCGGCTCCCAGCTTTCCGGCCAGCTCGCCGAAGTCCTCGTCGATTTCAATGACGAGGTCGAGGAAGGCCAGGTCATCGCCCGTCTCGACCCGCAGACCTATGAGACACGTGTGCGCGAAGCCGAGGCCTCCCGCTCCACGGCGCTGGCCAGCCTGACGCTGCAGCGTGCGACCCTGACGCGGGTGCGGGCCAATACCCGCACAGCCCAGCTCGATTTCGACCGCACCCAGACTCTGAGCGAGCGCGGCAATGCCTCTGCAGCAGCGCTCGACAATGCCCGCGCAGCGCTCGATTCGGCGCTCGCCGACGTCGCCGTCGCCCAGGCCCAGATCGCCAATGCCGAAGCGGTGCTGGCCCAGCGCGATGCGACGCTGGAAGGCGCCCGTATTGATCTGGAACGCACCACGATCCGCTCGCCGATCAATGGCATCGTCGTGGATCGTGCCGTCGATGAGGGCCAGACCGTTGCAGCCAGCCTGTCGGCGCCGGTGCTGTTCACCATCGCCCAGGATCTCAGCCAGGTGCAGATCGATGCCCAGGTCGACGAGGCCGATATCGGCCAGATCGCACAGGGTCAGACAGTCAATTTCACCGTCGACGCCTATCCGGATATGCAATTGACCGGTGTTGTCGACCAGATCCGCCTCGCCCCGACGGCCCTGAACAATGTCGTCACCTATACGGTTGTCGTGTCGGCTTCCAATCCAGGCCAGCGTTTGCTGCCGGGGATGACGGCAAATATGGATATCGTCACCGGTGAGCGCGATGGCGTCCTGCGTGTGTCCAATGCCGCACTGCGCTTTCGCCCCTCATCGGCCATTGAGGATCGCACCCGGCCGATCGAGACCGCGGAGGCTGGCGCCCGCACCAGAGGTGCTGGTGGCGGCCGGCCCAACCCGGCGGACCGCCTGACCGAACAGCTTGATCTGACACCGGACCAGGCCGAGCAGGTCACGACCCTGTTCCGCGGCGCCTTTGGCCGCGCCCAGGCTGCAGCCCAGGCCGGTGGCGGTTTTGACCGCGCGGCGGTGCAGGCGGAAGTCGATCGCGGCCTGTCGGGCATTCTCACGCCGGACCAGATGCAGCGCTATCGCGCCATCGCCCGCGAGGCCGCGGAAACGCGCGCCGCCACGGTGTGGGTGCAGGAGGCTGATGGCATGCTGGCCGAGCGCCGTGTGCGCCTGGGGATTTCCGACAGCCAGAATACAGAAGTCGTCGCCGGCGATCTCGCCGAGGGCGAGGCCGTGGTGACCCGCGCCCGCGAGGTGCGCGAATGACGGCGCTGATCGAATGCCGCAACCTGGTGAAGACCTACACCATGGGCGACATGACCATTCGCGCGCTCGATGGCGTCTCCCTGACCATCGAGGAAGGTGAATATGTCGCCATCATGGGCAGTTCCGGTTCGGGCAAGTCGACCTTCATGAACCTGCTCGGCGCCCTCGACCGGCCGACATCGGGCCTGTTGAAGGTGGCCGGCGAGGATCTCGGTACGCTGGGGCCGGAGGAGGTGGCGCGTTTTCGCAATCGCACGATCGGCTTCGTATTCCAGCAATTCAACCTGTTGCCACGCACCTCGGCGGTGGAGAATGTCGCCCTGCCGCTCGTCTATGGCGGTGTGCCCCATGCCGAACGGCGGCGGCGGGCCCTGGTACGGCTTGAACAGCTCGGTCTTGGCGAGCGCACCGATCACCAGCCATCGCAATTGTCCGGCGGCCAGCAGCAGCGCGTCGCGATTGCCCGCGCCCTGGTCAATGACCCGAAAATCCTGCTCGCCGACGAACCGACCGGCGCGCTCGACAGCAAGACCTCGGACGACATCATGGAAATCTTTGACCAGCTCAATCGTGAGGGCATCACGGTGATCCTCGTGACCCATGAGCAGGAAGTCGCAGATCATGCCCGCCGCCAGATCGTGTTTCGTGATGGCCAGGTGGTGGAGGACCGCACATGAATTTGCTCGCCTCGATACGCGTTGCCCTGACCGCCTTGCGGATCAATGCCCTGCGCAGTTCGCTCGCCATGCTCGGCGTGATCATCGGTGTTGCGTCGGTGATCGTGCTGGTCTCGATCAGTGAAGGCACCAAACAGGCCGTTGAGGCCCAGATCGCCAGTTTCGGTGCCAATCTTCTGATCGTGCGTCCCGGCGCCTCGATGTTTGGCGGGCGCCGCGGTGCCGAGGGCACGGGCACGCCGGTGACTGATGCCGATGCCGAAGCCATCCGTGACCAGATCAGCGGGATCGGCGGGGTCTCCGGCGAGGTCAACGCGTTCGGGCTGAGCGTGGTGTTTGGCGGCGTCAACTGGTCGACACGGATCACCGGAGTCAATCCGGCCTTCTTTGATGTTCGCGACTGGGTGATCGAGGAAGGCCGTGCCTTCTCGGTGGAAGAGGAACAGTCGGCACGGCGTCTGGCGGTGATCGGTCAGACCATTGTCGATGAAGTGTTCGACGGCGCGAGCCCGGTCGGCCAGTCCCTGCGCATTGGCGGACAGCAATTCTCGGTCATCGGCACCGTCGCGGCCAAGGGGCAGACCTCCTACGGCTCTGACCAGGACGATATCGTCTTCCTGCCGTTGTCCACCGTCCGGCAACGTTTCGGTGCAGGAGAGGTGCCGACGGTGCGGGACCCGGTCCAGACAATCTATGTCGCCGTGGGCGCCGGGGAAGACACCGGCCGGGTCATCGCCGATATCCAGGATCTGCTGCGGGTCCGGCGCGGTATTGCACCGGGTGCCGATGACGATTTCAACGTCTCCAGCCTGGCCGAGTTCATCCGTGCCCGCAATGAAACCGAAAGCCAGCTCGGCCTGCTCCTGGCGGTCGGTGCCGGCATCGTGCTGCTGGTTGGCGGTATCGGGATCATGAATATCATGCTGGTCTCGGTGACCGAGCGAACGCGCGAGATCGGCCTGCGTCTGGCGGTTGGCGCGCGCGCCAGCGATATCCGCAACCAGTTCCTGATCGAGAGCATTGTCCTGTGTGTCACAGGCGGGCTGGTCGGGCTGGTGGTCGGTGTCGGCGGCACAATCGCCTATGCCAATGTCGGAGAGCTCGAAATTGCCGTTAATCCGGCCATTGTCGCGATCGCGATCGGGGCCTCGGCCTTTGTCGGTGTCTTCTTCGGTCTTTACCCGGCCCACCGCGCAGCCCGGCTCAACCCGATCGAGGCGCTCCGCTTCGAATAGCGATCAGGCGCTCCTGGCGTCTTCCCTGTCCCGGACGGCCGTCTGTACCGGGATGGAGAGGCAGAATTTCGACCCGGTGCCTTCTGCGGATTCGACCCAGACCCGGCCCTCATGCCGCTCGATTGCCTGGCGCACGATAGCGAGGCCGATCCCTGTGCCGCTATAGGCCTCACGCGAGTGCAGGCGCTGGAAGGGGGCGAAAATCTTGTCGAAGAATTTCGGGTCGATGCCGATCCCGTTATCGCTGACCGTGATGGCCCAGCTCTCGGCGTCAGAGCTGGCCGTGATCTTGATCCGGGGCGCCTCGGTGCCGCGGTATTTGACGGCATTGCTCACCAGGTTCTGCAGCGCCTGCCGCATCAGCAGCGGATCGGCGCACACGGTCGGCATGGTATCGATATCGATTTCGACACTGGCGCCGGCTTCGACGATCGAGGCGTCGAGCTGTTCGAGCACGTCCTCCAGCAAGGCGCCCAGATCAACCGCCTGGAGCTGCAGCGGCTGGCTCGACATGCGCGAATAGGCGAGCAGGTCATCGATCAGGCGTTGCATGCGCTGGGCGGCGTCGACGAGATAATCGAGGCTGCGCACGCCGTCCTCATCAAGTTGCGAGATATAGCGCCGCCGGACCAGGCTGGCGAAGGCCGCGACCTTGCGCAGGGGTTCCTGGAGGTCATGGCTCGCCACCGTGGCGAAGCGGTCGAGTTCCTGGTTTGAGCGTTCCAGCTGGGCATTGGCGGCACGCAGCGGCGTAATGTCCGTCATCACGGCATAGCTGCGCAGGGGCTCGCCGTTCTCGTCGCGGACCAGGAAGGAGGAGAGCAGCATGTCAAACCGGGTGCCGTCCTTGTGAACGAAGCGATAGTGCACGTCGCGGTTCTGACCGGTGCGGAACAGTTCGGGCAGGTAAATCTCTTTGGCGCGCTGGCTCGAGTCCGCGTCCAGGAAATCCGTGGATTGCCGGCCGACAACCTCTTCGCGCTCATAACCGAGATAGGACAGCCAGTAATCACTGACCTCGCGAATGATGCCATCGGCATCAATCGTGTGCGTCATGGCCGGGGTCGCCCGGTAGATTGCCTCGAAGCGCCTGCGTTCCTCCAGCACGGCATCATTGAGCCGTTTCTGCGAGTCGATATTCCAGAGCACGCCGCTGATTGAGAGGGCGCGTCCGCTTGCAGCGCGTTCCACGACCCGGCCTGTCGCCTGGTACCAGGCCCAGCCCGCATCGCGGGTCTGCATGCGATAACTGATATCGGCGACCAGTTGCGTGCCGCGGTACATGGCTGATGTCGTCTCGGTGACCAGCTGCAGGTCGTCCGGGTGAACTTTTCCGAGCCAGTCGTCCGCTGAAATCCGCACTTCGGCGGGCGTGGCGAACAACTCCTCGGCGGCGTTCCCGCGCAGCCATAGCTCACCGGTTTTGACATCAATCCGGAACAGACCCAGGGAGGTCGCCGCGATGGCATCGGTCAACTGATCCTCGCGTTCCTGCAGGCGTTTGCCGGTTTCCAGTCTTTCGGTGACATCGGAGAGAAAGCCGGTCGCGATCAGGGGGTTGCCCTGCGGATCGCGACTGCTGATGCGGCCGCGGCTGTGGATATGGATCCAGCCATCCTTCTGGGAGTGGAAGCGCACGGTGTAGTCCACCGTGTCCGCTTGGCCGGAATCGAGCTTCTTGAAGGCTGCCTCGGCGATGGGGCGGTCGTCGGGATGGATCCGCGATACCAGCTCGTCGCGGGCAATGCGGGCATCGCGAGGCGGCAGGCCGATCATTTCACTGATCACTGCCGTGACGTCGGATATCCGGGTTTTCAGATTGATCCGCCAGGCCCCTTCATTTGTCGCCTGCAGGGCATCCCGGAATTGCAGGTCGCGATCGGCCAGTTCTGCCTGGAGGCGTTTTTCCTCGGTGATGTCGGAATGGGTTCCTGCGGCACGCAGCGGTTTGCCCGCTTCGTCCCATTCGATCACCCGGCCCCGGCTGCGCACCCAGACGATCTCGCCATTGCGGTCGAGGGTGCGGAAGTCGAATACGCTCACCTTGCTGGCCCGGTCATTGAGCGGGGCCGGCTGCTGGAGTTGCTTGAGCCGTTCAAAGCCGACTTCGCGATCCTCGGCGGGCCGGAAGGAAAGCCAGGTCTTGACCGGGATTTCTTCATTCAGGTTCTTGCGCCCGCCCTGGTCGGCCAAAAATCCCGACACGCGCACGGTCTCGCGCTCCAGATTGACGCTCCAGGCACCATCCTTGACCGACTCCAGCGCTTCACGCACCAGGCGCTCGCTCCGGGCGAGGCGGTCTTCAAGTTCCTTCTGGACCGAGATGTCGATCAGCACGCCCGCCATGACCGAGCGCGCCGGGTCCGTCGTCACCCGCTTGCCGCGTCCGCGCAGCCAGACCCACTGGTTGGTGCGCAGGTCGCGCAGCCGGTATTCGATATCAACCGTGTCGATCTCGCTGCGGCCCAATTGCCCGGTGACACTGATGACATTGTCGCGGTCGTCCGGATGAATCTGGGCGAGCCAGGATTCCACTTTGACCTTCTCGGGGCCGTCGGCCATTCCGAGCATGGCCCGGATCGGCCCGATCGCGACAATTCCCGGCGAGTCGGAAGCGATTTCCCAGATGCCGCAGGAACCGGCGGCGATCGCGTTCTCCAGTTGCTGCTCGCGTTCGGCGAGCCGGATTTCAAGTTCCCGCCGCTCTGTTACATCGGCGACGATGCCCGAGATGCGCAGCGGCGTGCCGTCATTGGCGAATTCGCTGACACGGCCGCGGGTCTGCAGCCAGCGCCAGGCGCCATCGACGCGGCGGGCCCGGTGAACCGTGTCGAGCTTGGCCGTGGGCCGTTTCTTGAGCAGGTCGATGGCGCGGTGAAAATCGTCCCGGTCCTGTTCGTGCAGCGCGTCGGACCAGCGTGCTAGGCTGATCGTCGCGTCGGCGGCCTTGATGCCGAGAAATTCATTGATGAAGCCGCGGGTCGACCCCAGTCCGGAAGCGAGGTTGAGGGAGAATGTGCCCTCATTGGCGGAGGAGAGGGCGACGCGCAGCTGGATGTCACTGGCTTCGAGCTTGGCCTGGAGCGCGAGCTCGGCGGTCACATCCCGGATGATACAGAGAAAGCCTGTCCGCTCGCCGCTCGCGGAAATGATCGGACTCGCGAGGGTTTCGCCGTCGAAAATGCGGCCGGTCCGGGCCCGGTAGCGCACCGAATAGGTCCGGGTGTCGTTGGTTGCGTCCCGGTGGAAATGGGTCTGGCCGAGCTGGTCATAATCGCGCGGGTCGGCATAGAGAAGTTGCGCAGATTCACCGGCAATGTCCGCGCCGGTGCGGCCGAACAGACGCTCGGCGGCCGGATTGATGGAGACCAGTTCGCGGGCGGCATTGGTCACGACCACCGCATTCGGGGAGTTCCGGTAGAGCGTCTGAAGCATATCTTTCGGCTCGGTCATGCGTCCCGCTTCTGTTCTGCTCTGGCGGCCCGCGCCAGGCCCGACTTCGCACGAGCTTGCCCGAGTCAGTGGCGACCTCCAAGCCCGGTTGCGCGAACGCGGCCTGAAACGCGCCGGCTTTCATGCCCTGCCGGCACTGGCCGGGCTGACGGGACGGGCCGCCACCTGTCATTGCAAACCCGCCGCGACCGATATCATGACTGCCGGTTTACGGTTATCAGCGGCAGAGGCAAGCGTGATCATTTGATATGACCGCAGCGTTTGGTGATCCGCGCGCTGGTCTTACGCGATATCGGCGATATGCTTTGCGGCCCTAATTCCGTGTGTGAGGAGTTTGCCAGTGTTGCATAGCGGACAGACGCCGGTTGGCGCACAGCCGATCCTGCAGGTCGAGAACCTGGACGTCCGGTTCGAGACACCGGACGGCATGGTCAATGCTGTGCGGGGCATCTCGCTCGAAATCGCAGCTGGCGAGTGCCTGGCTGTCGTTGGCGAATCCGGGTCGGGCAAGAGCCAGACCTTCCTTGCCGCTATGGGATTGCTGGCCTCGAACGGTCGCGCGACCGGCTCGATCCGGTATCGGGGCGAGGAAATTCTCGGCCTGGCACCGCACAAGCTCAATCGTGTCCGCGGCCGCAAGATGACGATGATCTTCCAGGACCCGCTGACCTCGCTGACGCCGCACATGCGTATCGGCGACCAGATGCAGGAAGTGCTCGGCATCCATCTCAAGCTCCATGGCAAGAAGGCCGAGCAGCGCGCGCTGGAATGGCTGGACCGGGTCCGCATTCCCGAAGCGCACCGGCGCCTGAGCCAGTATCCGCATGAATTGTCCGGTGGCATGCGCCAGCGGGTGATGATCGCGATGTCGATGCTGTGCGAACCGGATCTGCTGATCTGCGATGAGCCGACCACCGCGCTCGACGTGACCGTCCAGGCCGAGGTGCTCGACATCATGGACGAGCTCAAGCGTGATACCGGCGCGGCCCTGGCCTTCGTCACCCACGATATGGGCGTTGTCGCGCGCATGGCCGACCGGGTCGAGGTGATGCGCTATGGCGAGTATGTCGAAGGCGGTGTCTGCGAGGACATTTTCGCCAATCCGAAACATGATTACACGCGCATGCTGCTCGACGCGATGCCGCGCATCGATGCGCCGGACCGTCCGGGCCATGTCCAGCTCAAGCCCGTGGTAGACCAGGCCGGCGCCAAGCCGCTGATGAGTGTCGATGATATCAAGGTGCAATTCCCGATCCGCGTCAGCGGCGGCCTGCGCCCGACCTACAAGCTTCTGCGCGCCGTCGATGGTGTGAGTTTCGATCTGAAGTCCGGCGAGACGCTGGGCGTGGTCGGCGAATCCGGCTGTGGCAAGTCGACCCTGGCGCGCGCCGTGCTGCGTCTCGTCCCTGCCCAGGAAGGTGCCGTCACCTGGATCGGCCGCGACCTGCTCGGCCTGAGCCGGCAGGATATGCGCAAGTCCCGTGAAGACCTGCAGATCGTGTTCCAGGACCCGATGGCCTCGCTCGATCCGCGCATGACGATCGGCGCCTCGATCGCCGAGCCGATGCAGACCTTCCGCAAGGACATGAACCGGGAACAGCGCCAGGATGCCGTGCGCGAGATCATGGACCGGGTCGGACTCGACCGGAACATGATCAATCGCTATCCGCACGAATTGTCCGGCGGCCAGAACCAGCGCGTCGGCATTGCCCGCGCCATGATCCTCAATCCGAAGCTCGTGATCTGCGACGAGGCTGTCTCGGCGCTCGACGTGTCGATCCAGGCCCAGATCGTCGAATTGCTGATCAAGCTGCAGCAGGATCTCGACCTGTCGATGATCTTCATCTCCCACGATCTGTCCGTGGTGCGCGAGATCTCGCACCGGGTGATGGTGCTCTATCTCGGCCGTATCGTCGAAATGGCGGATCGCGACCAGATCTATGAGGACGCGCGCCACCCCTATACCCAGGCGCTGATCTCTGCCGTGCCGGTCCCCGATCCGCTGATCGAGAAGACCCGCAAGCGGTTGAAGCTCGATGGCGAATTGCCTTCGCCGATGGATACGCGGGCGCAATTGCGCTTCATGCAGTCCAAGCTGATCGATGATCCCGATGCCGAGCAGTATCAGCCGCAACTGATCGAGGTCGAGCCGGGTCATTGGGTTGCCGAACACGATCCGATCCAGCACGCGCCCGCCTGATCTCGACCGGTCTTACGTCCAATTTAATCGACGCGGGCGTCCCGCACGCTATGCTGCCCCGCACGCAAAGCTGAATCGGTGAACCTCATGTCGCTCAGGGCCTTATCCAAGCTCGCCTTCCTGCCCCTGCTTGCCGGGCTGATGCTCGCGGCCTGCCAGCCGGCCGAGCACGCCGGTCAGCCGCAGGACATCAGCGATCTCGTGGCCGATCCGGCAGTGCGCTATGGCCAGCTCGAGAACGGCCTGCGCTATGCGATCCTGGTCAATGAGACCCCGGCCAATGTCGCCTCGGTGCGCATGGTGTTCAATATGGGCTCGCTCGGCGAGGCCGACGACCAGCGCGGGATCGCGCACTTCATCGAACACATGGCCTTCAACGGCTCCACCCATGTCGCCGAAGGCGAGATGGTGCCGCTGCTGGAGCGATACGGCCTGCAATTCGGCCCCGATACCAATGCCTTCACCGGACCTGATACGGTGGGCTATCAGCTCGACCTGCCCGAAGCCGATGCGGAATCCATCGATACCGCGCTCTTCCTGATGCGCGAAACCGCCAGCGAACTGGTGTTTGACCCCGAGGCGATCGACCGCGAACGCGGCGTGATCCTGTCCGAGGAGCGCTTCCGCAATACGGCGATCCGCCGCTGGGGCACGGCGCTGCAGTATTTCCAGCTGCCCGGCTCGCTGATTCCGGAGCGTGATCCGATCGGCACGGTTGAAACCCTCGAGACGGCGCAACGCGACCGGTTTGTCGATTATTACGAGAATTTCTATGTGCCGCAGCGCGGCATGGTGGTCGTGGTCGGGGCGATCGATCCCGACGCGGTTGAAGCCAGGATCCGCGAAGTGTTCTCGGACTGGGAGTCGCGCGCCGATGCGCGTCCGGACCCGGATCTCGGTACGGTCGATGCCGACCGGCCCTTCTCGGTCGGCTATTTCAACGACCCTGAAGTCTTCACCATCTTCACCGTCAATACGATCCGTCCGCACCAGCACGAGCCCGACACCGGCGAAAGCCGCTTTCGCGACAATCTGGCCAGTTTCGGCGATGCCATCCTGTCGCGCCGTCTGCGGACCATCGTCAATTCCGGGGTCTCGCCGCTGCTGCAGGCCGGTGCCAGTCATTCGAGCAGCTATGAGCTGACCGACGAAGCCGGCATACTCGCCGTGGCGACGCCGGAGCGCTGGGCCGAAGCCATCGCCGTGATCGAGCAGGAGCTGCGCCGGGCCAGGGAATACGGCTTCACCCAGGCCGAGCTCGATGAGCAGGTGTCGAACTTCCGCACCAGTCTGCAGAACTCCGCTGACCAGGCCGGCACCCGCGACAGCGCTGCCTTGTCTGATGCGATCTGGTCGAGCTGGCGCAGCGACCAGGTCTTCACCACCCCGGCTTCCGGCCTGGCCCGTTTCGAGGCCAGTGCCGACCGCATCACCGTCGACGCCGTGAACGCCGCCTGGCGGACCCAGTGGACCGATGCCGAGCCCTTGCTCTTCCTCGCGACCTCCGTGGTCCTCGATGATCCGGAAACCGCGATCCGGTCGGTCTGGGAGGCCAGCGCCGCCACACCGGTTGACCCGCCGGAGGAAAGCGGAGCCCAGGCCTTTGCCTATACCGATTTCGGCCCGGCCGGCGCGGTTGCCGAGCGCACCGTGGTCGAGGATCTCGGCCTCGTCCGCCTGCGCTTCGAGAACGGTGTCGCGGTGACGCTGAAACAGACCGATTTCGAGGACCAGATTGTCCGTGTCCAGGTCCAGTTTGGTCGCGGCGAGCTGGAGCCACGCGCGGTGCCGGCGGTCGATATCCTGGCCAGTTCCGTTTTCACATCATCGGGGCTGGGCGCCCATAGCGCCGACGATCTGTCGCGTGTGCTGGCCGGCCGCTCGGTCGGGCTCAGCTTCAGCGTCGGCGATGACAGCTTCAGTTTCTCCGCCACCACCACGCCGGCGGATTTTGAGATCCAGATGGATGTGTTCGCGGCCTTCATGACCGATCCGGGCTGGCGCGAGGAAGGTCTGGCACAATACCGGGGCCAGGCACCGGAGATCCGGCGCAATCTCTATTCCTCGCCAACCGGCATTCTTCAGGCTGATGTGACCCGCATGCTGCATGGCGGCGATGCGCGCTATGGCTTCCCCGACGACGAGGAGGTGGCCGGTGTCGATCTGGCCGCCATCCAGGCCTTCCTCGAACCGGCGCTGGACAACGCTCCGATCGAGATCACCATTGTCGGCGATATCAGCGAAGAGGCCGTGATCGCTGCGGTCGGTGCGACCTTCGGTGCCCTGCCGGACCGCGCGGCGAGCTGGCCGGACTATGACGAGGCGCGCGATATCCGCTTCCCGGAACCGACGGCCGAACCCGTCATCCTGCGCCATAACGGGCCGGACTATCAGGCGATGGCCAATGTCTACTGGCCGGCCTTTGACGACAGTGACCGGCGGCGCAGCCGGACGCTCAGCCTGCTGCGCGCCGTGTTCGATCTCAAGCTCACCGAACGTCTGCGTGAAGCCGAGGGTTTCACCTATTCGGCCTTCAACAATTCCAGTAATTCGGATGTCTATCCCGGTTATGGCTATCTGTGGGTCGGGGTCGATGTCCGGCCCGAAAATCTTGCGCCGACCTATGCCGCGATTGACGAGCTGGCCGCGATGCTCGCGGCGGGCGATATCTCCGACGACGAGATTTTGCGTGCGCGCCGTCCATTGCTGGAACAGATCGAGGAAGCATTCGAGAACAACAGCGCCTGGCTCAGCTGGCTGTCCCACTCCTGGGACAAGCCCGAACGGCTGGACCGGATCCGGGGGCTGATGGCCGATTACAGCGATATTTCGCGGGAGGAGCTGGTCGAGATGGCCGCGACCTATCTGCGGCCTGAAACGAGCTGGCGGGTGACCATCCTGCCGCGTGAGACGGAATAGGCGCAGCCGCGCCCGCACGACTGGACCGGGCCCGAGGGCCCGAAATGGAGACTGGAAATGAAATCTGCCCTGTTGGCCACTGCCGCGCTTGCCCTGACGCTCGCGGCCTGTTCGAAGGAAGTCCGTGCCGAACATGACCGCGCGGACGCTGGCGTGAGCGCTGCGACCCAGACCGCCACCGAGACTGCGCCGGACACCGCAAGCGATGCCGTTGCTGTCGCCACGCCCGCTCCAATGACGCCCGAGCAGACGATCGTGGCCGAGGCGCGGACCTGTGCCGGCGCAGCCGACACGACCATGCTGGTCGTCGATCCGCCTGCCGACGGCAATCAGAACCCGCAAGCCAATGCCGCAGCGGCCATCGCCTATCTTGACGCGGTGCGCGCCGAGCCTTGCGTGTTCGAATTGCCCTCGGGCCTGCTCTTCCGCATTCGCGAAGCCAGCGAGGACGGGATTTCACCGATCGCCGGCGATATGGTCACGGTGCATTATCGCGGCATGTTCACCTATGGCGGGGAGTTCGATTCCTCCTATGCCCGCGGCGAACCGGCGACCTTCCCCTCCAACCGCCTGATTGCGGGCTGGGTTGAAGCCCTGCCGCTGATGCGTGTTGGCGAATCCTGGGATCTCTTCATCGCGCCGGAACTGGCCTATGGCCCGCGCGGCACGCCCGGCGGCCCGATCGGGCCGAACGAAGCCCTGGCTTTCCAGCTTGAGCTGCTCGACGTTGTGTTCGACCGTTAGTGGCCGGCACGGGCCATCCGCTGCCATGCTCCGGTAACTGAAGACTGTGCAGTGCCGTATCGGGGGCGTGAGCCCGCCGGTACGGCGCTAGCGCGCCAGACGCAGATTGGCGAGATCGCCGGCGATCATCTCGAAGGCATCGCGCAGGGCCGAGGACGAAGGCGAGTCAAAATACAGGCTCGGGTTCGAGGCGCAGGCTTCCATCATGGATCGGGTCGAGCTGGAATTGACCTGGAAGGTGATGGTGTAGACGCGGATTCCCTGTGCCCGGGCATAGGCGCAGGCGGCCACGGTGCGGTCATCGAGGGCATCGCTCAACTGGCTGCCGCTTGACGTGCGAACACCCAGGCGATCGTCGTTGATATAGCCATAGGCCTCATAGCGCGACATGAAGCTGTTATACTGGCCGCTGAGGACATTCTGGCCGTCAGTCAGGATCACCATCGCCTTGAGCACGTCGCGGTCATCATAATCGGCGCCCTCGGTGAAAGGCATTTGCGGCGACAGCACGCGCACGCCCCAGCCAATCCCGTTGGCAATATTGGTATTGCCGCTGGCTTCCATGTCGGAGATCGCATTGTCGATCCGCGAGCGGGTACTGGTCAGCGGTGTGATCGGCGTCACCGTGCAGGCGGCATTGGGGCCGTCGAAGCTCGGCCGGACATCGTCGTATTTCGGCAAATACTGCAAACGCTCGAAATCATCGCCCGACTCTTCGTCATCGAGATAATCATTGTAGAATCCCCAGGTGTCCGGCTCGTCCGGCGCGAAATACGGCACGAAGAGTGTCTCGGGCCGGCCGGGATTGGGGGTGGTATCGTCGATATCCATCGGCAGGGCCCGCGCTTCAACGCAGCCGCCCCAGCTGGTGTTTCTCAGCTCGTCGAACAGGTCCCAGTGATTGGGGTGGATCTCGGTGGTCGTGCAGGTACGGCGACGGCCACGGCCTGAACATTCCTCGACGCTGTAGTCGCCACCGGCCCACTCGGCATGAATGGGCGAGATCGCGTCCGGATCCAGCCACCAGTCGCGCTCATAGCCGGTCCCGACATTGACCGTTGCGGCGAAGGGCACGAGGGCGATCTTCACGTCTTCCGGATCCTCGACACCCTCAAACAGGGTCTCCGACAGCAGCAGCGCCGATTCACGCAGATTGCGGATCTTGGAGCCGCCCATCGAGCCGGTATTGTCGAGCACCATCGCCAACTCGATCCGCTGGCGGGCCCGTTGCGCGACACTTTCCCAATGCACGGTGATCTTCTGGATGCCGGCGAGGCCGAGCATGGTGGTGCGCACTTCGGCGGCACCGCGCACGGTGACGCTGTCGGTCTCCGGGTCGACGGAAACGGAGATGCTGGTGATATTGCCCAGCTCGCGCTCGGGGTAATTGGCATTGATGAAGCCGGTGGCGATTTCCAGCGCGTCCTCATCGGAAATCGAGGCATTGACGCCCACGGCCAGAGCCGCCGCATCAAGCGCCTGGGCCAGGCGGCTGCGGGCGTTCATCGCCGCGCTCAGATCAACCGATCCGCCGGCCAGCAGCGTTACCGGCGCCAGCGCCAGGGCGAAAATAACCGCAACATTGCCGCGCCGGTCCGACGCAAATTCGGTGAGTTTTCTGAAAAGGCGGGCCAGGCACATGTGCGGTTACCATCATCTATTCGCTAAAACTCTAGCGGTTCGGAGTTAAAGCCGCGTTAGACGGGATGGTTAAGCGGGGGTGAATTATCGCGACAGGCGCAGATTGCTCAGATCACCGGCGATCATCTCGAAGGCATCGCGCAGGGCGTCCGAAGACGGCGAGTCGAAATACAGGCCCGGATGCGTGGCGCAGGCCTGCATCATGTTGCGGGTCGAGCTGGAATTGACCTGGAAGGTGATGGTGTAGACGCGGATGCCAAGCCCCTTGGCATAGTCGCAGGCGGCGGCGGTGCGATCATCGAGGGCGTTGCGGATCGCGCTGTCGCTGGAGGAGATGATGCCGAGCCGGCCGTCACGCATATAGCCGTAGCCCGAATAGTCGGAGTAATTGCTGTTGCCGCGACCGTTGAGATAATTCTCCCCGTCGGTCAGCACGACCATCGCCTTGATGGTGTCATCCTCATCCCAGGCGACACCCTGTGTGAAGGGCTCGCCCGGTGACAGGACCCGAATGCCCCAGCTGATGCCGATCGGGATATTTGTGGTGCCGCTGGCGATCATGTCGGCAATGCCGGCATTGATGCTGGCCTGGTTGCCCGTGAGCGGCGTGATCGGCCGCGCGGTGCAGCCCCAGCCCGGCCCGTCGCCGGACGAGACGGAGGCGCCGGCATATTTGGGCGAGTTGCGCATGCGGGCGCGCTGGTCCGAGCCGGACATCTGATCGCTCATATAGCTGTTGGGATAGGAGCCGTAGCTCGACTCATCGGGCGCGAAATACGGCAGGAAGAGCGTCTCTGGCGAGGCATTGGCGGGCGGGGTGTCCTCGACATCATGCGGGATCGAACGGGCCTCGACACAGCCGGTCCAGTCGCGATTGGTGATGGTATCGAACAAATCCCAGCGATTGGCGGCGGGGATGAAATTCTCCGAGTGCAGGGGCGAAAGCGCTGCCGGATCGAGCCACCAGGCGCGTTCGTAGCCGGTGCCGACATTGACCGTCGAGGCAAAGGGCACGAGGCCGATCTTCAGCCTGTCCGGATCGGCACCCTCGAACAGGATATCCGTCAGCAGGCGGGCCGCGCCGCGCAGGCTGGAAATCTTGGAACCGCCCATCGAACCGGTATTGTCGAGCACCATGGCCAGCTCCAGCCGGCGCCGGGCGCGCTGGACTTCGCTTTCCCAGTGTACGGTGATCGCGTTGATGCCGATCAGATTGAGGACATGGGTGGTGACCCGCGCCTCGGCGCCGACCGTGACGATGTCATTGACCGAGTCGATCGCCACCTGGATGCCGCCGACCTCGCCGATTTCGCCGGCCGGATAGTTTGCGGTGATGAAGCCGAGGGCGAACTCGGCGGCCTCTTCCTCGGTCAGTGATGTCTGGACCCCGACGGCAAGGGCGGCGGCATCAAGGGCCTGGGCGAGCCGGGTGCGGGCGTTGAGCGCCTGGTTGAGGTCGACCGAGCCGCCGGTCAATACCATCAGCGGCAGCAGGAGGAGCGAAAACATCAGCGCGACATTGCCGCTCCGGTCGCCGGCCCAACGCCGCAAATATCTGACCAGGCTCGAATACATCGCGCTCAAGCTCCACAAAACCGGGCGATACTGCGCGCTGGCCGGAGCCTTGGGGATTGAGTTTTGGAATTGCGGTGAAAAACCGGCTAACACCCTCGTTACAAACTGATCGAGGTGTCCCATGTCCCAGTCATCGCCCTTCCTCGCGACCGCAATCGAAGAATTGCGCACCCTGATCGCCTTCGACACCACCTCGCGCAATTCCAACCTGCCCCTGATCGACCATGTCGAGCAGCGCCTGACGGCGCTG